>JBDSSD010000067.1:0-181460 GCA_039928945.1 Opitutus sp. | reverse complement strand
GTGAGGGGCTGAACCCGATCGAAGAGGCGCATGGCTTCGCGAGTCTGATCCGGGATTTTGATCTGACGCAGGAAACCGCCGCCGATCGGGTCGGAAAGGGCCGGGCCACCGTGGCGAACGCGCTGCGCCTCCTCGCCCTTGACGGTGAACTGCAGGGGTTCGTCGCCCGGAATCTGCTGAGCGTCGGTCACGCCAAAGTTCTGCTCGGAGTCACGGATGTGGCTCAACGCACGGTGCTCGCCCGCCGGGTGATCGAAGAAGGCCTGAGCGTACGAGGGACGGAGAAGCTGGTGCTCGACCGCAAGAACGCGGCCGGTGCCGTCCCCCGGGGCAAAACGCGCAGTTTGCCGACGAAGGACGCTGAAGCCGTTGAAGGCATTCAGAAGAAATTGTCTTCACACCTGGGCGCACGCGTCGCGGTTTTACACACACCAAAAAAAGGGCGGATCGTCATCGAGTATCGCGGCAACGATGACCTCCAGCGCCTCTTGGAAAAGCTGGGCGTCGAAATCTAAAACCGGGCTCGCGGGTCCGTTGGCTGACGCGGCCACACGTTGATTCGCTGAGACCTATCGGATGCGCACCACCGCGAGGGGATCGGGATTTTCTGTCGTCTGGATCCTCTTGGTTGCGGGGCATTGACAAACCCCCGTCCGCTCTGATGCTTTGACCCTTTCTCCATGAACATCCTCCTCGGTATTCTGACGTTTGTCCTCCTCGTTACATCGGTCGCGCTGGTGCTCGTTGTACTGATGCAGAAGGCCAAAAACGATGGTGGATTGGGTGCCGCCATGGGCGGTGGAATGGCCGAAGCGGCTTTCGGTGCGGACACCAGCAACGTGTTGAGCAAGTTCACGATCAACGCGGCGATCGCGTTCTTCGTCCTGGCTTTCGCATTGTACCTGGGCCGCATTTATCAACGCGCGCATGCGACACCAACGGGTGAGAGCCTGCCAACGATTGCCGCACCGGCGACGTTGCCTTCGACGGCTCCTGCGACCGCTGCGCCCGCGACGACAGCTCCGGCCACGTCCGCCCCCGCTTCTTCCACGACACCTGCGCCCTCGCCTGCGGCGCCTAAGACTCCTTAAGGCATGTTGGCGAATGTTCGAGTGCCCGCCCGATTCCGTCGGCGGGCCTTTTTTTTGACCGGTGTTCTGGTGGCAGCGCTCACCAGTCACGCTGCGCCGAAAGGGGCGACCGCACCCCCGCTGACTCAGCTCGGCGGATCGGATCCCGCGGAAGGTCGCGCGGCGCTTGAGCAAGTTCGCCAACAGGGAATCGCGGGGAACTACTTCCTTGAATTCCAGCTGCGCGTGATGCCTCGCCGCGGTGCAGAGCGGACCATCCCAGGGCGGCTCTGGGGAGCTCATAATCAAATGGGACCGGTGGCGCGGGTATCGTTGAACTTGCCCGCGGCCAAGAGCGGCACGACCGAGCGCCGGCTGTTGATCCAAAACGGTCGTAACTCGTCCGTCTGGCGCTGGGACACAGGAGGTACGGTGCAGATGCTCGGCGCCACTTCGCCGTTTGATCCGCTCGTGCCGGATTGCGATCTCTCAGCATTTGATTTGCAGATGCCTTTCCTTTTTTGGGACGACTTCGAGTACAAGGGCCTCGTGCGGTTTCGGGGTCGGCCGGCACATATGCTGATCATGAAGCCGCCGGCTGCATTCGCGACGAAGTATCCAAAGGTCACTGGCGTTCGCGTCCAACTCGATACGCAATACAACGCCCTCGTCCAAACGGAGGTGCTCGGTGCAGGTAATGCCGTTTTGAAGACGCTTTCCCTGGTCGATCTGAAGAAGGTCGGAGAACAATGGATTCCCAAGACGCTCGATGTTCGCGATGAGACAACGCGGAATAAAACGCGCTTTGACGTCGTCGCCGTCGCGTTGGACGTAGAGTTTGCCCGAAACGTCTTCGAGCCTGTGCAACTGGCGGAGGAGACTCGGGCGCCAGATTCAGCGCGCTTGGAACGTATTGGGCCGTGAGCAAAGCCATCCGAACGGTGGTTTTTGACCTCGATGGTACGCTCGTCGACAGCATGCCGTTCGTGTTGGAGGCGTTCGCGCACGCAATCATTCCTTTCGCCCCCGCTCTTTCACCTGACGAGTGGCGTACGCGCATGGGTGGTCCTCCTGAGCGTATTCTGGAGGGATTACTGCCAAAACCCGAACACGCCGCCGCAGCGCTGCATCGGCTGAATGCGTATACGGAGGGGCGCTGGGACCGGGTGGCTGCATTCGACGGTATGACCACGCTGATCGACGATTTTGTCCGGAGCGGGATCTCGCTTGGGCTTTGGACCGGCCGCGAACGCGCCTCCGCTCTATCGATCCTCGGCGCGCAGCGTCTCAGGGGAAAGCTTACAACGTGCATTTGCGGTGACGATCTGCCGTCGCACAAGCCAGATCCGGCAGGCCTCGCTGTCGCTCTGCGGGAGATGGCGACCGCGGCGGACGAGGCCATCTTTGTGGGCGATGCCGAAGTGGACGTTTTAGCTGGAGCGGCGCTGGGGGTGAAGACCCTGCTGATCACTCATGGCTTAACCGTGGATACAAGGATTCTGGCCATGGCATGGCGCACGGTAGAAAGCCCGGTGGACGCTTATAATCTACTTCGCGGCGAGTTGCTGGCGGGTAAATCGAAGTAAGAGCGTTTCTGATAATGCATTGAAAATGGCCCTACAGTGAAAATTATCGTTGCCCGCGGCCCTGGTCCGTGTGTGCTGGTCCCTAGCCGAACTCCTTGAACCTCTAGCTGCTTTCGAATTATGGCCACTCGCACAAAGAAAAGCTCCGCCCCACTGACGTTTGATCTCCCCCTCGCTTTGATTTCCAAGATCAAATCGACCCGTAACGGTCACGGCCTCCAAACGGCCAGTGAAGTTGTCCGCCTCGCAATGGAGAATTTCGACTTCGAGCGCTGCCAGCCAGCGACGGTGCCGCACCGGCAGATTTCCGTGCGCATCACGTCGGATCAACGCGCGATGCTGAAGCGGTATGCAAAAAAGAAGGACACGAGCGTCGGCGAGTTGCTGCGCCTCGCCCTCGAAGATCTTCCGTCCAAGCCGGACAAAAAGAAAAAGTAAGCTGCGCGTCAGCAGCCCAGAGTTCACAACGGCGGTGTAACACCGCCGTTTTTTTGTGTCCGCCTTTAACGGTGCGTCGAAAAAACGCGGTGGCCCTTGGGCTTGCATTCCGACGGCGCGTTTCCTTTTAGTGATCCCTGCATTCTTCAATGAGTACTTCTCCGCTGCCATTGTCCTCCTGGGCCCGCAATGTTTCGCCATCGCCGACGCTGGCGATTGATGCGAAGGCGAAAGCGCTCCTAGCCGCGGGAGAAGATGTCTGCGGATTCGCCGCGGGTGAACCGGACTTCGATACGCCCGAGCACATCAAGGATGCAGCGATTGCCGCCTTGCGGGCCGGGAAGACCAAGTACGCGCCGACGCCCGGCATCATCGAGCTGCGGAAAGCGATCGTCGAGCGCTATGCCTCGGAATATAATTACATCATCACGCCCGAGCAGGTGATCGTGTCGCCCGGCGGGAAGTTCAACTGCTACCTCGGCGTACTCGCGGTTTGTTCGCCCGGTGATGAAGTCATTGTGCCCGCGCCTTTTTGGGTGAGCTATCCCGAGATGGTGAAACTCGCCGGAGCGGTTCCGAAGTTTGTGCTCGCCGACGACACGACCGGTTTTCGGCTGACGCCGCAGATGTTGGAGTCGGCGATCACGCCAAAGACGAAGTTGGTGATCCTGAATTCGCCATCGAATCCGACGGGCGCCGTTTATACGCGGGCCGAGCTCGAAGCGATCGTTGCCGTGGCAGTGAAGCACAACCTCTACATCCTCTCCGACGAGATGTACGAGCATCTGATGTACGACGGGGCTACGCCGACGTGTGTCGCGACGTTGAACGAGGCCGCGAAAGCGCGCACGATTGTCGTCGCTGGTTTTTCAAAGACGTACGCGATGACCGGCTGGCGAATCGGCACTACCGTTGCGCCACTCCCAATTGCGAAAGCGATCGCCGAGCTGCAGAGTCAGATGTCGTCCAACGCGACGACCTTTGGCCAGTACGGCGCACTGGCGGCTTTGAAGGAAAAGGAGAAAACCGCGGCTTCGTTGAAGATCATGATGACGGCGTTCGATCGTCGCCGGAAATTCCTGCACACGGAGCTGAACAAGATCCCGGGCATAACCTGCTTGTTGGCCCAGGGCGCATTTTATCTTTTCCCGAACATTTCCAGCTTTGGTTTGAAGGATGTGGATTTCTGCGCGCGTTTGCTCGAGGCGGAAAAGGTCGCAGCGGTCCCGGGCAGTGCCTTCGGGGCGGAAGGGTATGTGCGGCTGAGCTACGCGACGAGCGACGAAATCATCAAGAAGGGGGTCGAACGACTCGCCCGCTTCTGCGCTGGTCTGCGGGTTTGATCAAAGCGAAGACAGGCTTCATCGCTGCAATGGGGTCGATCGCGCAAGCGGCATGTCCGGGCGTTCGACGCTTTGTGAGACGGAGTTGAAAGCGCCGCGACTAAGCGTCGCGGCGCACTCTTAAGCGCTCAGTCCTCGTCTACACCGCAGCGGAGGCGCGGGCCACGGGAGTTGCGCGCATTGCCAGCATGGGTCGATACAGGTGGCGGTAACACCACGCCAGATACACCTCGAGCAGCCCAATCACGAGCGGAACGGGCAAACCCGAGGGCGCCAGAAACGCATGGAACGCGACAATGTTGATGATGACGGGAGCCAGCACGGCCAGGGCAAGAGGGACGAAGCGGTTGCAGAGCAAAAGTACTCCCGCGAGGACTTCCGTGCCCTTGAGCAGTTGGAGCAGGTATCCGGTTTTCATCATGGCAGCACCAAACGCCATCGCGCCTTCGGGAATGCCGGTCGGGGGAGGAGGGATGAAGTTGAGAAAACCATTCAGGCCGAAGATGAAAAACAGGAGGCCTAACAAAATGCGGGCGATAGTAGGTAAATGTTTCATGGGAAAATTTTGATAGTGGAGAACGGAAGCAGTGAGGTGAGGGCGAGTGGGCGTGAGCCGAACGATTGATTCAAAGGATCGTTCAGTGCGTGCCCGGCGATGGCGTTCGCCGCGCGCGAGGAAGCGAATCGAGGCGTTCGGCGCGACGGTCCGAATGGATCCGATAGGGTTCGATCCATTTTACGGCGCGCTTCAGCGGTTTCGTTTGCAAGCGACACGGGCGCCATTGCGCGGTGCGGCTGCGGGCGATGAGACCCGCCTGCTCGAGCACGCGAAGGTGTTTTGAGATGGCCGGGAGAGATATCGTAAACGGTTCGGCCAGTTCGGTGACCGAGGCTTGACCGCGCGTGAGGCGACGGAGAATGGCCCGGCGGGTAGGGTCAGCCAGCGCGCCGAACGTACGGCTGAGTGGATCGGTGGCACGTGGTGGCATGGCGCGGAGACGAGCCGAAAGCTTTGGAGCGGAGCCGGATCATTTCACCGTTGAGCGTTCCACAATGGTTTTCATTTCAGCCAGGCCTCTCTCGAATTCGCCGCCGATCATCTTGTCCATATTGAGGAAGACGCCGATTGCTTTCGGAATGAATGTATTTATCCCGCTCATACTCCAGGTAGCTCGAGTACCGTTGCCGTCGGGGGTTAAGGTGAACTCAGCGGCGGCCGTCGAAGGAAACGGTTTGATAAAATCCAGCCGGATCTTCACGCGTTCGTTTGGCTGGCTCTCGACAATGGTCATGCGGCCGGCGCCGACCTGACTGTTGCCTGACCAGGTGAGCGCCGCGTCCGGTCCGGCTTGGGGTCCCTCGAAGGTCACCTTCATCGCGGGATCCGCTTTGCTGAACGGATTCCAGACTTGGTAATTGTGCAGGTCGTTCATTTGAGCGAAAACCTGCGCGGGTGGAGCTGAGACGGTCACCGAGCGGGCGACATGAAAATCGCCGGGGCGAAGCGCGACGTAGATGAGAAATGCCGCGAGCAGGACGGCGAGGGCGAGGAGGATCTTGGTGAGCATGGTACGAGGGGTTAACAAACGGGTTCTTTGGGGTGGCTTCGTACCTCTACGAACGAACCGCGACATTCCGGACACGCCTTGAAAGATTATCCGACTGGCCAAGCCAACCATTCGGTTAAATAGGGGACGGATTGCAGCGGCTCGAGACTCGCTCCTCTGCGCCCAGCTACGTGCGCACACTCGTGAGCGCCCCGCTGAAGGCGCTCTCCCGCTCGTCAGCGCGAGGTCGTGCGGCTCGTAATTCCGAGGTGACAGTGACCCGCCATCTGGCGCACCTCGATCACGAGTCCATACGCCAGCCCTGGATGTTGCTGCGCAATTTGCGTGGCTTCCTCGCGGTTGTTGACCATGAGCACGACAAACCCGCCGATCGCTTCTTTGGCTTCCGCGAACGGTCCATCGACCACTCGATTTCCCGCGACACCGGACACAACACGCGTCTCAAGTTCGAGCGGCTGCCCATCGACGGCTTTACCGCTCGCGGCCAATTCGTCGTACCACGCATTCCATCGGTTGATCAGGGCGGAGCGCTCCCCGGCCGAGAGACGCTCGTGCGTTTCCGGTCCTGAATTGCGGAAGAGAAGGAGGTAGGGGGTCGGGGCGGTTTTGGTGGACATGAAAGAGGAGGCGGCCGCGCACCCTTGCGGGGTGGGCAAAGCAACGCATCGATCCGGTGAAATGAAGTAAGAGTGTCCAAAAAGTGCCAGCCCGTTCGTCGACAGATTAAACCCAAACTCGAACGGCGCTCAGCGCCTCCTTTTCTACTCATGATGAACTCAAACGAACTCAGTGACGGTGTGATCTCTAGAGCCGCTCAATCGGGGATTTCCACCCTGTGCAATCCGCCCTGCGGGCCAGAACCGACGGAGCAGCACGCCTGGCTGCAGCGATTTGTCGGCGAATGGGACGCGGTGATTGAGATGATCCTAGACGCGGACGAACCGCCGATGACCACCCGCGGCCGTGAGGTGGCGAAGATGGTTGGAGGATTTTGGTTGGTCTCTGATGCCCAGAATTTTGACCTGCCGTACACGTGCCGCCTGACGTTGGGATACGACCAGATCCGGGCGGAGTACATTGGAACCTGGGTGGATTCGATGACGGATTACCTCTGGCATTATCGCGGCCACGTCGACGCCACCGGCCAGGTTCTCACGCTCGAAACGGAAGGCCCTTTTCCTCCGACCCCCGGCGAAACGGCGAAATTCCGCGAAGTGACGGTATTCAAAAGCCCGGATCATCGCCAGTTCACCTCGGCTCGTTTGCAAGCGGATGGGAGCTGGATCCGGCATTTGAAAATCGATTTCCACCGCCGATGAACGGGCGCGATTCGAACTCGACTTGGATTTTTGAATTCGGCACTTAGCCTGCCGGAATGATCAACCGGCAATTGGGTCAGCGTGGTCCCCGCGTTTCGGCCGTGGGGTTGGGCTGCATGGGCATGTCGCATTCGTATGGTCCTCGGAACGACACCGAGTCGATCGCCACGTTGCGCCACGCCCTTGACCGCGGCGTTACGTTCTTCGACACGGCGGACGTGTATGGCAACGGCTCGAACGAGGAGCTGCTGGCGAAAGTGTTGCCGGGATGGCGGGAGAAAGTCTGCGTGGCCACCAAATTTGGCTTCGTCCTCAATGCACCGGCGGATCGCGGCCTCATGGTGTGCGGGCGGCCCGAATACGTGCGCTCCGCGTGCGAGGCGAGTTTGCGTCGCCTCGGCGTCGACGTCATCGATCTCTACTACTTCCATCGCGTGGATCCAGAAACGCCGATTGAGGAAACGGTAAGCGCCATGGCGGAGCTGGTGCGCGCGGGCAAGGTGCGTTACCTTGGCTTGTCTGAAGTCAGTCCGGATTCCCTGCGACGAGCCTGCGCGGTTCACCCGATCGCCGCCTTGCAAAGCGAGTATTCACTCTGGACCAGAGATCCTGAAGGCGAGGTCTTGGCGGCGTGCCGGGAATTGGGTGTTGGCTTTGTGCCGTTCAGTCCGCTGGGCCGCGGATTTCTCACCGGACAACTGAAGCGCTTCGAAGACTTTGCCGCCGACGATCAGCGTCGCAGTCACCCGCGGTTTCAAGGAGAGAACTTTGCGCGGAACCTGACCCTCGTCACGCGCATCCAGGAAATCGCGACACAGCACGGCTGCACGGCGAGTCAGCTTGCGCTCGCGTGGGTGCTGGCGCAGGGCAATGACATCATCCCCATACCGGGCACGCGCCGGATCGCCAACTTGGACGAGAACCTTGGCAGCCTTACCGTGCGGCTGACCGCAGCAGACCTGGCCGCGATCAACGCGGCCTTTCCGGCCGACGCGGTGGCCGGCGCTCGTTATCCGGCCGGCATGATGAAATTAGTGGGAGGCTAGTGATGTGCGCGTGACCTGCTGCGAGGCAGGGTTAGGCCGCGTCAGTCGCTCCACCAACTCCGGGATGCAATTGTCGCCTGACGCTGAGAGAGTGACCGGGATGTCGGCGCAGCGATGTAGGGGCGGCCCTTCACGGGCGCCCGTTCCATCGATCGCAACCCGCACCGGCCGTAATTTGCTGATCTAACCCGCCAACCGGGCGCCCGCAAGGTGCGCCCCTACAACTCTCTCGCGCGGCTTCGCGGCGCGGATTCCTATCCGTGCTATAAATTGTCTGCCGAGCTTCAGGCCCCAATCCGTTTCCGCTGGAAACGCCGGCAGCTCGATCACCCCAATTTTGCTCGCCGAAAGGTGCCCGCTGCCGGCGTCGAACCAAATGCCGTCGCGTGGATTGAACCACTGTGCGCGATAGGTGCTGTTGAGTTGCGCGCCCCTGATTTCTGATTTCGGACAGCCGTTTTCGAAGTAGGCCAGGAAGATCTGCGTGTCGGCCGTACGTGCACGGTACGCCCATCCATCATAGCTGAGCACGTTATGGGTCTTGTTGGGGGAAACCAGGTCCGTGATGGATCCTGGTTTGGGGGCAAATCGATCAGCGGAGCGTGCCGACGCGTTCGCGATCGCCCGACACCGCCGACAATTTCCCGTCCCTCCCTTGACTTCGTTTGAGCGGATTTTCAGCTTCGTGCCAGGTCTACATGAAAAACATGCTTTGCCGGTTGGGCGCGCTTTGCGTCGCCGCCGTGTTGGTTGCCACCGGGTCAGGAGCCTTGAGCGCACAGGTCGCGCCCGTTACTCCTCCCGCGAAATCGGCGGCGGTCGATGAACTGAGTCAGGCCGAGCTGCTGAAGTCATACCTGCAGGTGCGCGAACAGTTGCAGGCGACGCAGCTGGCCATCGCGACCAGTCGTATCGAAGCGGATGTGACAGCGCGCGCGCAGGCTGCCGCCGTGAGCGAAAAGCTCGAGGCAATCAAAGCGGCGATGGACGCCGAACGCGAACGCCACCGCGTCGAAACCGAGCGCGCGCAGGCGCAACGTCTGGAGAGCGAGCGGCAGCAACTCGAGCTCCAGCGCGCGAATCGCATCGTGTTGTGGGTCGCCACCGTGTTTGGCGGACTCGCTTTTCTCGCCGTCGTCATCGGTCCATTGCTCCAGTGGCGGGCGATGAAGCAGCTCGCCGAATTGACAACGTCACGGCCGCAGCTGCCCGCGCCAAGTACTCCTGCCTTGCTCACTGCCGACTCAGGCACACTGGGCGACCAAACGGTCAGCGTGTCCAGCCAACGCATACAGAGCATGATCGATCGGATGGAGCGGCGCATTTTCGAACTCGAGCATACGGCCGGGCATCCTTCGCCGTCGGGTGCGATCGCGACAACGTCGACGGTGCTGAGTGTGGATTCCGGTCCGCGGACCACGTCCTCCAACGATCAGACCACCCGCATCAAGTCACTCTTGGCGAAGGGCCACGGCTTGCTCACGATGGGAATGCCGAAGGAGGCCGTGGCTTGTTATAACGAAGTGCTCAAGATCGACCTGAATCATCCAGAGGCCCTGGTGAAGCGAGGCGCCGCGTTGGAGCGCTTGAAGCAAGACGATGAGGCCATTCAGTGCTACGACCGCGCGATCAAGGCAGACTCGAAGATGACCCTGGCGTACCTTTACAAAGGCGGCGTTTGCAACCGGCTGGAGCGTTACGAGGAAGCGACGAAGTGCTACGAGCAGGCGCTCCGGACGGAAGACGAGAGTCGGGCCGCCGCGAACGCGGGTGTCTGATTCGTCTCGGCCCCTTCGGGGTCGAGACCCTCGTCAATCGCTCAGTCGATCTGCACGGAACCCCCCGACCGCCACTGACGCTGCGCGTTAAAGCGGAGCGTTGCTGGGCAGCGTCTCGGGTTTCGCCGTTTCGACCGGTGCGGCAGGCGCGAGCGGCTCCGCCAACTCGGCGGTGAATTGCCGCAGCGCTTCTGCGCCACGCACCGTGACTCGGTTGGGGACGGAGCGCGTTGACGTTGAACTGAGCAACGCTTCGCGCGCCCGTAGCAAGGCGTCCATTTCGTTCAAATCGCGCTCGCGATCAGCGGCCCGTTGCTCGGCCTCCGCAACGGCTTGTTCGCGCTCTGCCACGGTGAGTTCCCGACGTTGAATCGACCGCTCAGGATCGGGGCCTGGAGCGAAACCAGGCCGCAGCGAGGGCCGGGCGTCGCGTGTGGCCGCGAGATCACGTTCGAGTTCCTGGATGCGCCGTTGATAATTCGCGGCCCGCTCATCCAGCGGCTTTTTCAGCTCCTCCAACCGTGCTTCCACTTCGCGACGGACGGTTTCGGGGTCCTGCGCGATGACCTGCGCCGGAGCGTTGGTCTGCTCCAAGCGCGCGCGGGCGAGCTCCTGGTCGAGCTCTGCGATGCGTTGTTCGTAGGTGGTGATCCTTTCCTGCAACGGGGCGTGCAGTTGCTCGAGCCGCTGCTCGAGATCCAGAATCCCCGTTTCGGCCGATTTCTGCGCCGACAGGAGCTCGGCGCGTTGATGAAACATCGTGTGAAACACCTTGTCGCGCATCCAGCCGAGCGCGCCAGTGCGAATGGCTTCGTGCGCCCGCTCCGCTTTTCCCTCGGCTTCCATCGCGCGCTTCTGCCACTCGCCAGCGTCGCTCGCTCCGGAGGCCGCGGCGTTGGCCAACGGATCCACGATCGCCGGAAGCATGCTGTCCGTCGGACGTGAGCGCAGTCGCCATAGGATCAACCCGAGTGTGAGTACCATGACGGCTAATCCCGCGCCGACCCATTTGGTCTGGCTCTTGATCATACCGGCGACGGTTTGCTCCTGGTCCAACTTCGTCTGCAACGTCCCGATCAGGCTTTTCTCGCGTAACACCGCGAGAGCGCTGAGGGCTTTTCGGTCGATAGTCTGTCCTTTGCGCACGATCACCTGAGCGGCGTCGAAGGTGTCGTTCACCGCCAGGCCGGCGATGCGCTTGGCCCGAACGATGTTGGTCAGCGCCGGATCAAACACCGCATTCGCGCGCACAAACGAGGCGGCAAACTCACCCAATTGCTCCTGACTGGGTGGATAATGAATTTGGACGAGACGCTGAGCGCGGGCGAGGCTGATGACCTTTGCCGGTGAAATGGTTTGGCCCGTGGTTTCGACGACTTCGACCACCACGGAGTCAGAGAGCGATTTGACGGGGACCAATCGGACCAACTGCGTCGGAGGCAGCACTGCATCTGTTTTCCCAGTCACTCCAACGACGACGGGTTGCGCCATCACTTCTCGCAACGGCTGCAGCAGGCTGTCGAGCAACGGCTGATCGCTCTGCCCGCGGAGCCAGAATCCGGTGAGCTTTTCCAGTGGGAGGTTTTTTGCCGAGCTGTGAGAGGTGTATTCGAGTGCCGCTACGTAGACCGCCGTGCCGATATCGGCCTCGCCCGGCGGATGATCCTGCAGCGCATCGAGCGCCGTCATGAATTTCGTTCGCGCAGCCGCGAGCGTGGCCCGCACTTCAACCTCGATTTCGTTGGCCACCTGCGGGGAGTACCGGACGACCGACGGCGCCTGCTGCGCAGTCCGCTCTTTCAACGCATCGGTCGCTTCCGGATCGAGCACGACGAGCGGTACGGGCGTGACAATATCTTCCGTGGCAACGTCACCTAATTGCAGGTGAGGTATTGTCGCGGGTAAAGGGAGCGACGTGGAGATCAGCGCCGTGATGAGAAAAATCGCGGAGCGAGTGCGCGTCGGCATTGGGTACGCCCGAAAAAACAACCAACTCACGTTGTTTCAATGCGGCCGCCACCTATGTCCGGCAAGTGTTTTTCCATAAGCGACCCGATGCGTCGCTGGCTTTATCTCCGCGAAGTCCATACTGAGGAGGCATACGTTTGTTCCGAACGCGTCTTGGTTGGCGAAAACCGGGAGCCATTGGTGGCCTCCGTTTCCAGCCGAGCAGCTGCGACTGGAGTCGCGACCGTCTCAGCTGATTCAAGCGCAATGGGAGCGTGGGTTCGAACCGCGGCAGCCGGACGAGCACGCATGTCCGGCGGCGCCGACATCAACGTCCCCGTTAAGAAGAGGAGGATTACCCACTGCATAACAGGAGAGCCGTGCGATTGGCGAACGACTGAAAAAGTTCTCCGCGCAGGAGTCGTCGGAGGATTCGAAACCGGCGAGGCGTGGCGCCTTTCCGGTGCTCACGACGTTGCCAGCTTGGGTTCTGGGCGGCTTTGCGATTCAGCGACGGCTGCTGAAATGAGCGGATGAACAGGCAGCGACGCCGCAAATACGCGACGGTCGTTAGCGTGGGCGAGAGGGAGCGAACAGAGATGGTTTTCATGGCGCCCCATGATCGCCGAAATTGGGCGGGTTGATAACGGACGAGCGCTTACCCCGGACAAGCGGGGTTGAACCGTGTCCGGGCCACCGACAGATCGGCATGGAGGATCGAAACGAATCGGATATTCAGACCAGTGAGCTCAGTGAAATCCGTGGTCTCCGATGGTTTGGGCATGAGAGATGAACAACGGAGTTTTTGACCGCGGATTTCGCGGATGGGCGCGGATGAAACCAATTCCGGATATGTAATGCGGCCCGCAGCGTTCACGCGTGGATTGATCCGCGTTGATCCGCGCCATCCGCGATTTCAGCCGGCTAATCACGAGACCCGAACCGACGGACTTCTACCACGGCAACCCGCGATTCGACCTGTCGTCAGATTATTCGCGTTGAAGGGCGCGACGCCGCTGCTTGGCGCGGAAGCTCAAGCCGAGACGGTTGGCGAGCTTCCGGATCCGCTCTTCCCAATGAACGCCGGTCAGGTTCTTGTTCCGCGCGAAGAACGGTTCCAGCACGCGTGCAACTTCGCCGATGCTTTTGAGCCGCGAAATCTCCGGCCAATAAAACCAGAGCAGAAGATAGATGCCGGTCGCATCGGTCGTGCTTCGTTTAGCTTGTCGATCGAGGAGTTCCGGCAGCCGGTTTCCCACCGCCAGCCCTTCAACGAATGCCCGGCGCTCGGCGAAGTCCGGCGCGAAGAGCCGGCGCATCACGTGTTGTTGAAAATCGTCGGCTCCCGCCAATTCGCCCGACTCCACCCTGACCGCCACCTCCTGCGAGGCGCCGTCGAGCGCAAGGCGTTCCGCCAGTTTCCGTGCGAACCGTCCGCCTTTCGAATCGGAAGATTCCGCGATATCGCGCGCCTTTGCGACCCAGGCAACCGCCACGCCTTCGACAAAAATCGATTCGCCGCCGGAAAGCAGGGACGAGAATTCGCGCGGCACGAATTGCTCCTTGAGGATCACCATTACGCGGCGCGTCCAAACGGGAAAGGTTTTCAGTCGGGAAGCGTCCAACCCGACCTGCATGGCTTCGGCAATCCGATCCATCAGTCGCTCAGGCGTAAGATCGGGGAGCGGAGTTGGAAGCGCGCGAGGCACAGGGCACGCTCTGACCTCATCGCTTCACTTTCAACGCTGAAGCGCGCAGGCGCTCGGTCCGCCAGCTCCGACCCTGAGTGAAGGAACTGCGGCGATGGCGAAATTTTCAGAAAGGTGGGTTGAGCCCGTCGCATCCATTTATGTTCGAGGAATCGCGGCCGCACAAATCAGGGGGCACGGCGCATGCTTCAATTCAGCTACGCTTTGATGAGAGATCGAACCAGTACCACGATCCTATGAACGCTCCCGCATTGCTTGAACGAGCCGACGCTTACCTTAGGTATCAATCCCGCGACTCCCGGTCCGCAGGTGTCGCTTCAGGGCCGCCGCGCGGCTTCATCACCATTTCGCGCCAGGCAGGTTCCGGGGGCTCAAGTCTCGCACGGATCTTGAATGCCACGAGCGAGTCGAACGAGTCCTGGCACGTTTACGAAGGCAATCTCACGGTGCAAATGCTCCAGCAGAACCGGCTGCCCTCGCGACTCGCGCGATATCTGCCCGAAGACCGGATCGCAGAACCCGACGCGTCCATTGGAGAAATGATTGGACTGCATCCGAACCTTTGGGAATTGGTGCAGAAAACAAATCAGACGGTGCGTCAGCTCGCGGGTGCCGGACACGTCATTCTGGTGGGCCGAGGCGCTAATTTTGCGACAGCCGACCTTGTAGGTGGCTTTCATGTTCGCCTGATCGCTTCGGTGGAGCATCGCGCAAGCTACCTCGCGCGTCGGTATGGCATCTCTGAATCAGAGGCTCGTGCCCACAACGATCGCTGCGATGCGGCTCGACGTCGGTACGTTCGCGCGACGTTCAATACCGACGTGACGGATCCGGCGGCCTACCACCTGACCATCAATACGGGCCAGATTACGCTCACGGATGCTGCGCAGTTGATCTGGTCGCAACTCCGAGCGCGGGCTCGACCCTCCGAGCGAACGAATCGTGTACAGGTTGCGGGAAGTAGTTCAGTCTGGATTTCGGCGTAAGCAGCGCGGTGCAGCGAGTGAGCGGCAACGGCGCGCGGGTCAGTCCGGCGTCGAACGGAGCACGGTCGAAGAAACGACTCGACCGATGATCCCCGCGCCGCACTGTCGCCGGGCAACGTGACGCAGGGCGCTTCTCTTCTCTTCAAAAACTTTCGGCGGCCTACGTGCCTCGTGCTCTTAATGGGGTGTTTCGCGTCGGCTGCTTTCGCCAGCGGCGGAGTGCGCGCCAGGCCGACACCGCCGGGTTCCGGGTCCGTGACATCGGCTGCACGTCCGGTGCGCAGTGCGACGGTGATGCTCGGGATCGACGTTCTGGAAGCAGATGGTTTTCGCGCGGTGAAAGGAAAGCGGCTCGGTTTGCTGACCCATGCAGCCGGAGTGAATCGGCAGGGTGTGAGCACGGTTCAGGTTTTGCGAAGAGCACCCGGGGTGAAGCTTGTGGCCCTCTTCGCGGTCGAACATGGCATCTACAATGATCAGGATGCCGAGCAGCCATTTGGCGACAGCGTCGATGCGCGCACGGGGCTGCCGGTTTATTCGCTTTACGGTACGAGCGGAAAAAAGTTCCGTCCGACTCCCGCGCAATTGAGGAAGATCGATGCGCTGGTGATCGACTTGCAGGACATCGGTGTGCGCAGCTACACCTTCAGCGGAGCAATGAAGACGGCGATCGAAGCGTGCTTCGAGCAGGGGAAAGAAGTGATTGTGCTGGACCGCCCCAATCCGTTGGGCGGGCTCAAGGTCGACGGTCCCATCATCGACTCTGATCTGATGACCGACGTCGGCCGTTTTCGTGTGCCCTACGTCCATGGACTCACGATGGGCGAACTCGCTCGCATGGCGGTCGATCTCGCGCCGCCCGCTGGGATTCAGCGGTCGCGGCAGGCGCGTTCGCGAGCGAAACTCACGGTGATCCCGATGCGTGGATGGAGACGCGACATGCGATGGACCGAGACCGGACTGACGTTCGTTCCCACGTCGCAAAAGATTGAAGATTTTGCCGCGGTGATCGGTTACGCGATGGTTGGACTCGGCTGCCAATCGAGTGGCTTCGTCCACGGGATCGGAAAAAACTATCCGTTTCGCGGGATCTATTTCAGAGGGAAATCGGTCGATCAGCTGCAACAGGACTTGAATGCGCTGCACTTACCGGGGTTAAAGTTTCGCCGTGTCTCCGCGCCGAACGAGCGCGGCCAGGCGACGACGGGGATTTTCGTGGAGGTCTCAGATTGGGACGACTGGAATCCGACCGAGTTGAGTTTCCACCTGATGCGGCTGGCGTGCCGGTACAACCCACCCAATCCGTTCGCTGAGTTGACTGGCGGACAAGAGCGGACGTTCAACATCCACGTTGGATCGACGGCCTGGTGGGAAGCACTGCACCGTGACGGAGCGCGTGTTGACGTGAATCGGTTTCTTCGTGAATGGCGCCAGAAGGCCTTGGCGTATCAGCAGCAGAGCCGGAAGTACTGGCTCTATAACTGAGGACAAGAACGGCTGACCATCGGCCAGCCAGCGCGACTTCGATCGCGCATCGTACGTGATCGAATTATTTCCAACCCGCGAGCTCGCGCAGAGGACCGAGTAGATCCTCGGCGATCTGCTCCTGTTGAAACGCGACCACATGACTGTTCGTCGGCGTGCCCGGATGGAAGCCCGTGAGCGCAAAACGCACCCGCGTGTCGCCCGCCGCGCGGCGCCGCTCAACGACGGCTTTGATCGTGCGGAGCAGAAGATCGCGCGGTGCTCGCGATTTCCCGTCCGAGCCATCGGATTGAAATCCACTTTCGCAGAGCAGAATGGAAGCTGTGGAATGAGCTGCACGGACCTGCTCCACGAAGGCCGTGTACGCGTCCAAAAACTTCTCTTCGTCCAACAAGCCTGCGTCGAGATCGGTACCAACATTGATCACAATAACATCCGGCGTATAGCGCGTGTGATTCCAAATCGAGTTAGGATCGTCCGGCATCGCCCGCGCGAAGAAAACCGGCACGGTGTTGGTCGCGGTTTTGCCGGACCAGTCTCGCGTGATCCCACGACCACCGTACGCGACGAGGTGCACCTGCGCGTGGAGCCAACGTGCGAGCAACATTCCGTACGAACGTGCGGCGTTCGTTGAGCGTGGCGTATCGTCGTTTTCTGGCGGGAACCGCTCGTTGTATTCTCCACACGTGAGTGAATCGCCAATGAACATGAGCCGGCGTTCCGGCGCGGGGGGCACGGGCATCAACTCGGTACCAGCGGGAAGGTCGAGCCCATCGAACGAGGCCGTTCCCATCCAGGACTCGGTCCGCCGAACCAGTTCAATCACCCAGCCTTTGGCGGGTGCGGTGCCGGTCGGGAGCGCAATCTCGTTCGGGCCCTGCTTCAGATGGATCAGGACCGGATCCCACCCGTTGCAGGAAAGGTTGAAGAAACAGTTCTGATTGTCCCCAGTGAGTTTCAAGGTCGGCGCTGGACCGCGGTAAACGAAACGGAGAGTCACTCCGGGAAAACCCATGCGGATCCGTTTTTCGGCCAGTTCCGTTCGGCCCTCGAACGAAAGGCGCGGGTCATCTGCGCTGATCTGGCGAACGGCCTGCGCATGTCCGTTCGTGCCGACCAAAGCGAACGTCACAACACAAACGAAGGCGGCAGCACGAAAAAAGCGCATCGCTGTTACGTACAGCGATGCGCTCGAGCGTTCAAGTGCGACGGTGCACCGTTGGAGACGGTGCCGTGTGATGTGGCGGACCCAGAAGTTCACTATAAACCAAGCGGCTCGGTGCCGCCGTGGGGTGATACGCCGACAAGGGCGTCGGGCCGCGCCCGCCCCCGGGAATCTCGCAACGTACAAGCCCGGTCAGCGGACTCTTCGTCGCTCGTTCCAGAGCTGAATCACCGGTTCGTCCTCCCGGCCGTGCTCAAAACCCACCACGCTGATCGATCCCGTGTTGAGATACAGACGTTGAGCGGCGTCGAGGGAGAGGCCGATCCACCGCACCGCGAGTGAGCGCAAAAAATGAGCGTGGGAAAATACCGCGACGTCGCCTGAGCACAGCCGCAGCCGCGCAACGACTCGATCAGCGCGTTCCGTTATGGCGGCCGGCGATTCACCGTCTGGGCAGCCATCCGTAAACACGTTCCAGCGTGAATGGCCGCGCGCGATGATCTCCGCGGTGCGCAGGCCTTCGAAGTCACCATAGTCCCATTCCCGAAGATCCGGTTCGATCTCGGCTGCAAGGGACAACTCGGTCAGCTCGCACGTTCGACGTGCCCGGATGAGGGGGCTGCTCAGTACCTGAGTGAACGACGTGCCGCGGAGTCGATCGCGCAAATCACGGGCCTCGATTTCGCCGTCAGTGGTGAGCGGAACGTCGGTCAGACCGGTGTGTCGACCGGTTGCAGACCATTCGGTGGCACCGTGGCGGATGAGATGAACCGTGGGAAGCATCCGGGAACGGTACGGTCCCGGCTCGAACCGCCAACTCCGATTTGTGAACGATCCGTCGAACGTTCAGCCGTCAGCGTACAACCATTCACTGCGCTTCCGCAGAGGGCGGCATTCCCGCAGTTGCACTCTCCATCAACACGAACGCCGGACTGACCGAACACAATGCGCTCGCCCGCGAGGGCCCGGTTTGTCGGCATCAACGCATGCGCTTCCCTGCCTTTGCCCTGCTCCTGCTGTCGGTCGGCATTGCGACTGCTTCCGCCCAGGAGTGGACGGTTGCGACGTTCGCGGGTACGGGAGCGGTCGGATATTCGGGTGATGGAGGTCCGGCGGGTCTGGCTCAACTGAACGCTCCCTTTGGCTTGGTGAGAGGGCCGGATGGTGCGCTGTGGTTTTGCGAATACGGCGGGCACCGCATCCGGCGTATCGCGCCTAATGGTACAATCACGACGGTGGCGGGCAACGGACAGAAAGCCTACGCCGGCGATGGTGGTGCCGCCTTGGACGCGTCGTTCAATCAACCGCACGAAATTCGATTCGATGCCGCCGGAAATCTGTTTGTTGCGGATATGGTCAATCAGGTGATCCGTCGAATCGACGTGAACACCGGCATCATCAGCACCATCGCAGGAAAGGGTAGGCAGAAAGGATACGCGGGAGACGGCGGGCCTGCGACCGAGGCATTGCTGAATTCGCCGCACAGCATTCAATTTGGGCCCGACGGGTCGCTGTTCATCTGTGATGTCGCCAATCATTCGATCCGGCGCGTGGACTTGAAAACGGGTTTGATCAGCACATTTGCAGGGACGGGGAAAGCCGGACCGACGCCGGATGGCTCGCCGATCTCCGGGACTCCGTTGAACAATCCCCGGTCCCTGGATTTCGATCGCGCGGGCAACCTATGGCTCGTCACCCGCGAGGGAAACGAGGTCTTCCTTTTTGATCTTACCACCCAAAAAATCCGCCACATCGCGGGTACCGGGCGAGCGGGGTTCACGGGGAATGGCGGTCCAGCACTTGAGGCGACGCTCAGTGGACCCAAAGGCGTGGCGATCGACGGGGATGGCAACGTGTGGTTGGCCGACACCGAAAGTCACAGTGTGCGGAGGATCAATCGGCGCACGGGCACGATCGAATTGATGCTGGGCACGGGGCAGAAAGGCGATGGTCCGGATGGAGACCCGCTGCAGTGCGCGCTGAATCGACCCCATGGACTTTGGGTGGATGCAGACGGGACCGTTTTCGTGGGTGACAGCGAGAATCATCGCATCCGCGTGTTGCGCCGGAAGTGATCTGCGCCGCCGAATTTTTCGCGAGGCGTAAAGATTCCCAATTGTAGTGGTGTAAGCATTACGAGGGATGGCCGACGGCCGATGAACAATTGCGCGGTCCGTGCGCAGTATTTAGCGTTTCAGAACCGATACACTCCGCGCGGCTCCCGCTCGAAAGCCGGCTCGGCCTCGGCAGCATTCGATTACGGAAGTCGCTTGTTTGTAGGGTCGTCGGTGATTTCTAGGGATTGACCTTTCCCGGCGAGAACCTCATTTCGGGTGATCCCGCTCCGTTTCGACGGACTCACTGTCAACCGTTAGGTGCGCTTCAAACATGAACACTCTTACCTGGAGTCGTTTGGTTCGCGGAGGTCTTATCTCCGTTTTGCTGGTGTTACTCGGCAGTCCATCACTTCGTGCTGGCGCGTTGCAGAAGAAGATTGGCTCGGACCCGGCGGAGCTCGCTGGACGAATGAAGCTGAACATCATGTCCATGGGCAGCGGCTCGCCGAAAGGAACAGGACCGGTGCCCTACCTCCCTGCGCTGGGAGGTCCCCCCAAGCGGGTCGCCTTGGTTTCTTTCTACGTCTGGGACGCGGGCAATGAAACGCACAGCGTGTACAACACCACGATGCAGTGGAGCATCTCCAAGACGGTCACGGGCACCGGCCGCGATCGGGTGGTCAACGCACTGTATGCGGTGGCGATCCAACCGATGAAGGACGCATTTGCGGCCAACGGCATCCAGCTGCTCACGCCCGCCGAATACCTGGATACGCCTGACAAGAAGGCGGCGTACGATTCATTCACGCTTGGTCACGGCGCGCTTGGCTCAACGATCGGTTTTCTAACGAAGAAGAATCGCTCGGAACCCGCCGCCGCGGAGGGATTCAAGCTGCTTCAGCTGCCCTCGAACAACAACGTGAAGGCTAAAAAGTTTGAGCTGGCGGCCCAAGGTGGAGACGGGAAGCTTTTCCAAGGATTGGGTCACGACCTCGCGACCCTCCTGCAAGTTGACGCAGTGCTGGTGGTGTACAGCCCGCTCCAAGCTCAAAGCAAAACCATCGATCTTCTGGGTGCGTATGCTTATCTTTTTGGGCCGAATCCCGTGCCGCAGGGCAACTCGACGCTTTATTGGACGGGCCATCAGTACTCCGGCGTTTACCTTACGATGGATGTACCTCTTCTGGAAATCGACCGCAAGGGGACCGAGACGACGAACAGTTTCGACGACTACGGGACCCTGGCAGGCGCGCTCGCTCTCCGCACCAGCGACTATGTAAAGAAGCGGATTGCTGGAAAATAGGCGATACCCACGGCCGGCCAGCGCCGGAATCGACAGGTTATGGTCTAGCGCCAGTTGGCTAGCGTGGTTTTGGCCGAGTCTGGGCGGGGAGGTCACGGTCCGACCTGGATGGCAGCAAACGGCTCTTTTAGCCGCGGCCAAACATAACGAACTACATCCCCCTCAACGCCATCGAACGTAGGGATGGCCGTTCGAATGAGGTCTGAAACAACACGTAAATGAGCCCCGATTCTAAACTTTCCTCCGGATGTTCCGAGTATCGAGCGGTGAACAGCTCACTGGCATCTCGTACTCTTGATCGCGCCAGCTCGGCGATGCGCAAGGAGACGGTGGCGTGCCTGCCGGAAATCGTGAAGTTGATGAGGACACTATCCCGCAACTCCAGCGAAGTGTCGGTGCCTGAACTTGCCGCCGTGATCCAGAAAGATCCGGTGGTGTTTACCAAGGTCTTAACCGCCGCGAACACCCTGGGCTACAATCCGGGCAGGGTGCCGGTCACCACGGTGAATCAGGCCATTCACATCATTGGCTACGAGCGGATTCGCACACTGGCCATGTCACTCCTGCTGGTGGAGCAGACCTCTCGAACCCAGGGAGCTGAAGAACAACGTGAAGTGGCCGTCCTCGCACTCACCGCCGGCTGTATCGCCCAGTCTGCTGCTGGCAGTCGGGCTTTGATCGATGCCGATGAAGCCTTTGTCTGCGCTTCCCTGCGGAGTTTTGGCCGAATCGTGATGGTCACGTGCATGCTCGATGATTACCGAGCGGCTCAACAGCTCTCGGAGGAACAATCCAGCGATGAGGCGTTTAGGGCTACGTTTGGGCTCACTCCATTGGAGTTGGGCCACCAACTCCTGCTCGCGGCGGAGTTGCCGGAAGAGATCCTGACGACGATGCGCGCGTTGTCTCCGGAAACGCTCGCCAGCTTGAATGCCACTCCGAGCGCGCAAATGCTCGCGCTGACCGAGTTTGCCGGCCAGCTCGCCGAGCTCGCCCTTGCACCGCAACTCAGCGCAGAAGCTTTCACCGCTCAATCGCGCGCCTTGGCCGAGCGCTATACGCATTTATTGCCCGAGCTGGCCGCGGAGATCGTTCCGCTCGTCGAGACCGCTACGGTGCAGCTGAACCAGTTTATCAGTACGCTCAATATCAAGAGCCTGCCGCCTCGGCTTCTGACTCGGCTTCGGCATCGCGTGGAGTCACGTGATCCAGCGAGTGTTGCGCCGGTGCCGGTGAAGGCAGTCGTTTCCGCGCCGGTGAATTCGGCCGAAGCCAGCGCGACGGCACGGGTGGCCGCAGCCGACGCGGCGGCCACCGCTCAGAATGAAGTGGCCGCGGCATTTTGCTGGCAGGGTGAAATCGACCGCATTGCGGCACTGGCAAGTTCCGGCAAGGGATCTCGCGGTGCGTTGCTGTCGGCGATTGTGGACAGCGTGCAACGCGGTTTTGCCGCGCCGGAGTGCCTGCTGTTTTCCAAAGCAGAAGGTTCATCCATCTTCGAACTCACGCACGGCCGCGGACGAAGTTTCGCCTCACTCGGACAACGGGCGCGTTTGCGCAGCACCGATCGAACGGTCTTTGGCGTATGTTTAATGCGCGGTGAGAATGTCGTAATCCATCGTGCGGCCGATCCCAAGATCGTAGCTTACCTGCCGGAATGGCTTCGCAATGAAGACTCCATCAGCTCCTTCGTGTTGTTGCCGCTGACCGCCAACGGCCAGACCGACGGATTGGTGCTGGCGGGTTGGCCGACCGCGCGGCAGGTTGTGATCGCGCCCGCTCAGGCGCAATTAATTCGATCACTGCTCGCCGCCTGCGTTTCCAATCGCGCAGCCTAGCGCGTTCGAAGGGGCAAGAGCCGAATCACCGCGTCTCGACCATTCCTACGGTCGCTGCGTTAGCGTCCCACCGATTTTGCGGCGATTTCGATTTCGTCCCACTCAGCGGCGGACAGCTGCAACGCGACCGCGCCGATGTTCTCCTGCAAATGAGAGACGGACGACGTGCCGGGGATGGGCAGCATGACGGGCGAACGATGTAACAACCAAGCCAGTGCGAGCTGCGCGACGGTCGCCCCGTGGCGCTTTGCGATTTGATCGAGCCTTCCGCCTGCACGGGTGAGTTCGCCGGCGGCAATCGGAAACCAAGGGATGAAACCAACCTGGTGTTTCTCGCAGAAATCCAGGACGCCTTCGCTCTGTCGATTGCTGAGATTGTACAGATTCTGCACGCTCACGATTGGCATGATCTTTCGCGCCCATTGCAATTCGGCGACGGAGACTTCCGACAAACCGACGTGGCGAATCTTGCCGGCTTGCTGCATTGCCTTGAGGACACCAAGTGATTCTTCGGCCGGGACTCTGGGATCAATGCGGTGCAGCTGATAGAGCTCGATGCAATCGACGCGGAGTCGGCGCAGGCTCATCTCGACGCACTGCTGCAGGTATTCGGGTCGACCCACTGGCGCCCATTGTTCCGGGCCTTGTCTCGTCAATCCGCCTTTGGTCGCAATGACCAAGCCGGCGGGGTAAGGGTGCAATGCCTCAGCGATGAGGCGCTCGCTCACCTCGGGACCGTAAGAGTCAGCCGTATCGATAAAGTTGACACCCAATTCGACGGCTCGCTGTAAGACCCGTCTGGCTTGCGCGGGATCCTTGGGTTCACCCCAGATCCCGGGGCCGGTGAGGCGCATGGCGCCGAAGCCCATGCGATGCACACTGCAATTTTCACCCAGCGAGAACGCACCGCTCTGGCCGGCATCCACTCGTGCATAAAGACTCGTAGTGCTCATGCCCGATGTAACGTCTGCTGCCATAAAGTGCAACGGGGATGCCGCGATTAAGGGTGTCCCTTAGCCTGCGTGAACGAACTCGCGTGCGATGGCGCAGATTCGGCAGTTGCGGCAGGAGGGGAGGCGGTTAACACGAAGCCATCCCCGATCCCCATGCACTTTTCTTCGCGACGCGAGTTCCTGAAAACCGCCACCGTTGCCGGTGCCGCCGTAACGCTGAGCGAGTTAACCTTTCGATCAGTACTCAAGGCGGCGCCCGTCGACGCCGCGGCTCATGCGGTGAACCTGGCAGCGTCGCCTTCGTGGATTGATAAACCCATGCGTTGGGCTCAGCTGACGCTCGTCGAAGACGACCCGGGTAAATTCGATCTGCCGTTCTGGCTCGATTACTTTTCCAAGACGCACTCGGACGCTGTTTGCCTCAGCGGCGGCGGCTGTGTTGCGTACTATCCGACCGACATTCCGTTTCACCACCGCAGCGCATGGCTCGGCACGCGTGACGTGCTGGGCGAGTTGATCAACGGATGCCGAAAACTTGGCATGGTGGTCATCGCACGAACCGATCCGCACGCCACGTATGATGACGTTCAGGCGGCGCATCCTGAGTGGATTGCGGTGGGCGCCGACGGACGACCCCGGCGCCACTGGGCTTCGCCGGAGATGTGGGTCACGTGCGGCCTTGGTCCGTACAACTTCGATTTCATGACGGACGTGAAGCGGGAAATCATGACGCGCTATCGCGTGGACGGCATCTTCATCAACCGCTGGGAAGGCTCAGGCATGTGTTACTGCGGTCATTGCCAGTCGAATTTCAAAACGGCGAGTGGGCTCGATCTGCCACGGTCGAGTAACACGCGCGATCCGGCACACCGCGCTTATACCTTATGGCGGCAGGAGCGGTTGTTTCAGTTGTGGCGCCACTGGGACGAGGCGGTGCGAGCCATCAACCCAGACTCGTGTGTTATTCCGAACGCGGGAGGCGGCGCCAATAGTTCGCTTGATATGAAACGGATTGGTGAACTCGCTCCGACGTTGATGGCCGACTATCAGGCGCGTCGGGGGCTGATGCCGCCGTGGGCGAATGGACGACGAGGCAAAGAATTTCGCGCAACGATGGGTCGGAAGCCGATCGTGGGGATTTTCAGCGTGGGGCTGGAAGAGCCGTATCGCTGGAAGGATTCCGTGCAGAGCGCCGAGGAAATTCGCTTGTGGGCGGTGGACGGCATCGCGAACGGACTCAGGCCGTGGTTCACCAAGTTCGCGGGCAGCGTGAATGACCCACGATGGCTCAAGCCGGTGGAAGAACTCTATGGCTGGTGTTATCGCAACGAGTCCTATCTGCGCAACGAGCGGCCGCTGGCGCGGGTCGCGCTCGTTTACTCTCAGCAGTCTGCCTGGTTTGTGGAGAGCGAACGCGGTCCCCGAGACGCGGCCGAGGACGCTGCGCTGGGTTGGTACCAAGCCCTCATTGAAGCGCGAATCCCATTTGAGATGGTCCACGATCGCTTGCTCGATGCCGAGCACCTGGCGGCTTTCAAAACATTGATTCTGCCGAACATCACGGCGTTGTCAGAGGCGCAGTGCGCGCAGTTGAATGCATTTGTTGAGCGAGGCGGCGGACTCATTGCCACGTCCGAAACCTCTTTGTACGACGAAGCTGGAGCCGCGCGAAAGGACTTCGGGTTGGCGGCCCTGTTTGGCGTAAGCTTCACCGGAACGAGCGAAGGACCAATGCACAACGCGTATTTGCGGCTCGAGCACAGGGCCGGAACAGCCGATCCATTGCTGGTGGGCCTCGAGCAGACGCCGCGGATTATCCACGGCGTATGGCGGCTCGACGTGAAGCCGCAGCGGGATTTTGGCCCGCCTGTCATGACGCTGATCCCCTCCTATCCGGATTTACCAATGGAGAAAGTTTTCGAGCGCGTTCCGAAGACGGATACGGAGCAGGTCTTCCGGCGCGAGGTGGGAGCGGGGCGAGTCGTTTATTTTCCTTGGGACATTGATCGCACCTTTTGGGAGGTTCTGGACATCGATCATGGAAGACTCCTTCGCAATGCGGTGACTTGGGCGACGAATGAACCTGCCCCGGTGGAGGTGAATGGCCAGGGTGTGCTCGACGTGACGTTCTGGCAGCAGAAGCGATCGTGCACCGTGCACCTCGTTAACCTGACGAATCCAATGATGATGAAAGGGCCGATCCGTGAGTTGATCCCCGTCGGCGAGCAGAAGATTCGCGCACGAGTGCCCTCCGGTGAACGCGTCGAGCGCGTGCACCTTTTGGTCGCCAACGCTCCTGTGCCTTTCGTGCAATCCGGTGAATGGATCGAGGTCACTGTTCCGTCGATCCTGGCGCATGAGGTCGTCGCGGTGGATTTCAAAGTGCCGGTGTGATGCGCTTGCTCTCTGGCGAAAGCTTTCGGTCAACCGTGAGCGGATGAAATAGGGTTGCTCGCGCGGTGGACAACGCGAGTCAACGGGTGTTCTTTTTCGTTACCCCCGTTGCCCATGCGCCTGTCACATAACCTGAATCGCGTCGCAATTGGACTGGTGCTCGGCGTAGGTGGACTCGCCCAGACGGCGGCTGTTGCGGACGAAACGCGACCGGCTGAGCCGCGTTATGAAACGCGCGCCGCGTCGCGCGACGGCATCGGCAAGTATTTTTTTGGTCGCGAGATCGCGCAGGTGATGGGCCATCAGGGTGCCGAATGGCTGGAGCGGCCAGAGCGCGAAGAGGAGGAACGAACGGATGTGTTGTTAAAGACGCTCGCGCTGCGACCGGGTGAAGTCGTCGCTGACGTTGGCGCGGGCAGCGGCTATTTTTCATGGAGAATGGCGCAGGTGGTCGGACGCGCGGGAGTGGTCTACGCGGTCGACATCCAGCAGGAATTTTTGGACCTGCTGATGGCGAACATGAAGAAGCGGCATGTCGATGGAATCGTCCGCCCGGTGCTCGGCACGACGCAGGATCCCAACCTTCCCGCGGGAGCCGTCGACACCGTTCTCCTCGTGGACGTGTATCACGAACTCGATTTTCCATTCGAAATGGCCCGAGGAATGATCCGAGCGTTAAAGCCCGGAGGACGATTGGTTCTCGTCGAGTACCGCGGGGAAGACCCGGCCGTGCCGATCAAGGCGTTGCACAAAATGTCGGTCGCGCAGGTGCGTCAGGAAATGAGCGTTCAACCCGTGACGTTTGAGCAGTCCATCGAAACCTTGCCGCGGCAGCATGTAATCGTGTTTCGCAAGAACGCGGAGTGAGTCGTTCGAGCTCTCTGTGTAGGGGCGGCCCCTCGCGGGCGCCCAGTTGACGCGCAAGCGCCGGTTCGGACTTCAGGAGGATTTCAGCATTGCCTCTTTACGCTCCCGAAGGCGCCCGCAAGGGGCGCCCCTACATCCTGTGATCCCGAAAACTATCAGTCTGCACCCGCTTCACGGGCGAGCGCCGCAAATCTCAGAATCGCCGAAATATTCGCCAGCACGGCGATCACCGTGAGAGCCGCGAGCACGGGCCAGGCGTGATGCGCCGGTGGATCTTCGAACCATTGCATGGAAAGCGGAGTGAGCGCGGTGCCGACAATGAGGACGGTCAGCCGATCGGAGCGCTTCATCCATCCGCGCGGTGGCGTTACGCCGATCGCCTCCGCTTTCGCTGTTGAGTACGTCACGAGAAATGAGCCAAGCAGTGCGACGAGAACGAGCGTCTGCGGCACGAGCTGATTTTGATAGTAGATGAACAGCCCGCCGAAAAAAATGAATTCGGCGTAGCGATCCAAGACGGAGTCGATGACTGCGCCCGCGGCGGATTCCTCGCCCCGCGCCCGCGCGACTGCGCCGTCCAGCACGTCAAGTAGCGCGCTCGCCAGCAGGCACCACGCAGCGGAGCCCCAATGTCCGGTTCCGGCGCCAACAGCCGCAGCGAGCGCAGGAACCAATGAGAACCACGAGATCACGGACGCCTTCAGGCCCGCTCGAGTGCAGCGTCGTACGGCGGGCTGGAGCATCCAGTAGCCTGCGTGCATGAGGTTGAAGCCGAGGAAGAAGGTGGAGCCTTGTTGGGTTACGCGGCGATATCCGTTCGGTGCACCTGCAATCCGGTGCGCGGTCAGCAACCCGACGCAAAAAACGCCCATGAAAAGGGAAGCTGCGAGATCGAACGTGAGCGTCATGGCGTCAGGTCTCGGCCACGCACGGAACGCTGAAGGACTGGGACACGACTCGAATGACGCACAACAATGAGGGATTCCCTGATGCTCGTAGCTTCAAGTTTGCGGTCAGGTTAGACATCATGACGAGTTATCACCGACAACGTTGCATGGGATCAAAGTTGAGGAGGTTTCGTTACGGAAACGTGTCGTTGCGATCAGTTCCGTCGACGAAACGTCCGATGCAGCCAATTCAAGAAGAACGCTGATGCAGGCGGTGGCATATTTTTAATTCCCCCGTAACGATTTGCTTGGGTGCGCCATTCTCATGAGTGAAACGTTCGCAGCGGAGTTCGATGCCTGTTTTACGGCCGACGTGGAACCGGATTGTCCGCCTTATCTAACGAGCTGCCGAGGGATGTCAGAGGGGCTGCCCCGGCTGCTCGATCTGCTGGCGATGGTTAACGTGAGCGGGACTTTTTTCACGACCGGAGAAATGGCACGTCGTTTCCCTGCGATCGTCCAGCGGTTGGTTAAGGAGGGGCATGAGCTTGGATGTCATGGTGACCAGCATCTTGATTTTACAACGCTCACGCGTGAGCAGACGTGTGGTGAGTTGCGTGATTCTCTGCATACGCTGCGGCAATTCGCGCCGGTCGTTAGTTTCCGCGCGCCTTACCTTCGTTTTCCTTCGGACTATTTACCGCTGCTGGTGGAGCACGGCTTGCACATCGATTCATCGATCGCGCGTTACAAGTTTGGTCGCGACCACCGCGCCGACGTTAGCGTACCCGGACTGATCCGCGTGCCCGCGTCCCTCACGTCCTCGGTGCTGCGGCTGCCTTCGCTGATGAGGAATGTTTGGCTCAGCAGCATGCGACCGCCGGTGGTAATTTTCGTCCATCCGTGGGAAGCGGTCGATTTTCGGAGCTCTGCGCTGCGGCTGGATTGTCGCTTTCACACGGGCGATGTCGCGCTGCGTCGCTGGCGGGATGTTCTCCTGCGAATGCACCAGCGCGGCGCTCGATTTCGCCGACTGAACCAGATCGCGGTCGATCCAGAAACGGCTCAGGCCGGTGCAGACTCAGCCCAGTCAAGCAACGCACCGCTCTGATGTCCCGATCGCATCATCACTCAAAGCGCTGGTGGTTGAACTGGATTGGCTGGGGGCTCGCGAGCGCGTGCCTGGCGATCTTTCTCTTCACGTTCGACGTTCGGCTCGCGCTTGTGCAGATCGCGCGGGCGAAGCCGGTCTGGATTGCGGTCGCCGTGGGTGCGAATTTTCTGCTGATGCCACTGCTGACGGAACAATGGTCGAGGCTGCTACCGCCGACGCGAAGGATTCCTTGGAGTGTGTTGTGGGAATGTGTGACGTTGTCGATCGCCGCCATGAATACGTTGCCGTTCGGGACGGGACATGCGGTCGCCGTTGGCGTAGTTGCGAAGAAAGGGGGAGCAGGTCTGCAGGGTGCCGTTTCGCTGCTCGCGTTGGAGCAGCTGTGCGAGGGAGTAGCCAAGCTCGCCCTTTTGGGCGCGGCGCTTGCCGTGGCGCCGCTGCCGGACCCTCTTCGTCGTGCGACGTGGATTCTAGCCGGATTCTTAGCGGCAGCCGCGGGGTTGTTGTTATGGTTGGCCTACCGACCTCACCACGGCAGTTCACCCCGATTTGCGCGGTTGGTCAGAAATCTAGTGATTCTCAAGCAACCGGGGCCGTTTGCGTTGGCAGTCGCGCTCAGTCTGGTGATGAAGGTCGGTGAATTGGCAGCGATCGTAGCGGCGCAACAAAGCCTCGGCATCGACCTTCCGCTTTCGACCGCTCCGGTCGTCCTCGCCGTGGTTACATTCGCGTCGCTCGTCTCGGTTACGCCGGGAAATTTAGGCATCTACGAAGCTGCGGCTGTTGGAATTTATAAAATTCTGGGGGTACCACCGGAGGACGCGCTCGCGCTCGGACTCGTGCAGCACTCTTGTTTTCTGCTGCCGATCGTCGGCACGGGTTACGTCATGACCGTCTGGCGATCCATTGGGCCGCGTTCGCCTGACGTCGCTCGGTCTTCGTCGCGATAGCGCCTGAGATTGGAGACGATTCGCGGCGTATCCATTCAGGCCTGCCAGCGGACGCTTCGATTTACTGGGCTGCCTCCAACGCCGGCCTGCTGCGTTCATCACCCTGCGAAACGTCGCTGGAACGATTGATGCCGGGCAGCAGCGAGAGCCGACGTGCGCGTTCGTAGGTGACGAAATGCGCCGCGAGGGTGTGTTGCCAGGTGAACACGACGGGGGTTCGTCGGTTATATTCGGCGATCGCGCGGCGGAGGGACGCTTCGGTGCAGAGTCTTTTGAGGTGCTGTGCGAACTCTAAGTCATCGCGGGCCAGAAGACCTTCGACCCCGTTTGCGACGAACTCCTTCACGCCGCCTTCCGTCATTGCAAGGACGGGTAAACCCGCGGCGCGGGCCTCCAGTGCGGCGATGCCGAATGCTTCGAGCTTGCTCGGTAGGGCGAAGAAATGACTTCGAGCGAGGAGGGACTTCACCTGTTCAGGAGACTGCGATCCAAGAAATCGCACGGAGTCGCCCAAGCCAAGTTGCCGGGACAAATGCTCGAGTTTTTTTCGTTCGGAACCATCGCCGGCAAATTGCAGGCAGACGCGCAAACCGGCTGGGAAGGTGGGCCGCACGCTGGCGAGAGCCTGCAGCAACGCGGCGCCGCGTTTGCGCGGGGCAAGGCGCATGACGCACGCGATGTTGACGACGTCAGCTGGCGGTCGGAGCTCGAGTCGCCACTCGATGGGATCAATCGCGTTGGGCAGCACGTCGACCTGCTGGGGAGCGATGAGCGAATGGAGTTCGGTTGCGACGCGGTGACTCACTCCGGAAAAGGCCACGGGCCACGTCGACCACCGACACAAACGATCGAGAGCTTGGAACGCGGGCCCGAACCGGCCGAGGATGGAGTGGCCGGTAATCACCGTCGGCCGACCGGCCTTTTGCGCGAAGTACACCGCCGCAAACGCCGTCGGAGATATGATGCTGCTGTGAACGTGAACGATGTCGAAGCGTCCACCGCGGATGGCGCGACCGAGTCGCTGGAACGACGATGGCGTCCATATGAGACCGACGCCCGGCATCAGAGAGGCTGACAATCGTTGTACTCGAACGCCGGATGCGGCCGTCGAGTGCCCCTTGGTCGGTGTGATGACCGTGACGTCGTTTCCGGCGGCGGCGAGCTGACCCGACAGCTGATCAAGATGCCGCTCGATTCCGCCGATCCGTGGGTTGAACCAATCACAGACCAAAGCGATTTTCATACCTGTGGAGGAGTGGGGCACGAGCATCGAGAATAGGTTTCCGTTGGAGCGCCGAGCGGTACTCCTGATGGACGACAGACCGCAGCGTACGACGAACGTTCTCAGCCGCGGGCGCGAAGGTGATGAAACCAGTGCGTTGGCGAGAAGTGCGGTCAGTCGTCGGCCGACGTTTTGGGATAAACATTGTGACGGCGCTGAACGGATTGCTCGCCGATTGGAACAGAACTCACCGATTCAACGAGAGATGGACGCCGCACGCAAAATACCACGATGCGATGACGATCTCCGTCGGTCTCATCCTGGGTGGACTCGAACTCTACGCACTGCGCCGAACGCCTTCAAACGGAACACGGACATTCCTGATTTCACTTCGAACGGATTTCCTCTAGGAATTCGTGACGGGCGCGGTCGGTCGCGGGAGCGACTTCTGGAGGAGATTTGAGGTGCATGACGGCGAACTGGGTTGACGTGTCGTAGACGGGCCACTCGGGCAGACCAGGACCGTTCGGGTTTCCGGTTTTCGCAAAATTAGTCCAGTACGACGCCATCAGTTCAGAGACCTCGCGGTGCTCTTTCGTCCACGGCAGGTCGCGGGAAGGGAGCACGCGGAAGACATATTCGATTTCTGAAGCGTGGGGGGATCTCGGGGGGGTGTCGACGGGAGCCCCACGCTCGAGCGGGAGATCTTGTTCAAACTTATAGCGGTAAACGGGCGATTGCGCGGTAGAGCGGTGTAATTCAATCCACCTCCACATGGCGTGTCCGGTGGAATCGTCGCTCCCAAAATCTGCGGCGGCGCGACCTGCCTCGGCGTCAGTCGACGCGGCATACACTTTCAGGAACGCATCGGCGCGTGGACCGAAGCGCTCCTTCGCATGCGAGGTGAAGTTCGCCAGCGTCGGGGAATCCTTGCCTAGTAAGGTTCCGGGGCTGCCCTCATCTTTGTTCCAACCGGCGAGCAGAGGAACGTGGGATTGACGGCCTGCAGCGTAAATTGTCGGGCCGTCAGCTGGAAGAACATATCCGTCGATCGCCACGTGGAAGCGCGGTCGGGGTTCTTTAAGAGATGCATCGAGTAGTTCTTGAGCGGACTTCGCGCGGAGCGTATCCAGGGAACTGCTGCCGAAAGCAGATTGAGCGAACGCGAGAGCCGTCTTTTCTGCTTCGAGGCGAGTTGGGGTGCGCTGCTTCGACGGAAACAATGCGCCACTTTCGCCGATGGCGCGGTGGAACAATCCTTTCGCCAGAGGAGAGGCAACGAGTGCACTGACGGATGAGGATCCCGCAGACTCGCCGAAAATCGTGACGTTGTCCGGGTCACCCCCGAACGCCGAAATGTTCTTCTTCACCCATTGCAAGGCCGCGATCTGGTCCATGAGTCCGTAGTTGCCGGATGCGTTTCGCCCCGACTCCTGCGAGAGTTCTGGGTGGGCCATGAATCCGAACACTCCGAGCCGATAATTCATGCTCACCACCAGCACACCTTTCTTGCTCAGATTTCCGCCGTCTTGACGTGGTTCGGATGTCGAGCCCGCCATGAAACCGCCGCCGAAAGTCCAAACCATTACTGGCAGCTTTTTGTTCGGCTGGTCCTCGGGCAGCCATAGATTGAGGTAGAGGCAATCTTCGCTCGGTCCAGAATCGTGGAAGATCATGTCGCTATAGATTCTTCCCTGCATGGGGCGGGGACCGTACTCGACCGCCTTCCTGACTCCGTCCCACGGAATCACTGGCTGAGGAGGTTTCCAGCGAAGATTCCCCACCGGCGGTGCGGCAAAAGGGACGCCCTTGAACGTACGGACTTTGCCATCCGCGCTCACCACGCCTTCGAGCACTCCGTCCGCAATACGCTGTTGAACGGAGCGCAGCGTCTGAGCTCGCGATGGATGGCAAACAGCGGCGGCGAGAAGAATAAGGCCAACAGTACGGTACATCGGAAAGGGGGTTAAGGGTGGGGCACGCCGACAGAAACAACGGGGCCAATGTGGGACCAGACGAACCGGTTGAGATTTAGATTCGGACAGCCGGTACTTAGCGGGGTTCTGCCGCGATAACCCTAAAACATAGGTGGCCGGAAAGGCGGCGTGAACACTGGTCAAGCCGTTCCCTGGTTGAAAACCGGCGACACCGGCTCGGTCGCTGATGTTGAGGGGAAGTGAGTTCGCCGCTAACTCACTTCAACCGAACTTCGTGAGTGGATGTCTTTGAATGACAGACCTCAACTCCGCTGGTTGATGCGACTGAGATCGGCGACAAACGCGTCGAAGTCAGCTTCCGCTCTGGACTGGTCAGGCTGCCGAAGGAGAGCGGAGGGGTGGAGAGTGATGAGGGCCGGGACTCCAAGCGAAGTCGGGACAAAACGGCCGCGCTCCTTCGTCACCTTCAATCTTTCACCGACCACTGATTCCACGGCCGTTCCGCCGAGGCACACGATCAACTCGGGCCGTACGAGCGCGATTTCCTTCTCCATCCACGGCCGACAAGCCGCGACCTCGCGTGAATTGGGTGTTTGATGCAAACGGCGTTTGCCTCTGGGCTCCCACTTGAAGTGCTTCACGGCGTTGGTCACATACAGCGTGGAGCGATCCACGCCTGCTGCCACCAACGCTCGATCCAGTAATTTTCCCGCGGGGCCGACGAACGGCTGCCCCGTTCGATCTTCTTGATCTCCGGGCTGCTCACCGACCACGACCACTTTGGCGTCAAGCGGTCCGGCACCGAATACCGTACACGTCGCATTTCGCCACAACGGGCAGGCCTGGCACGTTTTGGCCGCAGCTTCGACTTGTCTCCAGTCGTTGGTGACGGGCACCGGCGCTGCCCCGTACACCTCGGGCGCTGGCGATTTTGCCCGGCTGTCGGCGACCATCAATTCAGTTCGATTCGCGGCGCTGGCCAGCAACTCGGGAATGTCCTGCGCTTCGGGTAGATTTCGCCAATAGTAAGGCGCCATTTCCTTCTTCATCGCGGCGATTTTCACCCGCGCCGGATTGAAAATATTCCGGTAGTACGTGCGCCAGAGACCTTCGACATCGTCCCCGCTCGGCGCCTGGTCGCGAGTGACTCCATCAGTAAATGTGAGCGTTTTTTGATCCCAATGCGCGCAACGGTCAGGGGTAAGGATTGACCAGCACATAGACGCGAACCGATCCACAAAAAACGAAGCGTTGAGCTCGACGATGTGGTGCTGTGGTTCGAACCACGCTACGAACCACCGGCCGTTTTCGACCGCGACCTCTCGAAAACGGACGAACGCTCGCATCTTGTGGACGTCCCGGCCCACCGCCTTTTCCAGCTGGCGCAGCTCGATTACGTCCGGGTCGGTCGCAATTTCGAGCAGGTGCGGTTGCTCCTGAGTGAGACGCCACAGAACTCGGTAAAGCAGGTTCCAGCGCGACTCGTCGCCGTGACATGATACTTGCCTTGCCGTCGCGATAAACTCACGCGGAACGCGAAACCGAGGATCTCCGGTTGGGGCAACCGTGACTGGAGCGTTCGACTCCGCCGCAAATAGGTCCAAGTCTGTCTGCCGTGTAGATCGGGTCCGCCAAGTGATCTGTTCTGGCGGCAGCAGACGCGATAGAGCGTGGCGCGCTGCTTTTTGCCACGAGGCGAAATCTGGTTCGAACTCGATCCGTTCCATTACAGCTCGCCCGTGAGCACGCTCGCCTCGGGCGTCACGTTGGCAAAAAGGTCGAGTTGCTCGGCCGGCGGGGCAAAACGCGCCCGTAGATTTTCGTCATCTAAGCCAGCGGTACGTGGATTGTGATCGGACGTTTCGATGAACGGCAGGATTTTTTTGAGAGGGGCCCGCAGGCGGGCGAGATCTGCGAGGCGCAGCGTGTGCCAGCGACGCGCCTCGACGATCCGATCCACCGTGCGCACACCGAGCCCGGGAACGCGGAGTAAATCCCGGCGTGGCGCGCGATTCAGATTTAACGGAAAGAGCTGCCGGTTCCGCAGTGCCCATGCGAGTTTCGGATCGATGCTCAAGTCGAGCAGCGGACTTTCGACATTAACCAACTCCTCGCGTTTGAAATCGTAGAAGCGCAGCAGCCAGTCTGCCTGATAAAGCCGGTGCTCGCGGACGAGCGGCGGGCCAACGAGAGGCAGTTTCGAGGAGGCGTCGGGTATTGGGCTGAACGCGGAGTAGTAGACGCGACGCAGTCGCTGCGTTTGATAAAGCTGGTCAGCCTGCGTGAGAATATCTGCGTCAGTGGCCGCAGTCGCGCCGATGATCATTTGCGTGCTCTGTCCGGCGGGAGCGAAGGCGGGACCGAGACTCGACTTTTCGGATCGCGCGGCGTCAATGCGCTGCTTGATATCGCCCATGGCGGCGACGATACGCGTGTGATTTTTCTCCGGCGCGAGTCGTTGAAGATCCACGGTCGTCGGAAGTTCGATGTTGATCGAAATGCGATCCGCCCAGCGTCCCGCTTCCGCGATCAGCTCTGGCGCCGCCTCTGGGATGGTCTTTAAATGGATATACCCGCGAAACTGATGCTCCGTGCGCAACGTGCGCGCGACGGAGACCACCTGCTCCATCGTGTAATCCGGATTCCGAATGATACCGGAACTCAGGAAGAGCCCTTCGATGTAGTTCCGACGGTAGAAATCGAGGGTTAGCTTGACGACTTCTGCTGGAGTAAATCGCGCGCGAGGAACTCCGCTCGAAACGCGATTGATGCAATAGAGGCAGTCGTAGATGCAGTAGTTTGTGAGCAGCAGTTTCAGCAGCGAGACGCAGCGACCGTCGGGTGTGTAGCTGTGACAAATACCCGCCCCCGTCGTCGATCCGAGCGCGCTGGTGCCGCGAGAGTTTCGTTTCGTCGTACCGCTGCTGGCGCACGAGGCATCGTACTTCGCGGCATCGGCCAAGATTGAGAGCTTCTGCTGCAAATCCATTTTGGGTCTGCAACGTGCCCGCGGCGAGGCACGCAGCAAGTGAAGTTGGTGGAAACGTCGCTGTGCCGGTGCAACCGGCCGCGTCACCGCTATTTGGCGACGCCAACACGAAAAGCCCAACGCCGTACGGGAGCGCTTTTTGAAATTACAAATGCCGATGACGGGCGGATCCGTTCTACGACACCGTTCCCACCAAGTCAGGGTGAGGGAGGAGGAATAAAAAGCGAATCGTCGAGCTTCTGCGGAGTCAGTTCGACCACTTCCATGTTAACCGTCTCTTTGCCCTTCGCGTCGTGAGCAATCATCCGCACGGGAAAAGTCCTTTTGCGAGGTTATCAGCGATTCAGCATGGGCGGTCTGCTAAAAGGACTAGCTGGGAATTGATTTTGAGTCGGACCGCGCCATCGCGACAAAAAAACCGCCCCGGGATTTCTCCCGGGGCGGCGTTGTTTTCTTATTTGGAAGTCACTCGGTAATCAGCTGCAGCGATGACGTAAATCATCGTTACGGCTGACCAAGCAACCAGTAGGGCGGTTGTCATGAAGACGTCGTCCTTTCAGGCGCCGTTTGAAACGGCTGGTCAGAGCCTCCTCCCAAGGGGATTCGGCGTTTCTTATCGCATCGCCGGCGAGATCCATCGGACGGATCCCCCATTGATGTAACCGAGCTTGCAGCTCGGAAAGTAGAGGCTGGCAAAGGTGTGTTTACCGCAATGCGCCATCCTCCCCGATACTCAAAGAACGTTCCTACCAAGCAGAAGGTCGCACGAGTTCGCGGAAATGACAAGGGCTGCGGTGTCGCGCCTCTGGACAGGGGTCGCGCATCCCCCACGTGTTCGAACGATCGTTTGATGCATTATCCATTGGTCCAGATTGTTACGAAAGCCGGTGAGCGGAGGGCGACACGAGCGCGTACAGCGGCTGCAATTGCCTGATGCTGATGCATGAAAGAGGTCAGAACTCGGAACTTCCGATGATTTCGAGACACCTTAGGGAATTATCGATCGTCAGCGGTATGCAGGGCCCACGCGCCAACCATCATGGTACTTACGGTAAATGGAAGCCGGGTTCGTACCGATGTAAGGGCGATTGACCTGCATTTTTCGTCCCGCGAACATCCCCTCATCGCCCGTACCATGAAACGAAGCCCATTCCGCATTTCCGTTCTGATCGCGTTGCTTTGTGGCGCGCACACGATGTTTGCCGAAACGAAAACGAACGACAATCCGAAGGGGACGGCTATCCGGGTGGAACCACGCACAACGGCACCGGCGGCACCAAAGCCAGAAACCGCTCGAACCGACGCGGGCGTATCAGTAAAGACCGACGCCGCTGGCGCAACCGCTTCGGTGGAGCAGGGCACCACTGTTCCGGTTCCTGCGGAGTCAGTCACGGCCAAGAAAGAGCGAATTCAGAAAGAAAAGCTGGCGAGTGACGAAGCGGCCCGCGCGACAGAGGCACAGCGGAATGCTGATAGCGCGTCCGCTTTGGCGCGCGGAGAAGGAGAGCGTTATGCAGCCCGGCTGAAGGCCTATGAAGCGGCAAGATCCGGAATTGGCCGGAAACCAGCCCCGCCGGTCAAGAAAACATCGCTCGCGCAGGCCCAGCTTCCAAACGGGAAGTTCGTTGTGATCGCTGGCCCAGATCGAAAGGAATTCAGCACGAAAGCAGAGGCCGATTCGTTTGTGGCTGAGATCAAGCAAGCGGAGTACGATAGTCCGATTGTGCTCGACGGTGCGGCGCACAAGTAAGGATCGATTGCTGGACCAGGCGGGGCGGTTGCCGGTTCGCGGCCATCGCCGCTGCGTCAGGATTAGCTGACGAAAGAGTAGTCGTACGGCTTGCGCATTTCCCGGCTAACATAGCTGTTCGCTTCGTCCGCGTGATCGCCCGTGAACCTTTCCTGCTCTGGATTCCAGGCAAGCTGATGACCGGTACGCAGTGAGATTGCGCCCAAGTGACACATGGTGGCGGAGCGATGACCGGTCTCGACGTCGCAGATCGGAAGCTTTCGTGAGCGGACACAGTCAAAGAAGTTTTCCATGTGGTTCTTACTTTGGTAAAGCCGCACGGCATCCGAGGGGAGAGGCTCCTTCAGCAAATCAGGTTCGCTTGCCGTGATTTGGTCACGATTGACCCAAATCCAACCGTTTGTGCCTTCGAACCGGATACCGTTTCGTTGTCCGGTGGGGTTCACCTTCTCGCCGTAAATGCTGTCGTCTTTCGTCGTGTGGATGTTCAGCTTGATGCCGTTGGCATACGTGTAGTTTACCTCGTATTCGGAATAAGCATCATATCCGCCGCGGATGGGTTCAGCGAGTCGGCGAGACGCCACTTGAGTAGGCGCGAGAAGTCCAATCGCCCAGTAGGCGATGTCATTATGGTGCGCACCCCAATCGGTCATGGTACCGCCCGAGTAGTCATACCAAAACCGAAACGTTTGATGGCAGCGTTCACGAACGTACGCGGTAGCTGGCGCCTGTCCCTGCCAGAAATCCCAGTTCAATTCAGAAGGAGGGCTCGACGCGCTGAATGGGCCGGCGCGCAGACCTGCCGGCAGCCAGACATTCGCCTCCTTCAACGTGCCGATGCGATTGTTGCGCACCAGTTCGCACGCTAAGCGAAAACGCTGCGAACTGCGCTGCTGGGTCCCCGTCTGCAGCACAACGCCGCCATCTCTCACCGCTTTGATGACGTGCCGGCCCTCGTCGATCGTGAGAGTGAGAGGTTTTTCTCCGTAGATGTCCTTGCCTGCCTTCGCCGCCCCTACGTTGACGAGCGTGTGCCAATGATCAGGCGTGGCGTTGATGATGATGTGCACATCATCTCGTTCCATGACCTTCCTGAAGTCTGAATATTGCGTTGGAACTTTGCCCTCGAGGGTAAACTGAGCAGCCGCGGCCGCAGCATGTCGTTGGTCAACGTCGCACACGGCCACGATTTCGCCAAAACTACTCGCATTCGTTGCATCCTGTCGTCCTTGACCGCCGCATCCGATGAGAGCTATGCCGGGTCGGTCGTTCGCCGAAAACGCCTTGGCAGGGGCGAGCGCGGCCTCCAGATCGCGCTGGACCATCCACACGGGCAATCCCGTCATGGCGGCTAGCATGCTGCAACGCTTGAGGAAAGAACGCCGGGAGATTGCCGGCAGATTGCGGTTTTGGAGCCAGAGGGGGTTCATTTTGAAGAACAGCAGATCGAGCGCGTAGATTTTTGCGGCAACGAAATTCGGGCAAAGCAAATCAATGCCATTCTCGATCCGCCGACCCGACGGCCCCAAGCGAAAGAGCCGCAAAGCGACCATTGGCTTGAGCAGCTGTCATCGAAGCCACCTACCAGAATGGCGCAAGGATAGCCCAAGGATAGCCCAAGGATAGCGCAAGGATGACCGAACCTACATGGGGCTCACTATAAAGAACAATAGGCCGCACCACGTTGGAGCGCGGCCTATCCTTTGTCTCATGATGCGCTTCGGTCCATGGACCGATCACTCGATCGAGGGCCGACAGCGCGTGCGGATGGCCAACGGCCACTACGGCATCACATAAAATTCGAGACGGGCAGTGCCCACGGTGCCATTAACGCCCGCAACCGTTGCGGTGTACGTTCCAGGTGGGAGAGTCACAATCATTGCCGAATCGGCACTGGTTGCAGGAAGCGCGCTTGCCCCAACCTGACTAAAGGCGGACCCAAGGCTGGAACTTCCGCCCCAATTGTCGTTTTGTTCCACCTGCGTACTTCCGTTATAGACAGTCAGAATCGGATCGCTCAGCGATCCGCCTGGGAGGCTTGGGCCGATGGCTCGGACTAAGAGCTGTACGGATGAATTTCCTGCGATCACGAAACCAGAAATGAGCGTACCACTGGCGGTGCCGACCGTGGCTCGGGTAAGAATCCTGGACAATCGTCCTGCGGACGCGGTGGCGGTTTCGGCGTCATAGATTTCCGCTTGGGCCAAGCCGATATCGTTGCCACTTACCGTTTGTGTATAGTCTCGCTCCGTCGCTGTTATATATAACGCCGCATCGTTACTCGAAGAAGAAAGTGAAAAAGCCCCGACTTGATTGAAGAGTGAGATCAGACTCGATGCACCACCCCAATTGTCGTTGGTTCCGACGGACGCCATGCCTGAGTCGAGGGTCAAGGTGGGATCCAGCAAAGTTTTCGCGCTGGTGAACGACGAAAGCGCTGGACCAATCCCTCGCAATAAAAGTGATGCGCTTCCGCCCGACACCGTAAAATCGATCGATATCGGTTGGGCAGAAGCAGTCCCCGCGACCGCCCGTGCGGTAAATACCTTAATTCGGCCGGTGTTGGATGTACTAGGGTCCGCTACCGATATGCTGTCCGAGTCGAATGATGCACTAGGATCCGCTACCGATCCGCGGCCCGAGTCCAACGATGTACTAGGGTCTGCTACCGATGCGCTGCCCGAGCCGGACGACGTCGTTCCGCTGGTAACATTTGACGGTGCGGAAATGTGGAGGAAATCAAATGCTCGTACGCGGTACCAATACGTCGCTCCTGGGACCAACGACGAGTCGGTGTAGGTCGTCGTGTTGGAAGGCAAAGTCGTGATCGGCGAGAACGTGTTGCCGTCGGTGCTTCGTTCAATCCGGAATCCGAGTTCACTGGATGAATTATCATCCCAAAGAACAGTCAGCTCAGCGCCGGCCAGCGAAAGGCTTTGCAGCGCGGCGGCCACGAGACCTCCGCGGATCAAAGCGGCGGAGCGGCTGGGGCGGAGTCGGCAAAGCGCGATCCGGAGGGCTCGCGGCGACAGGTTAAACGGAGCGGCCAAGTAGGCGAAGTGATGATGCATCAATGGGACAAATTTTTTGTGGACGCCTGCGTCAAACCGAAATCGCCAGAGATTTAGAAATAAAGTTGGAACAATTTCACGCCGTCGCGACAGAGGATAAAAGCAGTTTAGTTCGCATGTTTTTTACGGAGTTTGCCGTCGCAACCTCAGATCGCGCGCTAGAGTGCAGACTTAAAGGCCCGCGAGCGAAGTGCAGGACCATTGGGGCGATTCGAAGAAGGCGCCCCACGCCGGGGTCGGCGATTCCATGCAAATTCCGTCAGCCATCGCAGCCACGAAGTCGGTATTTTACGTTTACTTCGCTCGCGAGCTGGTGGACTGACAAAAATGTTACAGAGGGTTTCAGGTCTGGACCTGAAGCGATCGCCAACCGGGTTGTATAATAAATCGTGAGAGGTAATTATTCATGTAAGTGGGCTCTCGTTAAATCCTAATCAAAACCTGTATAGAGCGATATAGGAACTGGACCACGCGATATATTTTGTCGATCAGCGGTCCATGCAAAAGATCGTACCGTGCTTGCGAGCCGCTGTTTGGACCGGAGCAACTTTGCTCGGATGGCAAAATATTGAGCCAGCCGTGCGTGCGGCCGGTTCTCGCGCCTTTCGGCTAAAAACCTGGTTGCTCCTTGCGGCCGGTTTAGCTGCGGCACCTGCGGCTGAAGCGCTCCAACTCACGGTGGGTTGGGATATCAATTCAACGGGGCAGCTCGGATTCAATGTCGAGCGCTCGACCGATGGCACGAACTTCACTCAAATAGCGACCGTCGCCGCGACCGTCAGCACATATACTGATCTCAATCTGCCAACGGGGTCGTACTGGTATCGGGTTCGGGCGTTCGATACCACGACCTACTCAGTGTACAGCAACGTCGCCAGCACGCAGACGAGTATGACGGCGCCGAGCTTCACGACACAACCCGCCAGCACTGCCGTTGCAGCCGGAAGTGCCGTTTCCTTCACGGTTGTCGTCAACGGTGCGCCAACGCCGAGCCTGCAGTGGAACAAGAACGGGACCGCGATCGCCGGTGCGACCTCCGCTACCCTCACGCTGCCGAGCGTGAGCAGCAGCGACGCTGCGACCTACACGGCCGTTGCCACGAACTCCGCCGGATCGGTCACAAGTATTGGTGCAGTCCTTACGCTCACGACTGTGACGCCCGTCGCGCCTCCACCGCCTCCGCCGACGACGTCGACAAGCCGGCTCCGCAATTTCTCGGCCCGCGCGGTTCCGGCCCAAGGAAATCAGACGATGAATGTGGATTTCACCACCACCGGCACAGCAAAATCGATTCTCGTTCGTGGCATCGGCCCCGGGCTCTCCAGCTTCACGAGTGCGGCCACGTTTGTCGACCCTAAGATCAATGTGACAAGTGCTGGAGTCGTTGTCGCATCGAACGATAATTGGGGCGGCGGTAGCTCGATGGCTGCAACGTTCACCCAGGTCGGTGCTTTCCCCCTGCTTCAGGCAAGTAAGGATGCGGCGGCGTTAGCCTTGTTGGCGCCGAATGCGTATTCCGCTACTATCAGCGGCAAAACCGGTGGAGTCGCAATGATTGAAGTGTATGATGCTGATTCAGCAAACGGACGCATTTCGAAGATCGATGTTCGCGGACCAGTGGGGACCGGCGAGGCTCGATTGATTGGCGGATTTACGATCACGGGCACCGTTCCACTCCGCGTTTTGATCCGGGCCGTCGGCCCTGGCTTGGGCGGTGGCAAGCAGATGCTGGCGGATCCGCAGCTCGAGTTGTACAGCGGTCAAACCTTGATCCAACGGAATGACAACTGGGGCGGCACCTCTGGCTTGAGCACCGCGTTTGGCTTGGCTGGTGCGACGAGCCTTGCGCCGCAAAGCAAGGATGCTGCGATGGACGTAACCTTGGCTCCCGGAACCTACAGTGCCACAGTATCGGGCGTGAACAACACGACTGGCGTGGCGCAGCTGGAAGTTTACGAAGTTCAGTAAGCATCAACGTGACTCCGCGCCTTTGATAGCGCGGGGTTGGTCCGACCTTTCCGACGTCTACCTGGCGTCCAGATCGCCGATGTCCACCAGACATCGGCGATCGTATGTCACGAAGTCCCGTGTCAGTTGAAGACGCTTGCGCGCGGCTCCAATCGGACCTGCCCCGGCACCGCGTCAAGCGGCCGTGAAGGCGAGGGAGTGTGTGAAGTTTTGGTCAACGCTGTGCTAACGCCGCGTAAGAAAGCGCGGGTAAATGATAGGCGTTTAGAATCACCTCAAGCGAGGTCAGTCGGGCCCGACTTTAGCCGCCATGACGTTCTCTTCCGGCAGGCAAGTGGCTGCTCTCTGGTGTCTTTTTTTCAGTTCGATATCCTACGCCTCGCAAGTCACCGTAATTTGGGATGACAATTCGGCGGGCGAAGCGGGATTCAAGATTGAGCGGCAAACGGCGCAGGCAGCATTTGTACAAATCGGAACAGTTGGGGCGAACGTCACGAGCTTCGTCGACGGTACGGTCGTTGCCGGTACTGCGTACGCCTACCGGGTGGCAGCGTTCGATACGCTGTCCACAAGTTCGTATTCGAATGTGACCCAAATCACACCGACTGCTTTCGATCTATCAGCCAACAGCGGAAGCGCCGGTAATTTGAGCGGAAGTGTTTCCGCACAAACTCCGTCAAGTTCGAGCTCAACCACCGGTCCCTCCGGGGCGGTGACTGTTACGACGGGCAGCCGACTGATGAATCTCTCAGTTCGAGCGGTGCCGGGTCCGGGTGACAATGCGTTGCTGGTCGGCTTTGTGGTGGAAGGTGGCGCCAAATCGATGCTCGTTCGGGCAGTCGGGCCCGGTCTCTCTACTTACACGTCAGCTCCTGTGTTCCAAGATCCTAGTTTGACCCTAGTGAATGGGGCGGTCGCCGTTGCGACCAATGACAACTGGGACGGTAGCGATGCACTGAAAGGCCAGTTCGCACGGTTAGGTGCGTTCCCGTTGCCGGATGCGAGCAAAGACGCCGTCGTACTCGCAACGCTCCCAGCGAAGTCCTACAGTGCGAACGTAACGGGCGAAGGGTCCGGGTTGGCTCTGGCGGAAATCTACGATGCCGATTCGGTCGAGCAACCGACGGGCAAACTGGTTAACGTCTCTGCACGGGCAGCAGCGGGCCCAGGTGATGGCGTGTTGATCGTGGGGTTCGTCATCGGGGGCAATGCGCCCCTTCGGGTGCTGGTTAGAGCGGTCGGTCCGGCCTTGGTCGCACGAGGTGTAACCAATGCCTTGATGAATCCGCAATTGGACCTTTATCACGGCAGCACCCTGGTTCAGCACAACGACGATTGGGCTGGATCGACTGAGCTTGCGGCTGCTTTCGCCAGCGCTGGCGCGTTCGCCTTGTCAGATCCGAACAGCAAGGATGCCGCATTGATCGCAACGCTACCGCCGGGGGCGTATACGGCGATCGTGTCCGGTGTTTCGGGGACCAGCGGTATTGCGTTAGCTGAGGTTTACGAGCTCAAGTAGCGGTCCAGCGGATACCGTTTGCGCGGATTTCTGTCTTGAACGGGGCGTCAGTTAGGTTTGCTTTACTTGTACGATCGGCGGGCCGAAGCCGCGAACTTCCACCCTGAGGTAACACTGCAGGGTTGGTGGGCAAGATCTACCTTAGGCGAGGTCACAGTCGCTTGTGCCTGAATAGATGAATGAAAAACAAGGATCCAGCTCCGACATTCGATGGGCTCCTACAAACGACAGCCGCGAGAATCCGGCTGGGGGACTCGCCGGCACGAAGTTATGTCATGGCGAAGATTTGATGGGATTAGTTGCTCACCGACTTGAAGTCGGCGGCGCTCGGTAGCCTAGTCACGAATGGAATCGTCGCGATCTATCGGAGCCATTGGCGTATTGGAAGCGAATGGTACGGATCGCGTTGGCGTGGGCGACGGCACGGCGACGATACAGGCAATAGAGCTTTGCGGTGCTACAATAGGCGTTGTCGAGGACGGTCCGTATCGGCGGAGCCATCGGTTGGCGGGCATTTCGAGAAGAAACTGACAGGCGGCGGCTACAGGCAGCGTGACGGTGATCGAGGCGGCGACGAGGGCGTACCCTTGGGCGGGAGTGGTCGGTTGGTGGTTCTTGAACCCTTCCCCGATGAACTTAAAGGCTGCGTAATGGGTCATGTAGAGCGAGAACGAGATAACGCCCCCGTAGACGACGGGGCGGGTAGAGAGGAGTCGAGCAATGAGGCCTTGTTCGTAGGAGAGTCCGAGGATGATGACCGCGAATGAGAAGATGTAGGCAATCTGCGAAGCGGTAGTGAGACCGAAGAGGAAGCACGTAATCCCGGCGAACGTGAGGATTGGGCCGGGGGCGTTGGGCCAGAGGTTGCGGAGGCGTTGGATGGCGCATCCGGCGCAGAAGAGAAAAAGAATCGAACCGGTGAGTCCGGGGAAGGTGGATTGAGGGATAAGCGAGTGTGTGAGCAGGAGAATCATCGCCATCGCAGCTGCGACGAAGGGGTTTTTGATCGGCCGAAGAGTGAGGAAACAAAGTGGGAACAGAATGCAGTAGGCGAACCACTCGCATTGGATGGACCACGCAGGCATGTTCCAGAGGAGATCGCTGCTGTACCAAGAGCGCACCATCGCCAGTTCTGGCAGAATGGCAGAGAATGCGAACTGGGCCTCTGGAATATAGCCACGCTTAATCGACACTGCGCCGACGTAGGCGAGAAACGGCAAGAGCATCATGAGATGCACGGGCCAGAGTCGGGCGAAGCGGAGCCAGAGAAAGCGCGGGTGTTGATTGAGTGAATACGTGGGGAAGTAGACGTGACTGAGGATGAAGCCAGAGAGAATGAAGAAGAACGGGACGGCGAGGTGGCCGGAGTTTATGAGAGGCTGGAAAAGCGCGAAAGCGGGGCACAGGGCGGCGATCTGCTCGCGTTGGTGGAAGAGTACGACCCAAGCCGCTGCGAAAAATCGAATACCTGTCAGAGAGCGAATGTCTGGGATGGCGGCGCGGGTCGTCACGTAGTGGAGATTTGGCTATATCGGATAGGATTGGTGCTACCACTCACATTGTTCGTGTCTGAGATTTCGTGTGCACCGGCGGCATTGCGTCGGATGAGGTTCACGAGGCAGGGAACATTCGAGTGGTCAAGGTTGCATGATGACGCGGTAGTGACAGGGCGGTGCAGTCACCTGCATCTGGGCCAAAAATGTGAATCTGACGAAGCTATTCCTTTGCCTTAGTTGCGTGACTATCTGGTCAGGCTAGGTAAGTGAGAAGGAAGTGCCATGCCCCTGAATCAGTCGTCTGCCACCCGAAATCAAGATAAGGACAATGAGCCTGTGGGCAGTTCAAATTTTCGACAGGATCACGCGTGCGGATGATAACTGAAGCATTTGGATTCATGCCGGCACCCGTGGAGTTTAAGTTCAGGTGCATTTAACCCGATCAAGTCGCTTCACGGCGGGATTTCGCGTGGGGATGCGCTTTGTTCAAGGTACCCTCGACAACGATTCGGCCGGAATACTTCTGGGGACGTTTGGACTGCTTCAGATATTCCTGACAGAAGCCGAAGTCCTCTTCCGCGAGCAAACGCTGGTGAGATACTAGAACTTGTTCCTTCCTCCCACCTCTTGCGTTGGTGGCTCGTCGTAGCCGGAAATACGCTTGAGCAAGCCGAACATAAGCTAGCCGTGACATCTGAAGTTCCCAATGATAAAAATCCCACGCATGAGATCGTCCCATTTTGCGCGCCAGCTCCAGTAGGTTCTCGCAACGAAGGCGGCCAATGTCGAAATGGTGCTCAACGGTTGTATCAAGGGAACCTTTCAACCTGAAACCGTCCGCAAGTAGCTGCTTCGAAAAGAGCGTCTCCTCCCCGAATCCAAGTCCGCCTGCTCCGAGTTCGGTTTCGAACATGGGAATTCTATCAAGCACACGGCGGTGAAAACTCATGTTCGCGCCAACCATCGTAGCGGGCTGGTCGGGATCAAGGTGTTCGGTCGATGCAAACCATGCTCGGCGCGATGAGAGGCCCGGGACCGTGAGCGCTGTATTTAGGTGATCCGGAAAAACGACGCCTCCCGCGACTGCATCAGCCGAGCCGGTGAATATCTTTCGAGTAATTTCAGCCAGCCAACTAGGACGAACGCGCACATCGTCGTCGGTGAAAACAATCACTTCACCCGTTGTTTCACGGAGACCTGTATTGCGAGCATGCGAAAGCCCAGCCCGAGGCTCACGAGTCGTTCGCAACAGCGGGTTCTCCTTTTGTGCCGCTTTGATCACGTTCAAGGTCTCGTCGGTCGATGCGTTGTCGACAACCAGAACCTCAACCGTGCACCCAGCAGGAATGATCACGTTCCGAATCGACTCCAAGGTGGCCTTGAGTTGCTCTGCTCTATTCCTGCTACACAATATCAATGAAACGTTCATTTTCCTTTAGGACTTCTGTTGCAAGCGACAGCCTTTGATCCGTTAAGGTTTTTCACCCTCGTCCCGCATCTGCCGTTGAGTGGAAGCTGGCACTTTTTCCTATCAGGGGCTGCGAGCGCGAACTATAAGCTCGTGCAGTATGGCGGGCGTAATCGAAGCCGGAGATGAACCTAATTTTGCGGGCCGTGTTTACGGTTCGCTCTCCGATTATGGTATCGTTATGCGGCTCGCGTCTCCATCTTTGGCGCTGACGGCATTCAGTTGAATACCGCTTCGTATAATCGCAAATATTGCAGATCAAACCGCGCGACGACGCGGGACCAGCCGGAACCTTCCCGAATCGTATCGATAGCCTTCGCCCGGTTTTGCAGAACGAAAAGCCGTCGTTTCATCAATGGCATGTTCCTTGTTGAATGACCCAGGGGTGTAGCGCAGAAACGCGTCAAGATTTGATGAGTCAAGGCGGGGATCTCATTGTGGCGGACGCTGGACGAGAGGCTGTTTTCCGCCCCACCATGCCAAACTACAAGTGAATCTGTGGTATAGGCCCACGGTCCGGCAGCGGCGAGTCTGAGCGCTAGGTCGTAATCTTCCATGATTCGAAGTTTGTCGGGGAAATAGCCGACCCGGTCCAAGGTGTCGCGTCGCACGGCGGCGACTTGATTGAACAGGACAAAGCGAGTCAACAGCACCTCAGACGGGTTGAGCCAAATGCCATTGCGATGCCGCGGTTCCAATCCTGCCGCCTGGAACGAAGTTCTGCTCGTCCCATCTGCGTACAACATCGTGGCGTTGCAAATGCAGCACGCGACGTTTGCCCCAAATTCTCCGGTCATCAATTTGATTTGATGGTCAAGTTTGCTCGGTAGCCATTCGTCATCCGAATCGAGGAAAGCGATGATCGCACCATGCGACGCGCGTATGCCAGCGTTACGAGCGGCACTTGGGCCGGCGTTTTTTTGGCAGATAACCCGTACGCGGGCGTCGTAACCCGAAAGGGCTGCGACGGTGCTATCGGTCGATCCATCATCTACCACGATTACTTCGATCTGCAGGTAGGTCTGAGAGAGAACGCTATCGACCGCGCGACGGATGGTGGTTTCTCGATTGTATGCAGGAATGATTACGCTAACGAGCATGGGTGGCACTGAGCTTCTCTGCATCGGCCCAAAGGTAAAGTTCCTTGATTGAGATTAAACGTACAGCAATTGGCGGCTGTAGTTTCTATTCTGGGGCACGATAGTCAGTTGCAAGCTGCATCGTCGTGGGCTAATTCGGTTCGGGTCCGCTTTCGTTCTAACGCATCACGCAGTTCTAACTGCATCGTACGATTAAAGCGCCCACCATAACCGGAGTTGATAGTAGCGTACGATGAAACCGGCGTCGGGACGCCTGTCTTTCATCAGCCAGTAGAGCTGTGTTACGCAACGAAAGATAAACCCGGGCACTTGAAATACGACGGGAGGGAATTTTGGAGCGCTTTGGCTTCTCTCAATGTCGTTTATGACCAAAGCATGGGACCACGCCATCCGCGCAGCGGTGCGGATATACGACTTCAGTGCAAGCCGGTCCGGCGAGAAATGATGAATCACGGCTACTTCTGGCCGGTATAAAAATTTCCAGCCGGCGCGTTGGAGTGCCCAACCAAAAACTGTATCGTCAAAAAATCCGGCAGCGCCAGGGCCAAGCCGAATGTCGAAGTTCCCTGCAACACCTATCGCTTCGCGGCGAAAAGCCATGTTAGCTCCCACGAGTCCCTGTGGGGCGTTGGTCGGGTGCTCGACTCCTGCCACCCACACTCTCAATGATCCAGTAAGCCATTTTCGTTCGAGGTGCGGCGCAATCTTGATTCCTCCTTGAACGGCATCCGCTTCCCCTTGGACTATCGGTCCACACATACCCTTGATCCAGTCGGTTGGCACGCGGACGTCATCGTCCGTGAAGAGGATAACCTGCCCTTGGGCTTCGCGGAGGCCCGTATTTCGCGCGTGTGACAATCCCGCTCTCGGTTCTACTAAACATTTTAAGAGTGGATTATGCGCCTGAGCCTTTTTTATGACTTCACCCGTTTGATCCGTCGATCCGTTGTTAACCACGATTTGTTCTACTGCCCACCCTGGCGGAATGGCGGCAACTCTGACCGATTCTAACGTTGCGCCAAGCTGCTCGGCCCTGTTTCTGGTGCAGATGATAATTGTAACGGTCATACCGTTTCGCGCTTCACTTGTTGAAATTTGCGCGCCGAAGCCAAATCAAGTTTCGTACGCTCCCTTCAAACTGCCATTTTCCCGACGCGAGTGCCTCGCCCAAAACTTTCGACACGCCTTCGAAAAAAAGCGCGTCGTGGAAAGCAAGGGTACCATTGGAAGAGAGAAGTCTGGATGCCAATACAAAATCATTCTTCACGTGGCCGTACGTATGGTCTCCGTCTATAAAGATAAGTTCGAACTCCCCTGGAACGTCGGCTGGCGATACAGTATCGCTCGCCTTGCGAATTATTGATATGTGATCCAGTACGGGACCGAGATTTTTTTGAAAGATCGATAATGTATCGCGCTCGCCGTCAGGCATCGTTTCGTTTTGCCAGGTATCTATACAGACAACCTTCGCCGCCGGTCCTGATAGACCGGCGACTATATAGCATGTGGATGCGCCGAGATATGAACCGATTTCAAGAGCACGCGCGTTGACACCACACCGCTCGGCAAGCATGAAAAGAGCCTCAAGCTCTTCTGGCTTGGTAAATGTCGGAATATCGTTTGCTGTACCTAAATTTCTTTTCCTGAGATGACGACTGATTGCTGCCTTTTGTACGCGACGGTTAATACTTTGTGCCGCGCGTCCCATTAGGCTCTTAGTGATGGAAGTCATACCGAAAATGTGCGTTAAGTTTCGACGAAGTTACAATAAAACGCAATTTGATGGTTTAGCAGACGGTCCTCCATTTATTGGTGCGTTGACCGAAGTCCTGTGGAGGCCAACGGCCTGACGCATGGTGTCAATCAAGTTATTAAGCGGAGATCGATTCAACACGAAACTGAATCCGATGTATACGCCGGCCCCCAAGACTATAGAAATCGATAGGCGTAAGCCGACCCAGGCAGTGGACGCTAAGCCGGTGGTCAACAGCCAGACAGACGACGCCATCAGCAGTGAGCCCATTCCAGGCAATACGCAGGGTCGGCAATACTCCGAAAGACTCAATCCAATCTGACGCCGCAGAAAGAGCATCGCTGGAACCGCCAAGATGAGGCTGTTGCACATGAGGGCAAATACGAGGTACGACACACCGAATTGGACGCCGATGATACATGCGACTAGCACGCCCACAGATTGAACGGCATTCAAAAAAACATATTTGCCGGTCACTCCGGAAGCGAGCAACGCGGGGTAAAAGAAAAGCTGAAGAGCATTTATTAAGCTGTAGATGGCCAGCAACGAACAGAGCGTCGCAGCGGGGGCCCATTTTGCTCCGAATAGAAATGGGACCAGATCCCGCGCGGTCACCGAAATACCAACGAACAATGGGAACATCACGAAGGCGTTTAGCTCCATGCCTCGGTAGATCGCATCTCTCATCCTCGGGTGGTCGTCCTGAAGCTTGGCGAGGGCGGGGACTGAAACCTCGACAATTGGCTGTTGGGTGGCGGTTTTTATCATGTCAGGAACCTTTCCTGCAACAACATACAGGCCGAGCGCTGGAACCCCGGCGAAGCGGCCTATGATCAATTGGTCTAGCCTTGAACTGACGAACCAAATGAGTGCATTCGCGAAAACAGCCGAGCCGACCTTGAGCAGGTCGCGGAGATGCCTGAACGAGAAAGTCATCGATGGTCTGTAAGGTGACGCCGAACAAACAAAGATCGTTCCTGCGCAGGAGCCGGCGAGCAGCTGACCAACCAAGGCCCAAACTCCAAACCCCATCAAGGCCATGACAACGCCGACTGCGCCCCCCACCAAATTTCCAATGAGTGCCCGGATCGTGGGCAGGCGGAAATCTAGGTTTTTGGTGAACAGCGTCGACTGCACGGACGACACGGCCCCGATTAACAAGCCAAAAGATGCAACACGTAACAACGGTGCGAGCTTTGGTTCACCCATCCATCGCGAGATCGTATCTGCAAGAAGAATTGTGGTGACACATAGTACGGCGTTGCAGCCTATGTTAAACCAAAAGGCGGTGTCTAGATGCGCTTTTTCGAGATTCTTTCGCTGTACGAGCGCAATTCCAATGCCGAGGTCTGCCAGGAGGGACGCGAAGTAAGTATAAAGCGCGATCAGAGCGAGGAGCCCGAAGGCTGCAGGCTCCAAGAGGCGAGCTAAAGTTGTGAAAACAACGAGCGAAAGCAGTTGTTTGCCAGCAATATTGATTACCTGCCATTTAAGGCCGCGAGAGACCTGGCTCTTCAATGTCATGATAGGTTAAACACGGGCACCGATTCACATCGTCGATCCACGGCGGACGAAATGTGGGTCGATGAGAGCCCGATGATCTCGCCAATCGATACTTCGAATTGAGCAGTTCATTTTAGGCAGACGGAGTTTTACACCAGCTGTTGGTTGCTTGCTCGTACTTTTTTACGATCCGGGCTGGCGCGCCCACAGCCACGCAAAACGAGGGAATGTCAGATCGTACTACCGAGTTTGCGCCGACAATGCAATGTTCACCGATTGTCACGCCCGGAAGCACTACCGAATTCTGCCCTAGCCACGAATTACTGCCTATTTTTATCGGCAGAGGTGAAGTTATCCCTTGATCCTTTATGGGGATAGATATATCGGAAAATGCGTGACCGTGATCTGAAATATAGACGTTACGAGCAAAGAGTACATTTTCGCCAATTTCAATCAGACCAGCGGCGGATATTGTACAGCCCATGCCTATTGCTGAATAATCGCCGATAACTAACCTGACGTCGGTCTCATTTAGAGAAGCACTCACAACGCCAATCCAACAATCCCGATTGACGGTTACGCCTTGGCCGACGCGAACTTGGTGCAAGTTCGAAAAGCGAAGTGGAGGACAGATCCGGGTACCCGTCCCACAAGTTTCCAACATCTGCGCTGCTAACAGGGTGAAAAGCCTATTTCTGATCCGTGTGAGCGAGATCAGCGAGCGCCCGATGTGCCGCTTCAGCGAGGTGCGTATTGTCACGCTTGACCAACTCTCTCATGAATGCGTGTTTTCATCGGCGGCATAGGAATAATGAACTTCGAGGCAATACCATAGACGCGGAGAAAAGCGAGCATGGTATAGCCGATCCACATTTTTATTTTCGTCGCTGAATCCACGAGACGTATGGCTTGTGATTCATGTTTCAACATGAAGAGCCTATGACGTATTGGCCGTGATTGAACAAGCGTACCCGCGGCAGGTGAAGCACAAAAGTCGGCCAAGATCTTGTACGTGATTTGAGGCAGATCGCTGCGTCTCACTGTAGCAGACAGACTGTTAGTGGCGCCTCCGTGCCATAGCACGAGCGATTCACGAGTAAAAGCCCACGGGCCTGCTTTCGATAGTCGTAAAGCCAAGTCATAATCCTCCATGATTCGCAACGTTTCAGGAAAGTAGCCGATTGCCTCCAGCGCCGCGCGCCGTATTGCGATGGCTTGGTTGAACAGGAGAAATCGAGTTGTTATGACTTGATCAGCGTTGAACCAAATACCCTCACTGATTGTAGGCGTTAAACCGGCGGTGGCGTAAGACGTCCTCGTTTGGCCGTCAGCATACAGCATTGTTGCGTTGCAGATGCAGCAACAGGTCCCGTTACCGGACTGCCCACCCATCAATCTAACCTGCGTTTCAATCTTAGCGGGCAGCCATTCATCGTCTGAGTCAAGGAAGGCGATTATATCGCCGTTCGAGGCGCGGATGCCCGTATTTCGTGCTGCGCTCGGACCGGCATTTTTCTGCTTGATCAGGTGAACGGCAGGCAAGATGCCAGCTAGAACTGCAACGGTGTCGTCCGTCGAGCCATCGTCCACCACTATAATCTCGATCGATCGATAGGTTTGCCGGCGGACACTTTCAACGGCTCGTTTGATTGTACTGGCTCGATTGAAAACGGGGATGATTACGCTGACCAGCATGAATGGAGAAGATGTGTTTCTCGTTGAACCTGCGCCGGTGCCGGTGCCGTCAGACATAGAGTCTGGCGGCATACTTCAGAGCGTAACTCCCCGGCGCCTGACACTGAACCTACTAGCAACTTTATTGTATCCTGGCGTTGCTTGGAGGTAAGAGCGAGGAGGAAGTGGTGGCTAAGTTGTAAGCCCCGATCGTCCAGGCAGAGCTACGAACTAAACCTAGTACATCTGTTGTTAAGTAGGCGCTGAGGTCCGCACCCGCGTTCAATGCAGGTGATCCAACCTTCGGCGCAAGAGCTGAGTCCAACAACGGGTCCTTCCCGAAGATGCCGGCTGCGTCGAATCCCATGCTCTGCCACTGGGCGAAGGTGCGAAAAGCACCGGTGCTTGACGCAGAGTAGGAGAAGCCTGCGGGCGAGGTTTGGAGGCCGTAATACAGATTGTTATTGATGTAGCAGGTCACTTCACTGCCGTATGCAATGTAAACGGCAGTTTTGCCGGATCCGGTCACAATGTTGTTTTTGATATGAACGGTTTGTGCTCCGCCGTGATCGCCGCCATAGCCGATCGCAATACCGCTAGGGCCAGTGTGGGTATTGTTATAAATTCTTGTTACTGCACCTGGTCCCGGGACGACGAATATATCGCCGTTGGTTGGATTAGAGGTGTCTGTTTCGAATAAGTTGTTGTAAATGAGAGGACCATTCGGATCTTGATGTCCAGCCGAGCTAACATAGATTCCACTCGTTGCAAACCCGCCATAGCCGGGGCCTAAGTGGTTCCCGTGGATCTTAAGGTCTGTGCACGTTCCAGTCGTGTCCCCATTTGCAGTCCAGACAAAGATTCCGTTATGGTGGTGGTTGTTTGTCGCAGGCTCATCCCAGTTTGACCAATTATAGATCCGATTGTGATGAATGTTTATATTTTTCACGGTAGACCCGGTACGCATACTGCCGCATTGAACTCCCCAGTTAGTGTGCGTGATCGTGTTTGAATCAATTTCAATATCCGTGACTCCACGATCGTCATAGTTTGTGCTTATTCCAATAAATGCGTGGTCAATGACACAATTCGTCACTCGTAATCCCGACAATGGCGCGTTCACCGCTGGGATCCAAGAAATCGCAGTTCCAGGCGTCGAACGGTCGTCGCTTACCTTTCGGACAAAAAGATTACGCAGCGTCATATTTCGCACCGTGAAATTGCTGACGCCCACTGTTCGTATGCCGTAACCACTTGAGGTATACGCCAAACCTGTGCCCGCTTGCGTCGCTTCGATGATGCCGTTCGTTCCTCCGTCAATGGTAATGTTCGACTTCAAACCAGCGTAGTTATCTCCCTCGGCAAGAATTGCTGCCGTTGCCCAATATGGCGCACTCAGCTTGGCGTTAGGTTCAAAGTATAGCGTAATTGGATTTCCCGCCGTTCCTCCACCTTGAAGGACGAGAGGTGTTGAGATTGTGCCGACGAGATGGACCACATCGCCGGGGCATATTTTGCCTGAAACTGCAGGGCTTCCACCCCAATTTGTTCCCGTATTGAAGAAGCTTGCGCCTGCCGCGTTGGCTGCCGTCGAGCCAGAGCCGTCGCCTGCTGCGGTCTGGGCAACGTAATAATTTGCCGCAGACGCTTCAAGCCCCGCTCCAAAAAGTAGGCAGATTTTGATTATCGAAACGATAAAGGGTCTATTCATTTGGTAAGAGAGATGAGCCGTAAGGAGAAGTTCCTTCGATCTAGGCTTATCGGATCGAGTTCAAGGAATTCCGGCTTTCGAGGCGAGTTTAGCGGATGCGTTACACATGCGAGCGTTGGTCGAGCTCACGATTCGTTATCTCAGCGCTAACGTCACCGAATTCCGATGGAGCGATTTCAGAGCGCCTTAACACGCACAAACTTGAAATTAACGATAAATGAAAAAGCCACACCGCAATGGTCTGATCGAAATAGGAAATTCCGAGCCAATTGGCGACGTGCGCAGTTAGCATCGCGCCCAATGCCCATAACATAAATTCCTCCTGCGTTGCGTTAACCCCACCGGACCGAACAGATATTAGCGCATTCCCCAAGAATTTGTATGCGCGCACCAAGATCACAATTAAGATTACGATGGAGAGGACGCCACCTGAAAGACCGAAGGCCAAGAACTGGTTAGTAATGTCCGCGCCGCCCGTCGTCGTCAGCTGATACGGAAACCACGCAGAAGTTTCTTTGATTGCCATCCCCCCTAAACCCCACTGGCCGAAATTTTTCGCGGCCATTTCCATCAGATACGACCTGTGCCACCCTGTGCCGCCCGTGAACGAACTTACTCGCGCCGGGAGATACCAAATTGGCGCTTTCATCACCAGCGCAAGTGCGGTCACTCCAAGGACAATGGTCCACCGGATTCGTCGCATGTTTGTGCGCATTGGCCATAATGCCCAACCAACCAAACCAAAAGCAAGACAGCTCAACGGTCCGCCCGAATTCGAAGCCCAAACAATAAAGGTGCAGAGAAAAAGTCCTGCGGCGGCGGCAGGGCGATGGGTCTTGCTCAGCCATTGTCCGATGTACAGGGGGAAAAAAGTCGCTCCCAACGTTCCGAGGAGGCTGGGGTGACGAAAACTCCCATAACACCGTGCGCGACCGTCGCGGCTCCAATCTCCGTAACTAACCCCCCCCATCGATGAAAATGGATTTTTTGTGGTCAGAGTTTCGACCAGTACGAGGGCGGCGAAGGGCGCAAGCAAGAACACGAAATCTTTGAGGAACTGCTGGAAGTCTTCAACCGTCCTCATCAGACCGCGGAAAGAAAAATACAGGAGGCTCGCGTCAACTGCGATTCCAATTTGATACGCGAAGTCTACCGACGAACGAATCAGAAAAACTACGGTCGTAAAAATATAAAGAATCAGAACGGCTTTATCTAACTTATTTATATCAGAGGAAACAAATTCGCCCCTACTCAAAACGCGTACACACGCGGCAAGTTCAATGAAGCGCATCCCGAAGACATTGAACCCACCGATGTCGAACGATTGTCCCTGTGTCAGGAATAGAACCCCGGCGAATACTCCCAAAATGGCGAAGCGCCGCGAAGCAGTAAAGACCACCCCCATTGCGATCACTAAAATAATTCCGCCAACGATGTTCATCCGCTAGGTCTTGGAAACGTAATCGTCGTGATTCTCAAAGTGCGAACTCCCACGATGTGCTGGGACGATAATCACCGCGTCCCCGCTGTTAAGGGCCGCTGGGACACGACTGGTTTCTGACGCAAAAAGGTTTGATGCCACAACTCCGTGATCAAGATTGAAAACACTTCCTTCGAACCAATCCCGGTCTGTTCATGTTTGCGCAGGATTTCTTCGACTTTTCCCGCTTTAAACCAACTTCGATTCGCGGCAGTCGGAGCCAAAAGCGCTTCCCGAACCCTCGCCGCCAGCGGACCTCGCAACCAGGCAGAGTAGGGCACTGGGAAGCCGGCTTTCTTGCGGTTAATGACTTCGGGCGGCAGCACTCGCGAAAACGCGGCTTTCAATGCCCGCTTCGTCGATTTGCCTTGAGTCTTGTACGCAGCCGGGAGCGTAGCCGCGAACTCCAAGATCTGATGGTCGAGCAGCGGAACCCTCAGCTCGACCGAATTCGCCATTGTTATCTTGTCGGCCTTCGTCAGCAGATCATCAGGGAGCCAGGTGTTGGTATCAGCGAACAGCATCTGATCCAGCAGCGGCCAACCGGCAGCGGGCGCCATGATCTTTTTCATGAGCGCTACAGGTGAAGCGCCTTTCGACGCCGCGGTGAAGTCAGGCGTGAAGTACTCATGGGCCTTGCGGTTGAACAACGTCGCTGGAGACGAGGTGCGGCTGAAATAATGTTCAACCAGCGGACTCCCCAACGCGGCGCCGCATCGTCGGGCTCGATCCGATCCAAAGATATCACCAGCCAGTGCAGCTGCCGCGCCTGTCGGCGCGGCGATTATTCCGAGACGACGACCCCAACGTTCCAGGTTGAGTTGGTTGGGATAGGTCGCATATCCCGCGAAGGCCTCGTCTCCGCCTTCGCCGGACAGCAGTACCTTCACATCTTGCCGGGCCAGCTTCGAAATGTAGTACAGAGCAACCGCAGGCGGCTCGCAAACCGGATCCTCCATGTGCCACGCGTATTTGGGTAGAAAGTCCCAGAAATCGTCGGCAGAAATTGTGAGCTCATGCTGCTCGGTGCCAAACCGTTTCGCCGCGAGACGGGCATAAGGCCGCTCATCCACGACGTCGGCACCATCGAACCCGATCGTATAGGTACGGACTTTTTTTGCCGTGCCTTCCACGGCAAATTTCAGAATGGCGGACGAGTCGACCCCTCCACTCAACAACACTCCTACTGGAACGTCTGCGATCATGTGATCTCGGACGGTCGATCCCAACATGGCGTAGAGTTCCTCAACGACGTCGTTAAAGGAGCGGCTCGCTCGATCGCGATTGAACTCGAGGTTCCAGTATCGCTCGACCGAAACGTTTCCGTTTTCAACGGTTAACGTGTGGCCCGGGAGAAGCTTCTTAATATTGCTGAACAGCGTTGCCTCACCGGGTAGAAAATAGAAAGAGAAGAATGTTCTCAATGCCTCGGGATCAGTGGTGCGCGGAACAGACGGATCGGTGATGATGGCCTTTAGCTCGGAAGCGAAAAACAGCGCGCTTGAAGTCTGGCAATAATAGAGCGGTTTAATTCCGACACGATCCCGGGCTGCAAACAGTCTCCGGCGCTTTTGATCCCAAATCGCGAAGGCAAACATGCCGCGGAGGTGCTTCACGCACTCTGCGCCGTACTCTTCGTACAAGTGGATGATGACTTCTGTGTCGCAGTGTGACTTGAACGTGTGACCTCGGCCGATGAGTCCTTCGCGCAGGCTTTGGAAGTTGTAGATTTCGCCGTTGAAGACGATCCACACGCTTCCGTCTTCGTTGGTCATCGGCTGTGGTCCGCCATCCACGTCAATAATCGCCAACCGTAGGTGACCGAGGCCAACGGGCCCGTCCAAGTGCACGCCATGTCCGTCAGGGCCACGGTGCGCCATCGGAGCCAACATGGCTTCGATTTCGTTTTGGCCAACTTGGCCGTCTCTCGAAAAGAGCAGTTTACCCGCGATGCCGCACATGGATCAAAATTCGGAAAGCCGATCGATTAATGGCAGCTCGCTGCACGGAGCGCGGGAAAGTCCAACACCGCGAGCGGCGTGACGGAACGCAGAGCATGGAAAACGTGCAATTCATGATTGGCTCGGGTGTGCTGTGTGGCCGGTCAAAATCGGTTCTGTCGCTGCTGCGATTTTAACGGGTCGGACGGGGACCAATCCGATCGACCATCGGAGGATGGCGAACCACTTGCCAAAGGAACTCAGTCCGTGACGAACCACCTTGGTCCCAAACACGAGGAGCGGGGCGATGAAGATCAGTCGCAGCAACGCCACGAAGAACGTCACAATTCGGTGAGCAACGGCGTAAGCTCCGCCGTAGTTGAGCTTCATGAACCGGCTGACGGAGGACTGCATCATCACGGTCGAGAAGTCCGACGCGGCCTGGCGACTGCTCCCTCCGCCGAAGTGGACGAGCGAGGTGTGGGGCGTATAATAGACGGGACGGCCGATCTTGCGCAGTTTATAGCAAAGATCCAAATCCTCGCTGTACATGAAATAGCTGACGGTAAAACCTTGGACGAGCCGGAACGCCTCGCGCGGTAGTAGTATACATGCCCCGGATATCACCTCGACTTCAGATACCCGTTGGGGATCCGCGTAGAGGGCCGAGATCCCCCAGAGTGGCCAATTTGGGAAACGGCGCATCAGTGCCTCGGACACGAACGTTTGGTTCAGAATTGTGGGAAATGCCTGGACGCAGCTGGTCTGTAATGTTCGATCTCCATTGAGCAAACGGCATCCGAGCGCGCCGGCATGTGGCCGGGCCACCAGTTCGTTGAGCATGGCGGCGAGGGAATCCTCGATGAACAAGGTATCCGGGTTAAGGAGAAGAATGAATTCACCCGTCGCATGATCTGCTCCAATGTTATTTGCCCGGGCAAACCCCAAGTTCGAACCGGTCTGGATGAACAACGCGGCCGGGAACTCTGCCGCGAGCATTTCCTCACAGCCGTCATAAGTCGCGTTGTCCACTACGATGATCTGCAACTGACAGGTCTTGGCGTGCGCCAACAAGGACTTCAGGCACTCGCGGACGAAGCGGGTGGAATGCCAATTGACGATTACTACAGATACCGTAGTCATCGGCGCGACCATAGACTCTGTTTGAAAAGCAACTTGTTCAGCTGTTGCGTGCGGACATATCGAATCAGCTGCGTGTCGGGTACCCGTGCTTTGCGCATGATTGCTCCACTGACATAGCCTGCAAGCAAGCCCGCCGATTCGACCAACGGCGGCCAACCCAAGAGCCGGCGGCTACTCCTCGCACACAGAAATAAAGGGTGGTACCCGCAAATATAGCTACCGCGACCGTTCTTAAACGCATCCTTCCATTTGCCATCGGCTGAGCCGGTTGGCTTCAGGTGCAACATTCGCAAAGCTGATATCCTCCGCGTCGTCCAGCCGAGCATGTTCGCTTTCACTTCATCCAACGTGTCCCAGCCCGTGACCCGAAACAAGCCGGACATCTGTTCCCAACATTCACGGCGATAGGCCTTATTCGCACCCCGCACATGGAACTCCGGGTCCACGCGGGACTCGATAACGATGTCCGGGCCGTCGTGATGATAGATATCACCTCCGGCGATTCCAAGCTTTGGGTCCGCTTCGAACGCGCTGATGAGGCGCTCAAAATAGTGGCCGTCGAATTCGAGGTCTCCGTCCATCTTGACCACGAAGTCCCAGTCTTTGGACTGGTGTTGGTCGAAGCCGTCATAGAAGGCTTCTACTACACCCGCACCAGCTTTTCGAAATCCACGATTAGGACGATTCACCAATCGAATCCACGGCGCTTTTGTGGTCGCCGCTTGAATCAGCTCATTTGTGCCGTCCGTCGAACCATCATCGACCACAATCCATTCCTCAGGCGGCGCCGACTGCTGTAGCATCGATGCGATTGTGCGCGAAAGATGTTTCGCTTCATTTCTAACGGGTGTGATGACGATGTATTTCATCGATCGGTCCAGTACGATGCAGGTGGCCGCGACGTCGGCTCAGAATACGGCAACGCCGTTAGTGAACTCGGCAAGTGAGCATTCTTGAAGGCCATTGGTAACTTTGGGTTAGCCGACATTTCACTTCGCCCGAGCCGGTGCACAAAGGCGGTCCACCAGCGCGAGGTAATCGACCTTCCGGTTATCCCAACGATTCTGGTCAGAGTAGGCCGTCGCATTCTCGACGAGCTTTGCGCGAAGGTTGCGGTCGCCGAGTACCTCAATCATCGCGCTGGCCATTGCGTCGCTGCTGCCCGGCTCGAAAAACTTCACCACGTCGTCATTGAAGTAGTATTGATCTACGCGGGTCTTCGACACGACAACCGGAATGCCGAGAGACATGAACTCCATGATCTTCGTACTGTAAGCCTCGTTTCCGAAGGAGTCGGCTCTCTTCGGAACAATCCCAAGATCTGCGTTCGACATGATGTCCGCGATATCTTTGGTCGGAATGAAGCCGTTGAAGACGATGCGGCGTTCGAGCCCCAGAGTCGCGGCCAACTTTTTTAAATCAGCTTTTGCCGGGCCTTCTCCGTAAATGTGCAGTTCCGCCGTCGGAAACTGCGCAGCCACCTTGGGGAAAGCGTTGATTGCGATGTCGAGACCCTGATGCCATTGGAGACTTCCGGGAAAGAGAACGATGAGCTTGTCGTCGGTTCTAATCCGATTCCTTCGGAAAAAGATTCGGTTTTCAACGTAGTTGATCACGACCGAGCACTTCCGCGGACTTGCTGAACGGTCGGTATACGTTTTCAACCAGAGATGATTGGCCAAAATCACATGGTTTGAAAATGCTGCCGACAGACGCTCCACCAGTTTAAGCATCCGGATTTTGGCTGAGCCGGGCGGAGTCTTGAACTTGCTGACAAACAGCTCCGGCAATATGTCGTGGATATCCAGCACCACTGACGTACCGAACAATTTGGGCAGCCATGCGGCGAAGACGAGGAAGTCCGGCAGATTATGAACGTGAACCAAGTCGTACGGTTTTTTCACTTGTTCGCGCGACAGCCACCACGATGCGCGCAACAGGAACTTGAGGAGCGGGAGAACAAACGACGATTGAGACTTTTCGCTGATGTCCCGGTCCTGCAGGCGATGTACGCGACAACCGTCGATTACTTCTTCGCGCGGCGACGCGGCGGAACTGCCAATGGAAAGAACATCCACTTCGTCCCCTCTTTCTGCGAGAGTTTCACCATACCGAAAAACTCGAGTATCGCACTCGTAAAATGAATACGTAATGATGCAAACGCGTTTTCTTGGTGCTCGCGGGACCAGCGTCGGTCGCGAGGCAGCGGTATGCTTCGCCACAGCGCGAGGAAGCGGTTGCCAATAAGCCGACGGTCCAAGATTTCTTACGTGATTGAGCAGCGCGCTATAGTGGTCTGAAGAGAACGTGGAAGGAGAGGGCGCTTCACCAGGAAAGCGAACGTAGTCGGGATGAACATTGACCAGCGCCATTCCCCCTTGAGCTGCAACCCAGTCGAGCTTTTCGAGCCAAATTTTGGGCGTAGGTTCCCTCAAGACCAGGAACAAAGATGAATCCTGCGGCAAAGTGTAGGGCAACTCTACATAGCCGGGTCGGTTACTTTGATCGGCAGGGGGAGCGATCCAGAACGGGAATATTGTTCCGGCTCCGTCGGGCTGCGGTTCAAACGGATCGGTGTCGAACGTTGAAGCGTCGTACACAATGTCTAACGCGTGTAGCCAATCCAAGTTCCGAAGCATGAACCCTGATCGATAGCCCGATGCACCCCAGTCACGAAGGTACTGGTTGATCCGGGTGGCTTTGCTAAGGAAGCCCGCTTGGGAAGAAAACAGCTTCCCGTCGTGGTGAAGGTCGTGCACTCCAACCTCAAAGCCGTTCTCAACGAGCCATGATCTCAATTCCACGGACACGTTGTAGCTTCCTTCGGGGATGAAGTTGAAAGACGACCTGAATCCCAAACTCATCTCCAGTTCGGCTAGTTGCCGGCATTTAGCGAGTCCGTCAGGGCCTTCCACGTCGTGCGTGATGACGAACGCAAAGGGTTTCCCTTCGGGCCAACCTTGCCAGCCTTTCGGCGGTTCCTTCGTCGACGGGTCGATGGGCCATACACGCTCGAATCGACGACGCTTTTTGACTGCGACAATTCCTCGCACTCGCATGCGAAGCGTCCACGGAAGAAAAGGCTTTAGGGCGTAGTAAATACGACGTCTTAGCATGGCCCAAAAAGAAAGCAGCGTGGTCGCTCGTTCGACGAACTGTAGTAGATGACGGCGAGGGAATCTCGATTGGAGCACGTGCGCAGTGCTCGTCGTGATCGAAAGTCATCCGCCGGCTTGAACAACTCAGGCGGCATGTTTGTACAAGAACGCGCCTAGCGCACGTGAGATATTGGTTGGCAAAGCATTGAAGACGCGACTTTGCCATGCCGATCCCTCGTCAGGCGCCAAAACGAATTTCTGCAGTTCTGTGTCATGGCGGAAATAATCCAAGCGGTACTCCGAAGGGCCCCATGAGAGTTTGAACTTCCGCAATCCTTCATTTGTGAGCGCTGACCTGCCGAAATTCAAGGTCTTGAATCCTTTCTCGGCGTGCCATCGTATGCCTTTCCACATAACGAGGCTGTTGGCGCTGAGATGTTTGAACGCCTCGTCGGAAGCGGCGTATTTATAGACTGCTGATTTACCCGAGTGCAGGTAGACGGCGCCCGCCGCAGGAACGCCTCCGCTTTTCGCCAGCACGACACATCCTTGGTTCGCGGCCAGGATATGCCGGTAAATATTCTCGAAGAACGAGAACGGCTGTGGCGGCACGCCGTGGCGCTTTCGGGTCTTGCAGAGTAGTCCATGAAACTCTCGCAGCGCCTGGAGCGACTGCGATACTTCAACCTGTAGTGCGCTTTGGCCGAGCTTTTTGATGACGCCCTTAGCTGACTTCGTGACGAGCGAAAGCTGCGCTGCCTCGTCTTCGTGTAATTCGAGAGAGTGAGCCCAGAACGCGGAGGAAGCGACTTCGTTGATGCCCAACATAGCGCCGCGACATTCCGCATACTTCCATTTGCGATGCGACGCGTGCGTTCGTAACGCGGCCAGCAGAGCAGAACTCGTTCGAGCGTCATTGGCCAACATCGCGCATTCGTCGGTAAATGGCAGTCCGACGCCACGACGACCGGTGAGCCAACTGTCCACTTCCATGAACGGAAGTACGCCTAAAAGTGCAGAGCCCGATTCGGCGATAAAGTAGGACGGCACATAGCCATAGGTCGCGTTAAGAACCTTCGCCCACGCCTGTCCGTGAAAGAAGCTCGTGGCGGGCAGCGTTGCGACCTGGGCATCCCAATCAGGGCGATCCAAGGGAGAAACAATACGAATGACGGGGGCCGGTACATCGATCGCCATATCGGTCTCGAGCGCACAGTTCGGATCAAGCATTACCGAGGTATTCCTGGTGAAGCGCAGCCGGAACATAGTTCTTCGACTTGTTGAGAACCGCGCCTACGTGGGCATTCGATTGGGCGAGCAGTGACGTCGCTCGCTGCACAAGATCGCGGTCCGTCTTCTCGGATTCGATGACGAGCAAAACCATATCCATAAAACCAGCAAGCCGAGGTGTGATGCTAATCTGACTCACCGGCGGCATATCAAATATGATATAGTCAAAGTTGCTGGCTTTGAGTTTCGGCACCAGCTTTGTGAAGCGTTGCGGTAAGATGCGGGAAAGTTTTTCCCGGCCCGGCTCTTCTGCGACTACGTAAAGCTTCTCTTGAACCTGAGCCTCATCCCGAGTGGACAAAATGTCTTCCAAGCCGACCACGTTCTTCCCTCGGTAGAAGTGGTGAGCGGACCCTTGTCCTGCCGTCATATCGACCAACAAAACGTTGCCTTCGCCCGTCTCGGAAAGGCTGCTCGCCAAGCCGGCGGCGGTCGTGGTGACGCCTGAACCTCGGCCTAGACCCGTAACAGCAACCAGCTTTGGCTTGTGGGTCAGGTTCACGCTCTCGAAATAGCTTATGAGGCGGTCTCGCAGCGTTTCGTGAAACGAATGGAGTACAATCGAATTTGCGCTATTTGTGGTCTCGTTCGATTTCTCACTGGATACGTTTGCGAGCAGCCCCGGGGATTTGTTGCCGTCCAAAAGTTCGAGCGGCTGATCAGCTGGCGATTTGAGCTGCTTGATTTTACCACTCCGACCTAGGATTGGAATCGACAAGAAAAGCGGTACGCCCAGCAAACGCTCCACATCGATTGGGCGACGAACCGATCGATCGAGATAAAGTTCGATCAGAAAGGACCACGCGAGTCCAACGGCCACGCCACCGACTGCAACGCCCAGAAGGATTTTGTTCGCCTTCTTGGCATCGACGAACGCGGGTGAGGGCGTTTGGATCTGACTGATATTTGAAACCTTGCCGGTGCCGAGAGCCTCGTTGATTCGTGATTGTTCCAAGCTCGCGGAGTAGTATCTGTAGTTCGCCTCCTCCAACTCCTTTTTCCGGCGGAGTTCCATGATTGATCCTTCGACCTGGTCCACAGTCGAGGCTTGGGCGCGAATCAAATCCATCTGGGCATTCAAGGTTTTGATTTTCGCTTGCAGGGCGTTGAGCCGAGCCGCCTCCGTTGCCAGATCGATCGTCTCGCGACCTCTTCCATTTTGGCTCGAGCCTGCGGCCGCAAGATTCGTCCGAGCTAAAACCGGAAACTCACGTTCGAGTTTCGCTATCGCGTTCTCAGCTTCGCCAAGCTGGGCTCGGATATTCACAACGCGCGAGTTTTCTTCGGTGAACTGAGACAGGAGTTCTTGCTCGCGACGACGTAGAAGTTCGAGCCGATTCGAAGCGTTTCGATATTCGTCAACCTTCGCTTGTGGGGGCTTCACCTGTTCAGTTTGGCCCCCATTGCTCGCCGGTGTTTGATTCGTCAGCTGTTCGAACATGGAGGAACGTTCAGCGAGCTCCGCTTGCGCGCCAAAAATATCGTTTTGAAGGTGCGCCATCTGTCCGGTCAAACTGTTCTTCGTATCTTCAAGTGAGATTACGCCGGCTTTGCTCTTCGCCTTCCGCAATTCCTCTTCCGTTTGTGCGAGTCGCGAACGAAGTTGATCCGTTTCTTGAATTAAAAAGTCGCCGATAATTCCCACGGCGCGATGAATCTCCACGTGCATCTTCAGGTAGCGATCGATCACTTCGCGAAGGACCGGTTGAACTATTTCCGGATCGGGGTGCTGAAAGGCCACGCGGATCACACTGCTGTATTGTGGTACCTGAACCGTCAGCCCTGCATTAACGATGTGAGCGGCTTTATTGAGATCATTTCCTCCGCCTGCTTTCGCGAGGATCTTTTCCGCACCGACAACGCTCGCGACTTGCTTCGCCAAATCGAGACTCGTCAGAATCTCCTGCTCCGAATCCATGATTGTCTCGCCACGTTGGTCTGGCGATTTTACGCCTGCGTCACCGCCGTTGGGCGCCGGAGTCTTGCTCTCCATAACCACGTATCTGATGAAGAGTTTCGCATCGGACGTATAAGGAGGCGGGTTGAATTTATGTAGCGCAGCCGCAGCGATGATTCCGACGGCTGAACACAGGAGGATGCGCCATTTGTGGCGAAATAGAACGTAGTAGATGTCTCCCAAGGAAACGCCAGGAGCGGACGCCGGATGTTGAAGCTTCGGAGCAGGGTTCATGACGTACAGGTGGCGAGGTTGATTTGGTTGATGGCGACAATGGCGCCATCCCGGTCGAAAGTTAGGATCAAATTTTGGGCGCTGAAAGAAGGTTAAGCGACGCAATCCTTCGAATCCTTAGTTGATACGCATAGCCGCAAGTAACTCAGGTTTTTACGATTAGCAGTTTCCGATCGAATGAGCGTGAAGAGGAGGAAATTCCGAGACATGGTATCGAAGCGACGCAGTTGAATCCCTTTTCGTCGAAACAGGTCTGATCGTTGTCAGATAATCGCTTTCAACGCCAACTTGAGTTCGTCGGCAACGATCGTGATCTGCTCATCGGTGATTTCTGGAAACATGGGCAGCGAAAGGAATGCATTTGCGCAGCTTTCACTGATCGGGAAATCGCCAGGCTTATGACCTAAACTGGCGTAGGCCGTTTGTAGGTGGACGGGAACAGGGTAGTGGATTCCTGTGCCGATCCCCCTCTCGCCCAACCTTTGCATGATCGCATCGCGTTTGGGTACCTGCACCGGGTAAATATGGAAGACGTGACCTGCATACGGCGCTTCGCGGGGTAAAACGAGATTGGCCGTGCCACTTAGCAACTGTTGATAGCGGGCCGCCGCGCGCCTTCTACCCGAGTTCGCTTTTTCAAGGTACTTCAGTTTCACCGAGAGCACAGCTCCTTGCATTCCATCCATCCTGCCGTTCCAACCGATGACGTCGTGAAAATATTTCTTCTTCTGACCATGCTCGCGAAACATAACCATCCGATCTCGAAGCTCCACGTTGTTTGTCGTGATGGCTCCAGCTTCACCCCAAGCGCCCAAGTTTTTTCCTGGATAGAAGCTGGTTGCACACGCGTCGCCCATGCTGCCGGCTTTTCGGGTTTTATATCTCGCGCCCTGCGCCTGTGCACCATCTTCAATCACTGATAATCCCCGCTCCGCAGCTAGGGATAGGATGGGATCCATATCAGCGCATTGTCCAAACAAGTGAACTGGAATGATAGCTTTCGTTCGGGGCGTAATGGCCGCCGCTATCTTGGTAACATCCATCGTATACGTGCTTGGATCGATATCTACAAACACCGGTTTAGCGCCCGCATAAGTGATCGCTTCGGCCGTGGCCATGAATGTCATTGGGACGGTGATAACTTCGTCACCCTGACCGATGCCTTTTGCGAGTAACGCCAGCCAGATCGCGTCGGTACCGTTTGCTACACCAACGCAATACTTGGCGTCACAGAAGCTCGCATATTGCTCCTCAAAACGTGTGACGAATGGGCCGCCCGCGAACGCATTCTGATCAATCACCTCATTCAACGCCGCCATAACTTCGGCGCGAATGGGATCGTGATGTGCTTTCAGGTCGAGGAACGGAATCTTAGCGGAGGCCATAAAAATTATTTAGACAAGCTGTTGTCTCAGAGATCAACGATCCGATTTTCGGATGGGTCTCGCCGGATTACCGGCGACAATCATTCCAGCGGCCACGTCCTTAGTGACCACTGCGCCCGCCCCGACAACGGCGCGTTCCCCTATAGTAATCCCGCAAAGCAACGTTGCTCCGGAGCCGATCGCCGCACCTTTCTTGACGACCGTTTTTAGACATTTCCAGTCCGCGGCAGTCTGCGGCGTTCCGTCCGCGTTTGTAGCGCGAGGGAAGAGATCGTTCGTGAACATGACTCCGTGTCCGATGAATACCTCATCTTCCAATGTCACCCCTTCGCAAATGAACGAATGACTGGAAATCTTGCACCGGTTGCCGATTTTCGCGCCTCTTTGAATCTCAACGAAAGTGCCAATTTTGACTTCGTCTCCGATATCGCAGCCGTAGAGATTGGTGAAACTAAAGATTTTCACGTCCCGCCCGAGTTTCACGTCAGGCGCTATCTTTGCATCACTGGGATAGGTCAGGCTCATGGAAGAATTGATCGAAGTAGCCAAGTCGGGCGCATGCAGTCGGAGGACAGGCTACATCCAGCCTCCCTCGAGACTGAGCCTTTGATCAACGTGCAGCCTTCGCTGCTTTGCGACCGCTTGCAGCGGCTTTACGTACCGGGTTAATCGCGTTTGCGTCGGAGTTCTTGCGAACCAAGCTTTGGCTAGAAACGAATGGAGAAGCCGAAGGCGCTGAGGCCGATGTGCTCCTGGGTTCGGCCCTCCCGCTCGCGGACAGGTTGATTGCGCCGCCCGCTTTCTTCAACGAAGCCGAAGAGGCTTCCAGGATGCGTACTACCTCCATGCCTGCCCGACCGGAAGTCAGAGGAACAAGCCCATCATTTATACACTGAATGAAGTGTTGGCATTCGGTTTTTAGCGGCTCATCCTGCTTGATGTACGGGCAATACGTGTCGCCGTAGTGGTACGCGTAATGGAATTCTGCAAACGTGTCGTAATGCGGCGGGCGCTCGACCCGTACATCGAATACTTTGATCTTTTCCTGGGCGGCGATGTCGTCGTACACGATCATCCGTTTACTCCCAACAATGGTCATTTCTCTGACTTTGCGGGGATCATGCCAGCTGCTATGGATGATGGCAGAACGTTCTTTTGAAAACTGCAGGCTCATGGAGGTCACGTCCTCGATGCCATTGGTTATATGAGCATTGCCTCGGCAGTTCACGCTTTGTGGCGATTCCTGCATGATATATAGTATGATCGAAATATCATGCGGAGCCAGATCCCAGGCTACATTGATGTCTTTCTGAAATAAGCCTAGGTTCAGGCGGCGGGCAGAAATGTATCTGAGGTCACCAATATCGCGATTATCAACGATTTCTTTGATCTTCCGAACAGCAGCAGAATAAAGGAATGTGTGGCCTACCATCAAAACGAGTCCCTTGCGTTCAGCTATTTCGATGAGCTCTTCGCACTCGGCTGTTGAGGCTGCCATGGGCTTCTCGATAAGTGTATGCTTACCGGCCAACAGACACGCTTTCGCCATCGGATAGTGAAGTCGTACCGAGGTTGCGATAACGACCGCATCCAGATCGGACCGGCTGACAATTTTATTGAAGTCGGTTTCACCCTCAACCTCCGGGTAAAGAGACTGCAAATGGCGAATTCGGTCCTGATTCAAATCACACATGACCTTTAGCCGACAGTCAGGTAGACTCCGCAAATTGCGCATCAGGTTCGGTCCCCAATAGCCGCAGCCTACAACGCCGACGCTTATTTGCTTCTTCATAGTTGAGTCTTGTTTATCGTCTGGCCGCAAGAAAGGTTGAGCCTTGATGACGAAAGTTTGCACCCAAGCGGTGTCTGCGAAGGCAGACGATGCCGCATGGTGACGGGCTTTGTCACTCGCATGCTTGGCTGACTTAAATGCGCCACCAAGCAAATTCTGCTTGGCTAGAGTCCGACGACGAGGGTCTTAGCGTGCAGTCTGAAGCCGCGGAGTTGGAGCGTCGAAAGTGGAGTGCTGCTGAGTCGAAATCGTCTTCACCTTGGCTTTTTGCAGGTCAGTGACCTGGGTGTACAAAGCTGGCAGAGTGAGAGCGATAATCCGAAGGTCGAGACCAAGAGATTGACGTCTCGAATATTCGACGTCTAGGCGGACCATCTCTTCGAACGTCGTGCGGTTTTTTCCTGAAACCTGCCACAAACCCGTGAGCCCTGGAACCGTAGCGAAACGTTCCCGCTGACGTGCGTTGTATTGATCGTACTCGTACGGAATGCATGGCCGAGGTCCCACGATGCTCATTTCGCCACGCAGCACATTGATGATTTGGGGGAGCTCGTCCAAGCCAGTCGCGCGTAGGATCCAGCCGCCGGGGATCAGCCGAGAATCACCTCGTGCATCCATCTTTTGCATCGGGGTATTCGATCGAACGAGCTCGGCAAAGTGGGCCCGATGGGAAGCAGTTTCAGCGCGGGCGTGCATCGTTCTGAATTTGTACAGCTTGAACTTACGTCCGCGAAGGCCAATGCGCTCTTGCTTGAAGAATATAGGACCGGGAGAGGTCAACGCCGTTAAAAGGGCTACAGCGGCGGTTGCGACCGCCAAAATTGGCAGTGCTGAAATCACGCATCCAATATCAATCGCGCGCTTCCAAACTGGAATCGTCAGCTCGGTCAGCTGAATAAGCGGTTTGATGGAAGCTTTTGGTGAACGGTTCATGAGGTAGCGAAATACAAAATGGAGGTTTACAGTGCTGGGGTGTTAAGCCCAGACGCAGGACAGCAATCGAAACTGCACGTTCCCGGGTTTCTCATCAGGTAAAATCTCTGCAGTAGTCATTTGCTTCGATATGAGGATAATTACCCATGCGGCGGTATCTTGCAAGAAGTTTATGAATCGTTTCTGAGCTAGATTGTGTAAATCAGCGATTTAGGGTGAGTTTTGTTCGGCGTTGTCATCAGATCACCGTGTGATCCAGGTCAAATTCTTAGCAATGGGGACATAACCCTAGGCCTAGTTCGGGGCTTATTTCCGGCTGCATATCGGTCAATTGTATCCAGACCACGGTGCTACTGCAGCTCGAGTATCCGTAGCGCTACAGAGGAATTGACTCGGGCCGATTAGGACCGGAGCATCCCGATTCCCCGCCGAACCCTAACTCTTAATTTTCAAAGCTTGTGAAATTCAACTCCACCGCCGTCGCCCTTCATGCAAAGATTTTTCTGGGATGTCTTGTAGCAGTTCTTCTGTCTGCTTGCGAAACGACGCCATCCGTCGGGCTAACGCCAGCAGCGTCCGGCAAGTCTACGGTTTCAACGGAAGCAGAGGTTCTTGTTCTCCACGCGGGAGACGACGTTAAAATTTCGTTCCCGGGTGCGCCCAATCTCGACACCACCCAACGGGTTCGCACGGACGGCCGAATTACCCTCTCGATGGTCGGCGAGGTCGTTGCATCAGGACAAACACCGTCCGAGTTAGAAAAGAAGCTGCTTGAGTTGTACTCTTCCCAGCTCGTCTCGAAAGAGGTTACCGTCACCGTTGTCTCGTCATCATTCAGCGTCTATGTGAGCGGTGCCGTCTTCAAGCCGGGGAAAGTAGTTTCTGATCACCCGATGTCAGCGCTAGAGGCTGTGATGGAAGCGGGAGGGTTCGACGCATCCAAGGCTGATATGCAAGCAGTCCGAATTGTTCGAGTGCAGGACGGCTCAACCCGAACCTACATCGTTAATCTCAAAGTTGCGCTGGAAGGCGGCCCAAGCGAACCATTCTATCTTAAACGGTCGGACATCGTCCACGTTCCCGAGAAATTTTCTTGGTTCTGACGTAGCGCGGAAAATTCCAAGCTGCTCATTTCCTCTTCAGAGCTGCAAGCATTGGAATAAGGGCAATGCTCAGATAGAGTAATGATCCGCCGCTGTCTGGCACACTGCGAGACGTAGGAAGTGTCCCCGGCATTGGTGAACCGTTCGGTGAGCCTGAGGATGGATCATTTGGACTATTCTCGATTATACTCGGAAGAATAGGGGGAGCGTTGGGAAGGTCTATCGTCGGCACGTCTGGATTTTCCGGACTGCTTGGTTGTCCATCCGGCGGCATGGTCGGTCCGCCGTTCTGATCAGGCGTTGTCGGGACGGTCGGAGGAGGAGTATTCCCGCCCCCCGATCCAGAGGGTGGCGTTGATCCACCAGATGGCGGCGTCGTTCCGCCACCCGATCCTGAACCGCTACCGGGCCCGCCAGCCGACAAGGCCGGCGGAATCGCCGGCCCCCCGCCGTTTGAGTCGATCGGACTCGCTGGAGGTGAAATCGGCTTTCCCGCCGAATCAGATCCTGGGTCAGCAGGTGAGGAATTGCTCAGCGGCGGATTACCTGCACTTGCGCCAGGTGGCGCGACCCGAGTATTCAGCGAACCCGAAGGGCTGCCAAATGAGCCCACCTCTGAGAGTACGCCTATCGGCCAATCCGGGACAGCCCCTCCACTGGAACGAATGTTCGTTGCGGATGGAAGACTATCTAGCTCCGTTCCGTCCTGCCCCATAACACCACGCCGCTCGCTCATATCCAACGGGTTAGTGACCAGCGAGCCATCAATATTTACCGTGTGGCGATCGTTGATGTCTATATCAGTCTCAGGTGGAATCACCTTTAGAAGAACGCCCGCGCCCAACACAATCACTGTGAGGCCGAGTGCAATTTTTCTTCCGGTCCGATTCATAAGGGAATGATAGCGGATCTCGTGCCTTTCAGGCTGCGTACCTACGCATAGGATCGCATCACACTGAATATTAACGTCTTAATGCGTATCAAAAACATAGGTGTAACGCCCTGCAGCGCCTAGGGTGTTTACACTGTATGAAATCCTGACAAAACGGGCTTGGAATGCACCGTCGGCCTCGGAGATCAGGCGTAGGGGCGCTACCTAGGATCCGCAACCCGTTGCTCTAACGCCGGTTACTATGTCGTTTTTCTACCGCTCATTTGTAAGCAACGGCGACGACGCGAAAACTATGTTGCGCGATCCGGCTTCTGAATTCCAAGTTTGTCCATCAGCTCGTAGAAGGTCGGGCGGCTAATTCCCAGCTCAATGGCTGCCGCCGTGATTTTGCCTCCGTGCTTCCGCAACGCTTGTTGAATGAGTTCACGTTCTAACGTTTCGCGAGCGTCTTTCAAGGACGAGGACTGAGCTCCGGACGGACTTTCTGTCAGCTCCATATCAGATGGGGTTAGCTTCTTCGTCTCGCTCATGATAACGGCACGTCGCACGCGATTTTGTAATTCGCGGACGTTTCCCGGCCAGGAATGGCGTCGAAGTGCCCGAACCGCCTCTTGGCTAAAGCTCAGTCCCGTTTTCCCGTTTTGCGCCGCAAACTGGTGCATGAAAGACTGCGCAAGCAAGACGATGTCGTCGTCCCTGTCTCGTAGAGCGGGTAAAACGAGCTGCACCACCGCGAGTCGGTAAAAGAGATCTTCGCGAAAAGTCCCTTCAACCATACCTTTCTTGAGATCAGCATTGGTTGCTGCAATCACGCGGGTATCGACCTGAATCTCTTGCCGTCCGCCCACACGCTCAATGCACTGTTCTTGAAGGAATCGAAGCAGCTTCACTTGGATGGGGAGTGGTATTTCCCCGATTTCGTCGAGAAATAGTGTACCACCCGCCGAGGCCTCGATCCTTCCCTTGCGCTGGGCATGCGCTCCGGTAAACGAGCCTTTCTCGTGCCCAAAAAGCTCGCTCTCGATGAGCGATTCGGGGATGGCGCTGGAATTTATCGCAATGAAGGGACCATCTTTACGGGCACTACGCTGGTGAATGGCCCGAGCAATTCGCTCCTTTCCAGTCCCGCTCTCACCTAGAATCAAAACGGGGGCTTCTGTTGTTGCGACCTTTCTGACCGACTCAAATACCGCCAGCATTCGTCTACTGTTACCTAACATCCCTTCAAATTCGTCGCCAGTCTTTTGCTGCTGCATGGTGCGGTACTCACGCTCGAGCAAAGCTACGTGGAAGCAGCGCTTCAGCAGTACCTTAAGCAGCTCTAGATCAACTGGCTTGTTCAGAAAGTCGTATGCTCCCGCTCCCACCGCTTTCAACGCCACCTCTTTTTCCCCCTGTCCACTCACAATCACGACCTTAGCGGTACTGTCCAAACTGAGAAGTTCCGAAAGGGTTGCGAGACCCTCCTCGGGCGTTCCTGGATTAGGAGGTAAGCCCATGTCCAACAGTATCACGGCCGCTTTCGACAGTTTGAACTGCTCGATCGCTGTTTCCCTATCCCCGGCCATAACTACTTCATAGTCCTGCGCTAACGCCCACTTCATCTGCGTTCGAATTTCCTCATCATCCTCAACGATCAAAAGTTTCTGTTTCATCCTTATCGATGGGGGGTTCCTAGAAGAGGGGCGTGAGCGGGCAAACGAGCTTTCGATGGCATGTAGGTTGACGTTCGCTGGGAATTTATGTCTTCGGCACAGGCAAGGAAATCTCAAACGTTGTGCCTCTACTGAGCTCACTGGCGACGGCGATTCTTCCGCCGTGAGCTTCAACGATCAGCTTACTCTGGAACATTCCGATGCCCAACCCACTTTTCTTAGTGGTTTGGAACGGCTTAAATAGCGACTTCGATAAGAACTCGCGACTCATTCCGCACCCGGAGTCAACGACCGTAAGCTCTACCCATCCGCCCACGTGCTTTGTGAAGATCTGGACCGGAGAATTTTTCGGCGACGCCTCTATCGCGTTCAAGACGAGATTTGTGATTACTTTTGAGATTTGGTCACGATCCAGCCGCAGCGCCGGCAATGGTACGAGCTTCGAAACCAAGTTCACGCCTGCTCCTGTACCGAATGATCCCACCACTTGCGTCACGATTTCGTTGAGATCGCCAGGAACAGGCTGGATTTTGAGTTCGTGACGCAAGGAACTGAGGCGGCCGATAAGATGATCGATATGAGTTACGGTCTTCGCCGTACCACGGAGCGCGTCTGCCCGAAATTCGGGGTCGTCAAAGTGAATAGGCAGGTTCTGCAACATCAGCTTCAACGTCGACGCTGCGTTCTTCAAATCGTGCACGAAAAACGTCGCCATCGTCTGAAACGCCTCGAGCTCCTTTGCCTGAAGTAGCGTCTCGGACAGCTTAACATTAAAAAGATTAGCGGCGGCGTGATCACCGACGCAGCGCAACATATCGAAGTCTTGGATCGTGAACGCAGAGCCGGCGACCCGGTCTCCAATGAGCACTACGCCCAAAAGTTCGCCATGGCCGATTAAAGGAAGGCAGACCCGGTGACCACCTTTCGGGAATTCGGACGGGTGCCATTTTCGCAGCGCTGCCGCCCACGCCGTATCAATAACCTCGATATCGATCGGTTCAGGGCGCCTGGACAAAACTGCGGACACTTCGACGGAATCTTCTTTCGTGGGGCCGCCATCGCGAATGTTAGCCTCAGAGACCGATGTCGACGCGCCCAGCATGAACAACTGATTCTTACCGTCGAACACCCAGATAGTGACCGAGAGCGCCTGAAACATTTCGGCAATCAACCGAACTAGCGTCCGGCAGAGATCGGCTTGCTCAACCCGCGATGCCGTGGCTTCAGTGAATTTCCTCCACACTGTCCGATAATCGTACAACGGACGTTGAAAATTGCGGCTGACGAATCTGCGCAAGAACAACCGTGCGCGATCTGACTGAAGCAAAATTGCAAGCAGGACCAGCGCGAGCAGAACGAAAAATGCTTTTAGTGCAAACGATGCGTCCCCGCCGAAGTACGCTACGATCTTGGCGAATAACCCTACAATCAGAAGATAGATTCCTGCTAACAGAACAGTCAACGAACCCTGCAACACGGTGTGAGAAGGGTATACATCCAGAGCAAACCGTCCGGTTCTGAAGATCGATCGGAGAATTAGGAGTGCGGCGACAAGCATTGCTCCCGCATTCAGGCTTTCGACGGTTGGTTCCAAAATTCCAAAGAGCAGCGCCTGGCTGGTGGTATATACCCGCACCACAAAGAGAACGCCCACTCCGAGGAGCATGAATTTTATCCTCCATCGCAATGTACCGACTGAGGCTCGGAATGTGCGTTCTAAATTCATCAGAACTGCAACCGACGCAACGAGCACCATAACAAGTATACACGAGCCAGCCCAGCCTAGCGCTATACGGAGACCTTGAGAAGGAGTTGCATCGGCAGCGCGCGAGAGATCCGCCCTGAACAAGAGAGCCAAGCAGACCGGGGCTATGGCAGCGATGCTCAAGCCCCATTTCCATCGCCTAATTGTGTCGGCCGCATTTCCCCGCGCATAGGTGACACTGAAAAGCAGCCAAAAACCGGGTAAGAACGACAACGTGATTAATCTAGCGGCTTCGGGGTTGATCCACGAGGTAGGCCAGACCGCAACGTCGACGGCGCTGCAGACGGCGTCCGCGCCTGTGATTACCATTCCACCTGCAAACATCCAATCAGCGAACGTCCGACGCGTCCGCAAAAGGATTCCAACTGCCAGCACCAAAGCACACACCGCGCTCGCGAACGGCAGTGATGACGTTAAGCTCATCGCACGAAACGGCGAACGTAGGTCGGATAGTCGAGCCTTTGCGGCTCTAAGCTAATCATAGTGGCTGACATTATTTGAAGAGACTGAGTGATGATCATTCCATCGTCGACTGTACAAAGTAGCGCACCGAAATCCGTCCCGCATCTGATCCGCTCCCATCAAACTAGTCGAAGGGCAAATGGTAGCACGGGTCAGGTTCGCCAATCGGTGAGATCGTCGACATTGGCTCACGGCGAGGTAGGGACCACGGCTATCCGTTAGATCGTCCAAGTAGTGCCTGGCGGCACGAGGGTCCTCTTAGAAGCTATTTCTTGTTCAGTATCGTGTTCGCATCAGCGGCCAAATCCGAGCGAAGTTTGAGTTCTAGAGCCCGCTTCAGCGACGTACGTCCTGCTACTGCATTATCTGTTTTAATCTGGGCCAGGCCCAAATAATAGGTGGATTCAGCGTCGTTCGGGTTCTTAGACAAAACTTCTTTGAGCAAGCTGATTACGCGCGTCGAATCGCCTCCAGTTCTGAACGTCAAGATGCCGAGCGCTTTCGCGGCATCGGCACTGCCGGGGTAGAAGGTCCTCGCTTGCTGTGCCCAATCGAGAGCTTGATTATCGATCGCCGACTCCGCCGCAGAAAGCATCGCCAGACGAAGTTTGGCTGGCGGAAAGTCGGGCAGTCGCTGCAGAACTTTCTGGTACGTAGCGCGTGCTGACGCCCGATCCGACCGCTGTTCTTGACCCGCTCCCAGCGCCATGAGGGCCGCAGGCTCATTTGGATCTTTCTTTAGCACAGCGGCGATTCGGTCCGAAGCGCCCACATCTGGGGTCGTCGCGAGATCTAACAGGTCGAGAAACTGACGCGCCTCAGATCCCTTGGAGAATGAGGCACCTCTTGCAAGGGCCTGTGCAGCCAATTCCCGAGCCTGTTCGACTCGGCCGGTCGCGTACACGACCTGGCTCGCCTCGAAGAGTAACTCTGCATTATCGGGCTGTTTGCGAACGGCTTCCTGCATAAGGCTCGCAGCCCACGTGGAGTCACCGACCTTATGCGCGACCAAACCAAGCGACCGCGCCACATCGGGGTCATCCGGCGCAACCTTCCTCGCAGCTTTCGCTGCTTCCATGGCTTTTGCTGCGTCGTTCTCGGCCGAATAGAGGCGGGCGAGCGCGACAAGCGGGACGGCAGATGAAGGATTCGCGGCTGACGCAGCCTGATAGGTCGCGACCGCCTTTTTCGGCTGTCCAGACTGTTCGTAGGCAGACCCAAGCCGAGCCAAGGCGATAGGGTCGTCTGCCGATTCAGCGATATGCTTTTCGAGAGTTTCAATTACGCGTGTGCCTGCGTCTTTCGGGCCAATGGATAAAACCGCTAGCCGACGCCGGATGTCGGCCGCCGCCGCGTCATTCTTTAGTTCTAGAGCCCGTTCCAGCGACTGCCGGGCGGGTTCCGCCAAGCCCATCATGTATCGGCTCATGCCCAGGTGATATTGCACGTCCGGATCGTTGGCCAGTCCTGCAGCACTGTCTTCGAGTAATGGAAGGGATCGGGCGTATTGATGCTTTTTATACAGGATCCATCCCAAGGTATCGGCCGCATGTGGCTCATCCGGCATCAGCTCGCGGGCTCGTTGGGCCAACTCATGTGCTTTATCCAATTCGTTGAAATGCTCGGAATACAGAAAGGCCAAATTGTTGAGCGCTACGCTCGACTTTGGGTTCGTTGAAAGAATTTTTTCGTATGCTTCTCGCGCCGCCGGCAGGTTCTTTTGTTGCTCCTGGAGTAACGCCGTCAACAGAAGGGCGGAGCTATCCGAGGGATTTCGATCAATAACAGCTTTCAAGTTCGCCAGTGCTTTCTCTTGCTGGTTTGACGTGATATACAGCCTTGCCAGTTGGAAGTAAGGAGTTGGCAGATCAGGCCTCAGCTCGATTGCTTTGGAGAATTCTTTTTCCGCGAGAGAGATGTCGCCCTTTTCTCCGTAAATTCGCCCTAGTAAAAGGTGCGGTACCGGCGATTTCGGATCACGGTCTAGAACTGGTCCGATGCGTTCAACCGCGGAATCGTAGCGTTTCTCTACCACATCCAGGCTGACAAGTTGTTCCAGTGCCGGCAAAAATCCCGGTGATCGTTTCAGCGACTCAGTGAAAGCTGCCTTCGCCTCCGTAATCTTTTTTTGACGGAGCAGCGTCAAACCCGCTTGGAACGCCATCTGAGGATCAGTTGGGAAATCGTTTTGAGACGAGCGATAGATCGCCAGTGCTTCTTCAAAATTTCCTTGGGATCTATAGGCGTCAGCTAACATTGCCCGGGCTTGCACGTTTCCAGGATTCTTTTGGAGGTACGGCCTTAATCCCAGAATGACAGCACTGTAGTCGCCATTCTTGTAGTTAACACCAGCCAGGGCTAAAATTGCTTCGGGCATTGGGCTAATCTTGATCGCCTGCGTCAAACGATCGACTGCCTTGATTTTCTCGCCCGACGCTGAGTACGCGAGTCCAAGAAAGTACAGCCCTTGCGGCGAGTTCGGGTATTGTTGCAGAAGTCTCTCTAACTCTTCCGCTGCTTTTGCTGAGTCGCCGCGCACGAGTTTCAGGCGGGCGCTGAGTAGCGCGGCTTCGGGATGGGCCGGTTCTTTGGCCAAGATCTTGGCGACCAGTGCTGCGCTGTCATCGTACCGTTTTTCACCCGCTGCAATTTCTGCGAGCATCGATTGCGCAGGAAGGTAGTCCGGCACTTTGACAGCTAAGTCTTCGAGCAAGCGCCGACCTTCATCTTTCTTGCCTGCTTGAATCTGATACTGTGCGTATTGAAGTGTTTTGCCGGACCGAAGCGGCCCGTACTGAGCAGCGTTCTTGATGGCCTGCTCTGCCTTGTCGGATTGCTTTCGAGTCAGATAAAGAGAGGCCAATACGGTGTAGGCATCGGCGAACTTGGAGTTCGTGCTGATGGCAGCTAAGAGGGACTTCTCAGCTGCATCATAGTTCTTTTGGCGATAATCCAACATGCCTAAACCGGTAAGCACCGCTGCACTTTGCTGATGTGGCAGCTGCTTCAGCCGCTTTCGTACAACTTCAATATCTGAGCCGTCTGGTAGGGAGCTCTCCGCAAGAATCAATGGCGCGTCCTCGTCGTCCGGAGAGTGGTTCAGCACGTATTCTGCCTCCACCCGTGCTTCGGCCTGTTTGCCGGACGACAAGTAGAGCACCGCTAGTTTGTTTCTGACGGTGACATTGTTGGGTTCCAACTCGCGCCCTTTCAACAGAAACGGAGCAGACTGACGGAGGCGCCCCTGTTCGATGTAGATCAAGCCTAACTGACTTACCGCATGTGCATCCATGCCTTTTGCCTGAAGAACGTTTTTGTATTCTATTTCAGCCTTTTCGTACTGCCCTGAATCGAAATAACTGTCGGCGAGCTTTAGTTGCGCAGAGCCTTTGGGACCGCAGCCAGCGACGGTAAACGTCAGAAGCAAACCAGCAAACGCGGAGAGGAGTCTGCTAACGAAACGCGGGGGAGTTTTCATTTGGAAGTCAGAATAGCTAAGGGGAAGATACGCGTGCAGGATCGCTGCTCGATTCAGAAATAGACGGCGCTGTTCCGGAGGCCGTTGTAGACTGCCGAGATCGGTTCGGCCGATCCGATTTCGCCAGGGAATACAATACTAGGAGAAAGGGCAGAAGTGAAAGGGCGAAAAACACCGGCCCCCCGCGGCGATGGATCGGCGAGTCGATCATCTCAGGTCCCACATGAACGCAGAGTTCACCTATAACAAAAATTCTCAGGCCATTTCTCACAATGCCCAACGGAATCACAAGACAGGTGAGGAGTACTCGTTTCCATGTTCGGCGAAGGAAGAGCTGGCCAGCAACCAAACTCGTAATAAAGAGTGCCAGGCTGGATCGTATCCCGCTACATTCCGGCGCAACCTCGAGGTTTATCCCGGGCAGCTGAAAGAACGTATTCTGTCTAAAGAAAGTCGTGCCGGAAACTTTGAAGAAGAACGCCGCGGTTGCGGCTGACGTATGCTGGAAGAACGTTTCAATGCCATTTTGAACAACTGTTGGGAACGGCACCATGAGCAACAGAAACGCCAACGGAAACGCGAGAGCTCGCGTCTTTTCCCGTCCGAGCATAAATGCGAAAACCGAAATGAGAGTAAGAACAAACGCCGAGGTTTGGAAGGCGAGCGTATCGACATCGGGCAGTTCGATGCCAGATCGCTTAAAGGACCAATATGAACCCAAGATCGTGGCCGCCAGGAGACCTGCGGTTATTGCAACGGCCCGGCTTCGTTCTGAAGTCTTGGGGAGGTCGTTGCGAATCAGCCACGCGAGATAGATGCTAACGAACGGAATAAGGATTATGTGGGAGTAAAGATCGGTCTGAAATGCGAACTGAACCAGGTGCCGCAACGGGACAAAGAAGGCGAGTACCACCACACCTGCTGCGAACACTAGTTTCCCGATCAGGGTTCGGTTCGCCGCATTCTGACGACGATCAGACGCTGCTGGCTCGGTTGGCTCATTTGAGGTTATCATGTCAGTTAGCCCAAATTCAACGGGTTAAGGGACCGCTCTTGGTTTGTGCTGGAGACATCGATATTCTAAAGGAGGATCAAATGTTGGCCCAGAAAACGGGCTTAATAACTGTACGCGATTTCGAGTCCGATTTGCTTACTGGTGAAACTATAGCCCGTGAGGGTCGACGAGTTCTCAGTATGCTGGTATACCACTCCGATTGAGCCTCTGCGCAAAAACGCGGTGCCTAACCGCAAATTATACGAATCGGAGGTGTCCTCTCGAGAGGAAACGAAGCTACTGCCAATTGGCAGGTATCGCGTGCTGGTATGGCTTGCACTCGCGTTGAAGCTGAGTTTCTCGAGCAGCCGCTGATTCAACCCCGCGGTCCAGCTTCGATTGTCGTTAACCTGATCGGCGAAATATGAAACGCTGACGGCGCGCTCAGCAGCGAGGGAAAACGTGGTATACTGAAAGGGCTGATAGTACGCGCCTGCCCCATACGTTGGGCTGTTCAGATTTGCTGCGCCAGCGGATCTGAAATGTCGTTGTTCCGTTCCACCGTGTACATCGAAGCTAAGCTTGTCGGTCGGCCGCCAGCCAACCCTGAGCAGTGGTCGAGTATACGACATGTCGATGCCGGGATCGACTTTCGTATACCCAATTCCGAAGCCTGCTGCTACGTCGAGCCGACTCGATACCAAGTAGTGCAGGAAATTCTGATTCGACCAGTCATAGGCGTTCGGTGCGCTTTCGATGTATCTCAGGTTTTGGCTGACTTGAACTTCCAGTCGCGTTCGCTGACCGAAGCCATAGTCGACGGTCAAAGAGGTTAGATCAGTTTCCTCGTGGGTTTGGCGCCCCGTCTCGATGCGGGGGGAGTTGGTAACGCTATACCGCTGTACAAACTGTATCTCGCCGTCGGTAAAGCCTGCCATTCCGTTGATCTCTGCCGAATGGTCTACGGTGTTCCGAAAAGCGTCGTTGGAATACGTTGTCCATGTGGGCGTGTAATCGGCCGTCCAGTGGCGTCCGACCTCGGCGAGAACACCGGCCGAAAACGTGTTGACGGTCGTTGTTGTTGGCGATCCAGGCAGCGCCTGCAGCCCGTCACCCCGGGTTAAGCGATAAAATGCGTGAGGTCGAAATGCAGCGATTCCCCACTGGAATGGCGCGCTTTGACGTTCAGTTGCTCCGCGCCCGCTCGATGGTTGAAGTCGTTCTGGAGCAGATGAAGGCGCTGGGCTCGCCGGTGCGATGGACTGCCCAAACCCGGATGTTGCGGCCGTGAGCACCATAAGACCTGTGAACCAGGCATTTCTCAGACCACTGGTCGTTGGTTTTATGTCACGCGTTAGGTCAGAAAAATTCATGATGTAGATGACGGGGAGATTATTGGAAAAATGGGCACCTGACGAGCGAGAACAGGGAGATAAGCTACGCGGGCATTAGGGGAAGACAGGGGGCTGTGTGCTTACCGGAACCCGATGTGTTTCAGCGCCCGAGCTGTTCGACCAGAATCAACCAGGAGTTCGAATACAAAACCGACGCTTTCCTTTATCATTTCTTCCGCGCGCTCACTGGAGCGCCACCATGGCTCAATTGTCGTATTCTCGGGCGCCCAAGAGATTACCCCAACGGTGCTCGTGTTTCCGAAAACTTTGCTGAAAACCAATCGACTTCTCCGTGCGTGCGCCGCACGAGTGAATACATTGATACCATGCGGTCGAATCCCTCTTTCGTGCAGTGAGCTAAACGCCGATCGAGCCATTTCAAACGTTCGTTGGCGTTCCGTCTCAAGAGAGCCTGCCATCACGATCCGGTCTGCGGCGACTCCGGCCCGTAGCAGCTGTTCTTGCGCGACGAGCGCATAATTCCAGCGGTTCTGACTCCAGCGTTCTCCCGTAAGTCCGCCAGTTGCTACGACAAAGCGGTAGCCTCCGGTTTGGAACTCCAAGGCGCTGGCATTTATGCCTTCGTTACTGATCCATCCCTCGACCACCAAAATGTCTGCTGGAACGCGGTGAGTGACCGACAGGAATGATTCGCCATAGAACCACCACAACGTGATCGGCGTGAACGCGCTGATCAACAAGAGCAGTATGCCGAGTCGGGTCGGCCACCACACCGTCCGGCGCTGAACAAAACGTTCGATCATTCGGGTCTACGTTGACCCGTGTAGTCGCGGCGTTCCGCGCAAAGTACGGGTGGAGATGTCGAGCCGTTAAGCTTTCCAAACCTGCCCAACTTTGGTCTTGATCGACACCATCGCGTTCCGCGTATCGACGATCAAAGGTGACCAGTCGGCGAGCTCTTGATAGTTCACGTTAGCGTGATTCGTCGCGAGAAGGACTAAGTCGTAACCCGAGATTGTGGCCTTGTCCCAGCTGACTGACTTGGTGCCGGTCCATTGCGGGTGTTCACGTGTTGGACGCACGATCGGAACGTAGGGGTCATAGTAAGCGACCTCTGCGCCTCGATGTTTCAGTGACTCCATCAACACATAGCTCGGCGACTCACGTTCGTCGTCGACATTGGGTTTATAGGCTAACCCCAAGATCAATACCTTGCTGCCCTTTACTGACTTGCCGCGGTCATTCAAAGCATCGGCGACACGATGAATGACGTAGTCAGGCATTCCGGTATTGATCTCACCAGCTAACTCGATGAATCGCGTGTGCTGTCCGTACTCGCGCGCTTTCCACGTCAGATAAAATGGATCAATTGGGATACAATGACCGCCGAGTCCGGGACCGGGGTAGAACGCCATGAAGCCAAATGGCTTCGTTTTCGCAGCGTTGATCACTTCCCAAACGTCAATGCCCATCGCCGAGTAAACAACCTTGAGCTCATTGACCAGGGCGATGTTGACGCTGCGGAAGGTGTTCTCGAGCAGTTTCGTCGCTTCTGCTACGCGGCAAGTTGAAACAGGAACGAGAGTCTTGATCGCGATGGAGTAAAGATCGACGGCCTTTTTCAGACAAGCAGGTGTGAAACCGCCGACGACCTTGGGAATCGTCGCCACTACGCTGCTTGGATTGCCCGGATCTTCACGTTCTGGAGAAAAAGCCAGGTGGAAGTCGACGCCGGCTTTCAGGCCGGACCCTTGTTCGATCACTTCTCGCAGGTCTTCGTCGGTCGTACCAGGATACGTGGTAGACTCGAGTACAATGAGAGTTCCCTTTTGCAGGTAGGGCGCCAAAGCTTTGCCCGTTTCAGTAATGTAGGAGATGTCCGGTTCGCGGTTCTTGTTCAGTGGCGTAGGTACGCAAATGATGACCGCGTTAACCTGCTTGATCAGAGCGAAATCCGTTGAGGCTCGAAACGACTTGTTTGCCACAGCCGCGGCAATCGATTCTGGGCTGATGTGCTTGATATAGCTTCGACCGGCACTCAGTGCCTCGACCTTGTTTGGGTCGATATCCAGCCCCAATACGGTCGCCCCGGAACGGGCGAATTGCAGTGAGAGGGGGAGGCCGACGTATCCAAGGCCTACGACCGCGATCTGAGTTTCTTGCATATGATTTATGAATGAGAGTCGATTTCGACTTCTACAAGAACGTTAAGTTCGGCTCGCTGCACAAAAAATTGAGGGTTCGTCTGATTGATAGCGTTGATCAGTGAGCTCACCGGCATCGGTCGATCCGGATGGACAGCGTAAAGTGACCCATCGAACACCGCAACCGTACAGACGATCCCGTCGCGAACGAGGACACTATGCACGAATCGGAGCGGGCAAATTCGCAGGGAATGCGGCGGAACGCTCCTCCACATCATAGTCTGTGAGAATAGAGAATCTAAAGGTTGAGCCGTGTCCCAACTTGCTCTCCACGGAGATAGTTCCACCCATTAACTCGCACAACCGTTTCGAGATGATCAAACCCAAACCGGTCCCAACTCGTCGCCGACGAGGCGATTCGTCGACCTGCATGAATGGCTGAAAAAGTGACGACAGCTTGTCCGCGGCGATTCCAACACCCGTGTCGGCGACGGCGAAAAACAAGCGCGCATTTCGAAGGCAACCAGCCGGTGGCGGTTCGCCCCGCGAGCAGGAGAGTTGCAGCGTGATGCTCCCTCGCTCGGTGAACTTGAGCGCATTGCCGATGAGGTTGAACAAAATCTGTCGTACCCGGTTCTCGTCCCCGCGTACAAACTGGGGTACGCCGGGATCAAGACGAAACTCCAGTTTGATGGAGGCGGCACGCGCTTTGTCCGCGAAGAAAGCGCATGCTTCTTCAGCACAATTCTGCGGTGAAAACGACGAGTGCTCGATCTCGACCTTACCCGCTTCGATCTTCGAGAGGTCCAGGATATCGGTAATCAGCTTCTCTAGAGCGACACCGCTCGAATGGATCATTTCCACCTGTTCGCGCTGTGCAGTTGTGAGTGGAGTGTCGCTCAGCAGTCGGGAAAACCCGATTACGCCGTTGATCGGCGTGCGGATTTCGTGGCTGACCATGGTAAGAAACTCACTCTTCGCGCGGTCTGCATTTTCTGCCGCTTGTTTCGCTCGAGTCAGTGCCGCTTCCGCTTCACGGCGCGCAGACACGTCATGTCCGACCGCCTGGTATTCCACGATCTCTCCAAAGCTATCCTTGATTGCGCGCTGCGTCCATTGGACCCAAATGCGGCCGCCCGCGGCGAGATCGATTTCGCGTTCGCTACTCGCGGACAACTCTCCGGCGGGAACGTCTTTGAAAAACGGATAAGCTGACCCGACGAGTTCATTCCGCTTGCGTCCAAAAGCTCGGGCATAAGAGCCGTTCACAAAGGTGAGTCGGCCATCAGTACGAAACCGGCAGATGAGATCCACCTGATCTTCGACAATCCCGCGATAGCTAGCCTCAACATTTTGCAGTGACCTCGCCATGTGTTCGATCTTGCGCGCAAGTCCGATGATTTCATCAGGATCTCGACTAGCACCGTCATCCTCGTCGGTCTCAGTCACCGCAACCTCGCGAAGCGATCGCACCCGGCGGAGCAGACTTCGGTCCCAAACATATCCACTAAGCACCAGAAGGATGCAGCCAATGATCGCGAGTCCCACGAGCCAGTAAGCCTCGCCAAGGCGGTCCCTGAGGTCATCTTGAAGTACGATCGCAATCAACGCCGCGACCAGACTCAGAGCTAGCGACAGGATCAGGATCGATTTGCGAAACATATGCGGCGCGAGGAAGCAGATGAATGCAGCCGCGTCGGAGGGTGTCTAACCAAAACGCCCGTGGATATACACGATCTTAGACCGTGTAAAATGCCTGCCAAAATACTGTCAAACGCGCTAACGAGCGAAAAAAGGATTGTGCTGTTTCTCCTGCGCGATCGTGGACAGCGGACCATGTCCACACGCCAGCACCGTGTCGCGCGGCAACGATAAGAGCTTTTCCTTGTCGTTCCTAAGCTGCTCATCGAAAGCATTCACGCTTCCACCCATGGATCCGGCAAAAATTGCGTCGCCCACCACGGCAAGAGGCCAGCTCAGTCCGGTGATATAATACGAGGTGAGTCCCGGGGAATGTCCCGCCGTCAGCAGGGTCTTGATCGCCAGAGGGCCAACATGGAAATGGACGTTTTCCTTGAACGTTTTCGCGCCCGCGATCGGTGCTGGCTCGAGTTCGTGTGACCACACTTCTGCTCGCGTCGCATTTGCGAGCTTCACCAAGTCTGCCACGTGGTCGTCATGAGTGTGGGTTAAAAACAGATACCGCACCTGAAGGTTTTCAGCGTGAATCGTGTCCTGCATTCCCGTTGAATCGGCACCCGTATCGAACGCTGCCGCCAACTTCGTCCGTGCGTCCCATATCAGGTAGCTGTTTACCGTCATATCCTCGAACGTTGTATTGAAAGCGGCAAATCCCGTCGGGAAGTTGGGCTGAGCGGGGTACCACGTCCGAGCAGCAATTGCTTCAAGTGCATCCGGGCTGAGCCGCAGGTGACGCGCCACCCGTCGCAACGCGGGAATAAGCAGGGCACCCGATTTGATGGCCGCGAGATCCGAGACCGATACCTCAGCCCGCTTCGCAAGATCATCATCCGTGATTTTTAACCCGCGCTGGGCTTTGCCAATGATGTCTGTGACGCTGTCTTCGAGCGGAATTCGAGCCATAGGGCGTACGCTGTGTGGCCGCGCGTTCCGCGCAAGTCTCTTTCACTGATGAATTCGTCGGCAGTCCGTAGTGAGCTGCTCACTCGCAATAAGTCATGCAATTCTATATATGGCCTCTTGCTATAGGCGAGAATGCCCGCATGATGACACCTCTTATGGTTACAGACAAAATCAAAACGCTTGCGATCACAAAGGCGCGAGTCGCTGAACTCGAAAAGAGCATCGCCACGGAGCTCAATCGCGAGCTGTCCGCGTTACCGGGCAAATACGGCTTCGATAACTTGCCAGCATTCTTCGACGCGGTGAAGGCGGCCGCCCGCGGAAAGCCCCGCGCAGTGATCAAATCGAAAAACGCCAGTGGTGGTAAGCGCCGCAAGCGCGCCGTAATCACGAATGAAACAAAGGCGAAGGTCAAAGCACTGGTCGAGGGAGGAAAAACGGGCGCGGAGATCGCCAAAGCCGTAGGTATTTCGCTCCCCAGCGTGCAGAATATCAAGAAGGACCTTGGCCTTGTGAAAGCCCGCAAGTAAGCGCTGCCAATTTTCCAGTCACGACCCCTGCCTCGGCAGGGGTTTTTCTTTGGGTTCTTCCTTTAGATTCGGGGCGAATGAATACTCCACCGTATATTCAGGCCTGCACCAACGGTCTGCTGCATGATGCTCGTGCTGCTTCGATCTCACCGTTAAACCGGGGATTCCTCTATGGGGATGCCATCTATGAAGTCTGGCGAACTTATCACGGCTCGATTTTTGCGTGGGAGCAACATTGGCAGCGCTTGGAACGTTCGGCTGCCTCGTTGCATTTCGGACCGCTTCCTCTTTCGCAAGCGGACGCCTTCTCGGAAATTCAGCGTACCGTTCGCGCGTATCGAGACATTCGTGACGATCAATCCGATTTGTATATAAGGCTGCAGGTTTCGCGAGGCGATGGCGCGATTGGGCTCGATATCGCGCTGGCGGACCGGCCGGGCTACGTTCTGCTAGTGCAAAAAAACGCGGCGTTCTCGGATGAAAAACTGCTCGCCGGCTTGACGTTGTCACTGGCGACAACCTTGCGGCGCAACTCGATCGATGCGTTAAACCCGGCATGGAAGACCGGTAATTATCTCAATAATATTTTGTGTCTCCGGGAGGCGCGAAGCAGGGGAGCGGACGAGGTGGTGATCACGAACGGCACCGGCGAGGTGACCGAGGCCGCTGTTTCCAATATCGCTTTTGTGCGGGACGGCGAGGTGATCACTCCGCCCCTCAATTCCGGTTTGCTCGCCGGAGTCACTCGCGGATTTCTCCTCGACCAGATTGCCCGTCGAGCCGGCATCACGGTTCGCGAAGCAACGGTTCGTCCCGAGGACTTTCATTCGTTCAGCGAGTGCTTTCTGCTTTCCACTACCAAGGACATAACGCCAGTGGGGCGGATCGACCATCAGCGTTTTCTTGTTGGAGAAAATTCAATCACTCAGAAATTGAAGAGCGCGTTTGCAGGGTGGGTGTTTGACTACACGCGGGCCCACCCTCAACTGAAAGTGATTTGACCCGACGCCAGCGCCGGCTGCTCTCGCGCTCATCGCCCGTTTCGCACTTGGTGCTCCCTGAAAAAAGCGCCGTCAGCGCGTCAACTTAGGTGCTCAATAACGTGCCAAGGTCGGATCGATCTCGTCTGCCCAAGCCGCAATCCCGCCGGCAACATTGCTGACGTTCTTGTACCCATGAGCGCTGAGGAAATGGGCGACTTGGCGGCTTCGCGACCCGTGATGGCACAGCACAAGTATATGGCGGTCCTCGGGGATTTCTCCCAACTTTTCTGGAATCTGTCGCATGGGGATGAACCGTGCATTCCGAACGTGGCAAATTTCAATTTCCCACGGTTCTCGCACATCCAGTAGCACGGACTCGCTGGCCGCAGCAGTAAGGAGTTCGTTTGCCTCGGCCACGGTAATTTCGGCGGGCAGTCCGGCAGTCGATAGAGAACGTAGGTCCTGCGCCGTTGATTGCTTTTTAAGTTTCGTTCCTTCGGCTGCCTTGTCTCCACAAAGCTCACACGTCGGTGAGCGCGCGAGTTTGAGAATGCGGACGTTTTGGGTGAGGGCATCGTACGTCAGCAAGCGGCCCGTCAACGTCTCTCCCAGTTGCAGTATGAGCTTGATCGTTTCGAGTGCCTGCATGCTCCCGATTACTCCGCATAACGCGCCGATTACGCCTGCTTCACCGCAGCCTGGAACGCTACCAGCCGCCGGTGCGGTGGGGAAAAGGCATCGATAGCATGGCCCTCCTCGCGATGGATCGAACACCGTTACTTGCCCTTCGAACTTGTACACGCTGCCGAAAACCAGCGGCTTCCGCGTCTCGAAGGCCGCGTCGTTGTTGATGTAGCGGGCGGAAAAATTGTCCGTCCCATCCAGTACGATGTCGTATTGTCGGAAAACGTCGGCCGCGTTCTCTGTGGTAATGCCGGCAGGATGCTCCAAAACCGAAATGTGCGGGTTGAGAGTGCGTAATCGCTGCGCCGCAGAGGAAACCTTTTCGGCGCCCACCGACGAAGTATCATGAAGGAGCTGACGCTGGAGATTATGGTGTTCGACCCGATCCAGATCCGCGATCCCGAGCGTGCCAATGCCTGCGGCTGCGAGGTAAAGTGCGGCCGGGCTGCCAAGACCTCCGGCTCCCACGACCAGAACTCGCGCTCTGGCGAGTTTTTCCTGTCCTTGAACCCCCACATTATCCAACAGAATATGCCGCGAATATCTCGCGAGCTCGGTCGGTGAAAGGATGGACGACGGTTCGGGCATACGGCGGCAACGTCGCGGGGACCGTCGGGACTCGCAAATGAAATTGCGCCCAGCTCACGCGAACGCCGAAATGATTCGATGCGTTGTTTGGGGATCGACTTCGGCACTCGACGGATTGGCCTCGCGTTCGGTGATGAACTGGGGGTGGCGACGCCTTTGCCGGCCTTGATCGATCCCGACCCGGTTCAGCGCTGGAAGTCGTTGCTTGCGATTGCGCGAACCCGACGTGTCACCGATGTGGTCCTGGGACTGCCTCTGAACATGGACGACAGTGCTGGTCCGAAAGCGCGTGAAACGGAAGAATTCGCGAACGCGTTGCGCAACGAACTCGGTCTACCGGTTCATCTGGTGGATGAGCGACTGACGAGCTACGAAGCCGAATCGACGATCGCGAAATCGAAACGTCGTGAGGTCCGAGCCAGTGGCACGATCGATTCCCGGGCGGCCACGCTCATTCTGCAGGATTATCTCAACCAGGTTGTGCCGCCACCGCCGTCGCTGGGGGAAGAAAACCGGTGAGTTCGATGCGGTGGAAATGCGTGTGCGCGTACGACGGGGGACCGTTTGCCGGCTGGCAAAGTCAGGCCGGGGGTAACGCCGTGCAGGATGTGATCGAATCGCGGCTCAAAGAAATGTTCGGTCGCCTCATCCGCATTCACGGCAGCGGCCGAACTGACGCTGGCGTGCACGCCCATGGCCAGGTGTTTCACTTTGATGCGGAATGGAGGCACGGACCCGACCGGCTGCTGGCAGCGCTGCGGGTGGGACTCACTCAGGCAATTCAGATCAAGTCCGTCCGGCCCGCGGCCAGTGACTTCCATGCACGCTTCCAAGCCACGGGAAAGCGCTACACTTACCGTATTCACCTCGGGGATGCCGATCCGTTCCAACGCCCGTACTGCTGGCCGGTCTTCAAACCATTCGATCTTGAGGTGATGCGAACTGTCGCAGCGCAGCTTTGCGGCGAGCATGACTTCCGTGCGTTCACCGTGCTAAACGGTCCCGCGCGATCAGACACCGTGAGAACTCTGCGTCGACTGGATGTTGCTCGCGCTGGACGCGTGATTCGGATCACGGCTGAGGCGGATGGATTCCTTTATAAAATGGTTCGCAGCCTGGTGGGTGTCCTCGTTGCCGCCGGCGAAAGCCGGTTGTCACCCGAGCGAGTCGTGGCGATTCGCGAAGGATGCGTGCGAACCGCCGACGTTCAGTCGGCTCCGGCCCAAGGTTTGTTTCTGGAGAAGGTCTTCTACGGCTCAGCGCGATCGAGGCAAGCAGGCGCCCGAGTGGGCGAAGCCGATGATGCGTTGCTCGACTAACGAGCTCTCATGAATTGCCTCCACCGAGCACTGAGAGGAGCCGTTGACGTCGTGTTTCCGCCAAGTTGCGTCCATTGCCGCGAACTTGTTGGAAGTGAAAATGCATTTCGACATCTCTGCGCGAAATGTGTGGGCGAGTTGAATTTTGTCACCGCACCTCATTGCTCCACCTGTGGGCATCCGTTCTATGGTGTTGTGGAGGGCGAACGCATGTGCCCGCATTGTGAAGGGTTGTCGCCCGCGTTCCGAGAGGGCCGTACGGCGGTGCTCATGAAAGGACCGAGCCGTGCGTTGGTTCACGAATTGAAGTATCACGCGGGTTTGCACGTCCTTTCAGACATCGCGGAAATATTTCGCCGCGCGCCGCATGTGCTCGAACTGGTCGCCGATGCAATTCTCATCCCCGTTCCGTTGCACCCCCGGAAGGAGCGGGAGCGCGGCTACAATCAGAGCCAATTGATCGCGGAGCAGCTTGCGCGCGTCGCTGGAGGAACGACGAAGGTTCGTGCGCTACTTTGCCGCACGGTCGATACCGATTCACAAACTCACCATGATCGGCGGGAGCGACAGGCGAATCTTAAGAATGCCTTTGCACTGACGTCAGGGGCAGCCTTACTTGCGGCCCAACATTACGTTCTGGTCGATGACGTTTTCACCACAGGTTCCACTCTCAACAGCTGCGCACGAGCGATTCGTCGTGCTGGCGCATTGAACCTCGACGTTGTGACGTTCGGCCATGGCTGAGTTAATATGAGCCACTTCGACAAACCCACTTACACCGTCCGCAAAACTCGGAAGAAAGATATCCCCCACGGTATCTACACGAAAGATCCACTGACTGGCGAAGCGATCTTCACCAAGGAACTTTCCGACAACCAAATGGTGGTCCCAAAGAGCGGGCATCATTTTCCGATTGGCGCGCGCGAGCGAATCGCGCGGCTCTTGGACGAAGGCTCGTTCGTCGAAAACAATGCAACCCTGCGGTCCGGCGACCCGCTGAACTTCGTCGATTCAGTCCCGTATCCCGTCCGCATCAAAAAATACGAAAAGGAAAGCGGCCTCACCGAGGCCGTGATTACCGGCACGGGAGAAATCCACGGAATCCCGGTGTCACTGGCGGTGATGGATTTTCGCTTCTGTGGTGGGACGCTGGGATCGGCGGCGGGTGAAAAAATCACCCGGTGCATAGAATTGGCGATCGAGCGTAAAATTCCGTGTATCATTTTTAGCACCTCAGGTGGTGCTCGCATGCAGGAGGGTATTCTCTCGCTGATGCAGATGGCCAAGACGAGCGCGGCGCTCGGCCGGCTCGCTGAGGCTAAGCTGCCTTACATCTCGGTGCTCACGCATCCAACGACCGGAGGCGTCTCTGCCAGTTACGCGACCTTGGGTGACGTCATCGTGGCGGAACCGGGGGCACTCATTGGGTTCGCTGGTCCTCGCGTGATCAAAGATACTACGAAGCAAACGCTCCCGCCTGGCTTCCAGACTTCCGAATTTTTGCTGAAGCACGGATTGATCGATCAAATCGTCAGTCGTACTGACATGCGCGATCGGCTGGCGGATCTGCTGCTCGCGCTCTACGTGAAGAAGAAAAAACCCGCGCTGGCGCCCGCCAAGAGCTGAACGCGGAGGGCTTCCTCATGACGACGGGAAAGGCGGCGGACTTCCGTTCCATCGCGGACTACCTGTTCAGTCTCACCCCGCGCGGCACGAAGCTCGGAATTGACCGGATGCGTCCGCTGGCGGCCGCGTTGGGTAATCCGGAACGCGCCGTTCCGTGCATCCACGTCGCGGGAACGAATGGAAAAGGCTCCGTTGCTGCGATGCTTGACGCGATTCTGCGCGCGGCCGGCTGGCGGGTAGGGCTCTACACTTCGCCTCACCTGGTTCACGTCGGCGAACGCGTGCAGGTGAATCGGCAACCGCTTTCTGAGCCGCAAATCATCTCCTTCACGCAAGAGCTGGAGCAGCTGAGCGAAAAAATTGTGGCTGCGTCGGGCCCGGACGACCGGCCGAGCTTCTTCGAACTCATGACCGCGATGGCGTTCCTCCACTTTCAACGCAGCCGCTGCGATGTGACGGTGATTGAGGTCGGTTTGGGTGGCGAATATGACGCCACGAATGTGGTGGAGCCAGAGGTGAGCATTATTAATTCGATCGGTTTGGATCACGTCGAATGGCTGGGCTCAACGATCGAGCAAATCGCGAAGGCGAAGGCGGGCATCATCAAACGGAACGTTCCGGTGGTGATTGGCCGTCTACCTTCGGCCGCTGAGCAGGTCGTTCGCGAGGTCGCGCAATCGCTTGCGGCACCTGTCTTCAGCGTGAGGGAAACGTTTGGCGAGGAGATTGAGAGCTATCCGTCGACGAGTCTGGCTGGAATCTATCAGCGCTGGAACGCCGCCACGGCGAGTCTGGCGGCTCGTTGTCTCGGCCCTCAATGGCGGCTGAACGAGGCCGTGGTGGAACGCGGCTTGCACGCGGTCGATTGGCGCGGTCGGTGGGAGCGGAGAGAAATCGGCGGACGTATTGTTATCCTTGATGCATCGCACAACGCCGAGGGGGCCGCAGTCCTCGAGCGCAACCTTGCGGAACTCGTCGCACAGTACGGTCGTCAGCCTTTCGTCGTCGTCGGTGCCTTGGGCGCCGATCGAGCCGGTCCGTTGATTCAGGCGATTTGCCGCTACGCCAAAGAACTCCATCTCGTGGTGCCGGCGCAACCGCGCGCGACGCCTTTCGAGGAAATGGAATCGCTTGTTCCGTCCGGCTATGCCGGCTCCGTGCGTCGCGCAATCGTCAGAGAAATTTTCCCCGGTGGAGATATCTGCACCTTGGGTAAGCCTGACGACGTGATTGTGGTCACGGGCTCAATCTATCTGCTTGGCGAGGTCCTGACGCAGCTGTCGGCCGTTTCGATACCAGAGAATTGATGGAACGTGTCCGCGGCAAACGCCGATCCGCGTTCGTTCAGGCGAGTCGGATCAATTCGGCGGTCGGCGGCACGTCCTTGATGATCTGCGACGGTTCCGGGCCCACGCCGAGATACCGAAGATTCGGCAATTTCTCCGCGGCGGGCCAGGGCTCACCGGCGTACGCGACATCCAGCGTGCTCTTCATCATCGCCGCAACGTAACGCTGAGCGTTGCGCGGCAGGTCGGCAAAGTGGCGTACGGTCGAAATGTCTTCAGCCCATCCGGCATGCTTCGTGTAAACCGGTCGCAGCGTTTTCCGCACTGCTTCATTACGCGGAACGTGAACCACGCGATCGCCTTTCCAATTTTCGTAGGCTACGCAGAGCAATAACTCGCCCTGCCAATCGCCGGAATGGGTGAGGGCATCGGACTTGTTGATCATGACGTCCTGGAATCCGCCGTAGCGTAGCGCGTCACCTTTCTCAACTGCATCGAACCAACCCACCATTCGCTGCCGGCCGGTGCTCGTCCCGAACTCAATCTTCTTCAACTTAACGGCGAGCGGGTGCGCGTCGTCCATTTGCGTCAGAAATGTATGCGTTCCGACCTTGGTATCGTACGCCTTGGCGACGCCAAATGTGTGGATGCGCTGCACCGGAATCCCCGCGCTCTGGAAAAACTCCGGAGTGTACGTGTGCGAAGCCGTGACGTTCGGAGAAAAGCCATGGCGCTTATCCAGCCAGTACGCCTGTCCAAATTCGCCGATGATCGTGTGGCCAGCGTGCAGCTCTTTCAGCACAAGTTCGCGCACTTCTCCGATGTTGCGCGCCAGCCGCGTTCCGGCGGTCCAATAGACCTCCGTGAGTCGTTCGAGATTGAGTGAGAACGGCGTCGCGCCACGGAATTGTCCGAAGTCGAATTCGTCCTTTGTGAAGATGCCAAGCTCGATGCCTTCCGCGTTCGCCCGCAGTTCCGCGGTGGTGAGCGTCTCGAAGAACGAGTTCCAGGTACTTTCGCTTGTGCGATAGACGTGCTGAATCGTGCGCATGGCGCGGTCCACCCGTTGCGCGAGTTTCCTGGCGAACGCGTCCCGCGACGCGTGAAACGCCGAATAATAAATCTGCCACAAAGCCGTCTCCTCGCCAAATGCTGGCGTAATTCCGCGACCGGTTGAGCCGCGCGGTTCTTCGTTCAGCACCTGCACGCGATAATCTTCTCCCGCCATGTCCAGCAATCGGTGCGTGAGATCAGAGAACATCGTGTGCTCGTCGATCAGCAGTCGAGAAAGGACGGCGTAGCCCTTGCGTTCGACCGGAAGCGCCTCCCACCAAAATTTTCGCGGATCGGCCACGACGCCGCTCCCGATACAAAGATGCGCCGCATCGTGCACCACAACGCCTGCGGGCAATAGGTTTAGCTTGATGCCACCCGCCGTGTGTCCGGAATTGGCGCCACCGTTTACCTTCAATACGACTGACACCGCGGCTGGCGTGCCTCGGAGTTCGTTCGCGACTTCCGGAATCAGCCGGCCTTTGCCTTCATCGCCGAGTGAAATACCGACGTCTGCGATGAGTTGGCTGGAAAAGGGAATGAGAGACATGGTTGCTTTGAAAGTGCGCAACCGAAGTCAAATGCCCCTGTTGCCCGAAAGTGAAAACGCGACCTACCGGGCAAGGGCAAACAAAAATCAGTGGATGACGCGCAGGAATTCTCAGCCCATTCCGTTCGTCCACGGACGCCCTGCCGCTGCCCGCCGGTTGATGTCGTTAGCAGATGAACCGCTACTGTCCCGCGAGGCCGGTCAGCATCTTCAGGTATCCGCTATAGATCGAGATCACGAAATAGCCGACGCCGACGGCCACCGTCAAAAACACCACACCTGGATAAACCACCGTAGCAAGTTTCAGTGCTCTCTGGGCTTCGTCCTGACTCACCGCCGCCAGTCGCAAGAGATTTTGTTCAAGCTGGCCCGAGATTTCACCACTCCGATAAAGCGCAATGAAGTCGGGTGGAAAACAGGGCCACGCGCCGAGTTTTGGGCCGGGCGGCTCTCCTCGTGCAATGGCTTCCCCGATCTTTTCCGCCGCGGACTGCAATGCGGGAGAGCGAGACACGAGCGCAGCGGTGGCCCACGCCTGATCGATCGGAACGCCTGCTTCCAAAAAATTGCCCAAGCCGAACGCGAAATCTGACAAGGACTGAGCGCGAACATAGGTGCCCACCACGGGCAGCATCCGGCTGAGCGTAGCGACGTGAGGATTCTCGCCTTTAACGAGGGCCCAAATGATCAACGCGACCACCCAGAGTGGCCCAATCGTCAGGCAAACGCCGCGACCATACGCGGCGAGGTCCCAGGTAAATCCCTTTTCCCAATCGATCATCCTGACGACTGGAAGGAGCAACAAACCCACATGCACCAACACGACCGGATAAATACATCCAATCACGACGCGCAGTTTCGCTGCGCCGAGTGCGGCGTGACGATCGGAGAGCACGTGCAGCGTTCTCGGCATGCGTCCGGCGGTCGCGGCGGCCGAGAGAAAAAGGCGGTCCGCCAGCGGCAACCATTCGCCGGCTGCGCGTAGCGCGTCGTCGACCGTTCCCCCGGCGAGAATGGCCGCAGACATCTCCGCGAGACGTTTTGATGGCAGACCGGAACCACGTGATAGTTGCAGCGCCTCCACCAGTGAGAGACCGGCTTCCAATTGTTGCGCCAACTGATGGTACCACGCGGAAAGTCTTCGGTGGCTCAGGCTCATGGATCGCGCAACACCAGCGATAGAGTCGGCAATTTCGTTCCGAGTCGATCCTACGAAATCGCGCGGCGCTCGAGTGTACGAATCGACCGCCACCGAGGATGAATCGATCGCCGCGAGCTATGGGCTGATGACAACGAACTTCGACCGCTCGGCGCGCCCACCCAAACGCGCTACTTGTCTTTCGGTGGCGCCTCGGTGGAGGCCGGAGCGGACTTCTTGGTTGGTGGCGCGGAAAGCTTCTGCTTTTGATTCTGTTTGAACCGCTGAATCGCCTTCTGGTCCTTGATCGTCGGTAGATATTTCGCGCCCATGAGAGAAAGGCCGTCGGTTCTGTGGCCGTCCGGCAATCAGATTCGTTCAGCGCGTTGCGTTCGCGGGAGGCACGGCCGGTGTGGCGGAGTTCGAAGAGGCCGGCGCCGCCGGTGCACCTGGCGCTCCGGTCGTCGGCCGCGGACCGCCGTTTGCGTTACGCGGAACGCGGTTCAAGTTCGCCGCGACATCCTTTGCCGCCTGCGTTTCAACTCCGGGTTTGCCCAAAAACCCGAGATCGCGGAACCAATCTATGAAGCGATTTGGCCACGTGCCGTAAGCGATGAAGCCACGGTTCGTGAGTCCGCCGCTAGACGGCGGTTCGTCCGGCCCTACTTTGTCGCCGGGGTGGTGCCCTCGCGCGTAGATGTGCATTTCCACATTCGGCACCACATCGTTCAGTAGGGCCGTGAAATATTCCGTGGCCCAAACGGCATGAATCCAGTCACCCCAACCGGCGGAGGTGATGAACGCAGGTGGCGCGTCGCGGGGAATGGTGGGTTTACCTCCGCGCGCGAACGGAGAGGGTCCGGGATAGATGATACCGGCGAAATCGGGTCGCGAGGAAACCTTTGCCAGCGGGTTTTCGGGTACGTCGTTCTTCTGGTCGAACTCCGCGTATTGCAGCGTCGCCGCCGCCGCAAGTTCTGCCCCGGCCGAAAAGCCCATGATACCGATCTTGTTCGGATCAAGTTTCCAGTCCTTCGCATGCGCGCGCACCAACTTGATCGCCTGTTGCGCGTCGTAAACGCCGTCGGTCTTGGGTTCATAACCATCGCTACGCAGGCGGTTGCGCAAGATGACGGTGTTCACGCCATGGTTTGCAAAAAAATGCACGAAGTCGGCCCCTTCGCCACCCACGTTTAACGTGCGATGTCCGCCACCCGCCGCAAGAATGACAGCCACGCCTGTATTCAAGGAGCCATTGCCGGGGTGAAATTCGATCGATGGGTTGTGGATGTTGACGATGTACGCGATCTGGCCGGGCGCGCCCATTTTGTAGACTTCCGCTTCCTTGATTTTCTCTTTCGTAAGATAAGGCGAGTCGGAGGGGAAAAGCGGAATGACAACGCCGCCCGGCAGAATTGGTTGCGGCGCGTACGGCCCATCGGTGACGGGTCCTGGTGCGGGTACGCCGAGTGGAGCGGGCAGTGGAGGCAGCGCCGCGGCCGCAGGACTCGAGGAAGGGGAGGTTTCAGCGGCGACCGCGAAGTTCGCGAGCGCGGCAAGCAGGAAGGCGCCGCGGATCCAAGGGGAGGTGATCATCATTATGTTGGGGTAAGAGTGTCGGCTAGACGAGGGCCGCGGGAAATGGTTCCTCGCCGGAAAAGAACAGCGGGTCGACGGTCGAACCCGTGGCCCGTTGCATTGCGACGAGGATCGAGCGACGCGTGGGCTACTTCCAACGCGCGCCGAATTCCGACAATTTGAAAACGCGAGCAGGGCCTACCGAAATGCGCGTCGCGTGAAGTCGTCGCCCCGTCGCGTGCTAGTTCGTTTTAGTTTTCTTCATGCCGGTGTCTTCACCGACCGAAACGGTGACCGTCTTAGCGGCCGGATCGAAGTCAGCCTGAACATCGACGATTTTTGCGAAGAAGTGAGTGGGCGATCCGGCGTAGAGGACCGTGTCCACATTGGACAGCCTGAGGATGAGATTATCTCCGCGACGGGTGACCACCGCATCCTGATAAGTGCCGCACAACGCATCGAGCGCGCTCTGGGCCAGCACAAACTCAGGTCGATTCCGCTCACCGAGTTCTCGCACCCACACGTTGCGAAAACGGACGGGATTTCCGTGATCTTGAAACGCGATGGGCAGCTTCTCGGCGTGCTGCCGATAAGGAGCGCGCTCCAACCAGCCGGTCTCACCCACCAGTTCGACGTTGTCCTGGATCAGCACGCCATTGTGAAACACCGTCACGTGCGCCGGCGAGGCGAGCGTGGCATCGTCTTTGAATTTCGGAGGTGTCCAAAGAATATCGTACGTCTGCCACTCACCAGGCTTGCGCGAAGCGTTCACCAGCGGCGGGTACTGGTTGTACACTGAACCCGCAGAACCGTCGGAGTACGTCTTGTTATCGTATGAGTCGAGGACCTGGATCTCGTAGCGCCCCATGCCGAAAAACACGCCGCTGTTTCCTCGGCCCTGACTGTTGCCTTTCACATTGGCGGGCGTCGCGAACTCCACGTGCAGCTGGCAATGGCCGAAGCTCTGCAGAGAACGGATGTAGCCACTGCCGGGAACGCATTCCATCGCGGCATCTTTCAAAATCCATTTTGAGGGCTGCCCGTCCATTGCCACCCATCGCGATAAATCCGTGCCATCAAACAAAACGACGGCATCCGACGGTGCCTTCCCCGCGTGCTCCGGCGTACTAACGAATCCGGGGTCAACCACGGTTGGCGCCGGTCGAGTGCGATCGTGTCCAAGATAAGTCGTATGCGCGTGGACCGCCGAAGCGGTGAATGCGAAAAACGCAAAAGCGCCGACGCGAAAAGACGGGGAGGGGGATTGCATGGGGAAGATGAGCTCAGGTACGAGACTCCATTTTGGCAAGAAGACGAGCGCTGAAAGTTCCCTGCTCGCGCCAGGTTGATTCCAGATCAAATCGTCAATGTACCAGAATCGGCTTCCCTTAATCGACTCCTCCAACGGTAAATGTCCTTCTGCTGACCACTGGTTCGTCGTAATAAAAAACCAACCGCCTTCCCGACCAACCCCCGCCCATGCCATCCCGCCTCGAGCCCTCACGTGTTCCGCATCTGCTGGTGTTCCGCAATGCCGGACCGGAACCGATCCAGCACCTGACGGCCGACGAGCGTGAGGAGCTCACTCAGAAATGGAACCGCTGGTACGAGGAACTCGCGACCGCCGGAAAAGTGCAACAAGGTCAGCCGCTCGCCGCCAACGGACGCGTCGTCTCCGGCAGTCGCGGCGAGCGTGTGATCGACGGTCCTTACGCTGAAGCGAAGGAGGCGATTGGCGGCTATTTCCTCCTCGCACCCATGGACCTCGATGAGGCTACGGCCATTGCGAAGATGTGCCCGAGTCTTCCGTATGGATTGACCGTCGAGGTGAGACCCGTCGCGGCCGTCAGCCCAACCCTCGAAGGCGTCCGCGGTCGACCCGTTTGAAGTCGCCCGACCCGCACTGCCATCGTCGCTGCGCCGCAGGTACGAACTTACGGCACGCCGGGAATGACGAGTTGATCGCGGCCCGGCAGCGTCTCGATCGTTTTGTCGCAAGCGATGCACCAGATGTCCCAATGGCCATCGATGTAATTGCCGTTCTGAGGCAGCGGGCACGCTTGCGCATAGAGATACCACTTCCCTGAAATCTGGTACAGCGCGGGTGTCGCGACATGAAACATCGTGTCGTCGCGATACAATCCCGTCCACTTGGTCTGAAGGACGGTGTCGAGATCAAGTTGAGTCCAGCCTTGATCTGGCCGATCACTCACCGCAATGCCCGGCCGCCAGCGCTTCCCGTGCTCGGTGCCAACTTCGATCAACAAGACGTACGTTGAGCCCACCTTGGAAATCTGGTGCCACTCATAGTACGCGTTTGGCGTTGAGGAAAAAATCTGACCCATCCCGCGCGGATCAGCGGCGTTGAAATGACGCGTCCACGTCTTGCCATCCCGTGACGTGGCGAGGCGGATACCAGGGAGCGTGCCGTCTTTACCGCGATAAGAGTAATACATGTACCAATTCCATGCGTCCGAGGACTGATCGCGTTCGCGCCAGACCGCGGCCTGCGATGCCATGGTCTCGAAGTACGGAGTTGCACTTTCGGGTGCCAGCACGGGCTGCGGCGAATAACGCCGCATGTTTTCCGCCGTCACCGAGGAATAGCCGTCAGCACCGGCCGGGCAGATCGTCAGTCCGATCCGATCCTGAATGTTTCCGGAGCTGCCAGAATAATAGATGTAGTACGCATCTTCCTCCGGAATGTAGAGGACGGCATCCAGGCGCAGCGTCTTCGAATCCCATCCTTTTGCACTCGGAGCAAAGATCGGATTCTTTTCGTCCTGATGCCACGTGAACGGGTCGTCGGGACTCGCCCACGCTTTACCAATCGCGCAGACGTTTCGGTCGGACTTCGGTACGCCCGAGTAAAACATGATCAGTCGGCTGGGTTCCTTCGGGTTGGTGAGGATGCACGGCTCTTGAACCTGTTGTGACTCCCAAGCCCCATCAGCCCGATCAATGATGATCTGACCACGAATCGCTGCAGGCGCGGAGGTCGGCACCATCGTTGTGAGAAGACCGGAGGCGAACGACAGCACAACGATGCGTCGAATATGAAAGAGAAGCATAGGAAAGTGCTGCGTTGAGATGACCGCGTCGAGAGGGGCTGCGATCCGTCGCCGCGAATGCCGCGGATCGAAGGTCGTGATTATCCGTCGTGCGTCAGCATGTCGAGGTGAGACCCAACTCGTCCGAGCCAAGCGTCCCACAAAAAGTTCGCGAACGCGTGATTTCGGACTTTCGTTTCAGCGTTCCCCGCCAGCGGTCACCCATGAATATTGGACGTCTTTTGTCGCGGTCGGTCGTCGCTCTCGCGCTGGGCGTCGTGGCGCATCGCTCGGTGGCACAGGGTGCCTCCGACTCCTTGGCGCATAGTTTCGGTGCAAATACGAGGGTGCGGCAGGAAACCATTTCCCTCATCCGCCACGATGCGGAGCAACAGCAGCGTCCCGCCGAAGTCCCGACCGCGGCGCCAGCGAACGCCGAAGGCGTGGTCGTGCTCGACCCCTTTGATGTTTCGGGCGATCGGGACGTGCCGGACCTCTCGCTGCCGCGGGAGAACCGGGTCGAGAAATTCTTTCGTACCGGGACATTCCGCCAATACATCGGCAAGAAAGTGACGACGCGATTTTGGTCCAGCGGAGCCGATGGCGTTGTGCTCAGCTTCCGATGGTGAAAAGTCTCTGGGGAAAATGGTGCAACGTCGAACTTAAGGTGTGGAACGCGGCCTCGATCGTACATACTAACTGAATGATGCAGCCTGCTTCCCCTTCGCCCCGGCCGCGTCGGTTTTCGATGATCCGGTCGTTCGTGCTCGCGGATTTCCTGACGCTGGGAAACGGCTTTTGCGGCAGCGGTTCGGTTTTGGCCGCCATGCACTACCTCGTGAATGGCGATGATCGGTGGCTGCTCACCGCCATGGCGCTGTTGCCGATCGCTCTTGTTTTCGATTTTGCCGACGGAAGGGTGGCCCGTTGGCGACATGACTCGTCACTTCTGGGCGCCGACCTCGACTCACTCGCCGACGTCATTTCGTTTGGGATGGCGCCCGCCGCATTGGGTTTTGCCGTGGGACTGCGGGGTGCGCTCGACGTCGTTATCCTCCTTTATTTCGTGGCCTGTGGGATCAGCCGGTTGGCGCGTTTCAATGCGACCTCCGATGCTTTGTCCGACGACAGCGGCAAGGTCAGATATTTCGAAGGCACACCCATCCCGACGAGCGTCGCGATCGTGCTTTTGCTCGCTGGGCTTCACTTCTCGGGCCACCTCGGCGCCAATCTCTGGCTGGGAGCATGGCACGTCGGCAGTCTGGTGCTTCATCCGTTGAGTCTGGTGTACGCGATCAGCGGAAGTGCGATGATCAGCACCATTCGAGTGCCGAAGATTTAACGACACGACCTCAGATGCGTTGACGCGCGTAGACCCATCGTCGGTCCATACTTGTATTGCCGTGGGCCGGACGAACCAACTAGATGTCGTCTGCTTCCTTAACCCCGTAATTGAATCCAATGAAACGTCTGTTCCTTGCCACTTGTCTCGTTCTTTCGCTCACCCCGTTCCTCAAGGCTGAAGCCGTCAGCAATGAAGATCTCAAGCGGGCCACCGATCATCTCCAGAAAACCAGCGCGGCCTTCCTCGCCTCCGTCAAAGGTCTTTCGCCTGCACAATTGAATTTCAAAACGGATCCCGCGCGTTGGTCCGTCGCCGAAGTCGCGGAGCACATTGCCAGCGCCGAAGATTTTCTGGCAGGCATGGTCAAGGAGCAGGTCATGAAGGCTCCCGCCCGGACGGAGCCGGCGAACTTGAAGGAAATCGACGACTTCGTGTTGCAGGCGATCACGGACCGCAGTCACAAACTCAAGGCGCCGGAACCGCTGGTACCCACCAACCGATTTGGCAGCCCGAGCGCAGCGGTTGACCACTTCAAGCAAAGCCGCGCCAGCACGATCGCATTTCTGACGAACACGAAAGATTTGCGTGACCATGCGATCGACAGCCCGCTCGGAAAGAAGCTCGATGCGTACCAATGGGTGCTGTTCATCTCCGCGCATTGTGAACGCCACACCAAGCAAATCGACGAAGTCAAAGCGGACGCGAATTTCCCGAAAGCGTAAGGATTGAGGCGCATCACGCGCGCAAACCGCGCCGCGTCGACGTCTTCAATACGTCTTCGCGGCGGCCAATTTCAGCGGTCTCATTCACCGGGCGTGAATGAGATCCGCCCAACGCCACGGCAGTCAACGTGGCCATGCTCTCGGATCAGATCAGTCTTGTCGTGTGACACCCCTCGGTGCGCGAGACTTCCAGCGAAACATTGCGCCCGTTGAACAAGCCACCCACGTTCACATCGATGCGTCCCCGCCGTCTCCTTCTTCCTTTCGCCTTTGGGCTAACTTTGCTCTGCGCCCCGCTCTGGGCTGCAGAAGCTCCTTTGCCCTACGCCACGGAAGTGGCGTTCCCTTTGTCGTTCGATCAGCCGCTCGGGATTGTTGCTCCTCCCGGAGAAACGAACCGGCTGTTCATCCTGGAAAAACCAGGCCGGATCATCGTGATCTCCGACTTGGCCCATCCGACCAAGACCACGTTCCTCGATTTGAAGTCAAAGGTCGGGAGCGACGACGTTGAGCAGGGTGTGCTCGCGCTGGCTTTTCATCCGGACTATAAGCACAACCGGCAGTTTTACGTGTGGTACACCAGCAGCGTGCGCGCGAACGGTCAGCGGGTCCGTGAAGATCGCCTCTCACGTTTTCTCGTGAGTGAAAAAGATCCCAACGTCGCCGATGCTGGGTCGGAGGTGCAGCTGATTTCGCAGGAGGACGATGCGCCCAATCACAATGGTGGCGAGTTGCTGTTCGGCCCTGATGGGTACCTGTATCTCTCGCTTGGCGACGAGGGTGGTGCGAACGACGAGTATCAAAACAGCCAGCTCATCGATCGGGATTTTTTCTCAGGGATATTGCGGTTGGACGTGGACAAGCGCGCCGGCAGCTTGAAGCCGAACCGGCATCCCGCGGTCCACGCCGACAACTACGCGATTCCCGCGGACAATCCTTTTGTCGGTGCCACCACGTTCAATGGACAGGCGGTAGATCCGGCCAAGGTTCACACCGAATTCTGGGCCGTGGGCCTGCGGAATCCATGGCGGATGTCACTCGATCCAGAAACAGGTCTGCTGTGGTGTGGTGACGTCGGTCAGGACAAGCTGGAAGAGGTCGACATCATCACGCGAGGCGGCAACTACGGTTGGAATTACCGTGAGGCCCGAGCTCCGTTTCGAGGGACGCCACCAGCCGCCGCGAAATTTGAGGAGCCCGTGTGGGAATACCCACATACGCAGGGCGTAAGCATCACGGGCGGCTTGGTCAGTCATGGCGCGAGATATCCTGACTTGAAAGGCAAGTACCTGTTCGCCGACTTCGCCCTGGGTCGTCTGTGGGCGTTGAATCCGGATGGGACGAAGCCGGTGGGAAGTGATCGCGTACAGCGCATCGCGCTGGCGGAGGCGGTCGCTTCCTTCGGCATCGATCCACGGAACGGTGACGTCTTGTTGGCGAGCCTGGGCGAGGGGAAAATTTTGCGGCTCGTCAAGAACCCGAAGTCAGCGACGTCCGCGGCACCTTAAGCCGAGAATGCGGGTGGGGCGGGGAGCATTCGTGTCGCGCGAGCCGGCGCGTACGACGGACCACGCAACGAAGACGGGGCTGCGGTTCGTCCCGCATCCGTCCGTGCGCTAACTGAATGGCGGCGTTAAGGGGAGTTAATCTCCCGTCCTCTCGTCGCGTGCCCAGTTGCACCGCGCCAGAGTCGGCGTTAGCAATGCCAGCATGGACGACCTAGTTGCCGCTCGCGCCACGATGGGGTTTTCGCTCGGCTTCCACATCGTTTTTGCCGCGATCGGCATGACGATGCCGTTCCTCATGTCGGCGGCGCACTACGTGTACCTGAAAACTCAGGATACGGTGTACCTCGATTTGACGAAGATGTGGATGAAGGGTGTCGCCATACTCTTCGCGGTGGGCGCCGTTTCCGGCACGGTGCTTTCGTTTGAACTGGGTCTGCTCTGGCCCGGTTTTATGCAGCACGCCGGGCCAATTATCGGCATGCCGTTTTCATGGGAGGGCACGGCGTTCTTCATCGAAGCGATCGCGATCGGTCTGTTTTTGTACGGCTGGAAACGGATGCCGCGTTGGCTGCACTGGGCCACCGGACTCGTTGTCGGCATCTCTGGCTTTGTCTCTGGAATCTTCGTCGTGGCAGCGAACGGCTGGATGAATTCGCCTGCAGGCTTTGATTGGGTCAACGGCTCGCCGCGGAACATCGATCCCGTTGCCGCGATGTTCAACCGCGCCTGGTTGCATCAAAGCATTCACATGCAACTTGCCGCCTTGCAGGCGGTGGGCTGCGCGGTGGGCGGAATCCACGCGTGGCTGTATTTGCGCGGGCGTGCGCCAGCGGTGCACTTGAAGGCGTTCCGGATCGCGATGATGTTTGGCGCGACCGCGTCGCTCGTCCAACCGTTCGCCGGACATTTTGCCGGCGAACGCGTCGCGAAACTGCAACCGGCGAAACTCGCCGCGATCGAGGGTCATTTCAGCACGAGCTCGCGGGCGCCGCTGACGATCGGCGGATTACCGGACGTTGAAACGCGAACGATGAAGTACGGTCTGCCCGTACCTGGCCTGTTGAGTCTGCTCGCTCATCGCGATATGAACGCCGAGGTCATTGGGTTGGATAAATTCCCGCGCGAGGACTGGCCGCCCGTGCTCGTCGTCCATGTGGCATTTCAAATCATGGTCGCAATCGGTTCCGTGTTGGCGCTGCTTGCCGTCGTCTTCTTTTGGGTCCGGCGCAAAGCTGAGTTTCCGCGCTGGTTCTTTTGGATCGTCATCGCCTGTGCTCCCCTTGGCACTCTCGCGATGGAAGCAGGCTGGATCGTCACTGAGGTCGGCCGGCAACCGTGGATCATCTACGGCCTCGTGCGAACCCGCGACACCGTCACGCCCGTCCCCGGCATGGTGTACCATTTTTATCTGTTCCTCGCATTGTACCTCGGACTCGCGGCGACCACGGCCTGGCTGCTGCGGCGGCAAATCATGGTCGTGCAATTGAAATGGGAGGGCGTGCGATGATTGACGTGCTCGTCTTCTTCATCGGCGCGTCCTTGCTGCTTTACGTCGTGCTCGGTGGCTCTGACTTTGGAGCGGGCATCATCGAATTGCTGCCCGCAGGGCGCCTGCGCGACGCGCAAAAGCAAGTGATCAACCGCGCCATGGGTCCGGTGTGGGAAGCGAATCACATGTGGCTGATCCTGATTGTCGTCATCCTCTTCATGGGATTTCCGACGATCTTCACGACATTGATGGTCGCTCTGCACATTCCGATGCTCGCGTTGTTGGTCGGCATCGTCGTTCGAGGCACGGCGTTCACGTTTCGCCATTACGACGCCGTGCAAAAAATTCCGTCGCAACGCGTTTACACGCTCTTGTTCGGCGTCTCCAGCTTATGGACGGCGTTTTGGCTCGGCATCATCGCCGCGAGTCTCAATCGCGGCACAATCGATCCGACCAGCCGTGATGTTTGGACCGCGTATATCGCACCTTGGTGGGGCGCATATCCCGTGACCGTCGGTGTCTTTGTCGCCTGCATCTACGCCTTTCTCGCCAGCATCTATTTGGTCGGAGAGACGGACAATGGGGAACTCCAGCGCCGGTTCATCCGCCTGGGCGCGTGGTTTAACGTGCTCGTCTTCCTCGTTGGCGCCCTCGTGTTTTTAGCCTCCCTGGGTGAACGCAGGCCGTTACCCGCAGCGTTTCTGCAGGATCCGAAAAAACTCGCCGTGATCGTGCTGGCGACGGTGTTGTTCGTCGCGTTGTGGGTGCTGATCAGCCAGCGACGGCCGATGTTGACCCGGATCGTCGCCGCCGGACAAGCGGCGCTGATTTTGCTCGGGTGGTATTTGCTGTACGCGCCAAACGCCGTGCTCACGACGCAGGGGCCGCTGAGCTTTTACGTGGAAGCGGCACCCGCAGCGACGCTGCGACAGCTCGTGATCGCGCTGGTGGTCGGGAGTATTTTTATTTTCCCCAGCCTTATCTTCCTTCTGCGGGTCTTCAAATCCGAGGACGCTCATGCTCCGGCGGGAGAATCGGCGGACGAGTGAGATTTTCCAGATTGATCAGCCGGAAGGCGGTTGAGGGTTGGAGCACCTGTTTTGAGCTGGCGTGAGCAGCAGGTCGGGATGAAGTCTGGTGGTTCAAGCTGCAGACCCCTCTGAGCTCCGAAACGTCCAACCCCTCGTCCGAACATGCGCCTTCGTTTTCACCCCCTTGTGGTCTTAACTTTATCGTTCTCCTCCGTCGTCTCGGCGGCCGAAACGGCACCGCGCGTTATTCCGCTCTGGGAAAACGGAGCTCCTGGATTCGAGAGCCGTAAGAATGAACCGGAGCTCGCGAAGGATTATTGGGTGCGCAACATCAACAACCCGTCGCTGACCGTCTTCCTTCCACCTGAAGGCAAGGCGAACGGTTGCGCCGTGATCGTCGCACCCGGCGGCGGCTTCCGTGAACTGGTGTTCAACGCCGAGGGAAAGCAGGCGGCCGAGTTTTTGAACTCACTCGGTATCGCTGCATTCGTCCTGAAGTACCGTCTGCCGAACGAAGAAAAAGCACCTTACCATTTTGATGACGTCAAACGGGACGCGTATCGCGCGATGCGGCTCGTGCGGAGTCGCGCCGGTGAATTCAAGGTGGATCCGACGCGGATCGGAATGCTGGGCTTTTCCGCAGGAGGAGCGGTCGTGATGATGGTGGCTTTCGACAAAGGTGAGGGCGATCCCACGGCGCCGGATCTCGTCGAGCGTGAGAATGGCCGGCCGAATTTTCAAATGATGGTGTATCCAGGCGGGCAAGTGCCGGAAAAGATTCCGGCGGATTCTCCGCCGGCCTTCCTCCTCTGCGCCAATGACGACGAATACAAGTGTGACGAGGTCACGATGGCGTTGGTGGAAAAACTACGGGCCGCAAACGTTCCGGTTGAGTTGCACCTGCTCGCTCGCGGCAAACACGCCTTCAACATGGGCGACCGTTCCACGTTCGCATCGGTGAAGCACTGGCCAGACCGAATGGCGGAATGGCTCGGCGACAGTGGGTATCTGAAACCCACCGCCACGCACTGACCTCTCTGCAGGTCACAGGAACGCTTTCGATTGCGAAAGCGGCGGAGACCTAGACAGTTGCCGTCGTCGATATGGAGCTCCTGAACATCCTGGGCGGCGTGGCCCTGATTCTTTTCGGAATTCGTTTTCTGCGAAAAGGGCTGGAGCGGCTGTTCGGTCATCAGTTTTACGGCTGGATTGGACGGCGCGCCCGGAAGCCGTGGATGGCCGCGACGGCCGGGGTGGTTTTTGGCACGGTGGCGCCGTCGTCCACGGGGCAGACGCTCGTCGCGCTGCAACTGATGCGGACGGGCAAACTTTCCGCTGAATCGATCCTCGCATTTCTCCTGGGCGCCAATCTCGGGATTACGGTCACGGTTCAACTGATCGCGCTGCGGATTTTCGACTACTACTCCGTATTCATTCTGGCCGGACTGGTTTGTTTCCTTTGGTCCAAACGCGAGATGGTACGAGGCGCCGGTCAGTCCGGCTTGGGGTTGGGCTTCATTTTCCTTGCGATGGACCTTACCACCAAAGCGGCCGCGGTGGTGACGACGAATCCAGACTTCACCACGGTACTGCAGGTTTTGCTCCACTATCGGATCCTGCTGGTGGTCTTTGCCGCCGTGCTCACGTTGGCCATGCAGAGTTCGACCGCCGTCATCGGACTCGCCTTCGCCTTGGGCTCAACCAGCCCCGGGAACGAGGGGCTGGTCCTTCCGGTGGTGCTCGGAACGAATCTCGGCATCGGGTTGACTTGCCTCCTGGTTGGTCTCTCCACGTGGGAGGGACGCCGGCTCGCCGCCGCAAACTTGCTGCTCAAGGGCGGGACGGTTCTGCTCGCGCTCGCCTTGTATCCGCAGATCCAGGCGTGGACCGCGGAATCGCCAGGCACGCTGATCCGGCAGGGCGCAAACTTTCACACCGCCTTCAATATATTCGTCCTGCTGGTCGGCGTAGCCTTCGCGCGGCCAATCGGTCGGTTGATCGCGCGGACGGTCAAGCCCGGGCCCGCTCCGTTGGAGACCATCCCCGCGACGCATCTTGATCCGTCTGCCTTGCGCACGCCGGTGTTCGCGCTCGCCAACGCCACGCGGGAAACGCTGCGACTGATCGACGGCGCCAAGGGAATGCTGGAAGGGGCATGGCGCGCCTTTTCGGCCCAGAACGAAGCACTCGCCGCGCAAGTTCAGCAACAGGATGATCGTATCGATGAGTTGAATGCCTGCATCAAAGCTTATCTCAGCCAGATCCCGACCGACTCGCTTACGCCCGCGGATCAACAGCTGCACTTCGGTTTGCTGAATTTCTCGAGCCAGCTCGAGTCCATTGGCGACGTTATCGACAAGTCGCTGTGCGGCTCAATCGTCGAGCACGCGCACGAAGCCGTCCGACTGCAGCCGCAGGATCAAGCCGACCTGGAGGAACTCTACCGCAAGGTCCTGCATCGCTTTGACAGCGCGATCTCGGTCCTCGCAACACGCGACCGGCAACTGGCGAAGGAGTTTCTCGAGGACAGTGAAAAGCTGAAGGAATGGAGCATCGCTGCGCAAAAGCGGCACTACGATCGCCTGGTTGCCGCCAACTCAGAAGCGATTGTTTCCAGCACCCGGTACCTTGATGTTTTCAATGTGCTGCGGCGAATCAGTGGACAGCTCAACACGATCGGCCATACGTTCGTGCTGCCTTAAGCTCGCTCAAGGCGTAGGCCAGATGACAGGCCGTCGCGTTGGTCCGGCTTGGTTGAAACACCTCCGCTGCGCGGTCCGCTGAATCGAGTTGCTACTTACCCTGCGTCTTCGCCGTTGGCGTACTTGGTTGAATCGTTAGATGAAAGCGGCCGAACTGCGCGGTCGAGCCCGGCACGTCGACGACGTATGTGCCACGAAAATCTTGCGCGTTCACGATGCCGCGCATCCGGAGCAGGAACCCTTCCTTGAGCGTGCCCTCGAGCGTGCACCACCCGCCGAGCCAACGTCCGCGGAGCGTTCCGGAAGCGGCTAGCGGCAACTCTGTTTTGATAGTGGCAGTCACGGTTTCTCCCGCGATCGCCATGTGCAGTCGCATGCCTGAAGACACCTCGATCGTCGTATTGGTAATCGTTCCGTTGAGCACAAGGCTTCGAGATTCTGCGTGGGCCGCGCCAATGTGGACGGTCGCGAAACCCATGAGGAGCAGTAAACGCGTGGATCTCACGGTAGGGTCGGTTTGCTCGAAGCAGTTTGTGCCTTCGGTTTCCCCTTCAACTTCTTCACCCGGCTCTCGAGCGATCGCATGAGTAGACCCCAAGTTCCTTTCGATCCGGTCACCGCTCGCGCGAGCAGGTCGTACAATGGCTGGGTGTCCGGTCGGCCGACCTTGCCGCCGAGTTTGAACTGCTCCTTGAGTGGATGAAACCCGTCCGCCCTTGGCTTGGTGTCGATCAAACTCATCCCGCCCAAGATCACCGCCATCTCATCCTTCGCTGCGAGGTCGATCGATAACGAGAGGGGACGATTCATGAGCGGCTCTCCGTCGGCGGCGTGGACTGATCCAGTTGCGAACATCCGCACCTGCGGCGAGTCGAATTGGAACTGGCTCAGGGTCATCTCGCCGGCGGCGGTGCCGCTACCCGAGATCCGGAGGTGGTCCACCGGCATCTCGGCGAATTTTTTCAACAACCGACCGAGCGCGCGGATCTCCGGCGACAGCAGTACCGCGCCGCCGAATACCACCGCAGTGGCTGCGACATCTTGCTTTGGCACGGCGAGTCGGATCACTCCGTTGCGACTCTCGATGGTGAAGTCGCCGGCCGCCTGCTCGATCAGTTTAACCAGTGAATTTCCTTCGCTGTGAAGTTTAGATGTCAGGTCGATCCGCGCGTTCACCGCGGCTTTTTCGGTCTCGAACACGGTTTGAATGACCGTCGATGAGTCGAACTGAGCGATGTTGAATTCAGCGGTCAGAGCGTGATCTTCCACCTCATTCTCCGGCTGATAAGCGACCCGAACGTTTCCGCCCCAACGTCCCGAGAACATTTCTCCCTCGAGTCCACGGAGCACGAGGTCGCGGTCGCCCACGTCAAGCAAGCCTCGCACGCCGTTGATCCGATAGGACTTCTTCTTTATTTGAGCGAGATCGAGTTCGAAATGGCCGCGCAGCGTCGACCAAAACGGCGCGCCCGCTTGAATCGTTGGCTTGGCGGACGCCGCGGGTAAGAGACGTGGAGTCGCACGCGCGGGCTTGGGAGGTGATCCAAGCGCGTCCACGTAAGTAAGCACGTCTTCAAGATCGAGGAAGGTGCTGTGGAGTCCCGAGGCGATCTGCAGATTTCCGCCCACGAGATCGAGCGTCGCATGGAAAGACAGGTCGGACGGTTCGCTCGCAACGAGGCGCAGCGTGACAGACGTATCCAAGGTTTGATGCTGCACCAGCTTTCCGCGTGCCGTGATTTCAATCGGAGAAAGGACGCGGGCACTCGTGATCGACGGGATGCCCTCAATTCGACTCCACCATTCCAGCGGTGCCTTACCCAGCAAGTCACCATTGAGTCGCGTCACAACGGTGCCGCTCGACGGCCAGCGCGTCGTCGCGAAAACGGGCAAACCGCGCAGAACGCCGAGGTCGACTCGACTCACGAACTCGATGCCGCTCGGTAGAACGGCCTTGTGGTCACCAACAAAACTCACGGCCATATCCACATCCATGGCAATGCCGCTGCCAAGCCGCAGTTCTCCCTGGCTTGTGTACGCGGTTCCGGAATACGCGATTTGGAAAGTCGGCTGGTTGACGCAGATCAACGTGAGATCCAGCCCGGGAATCAGAGAGAGATGCCCATCACGAACCTCGTCGTGCCCGCCATAGCGTGCGTTTACGCGGGAAAGGACCAGCGGCTGTAAAGCGCGTAAAGAAATCTTCGTGGATTGCGCCTCAAGGGTGAGGTCGAGCGGCGCCATCACACCGTCGAGCTGAAGATTTGGCACCCGAGAGGAAAACCACGCCAGCGGCAGTTCCCCGACGCTCAAAGTAAGCGGGCGGGGCGTGATGATCTGCAGCGACCCGGCGTCGGAGAAACCGAGGATGAACGGACCAGGGCTCGTGGCGGCCACCAATTCGCGCTCGGGATTCCGGACCCGAAATTCGAACGCATCGACCACCGCAATCGAGCGACTCTCATTGTGCGCTTCGACCCGAAGGTGGGTGTGCACCGCTCCAAACGTCCCAGCGCTGGAGGGCAACGCCGGGAGATCAGCGTCGAGCGCGACCGTGGTGGACACGCGTTCCTCGGCGAGGCGTGCATCCGCGGAAATGTGACCGCTCACGCGGCTGCCGTCCTGCGCGACCGCCTCCAACCCGGCCAGATCGAAGAACACGCGATTGCGGTCAACTTCGAAGTGCGGACTCACCTGCATGCGTCCTTTGATCCATGAGTTGGATCCTTTCGCAACGGAGGCATCCGCCAGCTGCCAGGGAGTATCGGCCGACGCGATCCAGCGACCATTGGGTGCCGACCGCACCACGGATTCTCCTGCGGCGACATTGCCGCTCAATTTCAGATTTCCCAGCCAGCGAGAAATCCATCCGATTGGAAACTGGGAGAACGTCAACCGGGCCCATTCCGTACCCGACGCCGTCTCGGGCGCTATCGGTGCTGCCAAATCGATCGCGAGCGGCCGCAGCAGTTGCAGGCTGAATGACGGTGATGCCGCGTCGTCATTCCGCAGCGCGGCAAACTCCAATCGTTCGGCGTGAAAGATTGTCCCCGTCTGCCGAAAATCCCAGCGCGCCGTCAACTCAAAGGGCAAAGGCTCGTCAAACGTCGCGAACAGGCTGGGGAGCGCACTGCGCATTCTTCCGCTCAACCGCACATCACGGTCGGCGAAGACTGATTTCGCCGAGACATCCAACGCGATGCGATCGCCCGCCGTCGTGGACGCCAGAACATCGGTTATGGTCAATTCCGCTCCCTTGGGCGAAATATCCAGGACCGGATTCATCGCGAAGCTGATGGGTGGAATCGGCGGAGCTTTCGGTCCCGTGACGGTCACCGGCGCGAAGCGAACGGGACGCGTCGCGGCGATGTGAACGATCTGATCCGGCTTCACCTCCACGCTCCACTCCGCGTCGAACTCACCGGCGCTCAGTTCGAGACCCGACACCTTGAGCAGCGGATTTACGAACGCAAAGGAAGCGTGATCGATCGTGACGGTGCCGATGCGGCCGGACGGTAGTACGGCTAGATCCAACGCGCGGTCGCTTGCAAAACGAACGACGGTGGGCGAAGCCTCGCCGCGTAACGTCGTCGCGAAGCGGTCGAGCGAAAGCTTGCCTGCCCGACGGGTCAGGGCTGCGTCGAGCTTTCCTGTCACCGGCTCCAGTCCGGCCAAGCCAGGCGAAAGTTTCACCCATTCCCGCAGCGCGAGTTCGCCCGTGATCGTTGTATCAACATTGCCACTGCGGAGATCGGCCTTCGCGGTCACGGACGCAGTGAGGCGGGCCGACGGAAGTTTCACCTCCGATAAACTCGCTGCAATTGACTGATCAATTTCAAGCGTCGCAGTCCCTGTCGCCGTCGATTGTTCGCGGTCGAGCGTGCTCTTGAGGTCGAAGGTAGCTGAGCTGCCGAACGCCAGCTGCGAGTCGTACGTCTCGCCTCGTGCGTTGGCCGTGATGGACGCCGTGAATGTTCCAGTCGGAAGGGTCAGCTTTCCGTAGGTCGGCAACACAAGGTCACCTTCCACGCTGATGCGCTGGATTTCATGGTTCGCCCCTTGCTCCAATCGGACGACTCCACGACTGCGCACCTTGTTGGCGGGGGAGGGTGGCAGGATAATCGAGCGAACCGTCACTTCGTAATCGAACTTACCCGGATCGTGCGCGAACAGTCCTCCGCCGCTAAGTTTGAACTCACCAATGACGAGCGACTCGCCCCCTTTCATGACCGCGATCTCACCTTCCACACTCGTCGCGACGAGAGCCCACGCGACGGGTGAACGCAGCCAGGGCATGATCCCTGCAAACGGCTCGACGGGTGAAACCGAAGGAGCGCCGGGCAGAAACTCGGCGGGAATAATCGTCACGCGCACTTTGTGCGCATTCAGATGCTCAATCCTCAATTCTCCTCCCCGGAGCAGCCGGAGCGGCGCGATGCGCAGCGACATGGGTGAGGCTTGCGCCTGCAGTCCCGGCATCGCGAAGTCGAGCCGCTCAATGTCTACTCCGCGTGGTCCCGCCCCGAAGTCGTCGAGCGCAAGACGCCAGCCCGGCTGTCCACCGACCAACCGCTGCAACAGCCAGCCCTGCACGACGGGGGTCAACAAGAGTCCCGTGCAAACGATCGCCGCGACCACCATCCCAATGCATAATCGCCAGAGCCAGCGGCGTTTTTTTGCCGGCACTCCACGCTCAGGCAACGGAGGCGACTCGTTCAAAGCGGAACCCCACCGTCGGTGAGCCCGACGGTCCCATTCAAACCGACGAACCCTCTGCTCCTGGATAACATGCCGGCGGCGGCTTTCACGGTCCGAGATAGAGCGTCGTGGTTTTCACGCCGAAGTGTGGCTTGAGACCCAGGTCGCTGGGCTCACACCCCAGGAGTACGGATGAACTCCAGTCCATCACCAGGGCGTCGTTCTTCCCGTCTGGTGCGGGCACCGTCCGCGCCCGCTCGAGGGAAACTTTGATGGGGCGCGTGCGGCCATCGGGCGTCGTCACCCGGGCCGTGGCGTTGTACTTACCTGGGTACAAGCCTCGCTGGACGAACCTCCAGCCGAACGCCTGACTCAGCGGAAACGTCGCCGTGACCGGTGCGCCGCTCGATCCGTCAATGAACGGGCCGGCCGGAACAAACGTGATTTCCAAAATTGATTCAGGCGGGTACGCCTCGGCCAGTGCCTTGGTGAACGTATTCCCTCCGCCCAAGACTCCGGTGATCTGATTGGCTTCGAACTCCACCGTCCGTCCGAAGTAGGCGTTCCGGAACCCGGATTCAGTCTCCTCGAAGGAGTGCGCCCGACGGCCGTTCAGGTGCAGGACGAAGTCCCGCACCAAACCCCGGCCGAGTTTGTCCAGACGGAGACTCGGAAAGTCGTGTGTCTCAGGTGGGTTGATCTGCTCGAGTTCGAACTGGTAAGTCCGACCTTCGTAATTGTACGTCGCATACGCTGAAATCCGGTAGGCGCCCGCCGGCACCTTGATTTCATAGCGGCCGTTTTTAGCCGTGGCCGAAGCGTCGATGGTCTCAATGAGATTACCGGCGTAGGTGCTACGGGCGAGTTTACCGTCTTCGAAGCCGGAGTACTGCAGGGTGACGTTTGGCAGTGGGCTTCCATCCGCCGCGATCACCCGGCCAATGATGTGCCCGCTCTTCGGCGCCAAGGGCGGGAGTGCGGCCTGCTTTGCTGGAGTAGCCGTAGCAGGCGGCTCCGTGACCGCTGCTCTCACCTCATTTGCGACCGGAACAACGGCCGGTGTCCGTGGCGCTTGGGGGACGGGTGTGCGCGCGCCGGCGTTGCGTCCGGCCGCGACGAGGATAGCGGCGAACTCCGGCTCCGCGCGGACCGCAGCGAGATCAGGATCGTTCTGGAGTTGAGCCGTGTCGCTGAATCCGATGGCGATCGCTTCCTTGAGCGAGGAGATCGCCCGTTTGAGATGAACGCCGCCTTCGCGGGATTCGATACACGCGAGGTTGTAGCGGTGAATGAAATTGCGCGGTTCCCATGCGATGGTCTTTTCGCAGATCACTCGAGCCCGCGTCAGGTTTCCGTCCTGCATAGCCTGGATCAGGACCGGGTAAACGGCTTCCGCGGACAGATGGCCCGGATCCGACGAGGGGTCTTGAGCTTCGACGAACGTGGTCGACAATGAAGCAACCAGAATAACAGCCGCAGCGAAGCGGACGGGTGAGCCAGCAGTTCTCATAGGGCGGTGGGGTGGGGAATGAGAGCCGGATGAATTCCACCTTACGCCGGTTCCATGGTTCGACTGCACGCGCGAGTCCCGCTTTACGCAAGCTTGCCCGGGAAACGGCTGACGATTGTTGGTGTACCGACTTCGTTGATGCGCCACGGCTGTCATTCGGTTGCGTCTGCACCGCCGCGCAGGCAGTCGTGGTTTGTCACGCTCGTTCAACCAGCGGCTCGGTATTGGAGTTTCCACGATTTCAGCGTTCTACTTCAGGCGTGGTTTCCAGTTTGAAAGCGAACGCGGATCGTGCTTCCTCTCGCAGCCTGCTGCCCCTCACCAAAAATCCTACCTCATGAAATTGATCAAATTGCTCGGTGTTGCCCTCGTACTGCTCGCTGGACTCAGCGCCGCTCAAGCGGCTGAACTGGCCGGCCATTGGACGGCGGAGTTCGATACTCAGATCGGCGTGCAGAAGTACGCCTACGACTTCAAAGGCTCGGGCGCTGATCTCACCGGCAAGGCCACGTACGAGCACTCGATGGGCAAAGGGGAGGTTGTCCTCTCCGCCATCAAAGTGGCGGGGGATGACGTGTCGTTTACCGAGGCGCTGAAATTTGATGGGAACGAGATCACGATCACGTACAGCGGAAAGATCGCAGGCGACGAACTCAAACTCACCCGAAAAGTCGGTGACTTTGCGACCGAGGAAATCGTCGCGAAGCGAGCGCAGGCCGCGGCCTCCAAACCGGCCGACACCAAATAATGTCAGGTGGGCGCGCCGTTGCCTGAGGCGAAACTCAGATGCGGTAAAACGCCTCGGCGTTGCGGACGTAGAGCCGGTGAAGTTCGTCGGGCGAGCTTCCCTGCAATGCTTGATCGAGGGTCTTGACCCAACCCGGGAAATCGGTCGCCTGGGTTGAAACCGGCCAGTCGCCGCCGAACATCACGCGATCGAAGCCAAAGCACTCGATCGTATGGTCGATGTAGGGCTGCAGATCTGCCGGCGTCCATCGCGACAGGTCTGCTTCGGTGACCAGGCCCGACATCTTGCACCACACATTCGGGAAATCTGAAAGCGCCTTCATCTCGGCACGCCAGGGATCCAAGCGGCCGGACTTGATGTCCGGTTTCGCGATATGATCCATGATGAACTGCACGTCTGGACACTGCCGCACCAACTTAAGTGTGTTGGCGAGTTGCGTGTGGTTGATGCAGAGATCGAAGCTTAGCCCGTAACGCGGCAACAATTGGACCCCGCGAACGAAGTCAGGTCGCAGGCAAAATTCCTGATCCGCCTCGAATTGGATAATGCGCCGAATCCCTTTCACGCGAGAATTGCTCGCGATCTGCGCGAGCTCCGGCTCGACGGCGGATCCTTTCTCCAGCGGTGCCCACGGCACGATGCCGTGCAAACGCGGATCAACGGCTGCGACTTCGGTTACCCAGTTGAGTTCATCCAAATACTGGGTCGGACTGCACTCGCATTGGAGGAACACCATCTTCGCGACCGCGATGTCACCGCAGGCCCGACGGTAATCCTCGATGAGATGATTCCGGTTGAGCAGCGGCACGTTGGCCAGCCACGGGTAGCTCAACCGACCAAGATCCCAAATGTGCAGGTGGGTATCAACGATGGGGAAGGAAGGCATGGCGAGTGAGTGGGGTGCGAGTGGCGCGAGATTCAGAGGAGTCTTGGAGCCAGATGTCGTTGACGTGTATGTTTCCGGATACGGTCGGCGGACGTTCGGTTTGGTGATAACCGAACGACGCTTCCGAATGGCTTAGGGATTGACGTGATTTTTGAGCGGTTCGCCGCGGAGCCCGCGGACGACCTCCTCGGCCGCGAGCCGCTGCAAGCGTGGGATACTGCTTTCGCTGTACCACGCCACATGCGACGTGAGCAAAGCGCGTGGCGCAGTGCGAATCGGGTGGTCCGTGGGCAGAGGCTCGTGCTCGTAAACATCCAAGCCGGCACCGCCGAGCGTACCACTCGTCAGCGCCTGACTCAGCGCAACCGTATCGATCAGCGGTCCGCGTGCCGTGTTGATGACGATCGTTGTCGGTTTCATTTGCGCCAGCCGAGCACCGTTTACGAAATGCTGGGTGGTCGGGGTCAAAGGCAGATGCAGCGAAAGGATGTCAGACCGACTGAACAACTCGTCGACTTCGACCTTCTCCACACCCTCGGCGGCCATCGCAGCCGCGGGAACAAACGGGTCGTAGGCGATCCGATTTCCGTTGAACCCGCGCATCATCGCGTGCGCCGCGCGCGCAATGCGTCCGAATCCGGCGGTGGCGAACGTCATTTCCCGGAGCGACGCCATGGGTCGGTCCGGCGTGATTTTCCATGTGCCGCTGCGCAGCCGCGCATCGATTTGCGGCAACTGACGCGCCAGCGCGAGCGCGAGCGAGACCGCGTGTTCGGCCACCTCGTTTACGCCATAATCCGGGACATTGCAGACGGGTATCCCGCGAGCCTTGGCCGCGGTGAGATCGACGTTATCCACGCCGATGCCATAGCGCACGATGAGGTTGCAGCGGGTGAGCGCTGCAATGACGCCGGCGTTGATCGGCGCCCATTGCACCAAGAGCGCGTCGGCATCTTTCGCGGCGGCGATGACCGCTTCTGCGGTTTTCGCTTGGACGACAATCAGCTCGATGCCGGCCGCTTTGAACACCGCTTCTTCCTGCTGAAGATTGGGAAAACCGTGGTCGGTGATGAACGCGCGAAAGTTGGACATAAAGGAATCCTCGCGCGTCTGACCGCGCAGCCGAAAGGTTTACCGACTGCCGGCGATTTTGGTGTTTTGACCGAGACCCTCTGGTCCAAGCCCGTTGTAGCCACCGTCGACGGGAAGGTCGGTCCCGGTGATGAACGAGGCGTCATCGCTCAACAGGAAGAGCACCGGCGCGGCGACCTCGATTGGATGACCCATTCGACCGAGCATGTGAAACTGGCCCCAGATCGGATCAAAGGTCGCGCGATCTCCGCCGGCTGCTTTGTCCACTTCACGGGTCCAGATCCAACCGGGACTCACGCTATTCACCCGGATGTGATGCGGCGCGAGGTCCAGGGCCGCACAACGCGTCAACTGCGCGACCGCGCCCTTCGCTGCATTGTAGGTCCAGCGATTGGGCTGGGCGATCCAGGCTGAAATACTGGATACGTTCACAATCGCCCCACCGCCTTGTTGCTTCATCGGTTCGGCGACGAGCTGCGTGAGCAGAGCGAACGCAAAGGGCCCGACGGAGAAACTTCGCTCGAAATCCTCGCGCGTCGCATCCAGTCCCTTCGCGACAAAGGAAAATGCGTTGTTGACGAGAAAATCGATTCGGCCGTGACGACCCAGCGTGGCTGGAACCAGGCTGCGGCAAAACGCTTCATCCGCAAGATCACCTGCAACGATCAACGGATTCCAACCTCCTGCGGCGAACGCGCGCCGGCCTTCTTCGGCGTCGGCCGGCAGGCCACTGACCACCACCTCCGCCCCCTCGCGCAACAACTCCACCGCGATCGCATAGCCAATCCCGTTGGTGCCGCCGGTGACCAACGCGACTTTGCCGCGAAACCGTCCGGCGATCGGCGTACGTTTGGGAGATGTGATCATTAGGTCGATACGTTAAGCCATTCAGCAGCAATCCAAGCGGCTCAGGGGCAGACGACGGCTTTCAGATCGGTGCCCTTCGCTGCGAGCATCCGTTGGAACGCGACCACTCCTTCTTCGAGAGGGAATCGTTGCACCCAGGACAACGCGTCAACTTTCCCTGACTCCATGAGATCGAGCGCTGTCTGCAGTTCCTCGATCTTCGCCGCGTAGGTTCCAAACACCTGCTTTTCCGGCAGGGTGATCCCGTACGAATCAACGGAGACGGTGTTTTCGTAGAGGCCGATCCAGACGGTGGCTCCACCTGGGCGCACCGAGTCGAGCGATGTCTTCTTGGTGATCGCGCCGCCCACCGCGTCGACGGAGAGGTCCGCTCCTTCGCCGTCCGTGACTTCGGCCAGCACTTTGGCGACGTCCTGTTCGCGAGGATTGATCACGCCCGCGGCGCCGAGCTTTTTCGCGACTGCCAACCGTTCGTTGCTAAGGTCGGCGACGAAAACGCGCGCGCCCCGCAGCACCTGCAGCGCTTGCTGGCAAAAAAGCCCGATCGGTCCCGCGCCGATGACCAGTACGGTGGCGGCCGGCAGATGCCGGGTGAGGTTTACAATGTGCACACCGTTGCCGAGCGGCTCAGCCAACGCGGCGGCTTCGGCGGGCAAATTCTTCGGCCACGGCAGGAGGCATCTGGCCGGCACGTTCACGTATTCGGCGAATGCCCCGGGCCGGTGCATGCCGAAGATTTGGCGGTGCGCACATAGATGAGTGTCACCACGCGTGCATCGCACGCAGCGTCCACAGGGCACGAGCGAATTGCTCACGACGCGCGCACCCGCGATCCAGTTGCGAACCTCACTGCCGAGTTCATTAACGGTGCCGCAAAACTCGTGCCCCATGACCAACGGTGGCGGACGGCGCGGACTGTGATGCTTGAACGATTCCAGCTCGCTGCCGCAAATTCCGCATGCGGCGACGCGGAGGCGAACCTCATCGGGTCGCAAGGGCACAGGTTCAACGTCAGTGGTCTCGAGCTGATCAAACGCCGGGTAACGAAGAGCGCGCATTGGAGGTTCCTTTCGGTGCCGTTCCTCGCGCTCCAAAGCAAGGGCGAAGCCAATGAAACAAACGCGGTCTTTTTCATAGACTGACGAAAGCCTCTCGCTCAGCCGGTTCACTACGAGTATCGTGCTGGAATCCAAATTGGTTGGAGGTGTTCGCTCCGGAGATTTGGTCATCGCCAGCAGGGCCGGCGTGCATCCATCGATCCGTGACGGTCGACGCGAATGGCGAGCGACGATCTCAACCGTGACGACGCCCAACTGTCGGCTTGTCATCGTAAATCCTGACCAAGTACGCTCTTGCATGCGCTTGTGCCTCTTGGTGGGACTCCTGCTGACGAGCGCGCCCGGGGCCTGGGCTCTCAGTGCGAATGCCACTCGTGCCGAAGTGATTGCTGAACTCGGGAAGCCCAGCTCGAGCGCGATGCGTGGTGTGCGGGAGATTTTGCTGTACCCCAAGGGAGTGCGACTGGAGCTCGAAGCCGGTCGAGTGGTATCGGCGCAGGGTCTGGCGTTGGCTGAACCGCCCCCACGCATCGCCGAGCCGGTCGCATCCAAGGAGCAACTGCCCGCGCCAGCCGCAAAAGCACCGTTGGTCGAAAAAGAAAAACCTGAACCGATCGAACCGGACTTCGTTGAAAAGGCGGAAACGGGCCACGCCGCGAGCAACAGCCAGGCCCAATTAGAAAAGAGCTTCGAGTCGCTCGTCGCGCAGCAGGAACAAGCGCAGCGCACACCGCACCAGCAACCGTTCGACGTGATCGGCTTCCTGTTCGAGAACGCGCTCAAATTCCTGATGACCGTCGGTGCGCTGAAACTGGCGTGTCGCTATTGGGGTGCGGAGGTTTTCTGGAACGGGATCCTGACGGTCGCGGCCGTCGACGCGGTGGTGCGTGGCGCGATGCAACTGGCCGGCGAACTATGGCTCGGTTTCCCGTCGCTGTTCTATGCCGACGACGCGGTCGGCGCGCTGTTCATGGTGCTGCTGCTGAAGAAACTCAGCATCAATCAATCCACGGGCCAGGCCATTCAGCTGACCCTCACCACCAAAACATTCACTGTCCTGGTCGGAGCGTTTCTCGTGACGATCATCCTTCGTCTGCGCCATTAGAAAGTGGGGAGCGCGGTTGTCTTGGTCGCGGTTTAAACCAAAATCCTCCCGATATGTCGCTCCCCTCGAGATCCGAAGCTCAGCAACTGCTGGAGAAACATGTCAGCGACACCTACCAGCGCCATCACGCGCTCATGGTCGCGACGGCAATGGAGGGTTACGCCTCGGTGTTCAACGCGGACGCCGAACTCTGGTACCTCACGGGTTACCTGCATGATCTCGATTTCGAGGAGCATCCCGAGACGCATCCCCAGGAGTCTCTCCGCTGGTTTGCCGAGCGGGGCTATCCTGAAGATCTGATCCACGCCGTCGAAGCGCATGCGTACGGCTATCATGGGTACACGACGCTGCCGCGGACAAAACTCGCGGCCGCCTTGCTCGCGTGCGACGAGATCAGCGGAATTTTTTATGCGTACCGCAAAATGAACCCGGTTCCTTACGGCGAAATGAAACCGAGTTCGATCAAGAAGAAGCTGAAGGATGTCGGGTTCGCCGCAAAGATCGATCGGGCGACCATCACACTCGGCTGCGAACACCTGGGCGTTTCAATCGACGATCACATTGCGAATCTCGTGCGCTTCTTCGCACCGCTCTCGTAGCGGCGCCAGTCCGCGCTATTGCCAAGGATCGAACAGAACCTTGATCGCGCGCTTGTCGCGGAGCAGTTGGACGGCTTCGGCGTAGTCGCTTAACGGTAGCGTGTGGGTGATGAGCGGTGCCAAACGAAGCCGTCCATCAAGGATGAAGCCCAACGCTGTTTCCGCGGCTTTTCGGTTGTGGTTTCCGTAGCCGCTTAACACGAGTCCTGGGCCAAACAGGTGTCTGGAGCCGAAGCGGACCTCTTCCCGCAGCACGCCAAACAGCGTCACGCAGCGACGCGTCCGGTCCATCAGAAACTCGATTGCCGCCGGTACCCCGGTCAGGTCAATCGCGTCGTCGAGAGCTTTGAATTGTCTCGAGGCCGGCCACTCGGCTGGATCCGGGCTCATCGCGCGATGTGCCCCCAGAGCGAGCGCCAGCGTACGACGCGAGGCAACAGGATCGAACGCCACGACTTCCGTCGCTCCGTGCGCGCGGGCAAGTTGGACCGCGACTAATCCGGCAGGGCCGAGACCACAAAGTCCAATGCGTTCAAGTGGCTGCCCGAGCGACGCGAGCTGCTGAAATGACACCTCCACGCACATCGCCAGTTCGAGCGAGGCGATCTCCTCCGGTAGCAGGGTCGCCGGAACCGTCAACAGGTCGTCTTCATGAAACGTGTTGTATTGGCCGTAAAACCCAAGCCGAGGCTTGCCCGTATCGCGCCACGCGACCACGCGATCGCCCATCTTCAACTTCGCTACGTTCGAACCGAGCGCGACAACTTCGCCCATCGCTTCGTGCCCGGGCTGACCCGCCAGGTACGGGTACTCCAGCTTCATGCCGGGAAACATCGGTTGGCCGCCGAAAATGTGCATGTCCCAATGAGGGCACGTCGTCACGCCGAGTATCCGGATTAACACTTCTCCGGCCTCGGGGATCGGAGTCGGGGAGTCCTTCCACGCCGCCACGCCCGGAGCCTCGATCTGCAGCCGCTTCATCTGCCGGGGAATGGACATGCAGCGATAGAAATGATTTTTGCGCCAACTCGCCAGTCTCGTGCGCAGTGAAAATCAAAATAGGGCACGTGCTCCCGCGCAGTCGCCGTGTGGCCCTGCGCGGGAGGCTCGCGCAGGGATTCAGTCGCTCGCTGCATGTCGCGACCATTGACGGCATCCGAACGTTCAATCCGACCACGGATTTCGCGGATGAAAACGGATGGGAAGCGAATCAGATCCCGGGAACGTATGCCGGTGTGAAAATCCCTGGGCGACGGCTCGTTCAGTGTGAGCGGCTGTTAAGGTTCATTTTCGGCGACCTGTCCGGTGCGGGCGACGAAAGAGGTTTGATCCGTGCCGATCAGTGAAATCCGCGGTCGGATCGGGGTTGGGAGTTTTACGCGCCTTGTCCACTATGCGCACGCACAGGGCTACGTTCGATGGTATCCGCACGTTCAATCCGACCACGGATTTCGCGGATCAACACGGATGGGAATCGAAATTGATCTTCAGACCGGGCGAAATCGTTTGGGCAACAGCGCGTTCATTCGAGCGGGTCTCCATATTCTTTTTCACACAACCTGTCGCGCATCGGCGGACGAGATAGGTTTGATCCGTGTCGATCAGTGAAATCCGCGGTTGGATCGGGATCGAGAGTTGGGGGCGTTTTCTCCCTGTGCTCACGCGCAGGGCTACCGATCATAAATCGGAACATAGTCGGCGGGGCTCATTCGCAATGAGAGGCGACGCTGAATGAAGTGCGCGCACCTTGTCTTTTTCGAGGGGTCCGATGACGTTCGGCGTTATGGCCCGCCGCACGTCCCAGCAGGAGATCGATTTGGAACGACTGCCCAAGAGCTCTCTCACGCGGGAAAGCTTACGCGAGACTCTCTCGCTGGGCCGCTATCTGCGGCCGTATCGGACGCGGTTCATCGCCGGGCTCGCGACCCTTTTCGTCAGCGCCTCGCTCGGCCTCGCCTTCCCGCTGCTGGCGGGAACACTCATCGACTCGGCTTTGCATCCGGGAACGGCTCACGTGCCCGGGCTCGGCATGCTCACGCTGAACCAGGTTGCCTTGCTCCTGGCCGGCTCAGTCACGCTCCAGGCGCTCGCATCGTTTAACAGCGCCCTCGCGTTCAATCGCGTTGGCCAAAGCGCCTTGGCCGACTTGCGCCAGGAGTGCTATAGTCGCCTTATCGGCCTGCCGATGACGTTTTTTGCGAAACGCCGCGTCGGTGAATTAACCAGTCGTGTTTCGACGGATGTCGCCCAAATCGAAGGCGCCTTGATCGACGCGCTGCCGCAGATGTGCCGTCAATCCGTGTTCTTGATCGGAGGCCTTACCTTGATCGCACTCACATCAGGCAAGCTGACGGCGGTCATGCTGGGCACGTTACCGGTGCTGATTGCCGCGGCGGTGTTCTTCGGCCGCCGATTGCGACGCTACTCGCGCGAGACTCAGGATCAGCTCGCCGCGACCAACACGATCGTCGAGGAAACGCTGCAGGCGATTGCGAGTGTAAAGGCGTTCGCCAATGAGGCGTTCGAGCTGGGGCGTTACGAAAAGGCGAATACGCGAGTACTGACGGCTGCGCTGGGTGCCGCCCGGTGGCGCGCCGTGTTCGTGGCGTTCTTCATCCTGGCGCTCTTCGGTGGCATCGTGATCGTGCTTTGGTTTGGTGCCGGCTTGCTCCGCACCGGCGAAATCAGTCCTGGTCAACTGACCCGGTTCGTCTTGTACACCACGTTTGTCGCCGGAGCGATGGGTCAAGCCGCGGAGCTGTTCAGTCAGACTCAAAAGACGGTCGGCGCCACCCAGCGCGTGCGCGAACTGCTGCGTGAGCCCATGGAAATCTCTCCGTCTCCCGCGGCGAAGCCGATGGCGGTGCCAACAACGCGCCTCCGCGGCGACGTGGCGTTCGAAGGCGTCAGCTTTCGCTATCCTTCGCGGCCTGAGGTCACGGTGTTGCACGATGTCACGCTTGGCGCGCGGCCGGGCGAACGCATCGCGCTGGTCGGCCCGAGTGGCGCAGGGAAGTCGACCGTCACCGCCTTGCTCCTGCGCTTCTATGATCCGGATTCAGGGCGGATCCTCATCGATGGATGCGACGCCCGTGATTATCCGCTCAGTTGGCTCCGAGGCCAGATGGCGATCGTGCCACAAGACGTGCTGCTGTTCGGCGGCACGATTGCGGAAAATATCGTGTACGGTCGACCGGGAGCCGATGACGCCGCGATCCGTGAGGCGGCGCGGCTCGCCAATGCCGATGAGTTCATCTCCGCGTTCCCCGAGGGCTATGCCACGTTGGTCGGAGACCGAGGCATCAAACTTTCGGGCGGCCAACGTCAGCGGGTCGCCATCGCGCGCGCGATTTTGAAAAATCCCGCCATCCTGATTCTCGACGAAGCCACGAGTTCCCTCGATAGCGAAAGCGAACGGCTCGTGCAGATCGCGCTCGAGCGTTTGATGCAGGGCCGCACGACGTTCATCGTCGCGCACCGGTTGTCCACGATTCGCACGGCCGATCGCATTGCGGTGCTCGATGGTGGGCGCGTGGTCGAGTTGGGCAATCATGAGGCGTTGTCCGCCAAACCCGACGGACTTTACCGGCGCTTGAGCACGCTGCAATTCGGGCAGGCGAATTGGGATGTCGAGGAGATCGCGCCGACGTCACCGTCACTCACGGGGGAGTGAACGGATCACGGAAATCGCACGGTGATCTCAGCCGAACCGTCGAACGCGTCGACGCGCACGCTCTCCGTCACGGCCGAATACTGACCGCCCCTGACCGAGGTCGCAGCTTTGCTGTCGGGATGAGGGAGTCGAAGTTCGATCGACTTGGGATGTCGGGGGCCATGGCAATCCACCGTCGCTGTCACCGTTTTCCCGTCGGCAGACACGGTGACCTTGAAGCTGAGCGGGCCGAAGGTGCTTCCGGCATTCGTCACCCCGATGACGGCACCGGGTTTGAGATACGAGCGAGGCACGCCCCGCAACAGCTGCAGCGTGTCACCGGTTTCCACGTACAGCATCCATCGGGCTTCCATCAGAAACCACGCCTCTTCATGCGTCTTGTGGGCGCTGACGGGAAAAAAGTGTTCGTTGAAGGTATACGTTTCTCGGTCCGCCAACGCCGAAACGGCGCCGTACCACGCGGCGAGGAATGCTTTGGTTTCACCTCGCTGCAGGTGTACCCAGGGATGACGGCTGTAATAAGGTTGGCTGAACGCGACGTTGTTCGTCGTCATCAGCTCGCTGTGCGCAACGAGTAACTCCGTCGCGATGGGCTCGGTGGGCGTCAGCACTTCCTGAAAGACCAGGTAAAGCGGACCGAGGAGTGAATCGCGTCCGGTCATCGTGCCGTGCGTGAACCAGGTTCCGCCGTCCGCATGCATCATGACCGGGCCGCGGTAGCCGGTCCAGGGCGGTGCCGCGCGACCCCACGTGCCATCGCTCAACGGAATGACGGGAGACTTTTCGAGCCCTTCATCGAACGCGGCGCGCAGGTCTTGCTTGAGCGCGTTGGCTTCAGCGAGGCATTGGGCGGATTCGTCGGGCGCCAGTTCCCGCAACATCTCGGCGGTGCGTGCCAACCCAAGATACGCATAGCCGTTCAACATGAACGAGCGATACGGGTCTTCGGGGTCGGCGGTCTTTCCATCGAGCAGACCATAGCCGTTGCCTTTCAATTCCGGTCGCAGATTTCGCAGCCGCCAGTCTCGCACGTATTGCCAGGATTTGGTGACCTTGCCGTGGACCCGCCGCAGCCACCCATCGTCGTGGGTATAACGGTAGTGCTCACCGAGCGTCCACAAGACGGCGCCAGTCTCCAGCATGTAGCCATTGAAGTTTTGGATGAACCCATCGTCGTGTTGCTTCTCGAGGAAGAAATCCAACGCGCGCGCGGCGTCGTCGTGCCAACCCATCGAATCCATGAATTGGATAATTGGGGCACTCTCCGAGCCAATCGCCGTGTACACGCCGATCGCCGGAAGCAGAGGCGCGGGCGGCTGGTGTCCGTAGAGCAGCAGGTCGAGGTGCAGCAAACCGGCGCGCGTCATTTCCTGCATGCGCGGTTCTGGCAACTGCCACTGTGCGGCCGAGGCGAGTTTGGCGCGCCAGTACGTGCGCACTTCGGTCAGCCGCGCCTCGAACGACTGCTGGGATAAAGCTTTGGCGCGCTCCTCGGAAATCGCACGATGCGGGACGACGAATTCAAGCACGGTGCTCGCACCCGGCCGGAGCAGAATTGAAAACTCTTCCGCGCTCGCGGGTGCGCCATCCAGTTTGGTGACCGCGAACACACGGCCCGATGCATAACGTCCGAAGCCGTTCTTCTGATCAATTGTCCACGCCGGAAGCTTGGGTGAAACCGGAGTTGCCAGCGTCGGCGCGGCGGTTTTCAGCAGCGCGTACTTCGGCGTTTTGCCGCGATTCGTCGCAATCGCGCGCACGAACAACACCACCTCTTCGTCAGCATTCATCTCTGCGTCATGGCGCGCTGCTTCCTTCTGCTTCTGATCGGGCGTGAACATGTGGCCGTGACCGTACCGGTCGGCGACGAGGAAATCGGTGCCGCGCACGTTGGACGCGGTTAACGCCGATCGCTCCAGCGAGGCAAAGAGAGTGATGTCATAGTGAACGGAGTCGTCGTCGATTGCGCCGTGGAGGATGGGCAGAACGCCGTCGTCCAGTGAGCGGCGGACGTTGTCGCGCGGGCCCCAGCCGCGGCCGAATTGGAACGCATAGGTGGCCGGCTGATTGTTCGTTTCGGGAAGCGGTGAGTCGTATCCGGCAAACCGGGGCTGAAACGATTCGAGATGCTCGTCGATGCGGAACAGCCGAATGTCGCGACTGAGCCCCAGCCACGTTTGAACCTTCACGGAGCGATTGCCGCTCGCGGCCGCCTCGAAACTCGATTCGGGCGCCGCCGCGATCTCCTGCAATTTTGATCGGCCACCCCGCGCTGCAATGTTCGCAACAATGTCCGTGTAGGACCGCTGATCCGCGGCCGTCGTGATCACTACATGATCCGATGGGAGATAAATCGGAAATGCTGCGTCCACATCGGCGACCCGGAAAGTGAAACCGCGTGGCGCCGTCTTTACGGTGACGAGAGTGGGCAAGTCCCCTGGGCCGGACACCGGAGACACCGAGAGATCAACGCGTGCAGGCTCGGCCGCGGCGGTTTCGAAACTGTTCTCGGTGATGTGACCTCCGGGTGCATTGATTGCAGTGAGCGACCCTCGATCGACCTGCACGGATCCGCTGTGACCGCCCTCCGCCCAGCGTAGGGAAACAGCCGACGCTTCCGCGGCGCAGGCCAGTCCGGTCGAAAACAACAGGCAAACTGAACAAACGACGCCGAGGTGGTGAAAAGCGAAACCACGATTGGTTCGCGTAGCGGAGGGGCGCATTGGTTGCACCGTAGCGCCCGTGCAACTCGAGTCACCTCTCAAAAACAGGCATCCCCGTCCGACCACAATCAGGTAGGGCGAGTCCTCCGGACGAGCCGTGAGTGATATTCGAGGTGCCGTGGATCGAGCGCGCGGCGTGCGGAGACGCGTTCGATCGAAGCGCCTCATCCGGAGGATTCGCCCTACCTCAGGCGCAGACTACGCTACGGCTTCCGGGCGCGCAGATGGAGAAAGATCGGACCGGCTCATCCGGAGGATTCGCCCTACCGACGAATTCAGACTCGACTACGGCTTTCGGACGCGAAGATGAAGAAAATACGCGGCCACCTGCGCGTGCTGGAGACTTGGATGCGCACGCACCGTTTCGTCGGAGGGGTACGGCTCGGCACTTCGTTCGAGCGAAAAGCCGGCGGCGATCAACAGGTTCAGCCATTGGCTGATCGGACGGTGGAACCGGGGTACCTTGAATTTCGGCTGGGGATTCCGACCCGTCTGCGGCACCGTCGTGAACGTCCACTCATCGATGCGTCCTCGCGCGTCCACGAAGTAATCACCCACTTCGATGGCGTACGTGATCTGATCTTCATCGCGACACGTGCGGCGATGGGGCGGATTGAAACACGGGTGGAGAATCGAGAACTGCAAGAACCCGCCGGGCTGCAGCACACGGAACGCTTCGGCCAAAACTCGCTCCGTCTCTGGAATGTCCATGAAGCTCATGAACGCCGTGGCAAAGGCGAAGCTCGCGTCAGGAAACGGCAGCTCCACGGCACTGGCCTCCTGATAAATGATCCCAAGCGGGACGCGCGTCTCCTCCGCTCGAGCGTGGCGGATAAACGTTGCGGCGATGTCGATGCCCGTGACGCGAGCACCGCGTTGCGCGAGGAGGCGGGTGTTGTGACCCTCGCCGCAACCGAGATCAATCCCCGTCAAACCTGCGATCGGTGGCAGCAGCTCGAAAAACGCGGGACTGTTGAGCTGGTCGCGATAGACGTCGTACCCGGCGCGCGAAAGTTTCGTCCACGCCTCCGCGTTTTTATCCCAGAAGTCTCCAACAGCGACGTGATCCATGAAACCAAATGCGAGCGGGTACGGTGGAGAATGAACGGGATACGCTGCGTGCGGGTCGGTCGCGCGTGCTCCGTTGCGCCAATCGTGGCGACGAAGCACGCGAACGCGTTGCGACGGCTAAATGGCGGCGAGGATATCGTTAAACGTCGCGCTCGGACGAAGCGCAGCGAACGCCTTCCGGTCGTCCGGTTGATAGTAACCACCGATGTCGGTCGGTCGGCCTTGCACGGCGACCATTTCCTCGACGATTTTCTTTTCGTTGGCCGAAAGCTTTTCGGCGACGGGGCCAAAGATCGTTTTCAGTTCCGCGTCCGAGTTCTGGGCGGCGAGTTCCTGGGCCCAGTAGAGCGCGAGATAGAAATGGCTGCCGCGGTTGTCGATGCCAGCGCCGACTTTTCGCGCCGGCGATTTGTCGTTCTCGAGGAATTTTCCCGTCGCGGCATCCAGCGTCTCGGCGAGCACCTTCGCCTTCGGGTTTTTGAAGGTCTCGCTCAAATGCTCGAACGACACGGCCAAGGCGAGGAATTCACCGAGCGAATCCCAGCGCAGGAAGTTTTCTTCGATGAACTGTTGAACGTGCTTCGGCGCCGATCCGCCCGCACCCGTTTCGAAGAGTCCGCCGCCATTCATCAAGGGAACGATCGAGAGCATCTTGGCACTGGTGCCCACTTCGAGAATCGGGAAGAGGTCCGTCAGATAATCGCGGAGCACATTGCCGGTGACGGAAATGGTGTCCTGCCCTGCGCGCAGACGCTCGAGCGTAAACTGCGTGGCCGCCGCCGGCGCTAGAATGCGAAGGTCGAGGCCGCTCGTGTCATGCTGACCGAGGTAAGTCTTCACTTTCGCGATGAGCTGGCCGTCGTGGGCGCGTTTCTCGTCGAGCCAAAACACCGCCGGTGTTCCGGTCGCGCGCGCGCGATTTACGGCGAGCTTCACCCAATCCTGGATGGGCGCATCCTTGGTCTGACACGCCCGCCAGATATCGCCCTCGTCCACCGCGTGCTCCAGGAGAACTTTTCCGCTTTCATCAGTCACGCGGACCGTGCCCTGGCCGGGCATCTGGAATGTCTTGTTGTGCGAGCCGTATTCCTCGGCAGCTTGCGCCATCAAACCGACGTTCGGCACCGAGCCCATGGTCTTTGGGTCAAACGCGCCGTGCTTCCGACAGAAGTCGATGGTCGTTTGGTAAACGCCCGCGTAGCTGCTGTCGGGGATCACAGCGAGGGTGTCCTGAGCCTTCCCTTGAGCATTCCACATCTGGCCCGAGGTCCGGATCATCGCTGGCATTGAGGCATCGACAATGACGTCGCTCGGGACGTGGAGATTGGTGATGCCCTTGTCGGAGTTGACCATCGCGACGGCGGGTTGCTGCGCGTACACCGCCTGAATATCGCTCTCGATCGACGCCTTTTTGTCCGCGGGAAGCTTTTGGATTTTCGCCACCAGGTCGCCAAAACCGTTATTCAAATCCACGCCGAGTTCTGCGAACGTGGCGGCGTGCTTCGCAAGAAGATCCTTGAAGAACACGCGAACGAAATGACCGAAGATGATCGGGTCGGAGACCTTCATCATCGTGGCCTTCAGATGGACGGAAAAAAGAATTCCTTCGGCTTTGGCGCGGGCAATCTGCTGCTCGATGAAGCTGAGCAGGGCTTTCTTGCTCAAGACGGTCGCGTCGAGGATTTCGCCGGCTTTCAGCGGCGTTTTTTCCTTCAGCACTTTGGTGGTACCGTTGGCACCGACCCACTCGATTTTAACCGACGTAGCTGCGGGGACCGTCACAGACTTTTCGTTCGAGAAGAAATCGGCCTGACCCATCGTCGCCACATTGGTTTTTGAATCGGGCGACCACTTGCCCATCGAGTGCGGATGTTTGCGGGCATATTCCTTGACGGCTTTGGGCGCGCGTCGGTCGGAATTGCCTTCACGCAGCACCGGATTGACGGCGCTGCCCATGACTTTCGCGTAGCGCGCCTTCACGTCTTTTTCGGCGTCGGACTGCGGCGTTTCGGGAAGCTCAGGAAGATTGTAGCCGTGTGACTTAAGTTCAGCGATCGCCTCTTTCAACTGCGGCACGGAGGCGCTGATGTTCGGCAGCTTGATGATGTTCGCTTCGGGCTTGAGCGTCAGCGCACCCAATTCAGCGAGCGCGTCTGGCACGCGCTGACCCTCATTCAACCGGTCGGAAAATTGCGCGAGAATTCGGCCCGCCAGCGAGATGTCCCGCGTTTCGATGGCGACCCCCGAGTGCTTGGTAAATGCCTGCACGATGGGCAGGAGGGAGTACGTGGCGAGAGCCGGGGCTTCGTCGGTCTTGGTGTAGATGATCGTTGGCTTGGCGGGCATGGTTGTAAGAGGGGAGGTTCACGTAAACGGCGCCCGGACGAACGGTCAAAAGCAATTCCCGGGTTTGTGCATGATCCCTCCTCGCCCTGATGGGCCACGGCAGACGTTTAGTCTGTGCGCATTCTTTGGCGGAGTCGGACGCTGGCCGTCGGCCCGGCGAATGGCTTGAACCTATTTCGTCTGCTCGAGAATGATCGGTTCGCCCAGCTCCACCTTCGCCTCAAGATGCTTGGCCTTGACGGTGGCAACGCGATCGGTCGTCCGGCCGACGAAGTTGATCGTGGCGGTGCTCATGTGCTCCATGGCCGTGCGAAAATTATTGCCCGGCGAACTGACGTTGAGGTGCAACGTCCAGACGGGTTTCGGTGGGTTTTGTTTTGTCTTCGGCCGCATGTCGTAGGCCCGGAGAATGATGAAGTACCGCTCCTTCGTCATGTCATAGCGCAACGTCGTCTCGTCTTCACTGGAGGCGAGACCACGACGAAGGCTTCGCAGCGCATCAGAGTAACCCAAAAGTCCGGCCAGATTTCCCGCCGATTGCTCTGTCAGCACCTGCTCCAGCGAATGGTCCAGATCATCCATCCAGAGCTGTTGATTCGTTTCATTCGTGTACGGGTTCATCAACGCCGCCATGCTGAACGCATCGGGAACGTAGGCGTCACCCGCTCCGCTCGCGCGCGCTTGCGAGGCCAGATCGCTCTTCACGATGCCCGCAGCGGTGTTCGACGTATCGGTCGTCAACGAGGTCCGCCCTATCATTTCCAAAGTGCCAACGCGCGGGTTGGTCGCGCCCCAGTGTACGACCAGAAGGAGGTCGGCCGTCTCAACCGATTTGGCCGGCCAGTACTGCTGCTTGGCGAGTTTCGGTGTGAGATAACCAAGCAGCTGGCGAAAGGTCATGCGTTCGATCGAGTGATCGACGGTCGCACCTTCGAAATACCGTCCGCGCATCACCACGTAAGTTTCGCTCTTCGGTTCGGCACCGTCCGCGTACTTGATTTTCGTGTAGGCGTCCTCTGCCACTCCCACAACCGCAACGCGATTGTCTGCGTACGCCATCGACGTGACGAGTGCGACCGCGAACCACAAAGAGGACGGGGTGCTCTTCACAGGAGATCGATCCCGTTGAGAGACTGACATCTGTCAAAGATTCCGATCCCGGACGGTCCGAGTCGTGTGCGCCGGTTCGCTGTAGGGGCGTTGCTCGCCGACGCCCTCCGACGTCCGTCTTCGTTCGCAATCGTTCCTTCGTTAACCCGAACGGGCGTCGGCAAGCGACGCCCCTACGTCGCGACCGGATGTCTACGCAAGAAAACCGAGATTCGGCCGCGCGAAATGGCCGATGTTCGGCAAAACCACCGGCAGGTCCGTGGCGCTGACGCCGAACCAGGTGGCCAGTGTCGCGCTGTACTCGTCGACGCTCGTCGTCGGAATCCAACGGCCACGTCCGGTGTCGTTCGGACCATTGAGGGCGAGGTCCGGCATTTGTCCGTAGATGTCGCCGCCGCGAACGGCCCCACCAACAACGAAGTGATGCGAGCCCCAACCGTGATCCGAGCCGTCGCCGTTGCTCGTGTAGGTGCGGCCAAAATCCGACGCGGTGAAGGTGGTGACCTGGTTTGCCACGCGCAGTTCTTCGGTTGCGCTCATGAACGCGGCCACACTCTGGCTGACATCCGCGAGGAGGCGCGCATGCGCACCGATCTGCGCATCGTGCAGATCCCAGCCACCGACCCGTGCGAAGAAGATTTGTCGACGCAGGCCCAGCCTCGGTGCCACCGCAATCAACCGCGCGATCATGCTGAGCTGCGCGCCGAGACGCGATTCCGGGAATACGGTGGCGAGCGGCGCGGCGTCCTCCTTCAGCACGGACGCGAGCAGGTGACTGTCATTCACCGCTTCTTCCGTGAGTCCTGAGAATGCGGCGGAAAAAAGGTTGTCCCCGCCGGTGTGCAGCAAATCGCGCTGGGCTTGTGCGCGGAGAGCACCGAGCGGCCCGTTCATTCCGGCCGGCTGAACCGCGCCACGCGGTCGAACAGCATACTGACTGACCTGGCGTCCGACTTGAAATGCGTTCTGGCCGGCCAGACTGATCGACATGGAAATCGCGTTGTTCTCGTTGAACGCGTTGGTCAGATCAGCGAGTCGGCCGCCCCAACCGGTGCTGAAAAGTTTTTCGCTCGAGAGGCTGCTCTGCCACTGGACTTGCTGGTCGTTGTGCGAGAACAACGCATCGGGCAAGGGAACGGAGCGCGCTTGAAACTGCGCCTTGGTCGTTGGCACCACCAGGGTACCTACGTTGGCGAGCAGCGCGAGACGGCCTTTCGTGAAGAGGTCGCGCAGTTCCGGCACGGCGGGATGCAACGCGAACCCCCGCCCATCCGCCGTGCGCGGGTTCAGCCCCAGCAAGCCCTCCTTCGGCAGCGCGAGCGCATTGCGCGCCGTCGCGTACGCCGCGTAGCCGGCATCGTTGGGCACGATCAGATTGTTCGCGTCATTGCCGCCGGCCAGGAACAGGCACACGAGCGCTTTGTATCCGTCATGCGGATCAGCACCCGCGATCGGGCGTGCAGTCCCAACGACGCCGCCGATGGCGCGGAGCTGCGCCAGGACTGAGAGCAGCGCCGTCGCTCCCACGGTGGCGCAGCACGCGCCGACAAATTGGCGACGAGACAAGTCGAGCGGGGATGACGGTGAACTCATGGCGCGGGTAGGGGGAGTGGCTCGATCAACGTTGAACGGAAGCGTCGGGTGACGTGACCGTGAGCTCGAGGGCGAAGCGGGCCTGGTCGAGAGCCGTGGCGCGGCGCGGCAATGACCGGAGGCCTTGTTCGATCCGCTGGCGGGAGGCGGTCGACATTCCGCCGCCGCAGAAGATCAGGTCGAGCTCGTTCAGGGCGTCTCGCGGCGTAGCCATGCGCGCGGCGAGTGGCTCCAAATTCAAGGTCAGCATCTCGTCGCGTGCGTCCGGTGGCGTGAAGATCAAGGCGCGGAGTTGATTCGCGATCGTGATGGCCGTCGTGGCGGTCAGGATTTGGTATTCGGGCGCGTGCAATCCGGCGGCCGCGAGGGGACCCGGCAGCACATAATCAGGCTCAAAGAAATTGAACACGGTGGGTGAGTGAAGCGCCGTTTGACCGAGGGCGTCATCGGCTCGTGGCAAATGGTACCGGCCGTTTTTCGCGGATCCACCGAAGGCGCGGAGCAACGCCGTCACCTGCAGCAGAGGTTCCTTCAGTTTCCCGTATCCGACATTTGCGATCACGTTTGAAGAACGGGCTTCGTAGTCCAACAGAACGGCCCGCACCACCGCACCGAGATCGCCGCGTTCACCGCGCGCATTGTGCTCGAAGACCTGGGCGACGCGGTACACGTACGCCGGACTGGGATTGCTCGTCACGAGGCGCTGAATGAGCTGGCGACAAAAGAACGGCGCCGTGTTCGGATGATTGAAGAGCGTGTCGAGCGTCACCTGCAAATCGCGCGCGCCGCCTTGAATCGCGGGAATGCGGATGTTGTTCACGATCAGCTTTGGCGTGTCATCATGCTGCGCCGGATACTGCATCATCGGCTGGAAAAAATTGGGTCGCGCGCGGAAATCCCGACGAGGCCGAGCCGTTTGAAATCCCCAGCCGGTGAAAACCTTGGCGGTCTCGACGACCGTTGATTGGTCGTAGGTCGGAATCGGCTGTCCAGCGGCGTCGAGTTGGTACGTGCCGTCGGGCTGCAGCCGATTCAGGCCGATCGTGAACAGCTGCATCACTTCGCGCGCGAAGTTTTCATCTGGACTCGTCCCGCGCTGCGGATCGCCTTTCGCGTTCTTGAGATGACTCAAGTACGCGCCCATCACCGGGCTCAAGGTCACGTGCTCGAGCAGCTGGCGAAAGTTTCCGAACGCGTCGGTGGCGAGCAAATCATAATAGGCGGCGAGTGCCTCGGTCTGTTTTCCGAGCGCGCCGTTGGTGTCCGAGACGACGAAGATCTCGCTCAACGCGAACGCCACGCGTTGCCGCAGCTGATCAGGGGCCGTGACGGAAAGTTTCCACCACGCGGCCTGCCGGTTGTCGGGGCGGATGCGAGGCTTCCCCTTCAGCGGAGGATACGCCGCGTAGTCAGCCAGGGTCGCTTCGCGGTGCGACGCGTGTGGCACCGCCATTTGTTCGCTGAGCCAGGCGTCAAACCCTTCGGCCACCACCCGTTCGAGGTCTGCACGCGTCGGCCCAAAGGTGGCTTGGGTGAGGAAGCGCGCGGCATCGCGCTCGGTGACAGGCCGCGCTGACCAGGCAGGGGGCGGCGCGGGTGGCGTGAAGGAGGACGATCCGGCGGCGCGGATAAGTTGGCCGCGTAGTTCGCCGGCGGGGTGACGTTTGGTGTCGATTGCGATGAACAAAAGACCGTCGGCGAGAGCATGCTTGAGCTGATCTTTCGTGACGTCCGCGCTGGCGGCGAAATCCCAGTCGAATTCGAACGGCGGCTGCTCGCCGTAAAAGCTTTTTAAGTAGCGGCCTTCGTCGCCGGGTGCACCGAGTTTGAGATGCGAGCTCACCCGGGCCGAGGTGAGATTGGAAAACGAAACGCGTAGATGAGCGGACTCGCCATTCGGCGCCACCAGCAGGGTAGCAGTGCCGTAAGCTGTGGAATCCATCGCGCTGGAGGTCGGTCGTAGCGTGGCGACAAAGAGCGCTGTGCCTTCACCCCGCGCCGGTGCGTGCTGGGTGACCGCATGTTGATCGGGGCCCTTCACTTCCACCGATAGCGAATCGACGGTGGGATTGAGCGCTGCCCAAAACAGCAATCGTCGAAGCGTGGAGAACACGGAAATCATGAGCGCACTCCAAAACGTTCGTTCTGAAGTACGCACCAGAGACGCCGAACCGAGGTCGCGAGATACATCAATAAATCGCGACCCATTCGGCCGTAGCGCGCCGCAGTGGATACGCGGCACGCGAACAACGTCGGGAGAAGATGAAAGCGGCGGCGTGGCAGCGCGGCTACTCTTTCGAGCTCCGAGCGCGAGGAGGAATTCCTGCCATGCGTGAGAGCTCGCGGTGAATGCGACTGACGCGTTCCACCTGACCTTTAGCGGGGAAGCGTTCGTAGAATCCCTCGTTGCGGAATTCGCGGGCCTGTTCGGCCCACGGTGCGAGTTTCTCGCGCCAGCGTTCCGGACGACCCTCCACCGGATCAGCATCTTGGGCCGCAAGATCAGCACACACTCGCAACATCGCTTTCAGGACCACGGGTTTTGTGACCTGGAGCGCGGCATTGCCCCAGCTTTCGCCCCACACGTGCGCCGCGGCCTTAAGGAAATCGCGGACGGTTTCGTAGTAACGAGCGGCGTTTCGTTTGTCGGTTCCTTCGGCGTCGATCCTCTTCCAAGCTTGTTTCACCCAGCGGTGGATCTCGTTGAACAGCTCGGCCTGCAGGATCCATTTCTCCTGCTTGCTGCGACCGCCAAGCCGGTTGATCCGATAGCGCAGCGGGCTATCGCCCTCGCGATAGAGCATTTCGGTGATGTGTGCCGCGAAGCGACGATCCGGTTCGGCCCAGGAGACGCGCTCGTAGAGATCGATCAAGTGACTCTTGTTGATGCGCGTCGGCGTGGAGTTGATGATCACGAACATCTCGGTGGCAAAATCTTCGCTGCGGCCATCGAAGATCACACACGGGACCTGGATGTTCTTGGCGTCCTCGGGATGCGTCCGGGCGTAAAACTGCAGTGCCGCCAGACGGTGCTGTCCGTCGATGATCAGGAATTTTTCCTCCGGTTCCTGCAGTCGCCCGACGCCGCTATCGTCGGTCCAAGGTTCGAAGCGAAGTTTTTGCGGCGTGAACAGCAGAACCGTCCCGGGGATGGGTGGCTGGGAGATCGCGGTCTCGTAGAAGTTTTTGATTGCGGCGACTTTCGCCTTCGAAAGTTCACGCTGAAACGCCTGATCGCTGCGTTCTACTCGAGAAATGAATTGGGCCACGTCATCGTCGGCCGGGACCTCTTCGGGTCGAATCCCGCCGCCGTCTTCGTCATAGAAGCGGCTGATGAAACGTACCTGGGCCAACAGTTTTTCGGGCGTATACGACGCGAAGTAGAAGACAGCATCCTTCTGGCGAATCTGCGTAGCGATCATAGTGGGATCCCTTGGTTACGGACGCCGGGCTGGCGCCCTCAAAGAGAGTCCGACATGAATTTTCGCCGTCGACAAGGAACGATACGGATTTCCTGAAAAAACTGAACGAGTACGAGCCAATGTGGAAATCAGGAAATCAGGAACGGACTCGCCCGTACCAAGGCGTTTGGAAACCACGAATGGACACGAACTGACACGAATGAAGAGCTTTGAGATTGCGCGCGGCAGATCGACTGAAGTTCACCACCGGCTGCCTCGCTTCACAATGCCTTCTGTTCCCCATTCGTGTTCAACCGTGTCCATCCGTGGTTAAAATGAATGACTGGCCGATTCCTGATTTCCTGATTTCCACATCACCTCTGCTGCGTTCTGGTTCCCGGTCCAGTTTTAGAATAGGAATTGGTTCGCCAGCTCCGATCTCGTGCGCCGCACTTCCCCTCACTCCATGAGCCTTTTCATCGGTATCGACTCCGGCACCCAAAGCGTCAAAGCGATCGTCCTCGATCTCGAAACCCGCAAGGTCGTTGCGGAGGCGCGAGCCCCGCATGCGCTGATCCCGGGTCTGCCCGTCGGTCATATGGAGCAGCACCCGCAGGATTGGGCGGTAGCGATGGACTTCGTGATCAAAGAGGTCGTGGCGAGCATCGATCCGAAGCGCGTTCGCGGCATCGGCGTGTCCGGTCAACAGCACGGCTTCGTGCCGCTCGACGCCAACGGCGCTGTGATCCGGCCCGCGAAGCTGTGGTGCGATACGAGCACCACGGAGGAATGTGCGATCATAACCAAAAAGCTGGGCGGCGCGAAGGCGGCGATCCGCCAAACTGGCAATCTCATTCTGCCCGGATTCACCGCGTCCAAGATCCTGTGGCTTAAACGACGCGAAGCGGCGAACTACAAAAAACTGCGCCATGTGCTGCTGCCTCATGATTACCTGAATTTCCATCTCACCGGGAATTATTTCATGGAGTTTGGCGACGCATCGGGCACGGCCCTGATGGATGTCCGCACGCGGAAATGGTCCAAGGCCGTCATCAACGCGATCGACCCGAAGCTGGCGGACTTTCTCCCGCCGCTCTCGCCCTCACATGCGGCCGCGGGCACGTTGCGCCCGGAATTGGCCGCGGCGTATGGCCTGTCTCCGTCGGTGGTGGTCAGTGCGGGTGGCGGCGACAATATGATGGGCGCGATCGGAACCGGTAACGTGACGCCGGGCGTCGTTACCGCGAGCTTCGGCACGAGCGGCACGATCTACGCCCACGCTTCCAAACCGGTGATCGACGGCGTCGGTGAAATCGCGGCGTTTTGCTCTTCGACCGGCGGCTGGTTGCCCCTGCTTTGTACCATGAATGTCACGACAGTGACGGAGCAGGTGAGAACGTTGTTTGGCCAGGACCACGCGGCGATGGCGGCGGCGGTCGAAGCGACGCCCCCGGGCGCCGGCGGTGTGGTGGTTTTGCCATACCTGGCGGGCGAACGCACCCCGAACGTCCCGGATGGCTCCGGCGTCATATTCGGCCTGACGAATCAGACATTTACGTCCGGTCACCTGGCGCGCGCTGCGATGGAAGGGGTGACGATGGGAATGAACTACGGACTGCGTCGCCTCGCTGACCTCGGCGTGAAAGCGACCGAGATTCGGGTGACCGGCGGTGGCGCCAAGTCCGCGGTGTGGCGGCAATTGATGGCGGATATTTTCGGCGTGCCGGTGGTCGCGATGGTGGAGGATGAGGGCGCGGCCTTGGGCGGCGCGCTGCAGGCGGCATGGTGTGTCGCAATCCGCGACGGCAACAAGAAGGCAAAGCTGACCGACTTCACCACCGGAACGGTCGCCGTGGCTGAGTCTTCCCGCTGCAAACCGAACAAAGCCAATGTTGCCCGGTATCGTCAGCTTCAAGCGGTTCAGGATAAACTCAGTTTTGCCTTACGAGACGTGTTCGCCTTGCAGCGGAAGCTGGCGTGAGCGAACGAGGGCGCGGTCGAGTTACAGGTGGCGCCGTTTCCGGAGCGGATCTCGGGTCGTGACTCGCGCAGAGAGTCATTGACCCGCTGAATCGATTCGAGAATCTCGCAGCATGCTCAAATTTTCGCTGTTGATCGCGGTGTTGACGGGCGTGGTGGGAATGGTCCGCGGCGAGTCGATCTATGAGATCGCGGTGAAGGACATTGATGGGAAGGCCACTAATCTCGCGCCCTACAAAGGTCGCGTGCTGCTCGTGGTGAACGTCGCGTCGGAATGCGGTTTCACGCCGCAGTACGAAGGGTTGCAGGCGGTCTTCGAAAAATACCAAAGCCAAGGGCTTTCGGTTTTAGGTTTTCCGTGCAACCAATTCGGCGGCCAGGAACCGGGATCGAGCAGCGAGATCAAACAATTCTGTTCGTCGAAATTCCATGTGACCTTTCCGATGTTCGAGAAGATCGAGGTGAATGGCGCGAACCGTCATCCGCTTTACACTGCGCTGTCCGGTGACAGCTCACCGTTCCCGGGCAAGATCGGTTGGAATTTCACAAAATTTCTGGTGGGACGTGACGGGACGATCGTGAAGCGGTTCGATTCGCGCGCGAAGCCGGATTCTCCCGAAGTGATTCAGGCCATCGAAGCAGCCCTCGCGGCGAAGTAGCAGATCGCATTGCGCGGATTGTTGCCGTCGCGCGATGTGCCGGTGCTGGTGCCGACTTGATCGGAGTTCCAGGCGACTCTTGCAGAAATACCCCGACGCATGACCTGGACACAGAATTACACCCCGCTTTTTCACAGCCTTCCGGCCTCGGCTTTGGCGGCCGCGATTCCCGTCGTGGTGTTGCTCGGTCTGCTGGCCTTTTTTCACGTTCGCGCGCACTGGGCCGCGCTCGCTGGATTGGTAACGGTGGTGATTTTGGCGACCCTCGTCTACGGAATGCCGACACCGATGGTGTTCGCCGCTGCAGTCTACGGGGCGATGTACGGGCTGATGCCGATTGGCTGGATCGTGCTCAACGTGGTCTTTCTTTACCAGATCAGCGTCCAGACGGGGCAGTTCGAAATCGTGCGAAAATCGATTGTCAGTCTCTCGGCGGATCGTCGCATCCAGGTTCTGTTGATCGCGTTTAGTTTTGGCGCGTTCATCGAAGGAGCGGCAGGATTTGGGGCACCGGTGGCGATTTGTGCCGCGATGCTCATTGGCGTGGGCTTTCGCCCGTTGCAGGCAGCGTCACTCGCGTTGATCGGCAACACCGCGCCAGTCGCGTTCGGCTCGCTCGGAATTCCCATTATTTCCCTGGCTCAAGTTACGGGCCTACCGCTGCTCCAGCTGAGTGCGATGACGGGACGCCAGCTGCCATTTTTCAGTTTCATGATCCCGTTCTGGCTCGTGATCGCGATGGTGGGCTGGCGCGCGACGTTGGAAATCTGGCCGGCCTGTCTCGTCGCCGGACTGAGCTTTGCCATCGTGCAGTTCGTGGTGAGCAACTATCACGGACCTTGGCTCGTGGATACGGCGAGTGCCCTGGCTTCACTGGGCGCACTGCTGGTGTTGCTGCGCTTTTGGAAGCCGCGCAACGTGTGGCGCTTTCCTGAGGATAAGGCCGGCGACGCTGCGTCGTCGGGAGTGGCAGCGCAACTGGGCACGGGCGTCTTGGTGCGAGCGTGGTCACCGTGGATCATTCTGACGGTGGTCGTGTTTGTGTGGGCGTTGCCGGGCACGAAAACATTTCTCAATGGGATTTGGCAACCCACGTTTCCGATCCCTCATCTGCATCAATCCGTGATGAAGGCCCCGCCGCTCGCGCCGGAGCTGCGAGCCGAGAGCGCCATCTACACGTTGAATCTTCTTTCGGCGACGGGCACGGCCTCACTGCTCTCCGCCATTGTCGCTGCATTTGTGCTGCGAGTCCGGGTGACTGAGATGGTCCGCACTTATCTTCGGACGATTTGGAGGGTGCGGTTTTCACTGCTAACGATCTCCGCCATGCTGGCTCTGGCGTTTGCGTCGCGGTATGCAGGGCTGGACTCAACGCTCGGTCTCGCCTTTGCGAGCACCGGCGTGATGTTTCCTTTCTTCTCGCCCTTGCTCGGATGGCTTGGGGTGGCGCTCACGGGCAGCGACACGGCGTCGAACGTGCTTTTCGGCAATCTTCAGCAGATCACCGCGCAGCAGGTCGGAATCTCACCCGTACTCGCCGCGTGTGCCAACAGTACCGGCGGCGTGATGGGCAAGATGATCGATGCGCAAAGCGTGGTCGTGGCGGGAGTCGCGACCGGGCAGCAGGGTGGTGAAGGGGAGATCCTGCGCTCGGTCTTCTGGCACAGTTTCGCCCTGGCGTCGCTCGTTGGCGTTTTCGTTTTCCTGCAGGCCTACGTTTTCCCGGGCATGATTCCGGTGAAGTGAAAACAGGAACGAAAAGACGGGAGCCTTAAACGCAAAGACGCGAAGCAGCTAAGTCCTGAGATCCTTGTAGCCCGCTGCGGGAGCAGCGGGATCAGAAACGAGCGACATGAGGAGCGATCTTCGATCCGTGTGAATCCGTGCCATCCGTGGTGGATTGCGGTTTGCTCGTCCCAATCATTAGGAGACCACGGATTACACGGATGGGGCACGGATCAAAACCATGAACCTGCAGTACTGGCCCAGGATTCATGGGCGAAATATGCGACATCAAACGTGCTCTAGCTCAGCGCGCGGATGGCTTTTTCGATCCCGGCGGAGTCCAGGCCTTGGTATCCGATCTGTTGCCACAGGCCGCCTGAACCTTCCTTGTTAACTCCGATGTTGTCATACCGGCCCTTGAAGCCGCGTTTGAGCAGCTGCGTGCCGAAGCGGGATCCGAGTCCGGTTTTCACATTCCAACCTTCGGCCACGAGCACGAACGGCGCGGCAGCGAGCTGCCGCATCACGGCTTCGTCGTACACGTTGAGGGTCGCCTTGTTGATCAAGCCGACCTTCAGGCCTGCTTCGTTTAGACGGGTCACTGCGTCCAGCGCGCGATAGACGATTTCACCGAACGCGACCACATACCCGCCGCCGTTCGCCTCGCGGATGACGTCATCTTTGCCGGGCTCAAAGGCGCGACCTTTGTAGAACGGCTGTCCGGCGGGATCGAGCAGATCAGGGACGGCCGAGCGCGTGGAGAACACAAACCGCAATCCATCATCGCGGAAGATCCGTTTCACGCAGGCGGCGAACTGATGTTGGTCCGCCGGGAAATACAGGCGCGTCAGATCCTCACCGTGACCGGGCGCAACCCCACCGTCAGCAAACATGGAATTGATTCCAAAATGGCAGGTGTTGTCCGCCATGTCGTCCACGCCCGAGTGGGAAAAGTGGGCGAGCACGTTGGCGAAATTCAAACGCGACATCGTGATCTCGCTGACGCACATCTCGAGGAAGGCCGAGAACGTCGCAAAGATTCCCTGTTTGCCCTTCGTGTAACCGAAGCCCGACGCGGCGGAGAAGTTGCCGCGCTCCATGATGCCCGCCTGGATGAAAACCTCGGGATGTTTTTTCCGGATGTGGTGCAGCCCGCAGGAGCCTTCGAGGTCATTGTCAAACACCCGCACGCTGGAGAGGCGCTGCTCTTCTGGCATCGCGTCCAATAGTTCGTTGATGATCTTGCCGAAGTCATCGCGGTTTTTCCCCTGGCCGCTCGAGCCCTGATACGTGAGGGGCGACTTGTCCGGTTTCGCCGCGCGAAGCAGTTCAATGGCGCGCTCGTATCCGCCGCGAGACTCCAGGTACGCGATCGCGACTTCAGGTTTCAGGACCTCATGGGCATGGGGATTTCCTTCCGCGTGGGCGATTCCGGGCGCCATCGGACGTTTGATGATCAAGCCATGCGGACGGTCGTCCGAAAAAATCCTGGCGACCGCCGCGAACAGGGCGTCGAGATCTTCGCCCAGCACCGTGTCCGTCAATAATCCATAGCCCGTAAAGGTGCGGGTGAGATCGTAGCCCACCATGTATTCCTGGGGATGGCCGGAGATGGTGACGTTGTTATCGTCGATCAACACTTTGACGGGAAGCTGTTGACCCACGCTCAGGCGCGCGGCTTCCGCGTTGTCGCCTTCCATCTGCGAACCATCAGAACCGAGCAGCACGATGGACTTGCCGGGATTGGCAAGGGCGACGCCGTTACAGAACGCCCACATATGTCCCAGGCGACCGGAAGAAAACTCGATGCCGGGCGTCAGCAGTTTCTCGGGGTGTCCGGGCAAACCTGAGTTGTACTCACGATAATGGAGCAGCTTTTCCGCGGGCATGTGACCGTTCAGAACTGAAAGAAGGTACTGCGTTGCGACGCGGTGACCGGCTTCGTCATAGAAGATCGGAACGATCGGCGCGCCGCCGGCAATCAACGCTCGGATGATCATGACTTCCGGCACGGTGTCGTAAGCGCCGCCCGTGTGTCCCGACAGCCCCTTCGCACCGGCGAGGGCCGTGAAGAAAACAATGGCGTCGCGGCAGAGCCGAATGTTGTGCTGCAGGATCTCCTTCTGTTCGGGTGTAAGCGTGGTTGCGTTGGTGGCGAGCGCCAGGGGACGCAACGCGCCGAGATCGATCGGAAAGGATTCGTTTGCCATGGTGTGCGCAGTATTACTGCCGAAACGCCGCCGGCAACCGGTGAGCGCAGATACGGGGAGTCCAGGCTGATGAAATGAATGTTACGTAATACGTAACATTCGCACGGAGATCGGTGGCTGGTTAGGCGGATGAGGCGCGGGCCCACCCGCGGATGACGGATCAATCTTTTGACATCGGCTCGACCGCCCCGCAGCAACGGTCTGCAATTGCTTCACCCCTGATGAGCGCTTCTCCCGTCGAAAAGTTGAAAGGCCATTCCGCCCACACGCAGGACGCAGCCGAGCGTGGACTGGCAGGTGAAATGCGGCGGCCCATCAAAATCACGATGCTCGGGGCGGGCAGCGGGTTCACCCCGCGTCTGGTCAATGACGTCTTGCGCATCCCCGGTTGCCGCGAAGGTGGAACGATTGCGTTGGTGGACATCGATGAATCGCGGCTGAGCACGATGCGCGAGGTGATCAGCAAGTTGATCTCCGCTCTGGGCGAAACGCGATGGCAGGTCGTCGCCTCCTCCGACCGCACGCACGTTCTCGCCGGCTCTGATTACGTTGTGAACTGCATCGAGGTCAGCGGGACCGAGTGCGTGAAGTTTGATAACGATATTCCGCTGAAGTATGGCATCGACCAGTGCATCGGCGATTCGATCGGTCCTGGCGGTTTGTTCAAGGCGCTGCGAACGATTCCAGTCTGGCTTGCGGTGCTGAAGGATTGCGAGCGGCTGTGTCCTCAGGCCCTCGTGTTGAATTACACAAATCCGATGTCGATGATGTGCCTGGCGGCCGGGCGCACCTCTTCGATGCAAGTGGTCGGTCTGTGTCATTCGGTGCAAGGCACCAGTCATTTGCTGGCGAAGTATGCAGACGTGCCGTACGCCGAAATGAAGTGGGAATGCGCGGGGATCAATCATCTCGCCTGGTTCACGCGACTCGAGCATCGCGGTCGGGATCTCTATCCGCGGCTGCGAAAAACATTCACCGCGGAACTCGCGTTGGGCGAACGCGAGCGGAAGGCCGGCAAGACCAGTTACGACGCGACCGACATCAAGCCGTGGGTCGCAGGTGAAATGGAGCGGTTGAACTATGCGGCGCGTGATCTCGTGCGAAAAGACATGTGCCTCAACTTCGGCGCGTTCATCACCGAAAGTTCGGGTCACCTCTCGGAGTATTTACCTTATTACCGAAAGAGCGACGCGGGGCGGGCGCTGTTGCGCGTGGGCTACGACGGTGGTTCTCGTTTCTACGCGACGAATTGGCCGAAGTGGCGACGCAACGCGGACAAGGAGCGACTGGGCATGCTGCGCGGCACGTTTCCCATGCAATGGGAACGCAGTTGGGAGTACGCGAGCTGGATCATCGAGGCGCGCGAAAAGGACACGCCTTTCCGCATTCACGGCAATGTCATGAACAACCGGAGCGGCGCCGGTCAGCTGATCACGAACCTGCTGGCTGATGGCTGCGTGGAAGTGGCGTGTCTCGTGGATCAGAACGGAATTCAGCCGACGCGCTACGGCGCGTTGCCGCCGCAGATGGCGGCCTTGTGTGCCTCAAACATGAGCATGTTCGATCTCGGTGCTCAGGCGGCCATCGAACGCAGTGTGGAGAAAGCGGTCTATGCGCTTTTGCTTGATCCGCTCTGCGCGGCCGTGTGCACGCCGCAGCAAATCAAGGCGATGACGTTGGAACTCTTCGCGGCTGAGAAAGCCTTTTTGCCGCGTTACAAATAATTCCGCCCAAAAGCGGCGGACTAGCCGCCAGTGATCAGCTTCGTCGCGACACGGTCGCAGCGTGTGTGGCCCGCACTATTCCGCGACCCGCTTGCCCATGATGATCACGTCGCGATCGATGCCGTCGAGGCGAGTGACTCCGGGAAGGTGGGCCCAGCGCTCGAAACCGAACTTCGCGAACAGACGCAGGCTCGGTTCGTTGTGTGCGAAGATGTAGCCGAGCAACACCCGAATTCCGAAGGACGGCGCGCGTTGCAGGGCCGTCGTCAACAGCATGCGCCCGATGCCTGCGCCACGTTTCTTTTCGGCGACATATATGGCGACCATGGCGGTACCGTCGTAGGCCGCGCGGGCGTAAAAGGTATCGAAGCTCAACCAGGCGATGAGCTCGCCGCCATCGTCCAGTACCCAAATCGGGCGCTTGGCCGGGTCGTGAGTTTCGAGCCAGCTGACGCGACTTTCGACCGTAATTGGTTCGAGGTCCGCCGTGACCATCCGACCCGGAATGATCGAATTGTAGATCTCAACGATCGCCGGCAGGTCAGCGCGCGAGGCGTTGCGAATCTGCGGACCTGACGTGCTCACCGGTCAGCGGACGGCGGCTTGGTGAATTCCATCTTGTTGACCAAGTCGATCAGGCGCTGCCGCAAAATCTCATCTTCTTCCACTGTAGTTTTTTTGTAGGTACTCCGCTCCAGCACCCGCTCCGCGAGCTCGATGCTGACGACGTAGGTCCAACCGTCTCGGACCAGCAGCAGATTGCCGCGCTTGGCATCGGGAATGGTTTCGTTGGGCCCGATGAACGACAGCTTGTTCGCGAACATCGAGCCGCCGGGAAGAATTAGATAAACGAGCAAACCGCCTTGCCCGATGCTTGGCGCGTACTTCGCGCTCTCCGCGTGAGCACCGGCGAAGCTCTGCTGAAAGTCAGGCAATACGTAATTGGCAAAGAAGTAGGCCAGGAAATCTTTCTGGCCGCGGGTCGACAGCTCCCAGCGAAGCGTCGCATCCAGGGGGAAGGCTGCAATCGTGACCAGTACGTTGTAGTCGTCCTGGAAGGTGACGACATTGTCGGTGTCCACGATGCGTCCTCCGAGTTCGGGCAACACGGGCGCGAGCACCTTGAAAGCACCCGTGGGTGACACGTAATACCGACCTTCCATTCGGCCTGCGAGCGTGTCCGCTCCGCCCGACTGGGCGGACGAGGATACGCAGAGGAGACTCAAGCAGACAAAAAGAAAGCGAATCACGTGCATAGCATTAAAGGTGGCGGCCGACCTTTCAAGCGCCGTCATACGCGTCGAACGTAAGAGACTGCCAAAGTTCCGTTGGAATCGCCTCGGGGCGGGTCTGGCCGGACAGCCCAGCGCTTTCAAGCGTCCTGATCCAAGCTGCGCCATTATCCGGCAAGCGGTCGCGCAACAGACCACCAATCTGTTTCCGGCGCTGCTGAAAACAGGCGCGAATCAGCGCCTTGGTTTCAGCGGAAAAGATGAACGGCTCGGTTCGGCGGACCAGGTGCAGCAGGTACGAGTCGATGTCCGGTCGCGGAAAAAAACAGCCAGGCTCGACCTTGTGGCCGGGAGCGACGGCGTAGGCCGACTGCAGGAAAATTGAGATGGCGCCGAACGCTTTTGAGCCGGGCTTCGCGGTGTAGCGCTGGGCCGCCTCCTGCTGCAGCATCAACACCATTCGGTCCGGTAGCGGCCCGGAAAGCACGCCGTCAAGCCAGGGCGTGGCGATCGCGTAGGGTAGGTTGGCGACGATCTTGAACACCGTCTCTCCCTTCACGGCGGGCAATCCGGCCAGCGGGTGTTCGACCGCGTCGCCTTCGAGCAGGTGAAAGGTTTCAGGAAAACGGGGCTGCAACGTCTCCGTGAGATGCGCGTGCAACGTGCGATCTTTCTCCACCGCCCAGACGATCGCGCCGGCGTCCAATAACGCGGAGGTCAGCGTGCCTAGCCCTGGTCCGATTTCGATGACCGTATCGCCAGCAACCACGCCGGCGAGTTCGAGGGACTTGCGAACGATGTTGCCGTCGACGAGGAAATTCTGTCCGAGGAAGCGCTTCGGCTGGTGCCCGAGTTGGGCCAACAACTCTCGAGTCGACGAGGGAGTAAGCGGCATCGGTTCAGTGCTCGTCGCTGTCTTCGAAATGAAAACGATGGAGCAAACGGTGGATGATGGGAGCGAAGAACAACGCGGCCGTGGAGATGAGCGCGATGCCGGAATAAATCGCGTAGCAACCGGCGAATAATTTCGCGCCTGAGCTGTGCATCTCTGCCACCGGGCCCATGCCGGAAAGGATCATGGAGGCGTTGAGAAAAGCATCAATCCACGCGAGGTGCTCGAAACGGTGATACCCAGCCATGCCGATCACAAGGGACACGAGAATCAACGCGGTGCCCCAGGCAAAGCTGCGGGCGAGTCGGGCGTAGAAACGCCGGGTGGGCAGGAGAGGACTATGGCGGGATTCAAACACGGCGGAAGCTCGCGATCAGCGCAGCCGGATCGGCCGATTTCATCAACGCTTCACCCACCAGCACCGCGTGCGCACCGGCGGCGCGAACGCGCGCGGCGTCGTCCGCGTTGAAAATGCCACTTTCGCTCACCGCGATCACGTCGTCCGGAAATTGCGGGATCAGCCGTTCGCTCAAACTCAGATCCGTTTTGAAAATGGCCAGATCGCGATTGTTCACCCCGATGATTTTGGCGCCGTGATTAAGCGCGCGTTCCAGTTCGGCTTCGTGATGAATTTCGAACAAGGCATCGAGACCCGCGCTTTGCGCCGAAGAAAAGAGCACCTTGATCTCGTCGTCATTCAGCGCGCGCACGATGATCAGAATCGCACTGGCTCCCGCCTGGCGGGCCTCCAGCACCTGAATCGGATGCACCATGAAATCCTTCCGCAAACAGGGCCGCGCGGGTGGAGCCTGACGAAACTGCGCCGTAACCTCGCGCAAGTCCGCGAGTCGTCCGCCGAAGAACTTATCGTCGGTGAGGATGGAAAGCGCGTCGGCGCCCGCCGCCTGGTAACGCGCCGCCTGCTCGAGCGCAGACGCCCCGGTCTTGATCTCGCCCGCGGAAGGGGAACGGCGCTTGATCTCGGAAATCACGGCCAGGGTACCGTCCGGGCGTTTGATTGCGGCGGCAAACGACGGCGGTTTCGGCGCTTCCGCACCCGCGTGGGCCAGTTCCGCCGAAGAGACGGGGCGCAGCTGGGCAGCGATTTCGTTTCGCTTCCACGCCATGATCTCAGTGAGTTTGTCGGACATCGGTTCTACGAAATACATCTGAATCCACGAAAACCAGACCAGAGTTGCCCGGAATTTTCGTGTGTTTACCGGATTTCGTGGTTTCTCCTCTGCTATGAGTGCGATTGATGACCTCCTCAAAACCATGGCGCGGCTCCGCGAACCGGGCGGTTGTCCATGGGATCAGGAACAGACGCATGCGTCGCTCGTCCGGTGCTTGATCGACGAAGTCAGCGAGCTCATCGACACGATCGACCGCGGCGATATGCCGCACATGCGGGAGGAGCTCGGCGACGTTCTTATCCAGATCGTGTTTCACGCGCGCATCGCGGAGGAGAAGGGACTTTTCAATTTCGACGACGTGGCTCGAGAAATCAACGAGAAGCTCGTCCGGCGCCACCCGCATGTGTTTGGCACCGGAAAACTCGATACGTCCGACGAAGTCATCGTCCAATGGGACGCCATCAAAGCGCTTGAGAAGAAGAATGGGCCGGCGCAATCGGCCTCGAATATCTTCAAGGATCTGCCGCCGCGATTGCCCGCACTGATGTTCGCGGAGGCCGTGTTCAAGCAAATCGAGAAAAAGAATCTGCCCACTGCCGGCATCGTAAACACCGCGGCCGTTGCTGAAATCGGTGGCGCGTTGGACGAAGCCAGCCTCGGCCAAAAACTGTTCGAACTCGCCGCGGCCGCGCGGGCGAAGGGACTTGATCCTGAAGGCGCCTTGCGGCTGCACGCGACTCGCGTCATGTCCCAGATTGAGGCGAAGGCTGAGACCACGTCGCCCTCCCACGTTACCTGAGGATCCACCATCGCTGCCGAACCCGCCGACCGTCCATTTCTCCCGCTACCTCCAGCCATCCTCGCTGAGTGGTGGCAGCCGTTCGCGGATTTTCTCGAGAAGGAGCGACGTTATTCAGCGTATACGGTCCGTAACTACCGCCAGGCGTTTGAAGATTTTTATCGTTGGCTGAACGACACCGGCCTGTGGGAAAAGGGACTCGCGTCCCTCACTGGACGTGAGCTGCGAGATTTCGTGATTGAAGCGCAACGCCGGTTTGGTCGACGAACCCTGCACAATCATGTCTCAGGACTGCGCGCGTTCTTTAATTTCTGGTGCCGGCGAGAACGCCTGAATCGAAATCCGTTCCTCGGTGTCCCGCTCCCGAAACTCGAGAAGCGGTTGCCCCAGTTTCTAACCGAGGAGCAAATGGTGCGTCTGTTGGCTGGGCCGCAGCGGTTGCTGGAAAATCAGTCGATTGATCCGTTTACCGCCTGCCGCGACCGCCTCGTGATGGAATTGCTCTATGGTGCCGGTCTCCGGGTCAGTGAATTAACGGGACTCAACTACGGGGCGGTGGACCTCGACGCCGGCGTCGCCCGCGTTCTGGGCAAAGGGCGGAAGGAACGGCTCTGCCCCCTTGGCTCCGTGGCGAACGCATTGGTGAAGACATTCCGCGCAGACTTTGCTCGCGCGAGCGGTGTCGATTCGCCGGTGATCGTGAATGCGCATCACGAGCGGCTCCCGGTGCGACAGGTGCAATTGCTGCTGAAACGTTATCTCGCCCTCGCCGAACTGCCGCTGGATTTGACCCCGCATAAGCTGCGTCATTCGTACGCAACGCATCTGCTGAACGCCGGCGCTGATCTACGGCTCGTTCAGGAACTGCTGGGTCACTCTCAGCTCGCCACCACGCAGATCTACACGCACGTCAGCGTGGCGCGGTTGAAAGAAGTTTATGCGAAAGCGCATCCCCGCGCCTAGCCGGTGAGCGGCGTTGCGCCACCCACGGGCTCACCACGTGAGCCGCTTCGTGGTGGTGTTACCGGTTGCGTCGTAGAGAATGACTTCGGCCGACGTGGCATCAGCTACTCGAGAAAAGGGGACACTGATGATAAACGTTTCTTCGCGGCTGTCTCGCACTCCGTCGGCGGCTTCTTCGGTCTGTTCGTGGAGGCTGTTGTTAAACACCGCCTCGATCCCGTCCAGCAACGAGAGCGCATCGCGCCCGTGCACAGTAATGATCAACCGGTCGCCGTCGCGTTTCGCCGAGCTATCAAGAATCTGCGGCGCGGTGTGATCGACAATCAGATCATCGGTGTCGAACGTGGTGCTGAGACGGTCGGCGGAAGGCCGGGGCTCAACCTCGGTCGCATTCAGCCGCGTGAAATAAACCCCGTCCGGCAGGCTCAGGGTGTCGAATTGCGCATACGAATCCTTGGTGTTCAACGCGACGTCCGTCCACTTGTCGTCGCCCTCCCGGCGAATGGAGAACGTGCTGCGGACATTGTCACCGTCGGGATCACTCACCGTCCAGATCACAACTTGCGTGCCCGGTGACGGCACGATCTGGCTGCCGAGAAAGGAGTTTTTGCGCTTCGTGTCGTCGTCCTTGGCGTTCGCTGCCTGGAGAATCTGGCCGACGGATACGGTCGTGGGCGGCGTGGGCTCTGGCGTTGGAACGATCGCGAAGTTACTCGAGAGCAGATGGAAATCCTGTAGCACGGGCCGGCGGTTTTGCGGCAGAGCGTAGAGCGCGCCTTTGCCGATTTGGGCGGTGGGCTTGGCATCGGCGGGAAGCTTGATCCGGTATTTCACGTAGCGGCCCCGTTGGTCTGGCGCACTCCAGCCACCGTCAACGGGCTTCAGGGCCTGCCATGCACTCCAGCCTTCCACGTCATCACTGCCATTGCTGGTTTTTGCCTCCACCACAACCTGAGGCTCATCGAGGTCGCGCAGCCGGCTGAAGCGAAGGGCGCCCAGCAACGCGGGCGATCCGAGATCGAGGCGACGCGTTTCCGCTTCGCGTGGTGCGGCAGCGGAGAAATCGAGCAATGCAAAACCTGGCGCATTATTCCGCAGCACGAGAAATTTGCCTGACTGACCGGGAACCGCCGCGAGTCCGTTAAGTTGCGCGGAAACACTGCCAGCGAACGTGACGGCAAGCCGCTCCTGTAAATTGTACCCGAGCATCTCGCCTTGTTCACCGCCGGTGAGCAGCAGGAGTTCGCCCTGGCGCGCGACGCGATAAAAAGCCGCGCCGGCACGAGCGGTGAGGATTTCCGGAAAACCATTCGGCGGAAACCAAACCAGCGCGGATCGGCCGGCGAACTTGTCGGGCGCAGCGGACATGAACGCGAACGTATCCGGAATCTCCTTGCCGCCTTTGGGCGGAGTGATGCGGCCTTCGTTTGAGCCACCGGAATAGGTGAGCGTGGCGTAGAACCCGCCATCAGGGGATGGCAACAGATCCGTCACCTCGGCGTCCCGATTTTCCTGCAGAATCACCGGAGCGCCGCCATCGCGCGCGAATCCATAGATGTTTCCCTTGGGCGCTGAACCCGCAATCACGCGACCGTCATTGAGCCGCACGAGCCGCCGGATATTGCGATCACGGATCTCGCCGAAAACGGAAATGCCGCGTTCCGCGAGGAGCTTGGTGTCCGTAATTTTCTCGGCGGTGATCGGCGCCTTGGCGAATTTGGCCAGATCAACTTTGTAGATACGTCCGGGATTCCCCGTCGCGACCAATGCGGTGTTTCCTTCGAGGAGCACGAGATCGAAAATCGAGTCGACGGGCAGCGCGGTGCGGGCCACGAGTTTTCCGTCGCGAATCAGACAGAGCGCCCCCTTGGGCGATGTTCCTGCGAGGACCGCGCCATCCGGTAGACGTGCGAGGGTGAACACATGCGCTTCGTCCAGTTTGATCACTTCGCGCGTGGCGAACGTTGCTTTTGCCGCGTCGAGCGTGACTTCGAAAATCCTACCATCTGGCCCGGTGCCCACGAGCCACTTCGTGGGTTCACCTGCTGGTGTGAGACACCAAAGCAGATCGGCAGGAGAGGCCCCGTTGAGCTCGGAGAGGATCGGACCCGAGACCAAACGTCCGTCGGATCGTGCCGCGAGGCCTTTCAGATTCCGGCTGGGGACGTCACGAAAAAAATCGATTTCGGTGCGCTTGGAGAGCGATTCGGCGAAGACCGCCGGTCCAATTAACAACGAGGAGAGAAGCGAAGCGCGAAAAGCGCCCCGCAGGAGAGAGGAAGGCATGAGATAAAAGCGCAGAAACTCGAGCAGCGTTGCCGCCTACTCGATGACTTTCAGCGGACGATGAAGAGTGACTGCAGAAAGTTTTCCGTCGAGCACGTGGCTCTCCCAGAGCGGTACCATGGCGTCGAGCTGATTGAACCGCGTTTCGTCCGCGGCGCGGGCGATGCGCTCGATCGACGACGGCGTGTCCAGCGTCGCGTTCGTTTGGTCCGTGAACAGGCGGGTTTTTTCCACAACGGCGATGCATAGCCCGTCCGCCGGACGTGATTCCCGCAACGCCTCGAGGTAAGCGTCGAAACTGCGCAGCTGAGCCGCCGCGATTGCACGGGGCCGGCCCGACAATTCATCGAGCACACGTCCTGGCGCGAGGATGACCTCAACGGTGCGGCCCACCCACGAGGGATCGACGGGGATATCCACCGTTTGTCGACGCGACTCACCTTGGAAATCGCGCCACGCCAACGTGGCTTGAAGGGTGTCGCCGCCACTCACCGTGGTGCGCGAAAGTTGAAACAAATCCAAAGTGACCGCGGGATTCTGGTCCAGCGCTTCAACGGTGAAGACGACGCGACCAGGGAACGTTTTCTCGTACGGATTCTGAAGGTTCTGTCCGAGATCCTGAACAAACTCGTTCAGTCCCTGCTGAAAACCTTGAGGGCCGGCGTAGAGCGTGCGGGTCGCGAGCGTGGGCTTGGTGGGAAAGGTGACGTCGCTGCGGAGAATAAATCCTTTGCTCAGGCCCGCATCGTTGGAGCCGAGAATCGCCTGACTGACGCCGGTCGCAACGAGGACGGGCGTGAGTTGCTCCTGTCGGGCGACCGAGAAGTGCAGCGTCTTCGACTTGCCCGTCTTGGACGAGACGTTCACTTCCACTTCCGTCATGGCGGGACCGGGTCCCAACGTTCCAGAAACGGCCGAGAGCCGATCCTGCGTGATTGTGCCGATGACCCGACCGGTGTTGGCCACCTTGATCGACTGCATGGAAGACGGGAGAATCGTCACGATGTCAGCCGCGCACATCGGCAGTGCGACGTCGCCCAGTGACATCATGGGATGGCCGAAGGCGGTGACGCTGAGGCCATCAACGGCGGAGACAGTTCCGGTGCCGGCGAGAGTGATGTCACCCGTGGTCAACGCCACGGCGACCGCGCTGCCCGCGACCAGCGGACGGGGCGGAGAGCTGGATTTGAGGTCGTCTCCCGCGTTCGTGCTGCCGCCGAGCGCTGTGGCATTCAGTCCGAGCGCAGAAAATCGCGGGGCGAACAGATCGGCCACAGCGGGACTGAGTCCGCTCAACGTGAAGACGGGACGGAGCGGACGAAATTCGCCTTCAAGAGTCGCGACCGGAGCGGACGCGGCGGCAGCGGCGGCCATCTTGGTTTTGACCTCGACGAGATCAGCGGCCGGCGTGAACCCGGCATAGCGCACGGTTTCAAATCGCTGGATCTGATAGCTCAAGGCGCCGGCGAGTTTGCCGTCGATGTACAGGGGACTGCCGCTCATGCCGGCGACCGCGCCCATATTTTGGACCCGAGGATCGGTCAGCTGGCAAAGGATCAGCGATTTTCCTGGGCCGAGCGCATTGCGAACGACGCCCGTCACTTCGACTTTGAAGGGTTCCGGCTCGTTGCCACGGAATACGGTCCAGACTTCGCCCTGCTGTCCGGCTTGCAGCAATTCCAGCGGAAAAATTTCCGTAGTCACCGGCTGTCCGGCGAGGCTCCGAACGACCAGCAGCAGAAAGAAAACGAGAGAGAAGGAAAGACGACCCATCGGCGGGATGACGGCTAAAAAGGAGGTTAGGTTGCGGACGGTTGCGAGACTCAAAGTTCGCTTATTCCCAAGGCAAGCACTTCGCATGCCCGGTCAATCGCGGCGCCCTCGTGGGCGGTGCTGAGGAAGCCCGCTTCATAGGCACTTGGCGCTAGGTAAACGCCCCGGTCGAGGCAGCTCCGAAAGAACCGGGAGAACAACTTAGCATCACTCGTGAGTGCGGTCGCATAGTCACGGACCGGGGTGGCCGAAAAGAAAATGCTAAACATGGAGCCCTTCTGCGGGACCTGCAAAGGGAGGCCTTTGGCGCGTCCGGCGGCAAGAACTGCCTGGGCAAGTTTTTGCCCCATGGCATCCAGCTTCGCGTAGGGATTGAGCTCTTCCAAAAGTCGAAGGGAGGCGATGCCAGCCGCGAGGGCGAGGGGATTGCCGCTCAACGTGCCGGCTTGGTAAACAGGACCTTCCGGCGCCAACATATCCATAACGTCGGCACGGCCACCGAACGCCCCGACCGGCAGGCCGCCACCGATGATCTTGCCCAGACATGTCAGGTCGGGGCGGAATGGCTCGGCCGCTTCATCGGACAAGAGACCCTGAACGCCGGCTCGATGAAGGCGGAAGCCGGTCATCACTTCGTCGAAGATCAGCAGCGCGCCTTCACGGGTGCAGACCTCGCGGACAAATTGGAGGTAGCCTTCGTCCGGCATGATGAAGCCGACGTTGCCGCAATACGGCTCTAGGATTACAGCGGCGATCTGCCCGGGATTCGCGGCGAAGCCGGCGACGAGGGCGTCGCGATCGTTGTAGGGGAGCACTACGGTCTCGCGTGCGAAGGAAGCGGGCACACCTGCACTGTCGGGGTTGCCGTGCGTCAGGGCGCCCGAACCGGCCTTGATGAGCAGCGAGTCCGAGTGTCCATGATAACAACCCGCAAATTTGATGATCTTGTCCCGCTTGGTGAAACCGCGCGCGAGTCGGATGGCGGACATGGTGGCTTCGGTGCCGCTGTTGCACATGCGCACCTTCTGAATCGAAGGGACAAACCGCACGATCAGTTCGGCCATCTCGACTTCATAAGGATTGGGCGTGCCGAAAGAGGTGCCTTGTTCAAGAGCGACAGCGATCGCCGCTTTGATGCGGGGATGGTTGTGGCCATGGATCGCTGGGCCCCAGGTGCACACGAAGTCGATCAGCTCGCGATCATCGGCCGTGATCAAGGTGGCGCCGCGGGCCGCCTTTGTGAAAAAGGGAGTGCCGCCGACGGAACGAAACGCGCGAACGGGCGAGTTTACGCCGCCCGGAATGAGCTGTTTCGCCCGGGCGAAGAGTTGGTCGGAAACGGAGGCAGGCATTTTAGAACCAGAAAGAAACCACAACGAAGAAAACGATTCGGCCGTTGCAAGCGATGCAGTAAAGACGTGCGCGAGGACAGAAGCTTAGGCAAGGCGGTGCTGTTAAAAGTGATGACCGGCCGCGTGCGACAGACAAAGCAGGGCGCCCACGAAGCAGATCAACGCGCCGACCCCTTGGGTGATGAGCGCGACGTTGAACTTCCACCGATCCACATCCCGATGCACGCGACGGTAGCGCGGACCGACATAGCCGCGACGCTTCGCCCGGACGATGCCGTGGCGCAACAACAAGCCGGCGACGATCAATGCAACTGCCAGGATCTTCGCAGGCACGTCAATTCACGTACTTCTGCACGATCGGAATTCGACGTCCCACGCCGAACGCCAAAGGCGTGATGCGGAGACCGGGCGCGGCCTGCTTTCGCTTGTATTCGTTCAAGTCGACCTTGCGGACGATGTCATTGACGACTGACTCGTTGAAGCCGCGCGCAACCAAGTCGCGTCGCGACAGCCCTTCCTCAACGTACCCCTTCAAGATCGCGTCCAGCACATCATAGGGCGGCAGGCTGTCCTGATCGACCTGACCCGGCCGCAGTTCTGCCGAAGGTGGTTTCTCGATCGTGTTGAACGGAATCACTTCCCGGTCACGGTTGATCCACCGCGCCAGGCCGTAGACCTGGGTTTTGAATACATCGGAGATGACGGCAAGGCCGCCCGCCATATCGCCGTACAACGTGCAGTAGCCGACGGCCATTTCGCTTTTGTTACCGGTGGTGAGCAGCAGGGCGCCAAACTTATTCGAGAGCGCCATCATGATGACGCCGCGGATCCGGGCCTGAATGTTTTCTTCCGTCACATCCCGAGGTCGACCGGTGAAAATGGGTCCCAAGGACGCCTCGGTGGCCGTCACTGCGTCCGCGATCGCGATGGTTTCGAAGCGAATGCCGAGATTCGTCGCGAGGATCCGCGCATCGTCCCGCGAATGTTGGGAAGAAATCGCGGAGGGCAGGGAGACGCCAATGACATTCTCGCGGCCAAGAGCATGGCTCGCCACGACCGCGACGATCGCGGAATCAATACCGCCCGAAAGGGCAATCAGGGCGCGCTTGAAACCACTCTTGTACGCGTAGTCCCGCAATCCGAGGACCAGCGCCTCGAAGGTGTCCTTCCATTCGTCTTGGGCGAACGAGGGGTCGAGGTGGAGCGAAGTCTTCGTTTCGGTCGCGCGCGAATCCGATGCGGCAGCGATGTCGGGCACGTCTGCCACGCGGAGTTCTTCGGCGAACGCGCGCAGGCCATGCAGCACCTCACCATTCGCACCGCAGACCAGACTGCGGCCATCGAAAACCAGTTCGTCGTTGCCGCCGACGGCGTTCACGTATGCGACCGGGCATTGGAGGGCACGCGCGGCGTCCGAGACGAGCGTTTCGCGGAGATTGCCTTTGTCGTAGTGCCACGGACTCGCCGACAAGTTGACCATCAGATCGCATTTTTGCTGGGCGAGTTGGCGCAACGGATCGGTGCCGCGATAGAGTTGGCGCGTGCTGATCATTGGATGCGTCCAAAGGTCCTCGCAAATCGTCACGCCGATTCGGCGGCCCTGATGTTCAATCACGACGGGTTGCGCCGCGGGCTCGAAGTAGCGGTCTTCGTCGAAAACGTCGTAGGTCGGCAGGAGGCATTTGCGCGCCATCGTGACGACCTTCCCGGAGACGCAGAACGCGGCGGAATTGTAGAACGGGCGACCGACACCGGTGGGGTTGAGTTCGACTGTGCCCAGCAGGGCTGGAACCGCGCCGATCGCGGCAGCGATCTCGCTCAGTGACTCCGTACAATCGGCGACAAAGCGTCGTTTGAACAAAAGGTCGCGCGGTGGGTAGCCGCAGACGATCAGTTCTGGAAACAGAACCAGTTCTGCGCCTTCGGCGACCAGCTGGTGGTAGGCCTCCAGGATTTTTCGCCGATTTCCAGCGAGGTCACCAACGGTAGGATTGAGCTGGGCGAGACCGAGGCGCATGTCGTAAAGGCCGGCACCGTGCATGGGTTTCGTGAGGCTGACAACCACGCGCTGCGCAAAGTCGTGGGCGGACTTTGGTCGTTGATCTCGGCGGCGACGGATTAGAAGGTGGCGGGATGTCAGCCGATTCCAGGCCGCGCGACCGGGAGAGCCCGCGATTGATCCTCGCTTCGGCTTCACCACGCCGGCGCGAACTGCTTGAACAAGTGGGGCTGCCTTTCGAGGTGATCGTCGCGCAAGTGACTGAACACGAAGCGGAGGACGCCGATCCACGCACCATGGTGGCGCATAACGCGGCGCTGAAGGCCGATTGGGTGGCGGAGCGACATCCCGAAGCCTTTGTCCTCGGCGCCGACACCACGGTTTTCATCGATCAAACGGTGTTGAACAAGCCGCGAGACCTCGCCGACGCGGGAGTGATGTTGAAGCGTCTGGCCGGCCGCACGCACACGGTTTTCACGGGCGTGGCATTACGGCAGCAGAGCACCAGCTTGCGCATCGACGAGGGCGTGACGAGTCAGGTGACGTTCCGGCTGTTCGACGATGCCGTGATCGACGCGTATTTCCGGTTGGTCAACCCGCTCGACAAGGCGGGGGCCTACGGCATTCAGGAGGGTCGCGAGCTGATCGTTGAACGCTGGGACGGCTCCTTTTCGAACATCATGGGCCTGCCGATGGAAGTAACGAAACAAATTTTGACCCAGGCGGGTCTCCTGGCTGACTCTTCTCGTCTCGCCAGCTATCCATGAGCCAATCTCTTGCGTCACCTTCGCCGATAGAATCGTTCCGCCAAACTTTTCGGCGCATGTGGGAGGACCGCGATTCCCGTTCAGTGATCGTAGGAATCGCGGGCATGGTGCTGGTGCATCTGCTGTTGTTTTTCATCGCCCCGCGAATGTTGCAGTCGGACAGCTCCGCGAGTGTGATCCGTCCTCATTCATCGTCGAAGGAGTTCAGTATCGAACTCACGCCCGACATGTTTGCGAAGGCTCCGCCGAAGCAGCCGATGAATTTCGTCGAGGCCAATCCCAACGCGCCGGATAACGTTCCCGATCAGACAAATAATTTCGCCGCGCAAAATCAGCAGGTCGCTCAAGAAAAGCCGACGGAGAACACGAAGACCGATCGGCCCGCCTTGGAAGGTCAGAAGGAGATCCAATCCTCTCAAATCGTCACAGGCCAATTGACCCAGCCAGTCGAGTCGACGCCTGCACCGGCAGCTCCGGAACAGCAGGAGAAAGCCGCCGAGACAGCTCCGAAACTTGAACAGATTCCGCTCACCGGCTTTGAGAAAACCGAAGGAGAGTCGGAGGCCGGCGTCGGCAGCAATATCGCAAAGTTCGCGGAAGGTGCGAAAGCCGTTCCGGAACGCGTCGAGGGTCTGAAGGATGTGCCTCTGATCGAGGGCGCGACAACGTCGCAGCCGCGCATCGATCCGATGCGTCCACGTCCACGTCCACAAGTCGTGAAACAACAGCAGGTGCGCCCGGCGATTTTCCAGGAGAACAAAATCGGCACGCAGAACATTGGCGCGATTGCCTACGATGCGAAGTGGAGCAACTACGGGCAGTATCTGCAAAAGATGATCGAGGCAGTGCAGATCCAGTGGGAGCGCATCTTGATCGAGAGCCGCGTATCGCCTCCGTCTGGAACGACGGTGAAGGTGGTTTTTCGAATGAATACGGAAGGTCGCATCTCCCAAATTGTGAGCGTGGATGGCACGGCCGGGAATCAGGCCGAGAAAGCGTGCACCAGCGCCATCACGTCTCGTGCTCCTTACGGGCCATGGACGGAAGACATGATTGCGGTCTTGGGTGATTCGCAGGAGCTGACGTTTAACTTCTTTTATCAGTGAGTCGGACGGTCGCCGTCGCCGGGGCGGTGGCTGCGTTGGCTCTCGCCGCGACCGCGTGCAGCGTCGTTGGGCTGAATGGAGGAACGGTTTCGACCGAGGTGAAGATCTCGCCAGACTCAGCTTGGGCGTCTCACGGTGACTACCTTGGCCCCGTCCTCGAACAGGTGCGGCGGCGCTGGGCTCACGTTCTGCGCGAAACGAAATCGCGCCCAAAGATCGGCACGTCAGCCACGGTCGGTTTTGAATTGAGTGCCACCGGCGCGATTGCGCGGATCGTCAGCGTCGACGGGGATTCTGAACTTGCGGGACAGAAGACGTGCGTTGCCGCCATCGTTGCAGCCGCGCCGTTTCCGCCGTGGACTGACGCGATGAAAGCTTCGCTCGGCGAATCCACTCAGATAACGTTCACTTTCTATTTCCAATGACGGCTTCAGCTGACTTTTTGTGGACGGAAATTCCGCTCGGCGACGGCGTGGAGGTATTGCACCATGACGCGAACGGACTGGCGGCATTCAACAAACCAGCGGGAGTGCTGTCGCACCCGAACGAAGCAAAAGATCGGCCGCGCTGCCTGATCGTCGCGCACTACGACGCTTCAGCTGAATGTTTCCAATGGCCGGAGGAAGGCCGGTCGGAGCCGCGTCGGCTCTGGCTGTTGAACCGACTGGATTCCGCCACGTCGGGAGTGATTCTGATGGCGTCAGATTCCGCGCTCGCGGCGGAAGTGCGCGCTCAGTTCAAGCGCAAGCAGGTCAGCAAAGTTTACCAAGCGCTCGTGTTTGGCCGTCCGGCGAAGTCGATTGAAACGTGGAGGGACGTGATCGCCGTGCAAAAAAAGGGCGGGCACATTCGATCCGCGGCGGATGCGGGCCGGGTGCCGGCGGAAAGCGTGATGAAAGTGGTGCGCGCCCGGCCGGGCGACGAACCACTGTCGCTGATCCAGCTCGAACCGCTCACCGGCCGCAGCCATCAGCTGCGGGTGCAATGCGCGAAGCGACATCTGCCGATCGTTGGCGATCAGACGTATGGAGATTTTGGACGCAACCGGGCGCTCGCGAAACGCACCGGACAGAAACGGCTGTTCCTGCACTCGTTGGCGACGCGGTTCGACTACACGTGGAAAGGACGAACGTTCGCGTTTTCCGCGAAGGCGCCGTTGCCGGCTGAGTTTGGCGCTGTTATTTAACGTCCGAAACGGCAACGGACCTGTCGCCCTCAGGCACGGCCCTGAATCGACCGCTTCAAGCCGCACCAGATCCCTCGCTAGCTGACGCGCTGTGCGAACGGAGGCTTCGTTGGAGTGCTGGTCTTGACCATGTCGCGGCTGCAGTCCGGACAGACGCCGTGGGTCATCTTCGTGGCGAACGTTGAGCCCATGTATTCGTGCAACGTCATCCATTTCCCATCGTGCCCGATTTTCTGACACCACGCGCAGATGCGGAGGTATTCTTCCAAGTGGTGCAGACGCTTGAGCAGCCGGCGGGTGGAAAGATGAACCATCGTCCAGACGAGGCAGATTACCGTCGTCCGCATCACAACCCGCGCCCAGTTTATACCACTGGATTCGCCAAAAAGAAAATGCGGCATTTGGACCAGCTCCATGGCCCAGATCAGAGCGATCATCGAACCGAAACCAATTCCCTCAACCCAGAGGATGGATTCTCGCCGCTTATTCGTCATTTTTTCGGATCTGCCATACCGGTGTTGCGACGAAACAACGCGGCCCTCGTCGAGATTGCGATACGTATTTTTCAGGGATTTGGCCTGGAACGAAATCGCCGCGAGGGTTGTTGCACCGCGCATATTTTGTCCCGCAATACCTAACGTTTTGTGGACTCAGCACGGTGGTTTCGCTTCCGGCCGGGCCGTTGTTGTATCTAGCCGCACTCTACATAACGGCATTGCGAATCCGACTAAAGCTGCTCGATCAGCAGATCTTTGTAGGAGGCTTCGGCTTTGCCGCCCCCGTGGATTTGCAGCGCGATCTTCCCGGACTGCGCGACGTTCGGATCGGTTTCTGTGTAGTCGACGGTTTGTACGCCATTTAGCCAGATCTGAATGTGGACGCCTTCGCAGCGAACGCGGTAGTCGTTCCACTCGCCGGGCTTGAGAACCCGGGCGATCGTCGCTTTGTCGGCAGCCACCAGTACTTTGTTGCGTCGGGACTCGTCGTAGAGGGAGCCGTAGTAACCTTCGCCTAAATCAGCCTGATAGCCGATCATCTCGTAATGCGCTGGGATGCGTTCGCTTCGAAACTGGACGCCCGCGTTCACAAACCCTTCGCGGCCCACGAGTCGGAACTTCAGTCGGAGATCGAAGTTCTTGAACGTTTTTGTCGTCGCGAGAAATTCATTATGGGGCACCTGCTCCGTCAGCGAGCCGCCGACGATCGAACCGTCAACCACTCGCCAGGTTCGCGCCGTCTCTCCCTCCCAGCCGCTCAAGGACTTCCCGTCGAAGAGAGACTCGGGAGCGGCTTGGCTGAGTGCACAGGCGGTCAAAAACGCGAGACACGAAAGGGGTAGTTTCATGGCGAGAATGGAGTCCGTGCCGAGTGGTTTTGCGAGTAAATCCTCGACGACGTTTCGATGACGCGAAGCGCATGCGCCGCGCTTCGACGAACGGAATTCATCTCCGTTGGCGGCAGTCGTGCAAGCGGAGCGGGAGGCACCGCCTCCCATCTGTCGTGTCCGTCCTTCGAATGAACGAGACCGTCACTGTTCCGACGGAGGCGAGTCCTCCAGCCCGCTTGCGCTTCGACCTCTCGGTCCGGTCATTGGTGATTGTTGCCGTCGGGCTCCTCGCGATTTGGATTCTCATCCACATCATCCCGGCCCTCCTGGTGCTGGTCACGGCACTGATGCTGGTGGGTGCGCTCAATCCCGCGGTGGAATGGCTGGAGCGCAAAGGCGCGCGCCGCGGCTTCGCCATCACCGGAGTGTTTGCGGCGGCGGGGATCGCAACGATCGCTTTGCTGCTGCTGGTTTTGCCGCCCTTGGCCGAGGAGGTGAAAAGTGTGGTCGAACACGCGCCCGAGTTTCGCACCAAGGCCGTCGACGCCCTCTCCGGATCCAGTTGGACCTCGCCGCTGGCCGAAGCACTGAAGGAGCTCGATTTCGAGACGTTGTTCAAATCCTCGCGCGAGAGCCTGCTGCGCTGGACGGCCGGCATCATCGAGCTGTTGGCCTACACCGTCTCCGTCATTTTTCTCGCGGTCTATATCATGATCGATCGCGATCGTTTGCGCGGAGCGCTGTTCGCCGTGGTACCGCGTCGTCTTCACATCCGGTTGTCGCGCGTTCTCCTGGATCTCGAAAACATTGTGGGCGGATATATCCGGGGACAACTGCTCACCAGTGCGTTGATGACCATTTTCATTCTTGCGCTGCTGTCGGTGTGTCACGTGCCGAATGCGCTCGCGATTGCAGCGTTTGGGGGACTCGCTGATATGCTGCCGTACGTCGGCATCGTGTTGACGATGGTGCCGGCGGTTTTGGCGGCCATGGTGAAAGGCCCGGCGGTCACTGCAGCGGTGTTTGCGTTGCTGTTTGCCTATGAGGAATTCGAAGGGCGCATCTTGATCCCGCTCATTTATGGGCGCGCACTGCGATTGCCTTCATCGGTGGTTTTTTTCTCGTTGTTGACGGGGACCGTTTTAGCGGGAGTTGCTGGAGCTTTGCTGGCCTTACCCCTGGCAGCGGCGGCACTCATGATCATCGAGGAGCTCCGCGTTCGTTTGCCCGGCACGACGCCATTGGCCGAGGACAAAGCGGAAGCACGGGACGACGCCCGATCCGAACGGGACTACGAGCAACAGACGGATCAACGTCCTTCCGCCGAGGCCGCGGCGATCGCGATGAAGATTTCGGAGGAGCGAAAGGATCGGGAGCGATCGACCGAAAAACGAGAGAGTCCCGGATCGAAAGAGTAGCAGAACTGAGCGAACGCCACGGTGGCCGAAGTGGGTGTTCCCCCGATTTTTTTGGAACCGCGTTTGAAATCCCATGCGCTCCCAAGACGCAAACTGGACCCACGACTAATGGTTCCACAGTGAGGCCCTCCGGGGATTGCTCTCTAGTCCGGTCGGGGAGAGGGGATGATATCGGAAGGTCGCGCAGAAGGGTAGGCTGGGGTGTGCATACACGCGCTCAGAAACCCGATCTTCGCATCCTCATCGCAGAGGATAATGTCAGCACGCGCAAAGGACTGAAGCGGCTGCTTGAGCTCGAAAGCGATATGGAAGTCGTGGCGGAAACGGGCAATGGCCGCGAAGCCGTCGTTCTCGCACGGCAACACCAGCCGTGCTCTATCGTGATGGATATCGGAATGCCTGAACTGAGCGGAATCGAAGCGACGCGTCAGATCCTGACGTCACTGCCGAACACCAAGGTGCTGATTATTTCCTGTTGTGCGGACGACTTCACGATTGAGGAAGCGTTGTCGTCGGGCGCCCATGGATACATTTCCAAGGCAGGTTCGTTGCTGGAAGTGCCGGCCGCGCTTCGTGTTCTTCGAGGTGGAGAAACCTACTTCGGTACCGTTCCCCCCGTTTGATGAACCCGCTGTGCTCGAGCTTCGACACGCCTGTGCAGCCCAGCTGGCAACAAGCAAATGCAGCCCCACCGTCAGGTGTTTGCGCGTGATGGTTGAGACGAGTAACTGCGCGGGAAAATGATCCGAAAGGTCGTCCCCTCGTTAGCCGAACTCGCGAGTTCGAGACTGGCATCCAGGAGTTCGCACAACCGTTTCACGATCGAAAGTCCGATGCCCTCTCCAGCTTGTTGCCGGGGAGGCAGGCGACCCGCGTCGGGCGCAGTCGACGGAAGTACGTGCGAGGACTCTCCGTCAGCTGCACGATCGTCCGATTCGCGGGCGCTCGCGGTGGCTTCCTTCAAATCGCCCGCCATGGGCGAACCGGGTCCGCCCAATAACCCGGGCCCGGTGTCTTTGATCTTCAGCCACCAGCTGTCGGCGATTTCCTCTCCGACGCTCACCGTCACGCCCCCGTGTTCCGTATATTTCAGGGCGTTGAAGACGAGATTCTGCACGATGCGCCGAACCTTGCCCGCATCTCCTTCGACCTCGAGCTTGGCCGGTCCCTCGAACTTCAGGAAAAGTCCGCGCTCCCGGGCCAACGGCTGACTGGCGGCACAGAACTCCTGGAGGAGAGCCACCGCTTCGAAGGCGCCCACGGTACGTCGCTCCTGACCCGCCTCGAGTCGCGCCAGATCCATCAGGCTGCCCATCATGAAGCTTACGGCCTCCGCGCCTTGCTGCAGCATATCCACGAAAAGGACACGCTCGACGTCCGGAATTCCTGATTCGCGCAACACCTCCGCCGCACTGCTCACCGACTGAACGTTGCCCCGAAGGTCGTGAACGGCTTGATGAATAAGTTCGGCCCGTCGGCGTTCGAGGTCCTTGGTGGCGGCCACCGCCCGCTGGAGATCGCTGAGGTGTCCGGCGGCCTCGTCCTGTTGCATCCGCGCGTATTGTCCCGTGCTCTCACTGACAGCTTCGTTGACCAAAGTGATTAACTGCCGGTTGGCCTCGACCATCGTCTCTCGCTCGATTTCTGGATGCGTGGCAGCAAACTGCTCCAACTCGTCGTAGATACAGAGATGCAAATGCCCCCATTCGTGGAGCAACTCCCGGAGGCGGTATCCCTGCTGCCAGCGGTGCAGCCCATGTTTTACTTCCTCCTCGTTGCGCTTTTGGTCCGCCGCGACTGCCGATGTCCCCGGGTGCGTCTGCAGCTTCCGGGCGAACGCGTCGAGCACGGGCGGAATGTGATCGTTGAACTGTGCTCGTGTGAGTGAGCTGACCGTCGTCTGCTCCGGATCCTTTTCCGCCGCAATTCGTACCGCCCCCAGAATTGCATTTCGCCGGGTGGCGAGGTGCTGAGCAACAAGGGACAGCTGGTGATAGTGGCGTTCGGTCATTTCGGGCTGCAGAGCTTTACGGCAGCTGGGAAACGTCGACGCGAGCGAAATGACCAACAAGCCGGCAACTGTTTGGAAATTGGTAGATTCCCCGAGCTTCAGTGCGCTGCCTTGTGGGAGCCGTTTGCTCGCGAGTACGAGAGAAATGCACTAGCCTGCAATGGGTGGAGGGCGGTGCCGGCGAGTCACACGCTCCGAGCTAAGCTCCAAGTGCGTTCGGCCCGACCTCGTTGTCCGAATAGCGAACCGTTGGCGATCGTTCGAATGATGGCGAGGGTTGCTGTGCTAGCATTCCGACATTCTATGCAGAGGATGATCCATCGCCTTCGTCGGCAGCAATTCGTGCACGGAAACCCGCGTGAGATCTGGAAGTTCTTCTCGAGACCCGAAAACCTCAACGAAATCACTCCACCGTCGTTTTCGTTTCGAATTATTGGCGAAGTTGAAGGTGAAATGTACGCCGGGCAATTGATCGAATACCGGATTGGCGTTCTACCAGGACTCCGGACGCGCTGGCTGACCGAGATCACGCACGTGCGTCCCGGAGACTACTTCATTGATGAGCAGCGTCGGGGTCCGTATCGGCTTTGGCACCACGAACATCGCTTTATTCCGGGGCCAGACCGTCACGGGGTGACGATGGTCGATACAGTGACCTATGACGTAGGGTGGGGAGTGATTGGATCACTGCTGCACAGGCTCTGGATCAAGAGCCAGCTCGACACGATTTTTCGCTTTCGCGCCCAGAAGATCGCTGAGCTGTTTCCTGAACGATGCACGACCTAGCTTGTTTCGGTCATTTGCTTTGCGGCCGCGGTCCTTCCCAATCGGGATATTGCGCTTCTAAAAGAAAACGGGCTGGTAGGCCGCCCAACAGACGGTCCACCAGCCCGGACCACACCCCAAAGCTATTTGATCGCGATCGACTGGACCATCGGCGCGCTGAAGATCGTGGCGTCAAAACTGTTACCCGCTGACGGCACCACTGCAGTGATGGTTGCGGTTTGCGTGCCGACTTTTTTTGTGCGGGAACTTGTAAGGACAACCTTGCCATTCGCATCCGTTTTTCCCGATGTACTGCCCGAGACGAGCCCGGACCATTGGAGCGACACCGTTGTCCCGGCGGCGGGTCTTCCTTGCCGATCAAAAATCACGATCGTGGCCGTCGACGTACTGCCCGCTTTGCTTGCAGTCGAACCGAGGAGGAAGCTGTTTACGTCCACGTCAAAGGCGTGGTCCGGCAGAACGGCGATCGGGAGCGTGGCAGAAGCGGTTGCATCGCGGTTATCCGTTACAGTCAGCCGAACCGTATAGGTTCCCGCTGCGGTGTATGTCTTTGCCGGTGACGCGAGCGACGACGACGTTCCATCCCCGAAGTCCCAGGCGTAGGAGACGATGGTCCCATCTGAGTCCGTCGATCCCGCGCTTGAAAACGCCACCGTCACGGGTGCAGTGCCGCTGCTGCGATCGGATGATGCCACTGCCACCGGATCGATGTTGGGTGCGGCGGCTACCGTGATGGTAGCAGTGGCCATCCCGGAGAGGCCGTCGTTGTCAATCACCGTCAACGTCACGGTATAGGTTCCGGCGGACATGTAGGTATTGCCCGCCGCGATACCGGTTGCGCCCGTGCCATTCCCAAAATTCCACTGATAGCTGGCAATGAGCCCGTCGCTATCACTCGAGCTTTGTCCGGAGAAAGTGATCGTCAACGGGGCCGTGCCCGAGAGAGTTGAAGGCGAAATGATCGCGACGGGTGGCTGCTTGGTCCCTGGGGATGGCACTGTTCCGGTTATGATGTAGTTCCCGATGCTGCCATAACTCGAGTAGCCGGTGGTCAATGGGTCACCGAGACCGACACCGCTGACGCGTAAAAAGTACGTGCTGGCGGCAACCGTCGTGCTGATCGAAGCCGCAACGGTGGACGACGAATCGCTGCTTTGAAGAACCTGACCGGCTACATCGATCAACTCTACCTTCAGGTCGAGATCCGTGTCCGGGGCCGGACCTTTGATCGAAAGTGAAATCGCCCCTGCTCCGCAATCGAATCGGAAGACGTCGACATCGGTTCGCGTTTCGATTGTGCCGCCGTCAGCGATCGAGGGAGTGGCCAGGACGGTAGCACTTGCCAGGGTGTTGCCGTGATCATCGCCAGCAAGCGGTACGTAGCCGGCAATGATCGCGAGATCATCCTGAAGGTTATTCGCGCCCGCATACTCGCCTTTGCTGAATTGAACGAGTGGTTTGTAGTACCCCACACCCATGATCGGTGCCCAATTCCCCTGGCCTTCATAGTACTCGGTCGGCGCGGTGCCGCTACGTCCGTCATGATAGAGACCTAGAGTGTGACCTACTTCGTGAGCGGCTGCTTCAGCGATGTATTTCTCGCCGTTGGCGAGCTGCTGAGTAAAAGCGAAACACGGAGTATCCGTGCCGGCGTTGAACGAACCAATGTAGGCAACGCCACCCGCATTTGTGTTGTACCAGTTGGTTGGACTTATAACGACGCGAATTCCGTACGCTGTATCGCCAGAGCTGGTACGACGAAGCGCCTCGACACCGGGATCCTCGGTGGTCACGTCAACGTTGAACGGAGCGTAGTCTTCGGCCACTCGTTGCCAGATCCGCTGAATCACCCCGCGTTCAGCTGCGCTGAAGGTAGACGGGTCTCCGTCCGAATCGTAGGCTCCGGAAACAATTGGAGAGCCACTACCAAACGAAGAGTTCCATGGCGTCCCGGACGTGGTGTGTCCGGTGAAATCGAGATAGATAACCTTCGTTGCGCCGGAAAGGCTGTGAAGTTTGAACGCATCGAGCGTCGCCCCAAACGCGATCGCACGCACCGATGAATCAACCGCCATCCCCGCCGACACCGTTTCTGCAGCGCCAATGACGGCAGGCGCGGAGGAAGTTTTTTTCGCAACGGACAGGCCATCGCAAAGAAATAAGAGAGCCCCCTCCTGATCGACAGCAAGCGAGGGTTGAGATTGAAACAGTTCTACCAGTGTCCCGGGTTGTAAGCCGTAGGCCTTCGCGACGGCGGGAAGGTGTTCGGCGAGCGCGGTAATGGCGCGATCGCCTTTCGCTGGCGCCGGTAGATGAACATGAGCAGGCTGTGCGCTGACAGAGTTAAGGGTGAGAGCGAGGAGGGCGGACAGCGGCCAGGTCACACCGTGGCGCAAGCGAGTTACTGAGTTCATGCCCCTTCCATCTTGCACCGACGAACGCAAGCCAACGCATTTCAGGCTAAGCCATCGCCATTTACGCCACTTTGACGGCAACACGTTCGTCGGAGAGTCACTCCGCGCTGAATGAAGTTCGATTTCGCAATGCTCCGCGCGACGATTACCTGCCGCGTGACATTGTGTTCATTCGAGAAAGAAATCTGTGATATAGTTCCCCGTGGTGGGTGTCTCTCCGATCGCATCAATTTCGATTGAGAGCTGATCGCCCGCTCGTATCTGCTGAAGCTCAAGCTGTACAAACTGTCGAAGACGATCTTCGCGCGATTCACGCGGTTGGAGCATGCGCTCGAAAATCACCCGCACGGGTTCGTCTCCACGTCGGAGCTTAACCGAATAGCGGGCTGCCCCCGCCTCGAACGCCTTGGCTGCGGCTAAAATTTCCACTCCGTACGAAAACCGCAGACGAGTTTCGGTGCCGTCCAATCCATAGGTCAGCCTACTCGGCGTGTTCAGCAGGAGCACCTTGACGCGAGGGTCTTCCAATACCGTTGAGTGGTTCGCCTCCGCTTCATCCGGCACGAAATTGAAGTTGGGAAATTGCTCCTGAGTAAAGCCCGCCTGTCGCAGGTACTTTGGAGGTGCAAGGTAGACCCAATCCCAAGCGGCATCATTAAACTCTCCCGCTTCGGTCCGCACCACCAGACGTGAATCGGGAGCAAAGGGCGGCAGCGTGACGCGCGACTTAAGCGGGCCCCGATCAGCTAACACACGGGCAGGATCGAGATGTCGTTGAAAGACGCGTCGTGGCGCATCGCCGGCGTGATGGATTTCCACGATGAAGTCCGCGCCATTGCTGCGACCTTCGTGGTAAGCCCGCGGATGGAATCCGTATTCAAACAGGACTTCACGTTCCTTCCCATTTAGGGCCCACGTGACGCTCGCGGGTGGTTGCAACGCCCGTACTCCTTGTCCGTTGAAATCCCAACCACTCATATTGGGTGGATCGAGCCGCTCGGGCTCGGGCGCATCAACATCGACTGGCCGGCGCGACTGGTTGACGAACCCCTGCACCCGATAAACCGAAAGCATTCCGGCCAGTGCCGTCGCGCCACGGCGCACATAGATGCGCTCCAAGCCGAGATCCGCGATGGGCAGATACTCGGTGCGAATATAGTGAGCGAGCTCGGGCAAGCATTCGTGACCCTGCGTTGCACGGTCTTCAAACGCCATCGCCCCGACTCCGACGGCGTCCACAAAGAATCGCGGACGGTTGCGCTTCAGATCAGCGAGATACCGGGCGCGATAGTATCCTTGTGCCGGCGACGGCTGAATCGACCAAACAACGTGCGGATCGCGTGTTGCCTGAATCGTCTCCGTTTCCACGTAAAGATCGGTGCGCCAGCCCCAGACGCCGAGAGCTTCACCCGGTTCGCAGTAGGCGCGAAGCAAGGTGCTGGGGACAGAATAAGGGCGCCGCCAATTTTCCGCCAAGCGTCCGATCGGCGGCGGAACGGGCTGTGTCACCCGCGCGACGAGCGGCACCAACCCACCCACGACCACCAACAGGAGTCCGGTGCGACGCCTCCAGCGTACGGCTGACCAAATCTCGGTAACGGCGCCTCCACTCCAAAGCGCCAGCGGGATAATCAGCAGAAGCAGATAGTGAGCGAACGCGCGACGAGGCGCGAGAATGCAGCTCAACGCGACCGCCGTACACACAGCTCCAATCACGAACAACTGCCCAGCGCGTCGCGATGAACGGAGATAAATCGGCGTACAAATCGCGAGCAGCCCGATCGTCGCGAGCAGAAATGCGGGGATTTCGACCGAGGAGGAGCCGCTGACGGCAAGCTTGCGGATCGTCTCCGTGAGCGAAACGCCTTCCTGAACGTAGACGAAGTTTTGGACGACGTAGCCTTGCCAAAAAGGTTCGAACTGGCCGGTGAGCAGGATCGCAACCAGTGCGAGGCAGGACGGGAGCAATGCGACCCCTACGATGACGGCGGTGGCTCGACCACGCTCACGCAGGGTCTGGGCTCGGTTGGTCAGTGCCTTCCAAATCGCAAAGCCGACCAACACGGCGGCAAGTGGCGCGGATTGTAGTTTGGCCCACGGCAGGAGTCCGGCGACGAACCAACCGAAATAGCTGAGTCGTCGGTCCAACCCGTCGCCGCGTGGTCGTCGCAGAATGGCAAACGCGGCTACGGCGAAAAGTGCGAGCGAGACATGCTCGGAGGAGTAGTGGGTAAAATCGTCATGCGTGACCGTCGCAAAAAAAGCCGCTGGCGCCAGAATGCCCAGCCGAGCCGCAGCCCTGGATCCGTAACTGTACAGCAGTCGGTAGCTGGCCAGCAGCGCGATCGAAACCAGTATCAGTCCGACGAATCGCGCGCCGAAATAATCGAGCGGCAGCCCCAGCAATCGCACCGGCAGCAGCACGTAGTAGTTCAGCGGACCCGACGTTGTGCCATCAACTGACCGCCAAAACACCGGGTCTTTGATCAACGTCAACGCGCCCGCAATCAGTTGTCCTTCGTCCTGGTTCAAATCGCGCGCGGCGAGAAGTACGGGCCACCGCGACGCAGCGACAAAGAGAAAAAGCACGGAGCAAAAAATCCAGTCGGTCCGGGATGTTTTCGAGGGACGAGGCACCCATATGCTGGACGCCACCATCGCGATTAGCGCGATGGTCGGCACGGACGCAATGATCCAATAGACCTCCGGGTGGAGGTCGAACCATTGAAAAAAAGTTCTCAGCATCGCAGCGACAAAGTCGATATCCGAAACTCAATGCGAGCGCGGATCCGGGCCGGCTGTTGAAAAAAACAAGGACGGGGATGCTGGCGCCAGCAGGAAAAACGCGCCGAACTCCGAAGCTCAATCCGACCGCGGATTTCACTGATTGCCACGGATCGATCCTCAAACATCAGCGGGACCGCAAAAAAAACGGGCGCCGGATTTCGGCGCCCGTTGAAACTTAAGGAGCAGGTCCCATTACTTTGTTGTCGGCGAGCTGTTGGGCGCGGTCTCGTTCTGGCCCTGATTTCCGACCACGCGAATCACAGTCGCGGAGTACGGAGCGGGTTTGAACGTAAACGTTTTCGCGCCGAGCGGCATGGTGGTATGCGAGATATCCGCCGAGCCGGTACCTGTCCGGGCCGCTTCATCCTGCGGGATTCCGTAGCTGTACACATCCGCGACACGTCCAACGTTAAAGCCGTCGACCGTGATCGTTGCATTCAACGTGGCGGTCGGGTGCTTGTTGATCAGCAAGAGCCGGATGTTCTTGTTCTGTTCGCGCACGGCGTAGACGCCAAGGCCGTTGTAATCACTCGTGGCGTTCAGGACGTTTTCGCCACCCCGAGCGAAGTACTGCAGCAGCTTGTAGACGTAAAAGGTCGGATACCGATCCGCCGGGCCGGCCGGTTTGGCATAAGTCACAATGCCGTAGTCCCCGTACTGGCGCCATCCATACAGCGAAGGACTGTTGTTGTTGCCGCTTTCCTGGCCATTGCGGAGATCCCACCAGAAGAGCGAATTGAATTCTGTCTTCATGATGTTGCCGATCGAATCGGCGAAAAAGAGGCCGTTCACCAGGCTCGTCGTTTGTTTGCCGGGATTTCCGTAAACCGAGTTATTCTCGGTGCAGTCGATTTCGACGTTCGCGCCGGCGTCACCCAAGTAGTCCGTCAATAGTTGCCGGATCTTGGTGGCGTCGCCCGCCCAACCTTTCGACGCGTTGAGGAGGTACGCATCGCTCTCGCCACCCGGACCCTGCTCATAGCGATGGTAAACGACGAAGTCGGGGAAGACGCCGAGGCTCTTGAAAGTCGCGAGCATCACGGCGGACCAGCCATTGTGCGGCAGCCCCGTGCGTGGGTTGGTGACCGTTTCGTCGGTGTAATTGGCGTCACCGTCCTCGCTGGTTTGGATGACGGCCCCGACCTTGATCGAAGCATCCACCGCCTTCATCTGCTTCATGTACTGGACGAATCGATTGGCGTACGTGACGGGATCGTGTGGTCGATTGTTTTTGTCGGCTTCCCACGTCCCATAATTTTCGTTGCCGACTTCCCAGTATTTGAACCCGTAACCCTTGGTGACATTGGAGTAATTAACCCAGTCGGCGGCTTCCTCTGGAGTGCCGGTGCCGTAGTTAACCGTGATGTACACTTGTGCGTCGGTTAAGACAGCAATGTGGGCAAAGGCGTCGAAGCCGGTGGCCCATGTCCACGTTTCACCATCGCTGGTGTTGGTCTTCCAATGGTAGATGTCGGAGATTGAGCCGCCCGGGAAACGGAGCGCCTGATTATCTGCTTCCATGAGCAACTCGGCCGTCGTCGCGCTGTTGAAAGAGCCATCCCAGATCGCCGTATTGAGCCCGAAGGTACGCGCATCGACCTGCCGAATGACCTTCTTGCTGTCGATGTTCACATGGACGACGGCCGGAGGCGGCGCCAAATCCAGACGGATGTCATCGAGGAAGAACTTCGCTGCGCTCCCGCCCGAGACCTCCCGAAAGGTAATGCGGTTCAAATCCTGAATGTTGGCGCCACCGAGATCAGCCAGTGACAGGGTCACCTTTTGCCAGGTATTCGCCGCCAACGGGCTGAGTGGAACGGCGGGTCGAACCCCGTCGTTGCGCTCGATGTTGACGGCGAGCCGCTGCCCGCCCGTCGCGCCGCCGTTGATCCAAAAGGTCAAGGTGGGGTAGTTCTGCGTATCGAGATTTTCATGATGGAGCGAAAGCCCACCACCAGCGAGAGTGACGGCCATCGAACTCGCACCCGAATTAACGATGGAACTCTCGCTGCCGACCGTCGTGTTCCAGCTCCAGTTCTGCCAGCCGTTGGTCAGCGAATCGTCGTACACCGCGAGGGCGCCGTTGAGGGGCGGCGGCGGGATCGTCGGGACGCTACCCGTGAGTACGATGTCATCCACATAATAGGTGGCCACCGCGGCCGGGGAGTTGCTGAACTCCTGTAACCAAAAGCTCGTGAGGTTCGTTTTGTCGGATACGCCAAGTGACGCGAGCGGGATCTCGACGTGTTGCCACGTATTCGCCGCGAGCGGCCCAATGAGGTAGTTCGCCTGTGCGGTATAATTCAACGTGCCGTTAACGCTTAGAATTTGTCCCCCGGCTCCGCCGTTGATCCAGAACGACAACTTGCCGTAGCCCGTCGTGTCCATCGGGCTGTGACCAAATTGAAATCCCTGCCACTGCCCGGTCGTAACCGCGATCGATTTGGCGCCCGAATGCACCAGCGTCGTGCTCGCGATATCGGCCGGCGCCCAACCTGACCAAAAATCCCAGCCGCTATGAAATGAGTCGTCGTAGATCGTCTGATCGGCCTGTGCATGGGCCGCAGTGCGGAACACAAGGCCTAGCGCAAGCAGCGCGAGAATAGAGAGAGAAAATCTAAGTCGTTGCATCGGAGTCAGGGCTGATGGTTGGGTTTTGAGCTTTGAGCGTGTCGCACAAGCAACAGCTGCAAATTCGAGAGACAGGGGTGAAAGCGCGTTCTAGATCCGGGCGGGGATCGACCAAGCTGCGCGGGAACTCGGCGAGCGATGAAGGTACCACGCCGTCCGCGTCGGCGCATGTCATCGAAATAGATGACAGGAATTTCCCCGATCCGGAAGGTAGCGGCGGTTTGACGCGTGTGGGGCGGCGGTAGAACCTCACGCCGCTTTCCACCCTTGATCGTCATTACCCCGATTCCGAACGTCCACGCCTGCTCTCCGCGGCCCAGTGCGCGCGCGCAGGAGCGTCTCCTCCGTCGTGCCGGGGAGACACGCCTCGTCGCGAAAAGCTGGATGCAATCCCGATGGGGAAAGAACGCGGCGCACCTGCTAAGGGCGATTGGTGCGTTTAGCGTCTTTCTGCCCACGGTGCAGGGCGACGTCGCGGAGTCAGCCAAACCGTTGCCCCCCTATTCGATTCGGGTCTGGCAGCGCGAGCAAGGGCTGCCCCAGAATTCGGTCACCGCCATTACGCAGGATCCGGACGGATATCTTTGGATGGGCACCTACGACGGGCTGGCCCGATTCGACGGGGCGCGGTTTGTCACGTTTGATGGCGCCAACACACCAGCCCTGGAAAACGGACGAATCACCTGTCTTTACAGCGCGAGCGACGGCAGCGTTTGGATCGGTCACGAGACGGGGAACGTGACGCAGTTCAAAGCCGGGCGGTTTGTTTCACGACGCGCCGCTTCGACGTCGCCGAACGAAGGCGTGGTGGGCATTAGTGCGGACGCTGCAGGCAAGATCTGGATACTTGGACACAACGGAATCCTGGAGCGGCTGGAGGATGGCCGGTTGCTTGCGCCCGAGGACGGGGTCGCCGATCCATCGCCGTTTCTTTTGTTCGCGCCCGACGCGATGGGAGGAATGGCACTGGCGCGCAATGGTCTGCTCTCCACGCTCGTCGACGGAAAGGTCACGACCCATGTCCTCGCGGACCATTCCGGTGACACCGGGATCTATGGATTACGCGCGAGTCGTAAAGGCGGTCTATGGGTGATCTCGGAAGGGATGGTGCGTCGCCGTGAAGGAAATCAGTGGGTAGAAAACTGGGGGCCTACGCCGTGGAATCCGCAGGACGCCGCCGCAGCCATCGTGGAGTTGCACAACGGCGCACTCGCGGTCGGCACGTTGAATTCGGGATTATATCTTCTCGCGAAAGGGCAGACGCCGTTGCATTTCGACCGCAAAAACGGTCTGCCTCACGACTGGATTCGCTCACTGTACGAGGATGCCGAGAAAAACATCTGGGTTGGCACTGGCAGCGGTGGACTCGCCGCGTTGCGTGAAGCCAGCTTTACGACGCTCGATGCACCTGATGGACGCAACGGTCGATCGGTGTTGGCGGTTGCGCCAAGTCGTGAGGGCGGTGTGTGGGTGGGAACGGAAGGCGCGGGTTTGTACCACTATCTGGCGGGGAACTGGACGCACTTCGGAGAAAGCGAGGGATTAAATCACGGCTTTGTGTGGTCGATCACGGAGGCGGACGATCACGTGCTATGGGTGGGCACGTGGGGAGGAGGGCTGTTCAAACGGAGAGACAACGATCGGTTTGTCCGCGACGAACGGATTGAAGCGAGCACTCCGATTCTTGCCCTTTTCCAACCGACGCAGAATGCGTCCATGTGGCTGGGGACTCGATCGGGTCTGGTGGCGGTAACGGCGTCGAGGGTTCAAACGTACGGCGTCGAAGCAGGCCTCATCTCACCGGACGTGAGGGCGATGACAGGAGACCAGGCGGGTGTGATCTGGTTTGGGATGGTGGGAGGTGGTCTCGGCTCGATTCGTGACGGCGTGTTGCACCAGTTTGGTCGAAAGGACGGTATGCCCAGCGCGTTCGTTCAGTCGCTCCTCGTTGACGAAAGCGGGGCGCTTTGGATTGGAACAACCGACGGCGGCTTATGCCGGCTGAAAAATGGCAAATTTGCGGTGTTGAGTACGAAGCACGGATTGCCGAGCAATGTGATCGGCCATATCGAAGACGATCAGCGAGGTCATCTGTGGATGAGCACGCATAACGGGATCTTCCGTGTGTCGAAAGTGGACGCGAACCGTTGCGCCGACGGTCAGATCCCGAGCGTCACGGGCCAGCAATTTGGCCGCAGCGAGGGATTACCCACGCTCGAATTCACCGGTGGTCAAAATGCGGGGTGTCGCACCGCAGACGGGCGACTCTGGTTCAGTACCACGGCGGGAGTCGTCGTGGTCGACCCGCAGGATGTCACGACGAACCAACTACCACCGCGCACCGTGATTGAAGAGTTGACGGTCGAAGGCATTCCGGTTGTCCCGACTGGAAACACGGTGCGGATTCCGGCCGGCAAGCGCCGGGTCGAGGTGAAGTTCACCGGGCTCAGTTTTGCGGCGCCGGAAAAAGTGAAGTTTCGCTATCGGCTGAACGGACTTGAGCACGACTGGCTGGAGGCGGGCACGAACCGCAGTGTCTCGTACAACTACTTGCCGCCGGGGCGCTACGATTTCGAAGTTATCGCCTGCAACAACGACGGAGTGTGGGCGGAGCACCCGGCGACGCAGTCCTTCACGGTGCTGCCATTCTTTTGGCAGACGTGGTGGTTTCGGGCGCTCGGAACAATTCTGGTGCTGAGTGCGGCGGTTCTAGCCGGACGAACGGTGACTCGTCGGAGAATGAAGCACCGGGTGGAGAGAGCCGAACAGCAACAAGCCGTCGAACGAGAGCGGACCCGCATCGCTCGGGACATTCATGATGATCTGGGTGCCAGCTTGACCCGGATTACGCTGCTCAGCCAATCGGCACGTGGTGAACTCAAGCTCCCGGATCACGTCATTGACGACCTGAATCAAATCAACGGTACGGCGCGCGAGGTCACCCGCGCGATGGACGAAATCGTCTGGGCCGTGAATCCGAAACACGACACGCTCGACAGCCTTGCAGCCTACCTGGGCAAGTTCGCACAGGATTTTTTGCGCAGCGCCAATGTGCGATGCCGGCTGAATCTTCCCATGGAGCTGCCGCCCTGGCGCCTGACGGCTGAGATTCGACACAACGTGTTCCTCGCGTTCAAAGAGACCCTGCACAATATCCTGAAACATTCGCACGCCACGGAGGTTCGCATCAGCCTGAGCGTCGATCTGCGAGCTCGGGCGTTCGTTCTTACGATCGAGGACGACGGTCGCGGGTTTGACTCAGAACACGCCAGCGGGACGACCGTGCAGCAACCGGATCGCGTCCTCAATGGGCATGGCTTGTCCAATATCAGCAGCCGGCTCGCCGAGATCGGAGGCCGTTACGAAGTGAATAGCCAACCGGGCAAGGGGACATGCACCCGATTTGTTTTGGGCGTGCGCGAAGTTTCCGGATAAGGCTGTCATCTAAATTGATGACGCGCCATGTGTCTGATTTTCTAGTACAAGCCTCGCCGCCGTGAACACCTCCATAGCAATCATCGAGGATGATGGACCGATTCGCGGCATCCTCAGCGGCTGGATGGACCGCACGGAAGGGTACCGAACTATTGGCTGCTTCGAATCAGCAGAAAGCGCGTTGATCGGACTCCCCGCGTTACGTCCCGACGTGGTACTTGCCGACATCAATCTTCCAGGAATGAGCGGGATTGAATGTGTCCGCACGCTGAAGTCCCAACTTCCGGCGACCCATTTCATCATGCTCACCGTATACGAGGATGCTGACCACATTTTTGATGCGCTGGCGGCGGGAGCGGTCGGCTACTTGTTGAAACGGACGCCGCGCGAGGAATTGTTTGCAGCGCTGCAGGAGGTGCAGACGGGTGGGTCGCCGATGAGCAGCAGCATTGCGCGAAAGGTCGTGCAGTCGTTTCAGCGCCCGCTCGTGGAAAGCAACGAAGCGAAGCTCTCGCCCCGCGAGCGCGAGGTGCTCGATAAATTGGCGGGTGGTTTTTTGTACAAGGAGATCGCGGACGGCATGAACCTCAGTCTTCCGACCGTGAATACTTACGTGCGGCGAATCTATGAAAAGCTGCATGTCCATTCACGCTCACAAGCAGTTGCGCGCTACGTGAAGGGACGGTAGGGGCCTGGCTCACGCGCAACAACCCGGGCGCCCGAGCGGGTGAGAGGCCCGCCGCATTCGCGGGATGGGAAAATTTGCCCTGCAATTCCGCCCTCAGTTGTTCAAGCTGATCGGTTCTCTTTCATGATCCTGCCCAAATCGAACCGGCTAACCCCCGAGCAACTCAACGAAATTACCAGCATCGTCACTGAGTTTGGCTGCCAAATTCAGCCGATCGTCGGCGCGGTTCGGACGATCTACGCGATCGTAGGTGATGAGCGTGACGAGCTGATGATCAATCGGCTGGAAGGTCTGGCGTACGTCGATCGCATCGATCGGATTCAGTCGCCGTTCAAGTTGATGGATAAACGATCCGACCTGGCGAGCCATAGGATCAAGCTGGGGGGCGTCACGTTGGGCGAAGACCTTCTGATCATTGCGGGGGCCTGCACGATTGACCCGAAGAACCCCAATTATTTCTACGAAACCGCTGCGGCGGTGAAAGAGGCTGGCGCCCATGTACTGCGGGGTGGGGTGTGGAAACCGCGAACGAACCCGTACACGTTTCAAGGTGACGTGAAGTCATTGGACATTCTGATGGAAGCGTCGCGTCGAACCGGATTGCCCGTGGATTCGGAAGTCATGGACGAGAGCCAGATCAAGCTGGCACTCGACGCCGGCGTTCACTCGCTGCAAGTCGGAGCGCGCAATGCGTTGAACTATTCGCTGCTGCGCGCGATCGGCCGCGCGATCGCAACGCGCGATACGGCCGTGTTGCTCAAGCGCAGCATTCATATGGGGCCTCTGAACGAATTCATTTCCGCCGCCGAGTACATCGCCGCGTTTGGAAACCCGAATGTGATTCTCTGTCCGCGCGGAACGACGCCGACGTTGGACGGGTACCGCAACCATCCGGACGAAAGCATTACGCCACTGCTCAAGGAAAAGACGTGGGCTCCGGTGGTCGTCGACCCATCGCATTCCGTCGGCAAGGCATCGTATGTGCCGTCGGCCGCGCTCGCGGCAGTCGCGTACGGAGCAGACGGCTTGTGTATCGAAGCACATGTCGACCCCTCCAAAGGAATCGGTGATGATCCCAAGCAGGCGCTCACCCCAGACGTGCTGAAGAAAACGATCTCACAAGCGAAGCAGCTCTGGGCGTTGCGGCGGGCGTAGGGGCGCGTTTCACGCGCGTCCGTTCGCTGGCTTTTGACCGATGACTCTCGGGGGCCTCCGCAATTATTCGCCGACCGCCAATCGATCGAACTTCGCCTCCGGCCAAACAAGCCATTCCTTTGGCGGTAGGTTCTTGGCATCGAGCGATTGGCTGAATCGAAACACTCGCGGATCTGGCAACCACCAGCCGGGCCAACTTTCCGTGCCACCGATCAATCCTGCTCGGTATGGATTTAGGAACATATACAGCGCGTACTGCTCAGCTTCCTCGTCGGGACCGAGTCGGTGCTCCCAAAAGTCACGTTGAAATGCCTCGGAGTGGCCGATTCTTCGTCTCACGTCAGCCTTCCACATCGCGACGGTTTGTCCGACGGACAACGCGGCGCCTAGTTCAAACAGTACATGGGCGTGATCCGGCATCACTGTCGCCGCCAAACAATGACATTGGCTGAGGTTATGCGAGTGACTCAAGACGTCCACTAGCTGCTGGCCGAAATGATTGGGTGCCAGCCAGCGCTTCCGTCCGGCGGTGACAAATGTGATGAAGTATCGACCGCCCGGAGACGAGATGCGCCCACGGTGCAGCTGACCTGTTTTCCGCAAAGGGTGAACAGGATCGTGAAAACGCATCGGCATGGACGACCACGCAAGTTGCGGTGGGGAACGAGGCGTCCGCAAGGGACGCCCCTACA
>JBDSSD010000066.1:0-32088 GCA_039928945.1 Opitutus sp. | reverse complement strand
GGTCGCGGATGCGCCCAGTCCCATCACCTATACTTCGCCCAAGCCCCCAGAAGTGCTGGAAGAGGACAAGGCGATCAGCACATTCCCGCTTCACGTGAAACGCGAGAACGTGAAAATCGTGCCCGTGACCGACCTGTTCCTCAAGTAACCGTCACGAGCCGGAGCCGTACATGTAGCCCTCTGCGGGAGCAGAGGGACGCCTTGGAGCTCGAAACGCTAGACAGACCTCACAAATCAATCGGAGACCACGGATGACACCGATGGCCACGGATGCGAACCGACCGCTCGAATTCGGCGATGCGGAATCCCGCTCCTCCCGGAGCGGGCCACATGGTCGGAGCCAGGACGAGAGTTCCGGTTGCGCCGAACGATTCTGACGCGCGCGCCTTAGGCTTTTTCCCCGCGACTCGGCATTTCCAGCGGGATGATTGCGTGACGGCGTACTTCGACGCCGCGCAGGAACGTGATGATCGCGCGTTCACCGATGCGATCAGCGGTGAGCAGCTTGTGGAGCGCATCAACGGCCGGTGTCGGCGCGTCGTCCAAGGCAATGACGATATCGCCTTCGACCAAACCGGCTCGAGCGCCAGGGCTGTTGGGTTCCGTGCCAGCAACGAGTACGCCCGTCTCCTGCTTGATGTGATGGTAGCGAGCGACCTTGCGGATCAACGGAACGGTTTGCCCCGCGACGCCAATGAAGCTCCGGCGGATCCGACCATCCTTGATCAACAAACCCACCACCCAGCGGGCGGAGTTGCTCGCGATGGCGAAACAGATGCCTTGAGCCGGCCGGATGATCGCGGTGTTTACGCCGATCACCTCGCCGCGGCCATTCACGAGCGGGCCGCCCGAGTTGCCGGGGTTCAGCGCGGCGTCCGTCTGGATCACGTTATCGATCAATCGACCCGACGCGCCCCGCAAGGAGCGTCCCAAACCACTCACGATGCCAGCGGTAACGGTTTGCTGAAAACCCATTGGCGATCCAATCGCGATGGCGATTTGACCCGGACGCAGCTCGTCGCTGTTGGCCAGTTTCAAGAATGAAAGCTCATCGGCACTGACGCGCAGAACGGCGAGATCGGTGTCGGGGTCGTCGCCGATCAGGTCCGCGGATAGTTTTCGGCCGTCCGCCAGGAAAACCGTCAGCTCGCGGCCGCCATGAACGACGTGACTGTTCGTCAAAAGGTAACCGTCAGGAGAAATGAAGAAACCGGAGCCGGAACCGCCAGGCGCGTTGTTGCCGCGGACTTCGATGTGCACAACGGCGGGATGAGCGGCGGCGACGGCGGCTGAAACGGCGGTGGAGTAAGCATCCAACAAACTCTCGTCGGCAGCCACCGCGGAAGCGTGCGTGAGAATAGAATCCATGATCCACGATCAAATGTAATAATTCCAGTTACGCAAATTTCGCCCCCTCGCCGCGCAGCGGAGTAGCGCGCGGTCTCCGACCCGCGTTCCGAAATCGCAGACGACCAACGACGGAGCAGAACAAGAACCTCGCGGGTCAGAGACCCCGCGCTACCCATTGAGGCTAACATTCGATCAACCAATAGTCGTGGAGTTGAACGCGGTTGGTGGCGATCTCACGCTAGGTATCGCGTCGCTTGCGCACGCGGATTGACGAGTCGACAGGGACAGGGGTGGATTCGGAATTCCTGAGAAGGAATTTCGGTCGTCCCATGATCTCGAGTACAGCGACACGACCGACTGGGCCGAAAGGCGAAGAAAAGATTGTAGGCGGTAGCCGATTGGCCACTTGGAACATTTGCGGGAATAAGTTACTCTGAAGGTAATCCCACCTCTGTGAGCATTCTTCATCGTAACGCATTTTCGTTCTGCGCCCCGGCCTTGCCCAAGACCGCAGACGACCGCCTTTTTTCCAAGGCCGTTTGCCGCCTTCCGCTCTCTGCGGGTCGCGGGCAATTGTTTGCGAAGCCAGCTCTGCCCACGCTCACACAACCCGAACCGTGGTTCGGTCGTCCGCCGATGCCGCTGCTGGTTCGTCCGTTTCGGTCGATCGGTGGACTGAACAGCGCCCAACTGAATCGGTTGTTCGACAAAGTGATCGGCCAAGGCCGGTTTCTCTAAGCGAAACGGATTTGCCGCGCGCTCGGCTCGCCGGTTCCACCGGGCGATGCGCGTTAAGGGACCCTCAGCTCGCCGACTTTCCGGCGAGCAAACGCTTGAGCTCCTCCGGCTGAATCTCGCCTTGAACGGCGTGAAGATGGTGCAGGACGCCCATGCGGTCGTCGGCATTCGCGGTCGAGATATCGAGCATCCAGTCTTCGGTCTTGTCGGATGCCACGATGACTTCGTCCGCCCAGCTGATGACTTCCGGCGCAGTCACGAAGCCTTCAGTGAGTCCGCGGATGTAGTATTCGGCGAGGGTACGGTGATTGGGTGTGCTCATAGGTGTGACCCACCACCATCCATCTGCGCGGCGCCAAGTCGAGTCCGGCGGTAAAAGACTACTCCAGAACTTTCTTTTCGATCCGGCGATCCGGCACGAGCCACGTCAACGCGACGCACGCATAGAAACCCACGCCGATCCATGGACTAACAAAAGCAAGCCCGATCCCGAGGAGACAGAGGACGATTGAAATGTTTCCCTTGCGATCCGAGCCAATGGCTTTGGCGAGCACGGACTCGTTGCCCTCCGCGGCGAGCAATGTCCGGACCAGGATGCTGTAGGCGACTGCCGCCATCACCAGAACGACACCATAGATGGCTACCGGCCATGTCTCGAAGTGATTCTCGCCCATCCAGCCGGTGGTAAACGGAAACAGCGAAAGCCAGAACAGCAGGTGCAAGTTGGCCCACAGCACGGCGCCGTTGATGTGCTTCACGACCTGAAGCAGGTGATGATGATTATTCCAGTAGATCCCGACGTAGATGAAACTCAGCACGTAGCTCAGGAAAATCGGGTAAAGCTTCATCAACGCCTGCAGGTCCGATCCATGCGGGACGCGGAGCTCGAGCACCATGATCGTAATAATGATCGCGAGCACCCCATCGCTGAACGCTTCCATTCGTCCTTTATGCATCGTTCGGTGGGAGAGTTAGGTCTGTTGCGCGCTCGTCAACGCTCGAACGAACTCGAGCGCGGACTGCGGCCTCAGGCGCCGGTTGACCTGCGCGGCCTGACTGCACTTTCTCCTCCAACCCCGCGCATCGCATGCATGACTACATCGCCTTCCTTCGCGGTATGAACCTCGGTAACCGACGGATCAAAATGGACGAACTCCGTCGCCATTTTGAGACCCTGAAGTTCAAGAACGTCACCACCTTTATCGCGAGCGGCAATGTCCTGTTCTCCAGTCCGTCAGCCGACGAAGTGAAATTGGTCGCGAAGATTGAGGCCGAACTAGCGCGCGTCTTGGAGTACCGAGTCGATACGTTCATCCGCTCGCGAGCCGCGATTACGGCAATCGCCACGAGTGAGCCGTTCGCCCGCGAAGAACTTTCCCGTCCCGGTAACACGATTCACGTGGGCTTTTTGCGTGAGCCGCTGTCCGCCGCCCAATCGAAGGCGTTGGTCGCCTGCCGCACGGACGCCGATGAATTCGTCGTGAGCGGACGCGAGTTCTTTTGGCTCTGTCGCATCAAGACGCACGAATCGAAAGTCTGGACCACTGCGCAGATGAAAGCGGTTCGGATGCCGACTTGCACCCAGCGCAATCTCACGACGATCCGAAAAATCGCAGCTCTGTACCCCTCCGGGTAAAGCCTGCGTTTGCAGGGCGGGGAATATCGGCCGATCTTGTGGCGTGAAATCAACGCCTACGATCATCCCCGGCCTGCGGAGTCCCTACGAGCAGGTCGGCGGCATTTTCCACTTCGGTCGGATGCTCGATAAAATCCGGCTGCATCACGCCGGCAAACTTCCACCGGATTGGGTCTCCGCGAAAGGTTCGGCGCAGGGGTTTGATGGTCGGACGTGTCGGCTGTTGAACATTTCGTATGCCGACCTTGAAGCCCAGGCGCTGCAGGGCGGAAGTGACGACTCGCTGTGGGAGTGGGCGGTAAAACAAGGAACGCACCCCAGCGACGCTGAGATCGAACACTGGAATGCGTTCATGATGAAGATGGGCTGGCGCGACAAATACGTGGAGCGCGTCAACTTCCGACTGCAGGAAGTCGGGCTACCACTCGGCGCGGTGCAAACCATGTTTGACTTCATCGACCTCGACGAAGGTCGGCCGCCGCGCTTGAGCTAAGCGGACTTCGAGCTCGCTTTCGACGTTACGGCCGACCGCCAAACGTGACGAAATCGTCGAGTTCGAGCCACTCGAACCAAGTGCCAATGTCCTCACGATGCGCGGCGTTCTTGCGATGCACGCCGTTGAAGAAGTCGCGAGTATCCGGCGAGGAAACGGTGAGCTGCTCAAACCATTGCGAGAAGGCCGCAATTTCGGAGGGATGGCGGGCGGGCTGGGTGTTGGCCTGTACGTAGGCGAGCAATTCAGCGTCCGTTTTGCCGGATTTTACCTCGGCCAGAAACGCGTCTGCGTTCAAACCCGTGTAAGCGAAAAAGCGCTGATCGAACGGGCACGGATAGTGATACTCGCCGAGTTTGCCGCCGGCGAGAGCACGCGTCTTGTCGATCATGCGCGCGAGGTGGACGTAACCACCCAGGCGGGTCCGCGGACTCCGAGGCGGATGCAGCGTCAGGTCCGGCGAGCTATAGTTGACGGCACCTGCAGCAACGGGCTGCGGTGCGGTGTAGGAGGATTGGAGCGGAGTCGACATGAAGAAAGTCTTGCGAGCTGGCACCGGACTCGAAATCGATCCGCAACTCAAGCTGCGTTTGACCCGACCGTCGGTCGCGTTCAACTCGATGCATGACCCGGATATCCCCTGCCGCGTTATTTCTCGTCATGCTGTGCGGGTGCACCACCAAACCGGTCAAGACAACCCAGGTGCATCGTCCCGACCTGCAGACCGCAACGTATCAAGAATTCGTGACGCGTCGGACGGACGAGCTGCAGCGGATGGGCGGTCCATTGCAGGACCGAAGTGTGGCCCAGAGCAAAGCGGAAGAAGAAGCGAAGGCGCGTTACGGCGAGGTGCCTCCGGATTACAGCACCACGTGGAGTTGGGGCAAAGGCGCCGGCGCAGAAGCTGCGCAAGCCGAGGTGAAAGAAAACTTGGAGAAAATGGATCGCGACGCGGCGCGGCGGTGAGCGATCGGCTCGCTTCCCTGATGCCTGGTTGCCTCGAAATTTTCGCGGCGAGCCTAGGATGACTTGAGTGGTTTGCCGCGCGGGTGGTACTTCGCGTGGTGATCGATCAAACGCTGCGGCTCCACTGCGGTGTAAATCTGAGTGGTCGAGATGCTGGCGTGGCCGAGCATCTCCTGAATCGCGCGGAGATCTGCGCCGCCGGTAAGGAGATGAGTGGCGAAAGAATGGCGGAGGCCGTGTGGCTTCACGTTCTTCGTGATCCCCGCACGCTTCGCATACTTTTTCACGATCATCCACAGCATCACCCGCGAGAGTGCGCCGCCATTTTTGTTGAGAAACAGCTGACTGCCGGTCCGCGGTTTCACGAACTTCGGACGACCCGCCCGAACATAAACGCCCACCGCTTCGGCCGCTTTGCCGCCGACGGGCACGACCCGCTCCTTTGACCCTTTCCCGAAGACGCGCAGATACCCCTGCTCCAGGTCGACCTGCTGCAACATCAGTCCTGCCAATTCCGATACACGAAGTCCGCTGGAATAGAATAGCTCCAGCAAGGCGCGGTCGCGCAGCGAGGCGGGATCTCCGCCGGCGGCCGCTGCCAGCAGGCGCTCCACCTCGTTAGCCGAAAGCGTCCCAGGCATGCGACGTGTCAGTTTGGGTGCCGTGAGCTGCACGGTAAAATCATCTTCTCGCAGTCTCTCCCGGACCAAAAAGCGCGCGAGGTTTCGCAACGCTGAAACCTTGCGAGCGAGGCTGGAGACCTTGTAGCCGGCGTTGAGCGAATGGATCCATTCTGCGACCTGCGAACCTCGAACGGATCGCCAGTCGGCGACGCCGCGCTTGGCGAGAAACGTTGCCGCCTGGTCCAAGTCCCGCCGATAGCCGAGCAATGTGTTCGACGAAAGCCCGCGCTCCAGGCCGATGAAACCGAGGTAGCTTTCGATATCGTTGACGAATGCAGCCGGAGCCTGACTTTGGTCCTCTGCTCGCGTCCGCGGTCGTTTCATCGATCGCAACCTACCACAATTTCGATTGAGGCGAAGCGAACAGTGTTCGCCTCACAGGTCCGCACCCAACGTGAGCCGAGATGAATCAGCTCGCGAAACGGAGCTCAGTACTGCCGCCGGCGAGGCGGTGGCACGTAATTCGAATTCGTTTCCTTCATGCGGAACGTGATTCGAGCCTTTTCCAAATCGTACGGACTCATCTCCATCTTCACCATGTCGCCCGCCGCGATCTTGATGAAATTCTTGCGCAATTTGCCCGAGATGTGAGCGAGCACCACGTGCCCGTTGGACAACTGCACCTTGAACATCGTCCCCGGCAGAACCGCCACCACACGACCCTCTACTTCAATCGAATTACCGTCGGCCATAGTGAACGTGGGCAGTGATGCTGCTAAGGTTGGGTTGGGTCATAGAGTCTTCCGAAATCAAATAAAAGTCCCTTGTAAGGCGGAAAGGGCGAGCGTAGGCAAGGATTTCCCTCGGAGAAATCCGCCGCCGCATCCTCATCGTCCATCTGCTCATGCCTGAAAGCGTTACCTCGCCACCCTGCCCGTTTGAGAAACGCTTTCCGTCGCAGCTTGTCCGCGACGACAGCTTTTTCATGAGTCTCGCCTACAATCAGGCGATCGATGCGTGGCGTCAGGATGAGGTGCCCGTCGGCGCAGTCATTGAACTAGGTGGTGAAGTGATTGCCGCCGCCCACAATACGGTGGAGGGGGCGCACGACCCGACGGCCCACGCTGAGATGCTCGCCCTCACCCAGGCCTCCGCAAAACTGGGCGCGTGGAGGCTTGAGGGTGCGACGGTTTACGTCACGAAGGAGCCGTGTCCTATGTGTTCAGGGGCGATGCTGATGTCGCGCGTCAAACGCGTCTGCTACGCGGTACCCGATCCCAAAATGGGCTGTCTTGGTGGAGCGACGAATCTCAATGAGCTCCCCCGCGTAAACCATCATCTTGACCTCACGATGGGCGGAGTGCTCGAAAACGAGTGCCGGGAACTGCTTCAGTCCTTTTTTCGCCTGAAGCGCAAAAATCCCGAAGTCCTCGGAATCGAGTGATGCGTTGCGCTCACATTGACGCAGGTCGCCTCAAGGCGTGGGAGTGAAGCCATAGGACCAAATTTCGGTGCGCGGCATAAATCCGGTCCGGCAGTTGACGCAACCGAACACCCGACCCACGTTTCAACCTTTCCCATCAACCAGTAACCAAATCTCAGCCATGGCCTACGAACTCCCAAAACTGCCTTACGCCTACGACGCTCTGGTGCCGCACATCGACGCGAAGACGATGGAAATCCATCACACGAAGCACCATCAGGCCTACATCACGAATGCGAACAACCTGCTCAAGGATCATGCGGATCTGGCCGGCTTGGACGTGAACGCGTTGATTGCTGACCTCTCGAAAGTCCCGGAAGCGATTCGGGGCGGCGTGCGCAATAACGCCGGTGGCCACTCCAATCATTCGTTCTTCTGGAAAATTCTCGGCCCAGGCAAAGGCGGCGCACCGAAAGGCAAACTGGCTGAGGCGATCGAGTCTCAACTCGGCGGGCTCGCGAAATTCAAAGAGGACTTCGGCAAAGCAGCCACCACTCGGTTCGGTTCTGGCTGGGCCTGGCTCGTGATCGGAGCCGATGGCAAGCTCGCGGTCGGCTCAACGGCGAATCAGGATAGTCCGCTGATGGGCAAGGCGGTCGCTGGTTTGGAAGGCAAGCCCGTGCTCGGACTCGATGTCTGGGAGCACGCCTACTACCTGAACTATCAGAACCGTCGTCCGGATTATATCACGGCGTTTTGGAACGTCGTCGATTGGGACGCCGCCGAGGCCAACTACACCGCAGCTCGCTAACGCGCCGTTCGCGGTCGTCGCCGCTTCTGTTTACACGAAAAAGCCGCACCTCCGTACGGCTTTTTTATGCCCGGATGCAGCGTGGTCGCCGCACCCGGTCCGCGTCGGGGTCGTTACTGCAGGAGAACGTTGGCCTGTTTGACCGAACCAAACGACAACGGACTTACCCGCACGCTTTTGCCCGTCTCGGTGTCCAGGATACAAATCACGCTGGACGAGCGATCGCGCGCGGTGTAGACCAAGTGACGTCCGTCGGCCAGCCAGCACGGCTCAATTCCGTCGAACGCGGCCTTCGACACGGCTTCACCGGTGCGCTTCGCGAGATCGAGCACACCGATTTGGTACCCGCCGTTGATCTTCATGGTGAAAGCGATCTTGTTCGCGTCGGTCCGGCTCCAATCAGGTTCCGCGCAGAATCCGCTGATCCCCGACGTGATGCGCGACGGTGATCCACCGGAGGCGGACATCACGTAGAGCTGCGGACCTGGGTCCATCGCGAAAACGATGCGCGAACCATCCGGCGAGAAACAAGGCGACGCCTTCACAGAGTCCGAACGCGTCTTGCGCGAAACCTGCCGACCTTGCGCCGTGCTCACATAAATTTCCGGCGTACCTTCGCCGGTGAGAATCATGGCGATTTGCTGGCCGTTCGGGCTGTACCGCGCGCCACTGTTCGTTCCTTTGAAACCAATCAGCGTATTCCGCTGATTTGTGCTCAGGTCGATTTGATAGATGTCGGGGAAACCGGACTTATAGAAACTCGTGTAGACAAGGCGTGAACCATCCGGCGACCAACGTGGCATCAGCGCCAGCGCGTTGTCCCGGGTGACTTGCTTGGCCGCGCCGAAAAACAGATCTGACGTGTACACTTCCTTTTTGCCGGTGCGCTCGCCGATGAACGCAAGTTGGGCCGTGAAGAAACCTTTCAGTCCAAGTCCGTTCGTTTTCACGACCGCAGCATCCGCTGCCCGTAAGAGTGCCTGGCGGGCATTGGGTCCCGTCGCGACTTCCGAGCCGAACGGCGTGCCCGCCGAGCCTTTGGTGATGTCGACGCGAACCTGGGTAGGCGTCATCTGCGTGAACTTGATGTCGTACGCATAGCCACTGCCCGTCACGCGATACCGGCCGTGCGATCCGAACGCTTGCAACGCGAGTTGGTTAAGCTCGGGGGTGTTCGCTGAAACGCGCACGGGAACGGTGTTCCTTTCAGCGGTGACCACGACGTCACCGATATTTCGCTGCGCAAAGCTGGTCAGCGCAGCGCAGGAGAAGAGAAAAATGAGACGGAGAATTTTTTGCATGACAGGAAAGTAGCCGTAGCGTTGGAGGGTTCTGGCATTTCTATTTACAGCCCGTTCGCGCATAACAACTCTAATTCCCTCCATGCTGGTTTTTTCTCTGTGACGCCGGATCAAATCAAAGAACACCTGAAGCAAGTAAAGTACCCGGGCTTCAGCCGCGATATCGTCTCCTTTGGCCTGGTGCGTTCAGCGGCATTGGTGGACGGCACAGCGAAAGTCTCGCTCGGATTGACGACGAGTGATCCGAAAATTCCTCTGCAGCTAAAGCGAGAAGTCGAGCAGTGCCTGCGCGCACTTCCCGGCGTCAGAGAAACGATCATCGACATTGCCGTCACGCCGCCGAAAGCCGGAGGTCCAGTGGGTGGCGGCGGAAATTTGGGGGGCAATCAATCGGCGCCGAAAACGATTCAACACGCGGTCGCGATTGCCTCCGGCAAGGGTGGCGTGGGCAAGAGCACGTTCGCCGTTAACCTCGCCTGCGCACTCGCGCAGACACTCACGTCCCGCGGTCGATCAGGTCGCGTGGGATTGATGGACTGTGATATCTACGGACCGAGCGTGCCGCTCATGATGGGCTTGGATGGTCGACCGGAAGTGGAAGGAGACGGAGCGCAGGCCATGTTGATTCCGATGGAGCGGCACGGGGTCAAAGTAATGAGCATGGGCTTTCTCGTTGATGATAACACGCCGGTGGTTTGGCGCGGTCCAATGATCATGAAGACGATCCAGCAATTCGTCCAAAATGTGAAATGGGGTGAGCTCGATGTTCTGCTCGTCGATCTGCCGCCCGGCACGGGTGACGCCCAGTTGTCCTTAGTTCAAACCCTGCCGTTGGATGGAGCGATCATCGTCACCACGCCCCAAGCGGCCGCAACCAACGTAGCGCGCAAAGGCGGGTTGATGTTTCAGAAGGTAAATGTGCCGCTGCTCGGTGTGGCGGAAAACATGAGCTTTTTCATCGATCCGGCCGGAGTGAAACATGAGTTGTTCGGCAGCGGAGGCGGAATCATCACGGCGGAAAAATTGGGTACGAGCTTGCTCGGACAAGTACCTCTCATTCCCTCGATTCGGGAAGGCGGAGACGCCGGTATTCCGATCGTTGTGAAAGACCCGGAGAGCATTGCCGCACGAGTTTTTCGCGACATCGCGGACGGATTATTGGTTCGCTTGAACCGTCTGCCCCCTGCGTCCGTGTGACATTTAGGAAAATTGCAGGCATTGACAGCGATGATCACCTCCCTCTCATTTCCGTCCGCGCAGATTTGCCGAATGACTTCATCCGCACCAGAGCCCGCGACGAGTCGGGATTTTGTTAAACAATCCAGCCTCTACCAAGAGTTCCTGGCTGAGCGGGAGGAGATTCTAAAACACAAATGGCTTGAATCTGAACGCTTGGGCTACGATATCGGCTTCGAACGCGCGCTTTTGGACTGGATCCGAAAGCATCGCGAAGGCTGGCGCGCAGCCCGCCGGCAGCAGCAACCATCGAGTTCGAGCGGTGCGTCGAGTTTACCGTTCCATCCGCCAGTCAAGCCCACCTGAGGTGGCGCTTGAGCGCTAAAGCGCTCTGCCAGCGGCGCAAAAAAGCCGGGCTATATGGCCCGGCTTTGCTTTGTAAGCGGTTTTAGAACCGTAGCTTACTTGATCTCTTTATGCAGCGTGTGGCGCTTGAGATGCGGGTTGTACTTCTTCTTCTCGATGCGCTCGGTGACGGTTTTCTTGTTCCGGAACGTGAGGTAACGGGAGGCAGGTTTGCCCTCTTTCTTCGCTTCAGTGCATTCCAGGGTGACGAGTTCTTGCATGGTGGTAAATGGATGAAGGGTCAGAGCAAAGCCCGCGACCGGTCCGGCGCAATCCCAAAGTTGGCCGGCGAGCGCCCGGAACACCTTGCCGGCAAAACTCGGGTCAGTGGGCCGGACAGCGCGCTCGATCTGACGAAGCAGATTTACCGCCGTTTTTCCGTCAACGGTAGCATCACCCCGCGCCGGAAAAGCGTCACCTGCCCCGTGCTCGACGACACCACGATCGAGATGCAATGCGCAGCCACGCTGATGGCTGCTGCCGCCGCGTGTCGGCTGCCAAGACCGCTCGGCAGAGCGTGGTCGCTGTCCGTGGCCTGAATCAAACTACCGGCGGACTCCACCACGCCGTCACCTCGAATCACAAACGCGCCGTCAATCGACGAGAATTCCTTGACCGTCTCGTCCATGAACGGATTGAGGATATTTCGATCCTCCTCCTTGTAACCATAAAATGGGTTCAGGACCAGCGGCTTGGTCAGCGTGGCGACACGGTCATTATCACCGACCACGAAGAGACAACCGACCGGACGTCCCTCGCGGCCCTCCACGGCGAGCTCGGTTGCAACCGCGATGACGCGCTCGAGGACCTCGGGCTTAACATCCTCGGGCAACAAATCATTTTGACCGGTGAGCAGCGTCTGGAACTCCCGCTCAATATCGACGACGATCAGCGTGTCGAACTGGTTGCTCCCGGTCATGCCTCCGATGCAGCAGACTCGATCGGTGAAAATAATCACGCCGCGCGTCAGGGCCACGAGAATAGCGCTCCGTAATTGCGCCATGCGTTGATTCGAAAACGATCGGACCTGAATCATCTCGGAAAATTCCCGATCGTCGTCACTCGATTCGACGGGATTTCTCGTCACGAGAATCGTCTTGAGCTTCGACTGCAGCGCGCCCGATTCGATTCCGCCGATAAACGTGTCGCCAAACACCATCAACGCGCGACATCCGGCTCCTTTGGCGACGCGTTCAGCTTCGCGCATCATCAGACGATTGATCCGATTTTGCTGCGCCTGCACGGGGCGGATTCCGCCGAACCCGCCGACCAATTGCTCGTGCAGCGCATCGAGGTCGGGCGCGCTGATCAACCCTTCCACCAAAGGCGCTTCCTTCACCTGGCGGGCGATCGAGGCGAGAACCTGGAGGTAATCGCGGGCTTTCTCGCCCGCGATCAGCATCACGATGAGTCGGACGCGTTCATCGGCGAGGGCGCCGTCGTGCTTGATGCCCGCACGGCTGCGACCGATCGCGAGCACATAACGTCGACGCATCTTCACGCGCACGTGAGGAAGCGCGACGCCGAGCCCCAAGTAAGTCGTCATCGTGCTCTCACGAGCGAGCAAGCCCTTGAGCAAGGCTTCCGGTTTGAGGTCCGGGAATTGTTTCACGCAGACCGCGAGCAACTCCTCCAAAGCACCCTCGAGATCAAGACTGTGCAGGTCGATGATCCGGCTCCGCGCAATGATCTTTTCCAGCCGCATGATTCAGTTAGTCCGTGGGGTGTTGAACCGTCGGACCGCGGCGATCATCCAGAACGCGCGAGACTCGACGTGCTCGAAGTTGGAAAGGCTTCGCGGCACTCAGTCTGACACGGCGGAAGGGCCATGGTTGCGGCGCGTCACTTCTCCCACTCCAGCGCGCCCTTTTTCATTTCATACACAAGACCGAGCACGAGCACGCCGATGAAAAACATCACGGGCCAGAAGATCGCGATGTGGTTCGCCAAAAACTCCCGGTAAATAAAGGTCCACGGCACGAGGATCACGATCTCGAGATCGAACAGCATGAACAACAGCGCCGTGAGATAGAACTTCACCGAAAAGCGCGTATGGATGACGCCTTCCGATGGAACGCCGCACTCGTAGGCCGAATCTTTGATCTTCGTATGTTTCGCCCGCTGGCCGAAGAACTGGCTGGCGCCAATCACAAATCCAGTGATGCCGGCAGCGAGAAGCGCTTGAATCAGAAACGGCAGGTATGCGGCTGAACCCATGGTGGAAGGAATTGGTCGGACTCGTGCGGAGGTGACAAGAGGGAAGTTGCGCGGCGGCTCATGCGAGCCGGTCCGGTGCTACTCTGACCTCAATGCGTGTCGACGTCGACAATGCGCGCCGTTTTTATCTGCGTTGAGCCGACGCCGAGCGTTTCGGCGAATTCCAGCGTTCGGATCTCCTCTGAGATCGGCTCGAAACCGTTGCGCTTGCGCAGCTGATCGATCCGAGCGCGCATCAGTGCATCCATCAGGACGGGATCCGTACTCAACCACAGCAACGGCTCCGACGCGGAATAGAGGGAGTTGAAGAACGGTCCGCCAATGTACTGAAACCGCTCCAGGCTCGCGAGCGTGAACATCCAGGTTTGTCGCAGTTCAGGGATCGCGCTCATCTCGGCCACCGCTGCCGGAGCGTTCGCCGGCGACCGAAAGAAACGGGCGGTGTTGGACGCATTCCACAGCGTCGCATTCACGAGCGCACCATTGACGCCGAGCATCGAGTGATCGGTATAAACGGGAAGATTGATCCAGAAATCAGCGTCCAGAAAGAGCGGCGTAGCCAAAAAGCTCTTACGATCTTCGTCCTTGGTCGACGTGTTGTTGAAGTCCTTCGTCTGTTGTTCGGCGAAGATCGGATCGAAGCGCTGCGGCAACGGCGAATCGTAGAACCAGACCGGGTCGTAATAGCGCCCCGATTCCAGCACGTAAATCTGGTGCTCGTTGAACGGCGACTTGCCGGTGACGAGAGACGGCAGATAGCCCGTCATTCTCAACCGCAGCTGATTCAGACCGACCAGGAAAATATTCTTCTTCTCAAAACCGCGACGCTCCAATGCAGCGATTACCGCTTTCACGAGGGGAATCGGCGTCGCCATGCCCGGTCCCGAGTCCGTGTAGATTTTCAGCCCCACCCGCTTCTTTTCGCCCGGGGCCAGTTTTTTGCCGTTGGTTGCTTCGAAGTTCGCGATCAGCGCCTCGACGTCCTTGCTGTAGCTCGCGTCATCAAACGACGCCAGCCGGGCCTCCCAAACGATCGCCTGAGGCGGTTTGGCCGCAGGAGCGCTTGCCGCCGGCGCGCGGGAGACCGCCAGGGCGGAAACAGCCGCAATTGCGACAAATAGCTGAGGGAAAGGCAGGCGCATAAGAGTGAGTCGCGAAATTATCCCAAAAGTTTCTTCGAAAGGAGCGAAACTTGACAGCCCTCCCGGTGGGTTGAAAGTGCATTCTTCGCCAGCCGCCCGCCCGGCGTGCACCGCCCGTTCATGCCCGTCATCAAACCTTCCTGCGTCCGCGACGTCAAAATGCGCGTGAATCTTGCCGACGTGATTTCACGCGTCGTGACATTGCGCAAGGCCGGTGGAGCACGCCTCAAGGGTCTTTGCCCGTTCCACAACGAAAAAACCCCGTCGTTCCACGTCGATCCCGACAAAGGGTTTTATAATTGTTTCGGCTGCGGCAAAGCCGGCGACGCAATCACCTTCGTTCGTGAAACCGAGCAACTGAACTTCAGCGAAGCGGTCGAGGCGCTCGGGAATCGCTTCAACATCGTCATCGAGTACGAGGAAGGTTCCGGGGGTCCCAGCCGCGAGGAACGGTCGTTGCGTCAGGAAATTTTCGACCTTCACGATGTCGCCGCCGAGCACTTTCACCAGACGTTCAAAGCCAGGGACGCGGCCGGCGATTTCATGCGCGCGTTCTGGACCGACCAGCGCAAGTTTTCGCTCGAACTCGCCGATGAGTTCAAAATTGGCGTGGTCGATGGCGCGGGCAGCGGACTCGCAGGCGTGATGATGAAGCGCAAGTTTTCCGAAGAGGCCCTGCGGCGCTGCGGACTGTTCTTCATCTACGACGATGCCGAGATCACCCTGAGCTCGTTGCGTCCACGGTTCCGCGGCCGCTTGATGATCCCGATTCGTGATCATCAGGGTCGGGTCGTCGCGTTCACCGCCCGCCAGACTCAGTTGACGCCTGCGGACGATCCGGCGCGGGAAGCGAAGTACGTCAACTCGCCCGAGACGCCGATCTTCACGAAAGGAAACCTGCTGTTTAATCTGGATCGCGCCCGCGCAGCGGTCGGCGACGGCAAACCCTTCGTCATCGTCGAAGGTCAACTCGACGCGATCCGGTGCTGGTCGGTCGGCCTGAAAACCGCCATCGCGCCACAAGGCACCTCGATCACGGAAGGACAGCTGGTCTTGCTGCGGCGTTATCACGCCGAAGTGGAATGCTTTTTCGACAGTGATAGTGCCGGCCAAAAGGCCGCGCTGCGGTTCCTTCCCATGGCGCTCAAGGCGGGGTTGGAAGTTCGTTTCCTGACCTTGGCGGGCGCGGACAAAGTTGACCCTGACTTACTCTTCCTTGAGCGCGGGTTGGAAGCCTACGACCAACTCCGACGCGGCGCGCAAAGCGCAATGTCCTTCGCCTGTCGCGCGGTGTTACCTGACCCGGCAACCGCGTCGGCCGAACAAAAAACCCGGGCGGCTCAATCGATCTTCGAATTGATCGCCGCCGTTGAAGGCGAAGTCGGTCGCTCGGAGTTTTTGAGCCAGGCGGCAGCTCACCTCCGGCTGTCCCTCGCTGCCGCCCAAAAAGATTTCCAGACGTTCCTCACGCGCCAGGTGCGGCAGGCCTCGTCCCGACCAGGTGCCGGTCCAGCGGCAAACTCGGCGCCAAAGCCTCCCCCACCCACGACCCATACCTCGGAACGCGACTTACTAACGCTTTGTCTACACTTTGATACGCTGGGGAAAGCGCTCAGCGCCTCCATTCCTCACGAGTGGATCGATACCAACTTTCCCGCCGGTTTGCTTCTCAACCGATTCCTGGCAGAATTTGAGCACGACACCTGGCCCGGTCGGGATCACTTGGATGCCTTGCTGGAAACGGCCGAAGAACGGTCTTTGGTCGCAACGTTGATGTTTGAGGCGCCCGTCATCGACGATCCGGTGAAGGTCGCAAACGAGGGTTTGCGTCAGCTTCGCGCTCGGGCTTTGGAACCGCGCTTGCGGCAAATAGAACTTGCATTAGCCAACACCCACGCGGACAGTAATTCTGACCCAATTTCACTCTTAAAAGCACGTTCCGAGATACAACGCCAGCTACGTCAACCGCTTGGTTTATCCCTCGCGGTTTAGCTACTTACCGAGATTTCACCACCACATGTCCCGCAAAGCCAAGTCCGCCGCCGCGGACACCCACTCCGAGGCCGTAGAGGCCGTCATTGAGAAGAACGCCTCCGCTCCAGCCGAAGGTACAGCCGGTCCTGATATTCCTGCAGGTGGCATTAACGACAAGATTCGGAACCTGATCCGACTCTCCAAAGAGCAGGGTTATCTCACGTTTGACGACATCAACGAGGCGTTGCCCGAATCAGTCGAGAACCAGGAGGAAATCGATAACGTGCTGTCGATTCTCCAGAATCTGGAAATCGAGATTCTAGAGCCTGATCAGGTCGACGATTACAAGCAGCGGATGGAGGAAGCGGAGGAGGAAGAGTCCCGCTCGTCCCAACATGATATTCTGGACGACCCCGTCCGCATGTACCTGAAGCAAATGGGCCAGGTCCCGTTGCTCACGCGCGAACAGGAAGTCGAAATTTCCAAGCGGATCGAGAACGCCGAGTTCAAAGCGCAGGAAGCGCTTTTCCAAGGCACGATCATCGGCAGCTACATCGTCAATCTCGGCCAGAAACTCATCGACCGCCAGGAGCGCTTCGATCGCATCGTCATCGACAAGAAAATCGATAGCCGCGAATCCTACTTCAAGGGTTTGGAAAAGCTGGTTCTGTCGACCCGGAAAGCAGAGGAAGCCGTCGCCGATTCGTGGCAGGAATACCTCAAGGCGAAGAACGATGCGGAAAAGAAAAAGGTCCTCGCGAAGCACAAGAAGCGCGAGACGGTCCTCCGTGCCCATTTCGGAAAGTTTTTCTTCAAACTGAAAGTGTACGAGGAATACCTCGAACAGCAGCGCCCCATTCTCGAGGAAATCGAATCACTCAACGCGCAGCTTGATCGCGCCAAGCATCCGAAAACGAAAAAGGATGCTGCGATCGACACGAAGGTGATCAGTCATCGCCTCAAGCAAATCGAAACGCTGCAGCGCGTCTCGCCGCAGGAGCTGCTTGATATCGTCGCCCAAACTCGGGTGCACGTTCGCGAAGCGCATCAGGCCAAAACCGAAATGGTCGAAGCCAACCTGCGTCTCGTGATTTCGATCGCGAAGAAATACACGAACCGCGGTCTCTCGTTCCTCGATCTCATTCAGGAGGGCAACATGGGCCTGATGAAGGCCGTCGAAAAATTCGAGTACCGTCGCGGCTACAAGTTCTCCACGTACGCCACGTGGTGGATTCGTCAGGCGATCACGCGCTCCATCGCAGATCAGGCCCGCACGATCCGCATTCCGGTGCACATGATCGAGACCTTGAACAAGGTCATGCAGGTGCAGAAGCAACTGCTCCAGGAATTCGGTCACGAGCCCACGCCGGACGAAGTGGCCGATGAAATGAATCTGCCCGTAGAGCGCGTGCAGCAGATCATGAAGATGGCGCAGCAGCCCATCTCGTTGCAGTCTCCGGTGGGCGACGGCGATGACACCAGCTTCGGTGATTTCATCGAGGACAAGTCGGCGGAAAATCCATACGACATGACCGCTTTCTCGCTTCTGCGCGAAAAGATCATCGACGTGCTGGACTCACTCACCGAACGCGAACGCCGCGTTCTCTCGTTGCGCTTTGGACTTGTGGACGGCTACAGCCGGACGCTCGAGGAGGTCGGCAAACAATTCAAGGTGACGCGTGAGCGTATTCGTCAAATCGAAGCCAAGGCCCTGCGGAAGATGCGCCATCCAACGCGCATCCGTCAGCTGCATGGATTCTTCGATGCCGAGCAAATCGACAACGCGCAGAACCTGATGAAGGTCGCGGCCACGAATGGACTGCCAGGACGTCCACCGGGCGGCGGCATTCCTCCCGGTTTTCCCGTTCCTCAGTCTAAATCTTGACCCGCTTCCCGGCCGTCAATCACGCGGCAGCCGCGGTAAGCCGCGCGAGCTGCCGCGTTGGGTAGTCCGCTGACGGTTGCTGCTGGGCGCGGATTGCTGATCTCTGCGCCGCATACTTTGCGCTAAACGCATGGCGGCGGAGTTCATTCCAGTGGCCTGACGCCGAGGCGATTACAGGAGCTGACTTCTCGGCTGCTAAAGCACAGCGCACAAAACCGCTTTCCCGCTTTACAGGCCGTCGCACCGGCTTACGGTGCAGATCATGGCAAATTCCCCTGCAATTCTCGCTGCCTTTGGCTTCGGTGGTGGTGAGCTGCTCATCATCCTGGTGATTCTTCTGGTGCTGTTCGGCGGCTCGAAGTTGCCTTCCTTGGCGAAGGGTTTGGGCCTCTCGATCAAGGAATTCAAGAAGGCGAGCAAGGATGAGGAAGAAGCCAAGCTCGAGCCCACTGAGGTCAAAAAGGTCGAAGTGACCAAGACTCACGGCACGAACTAATTCGTAGCAGCGGCGAACGCAGCGCGCTCTTCCGGGCGCGCTTTTTTTGTGTCCGTTTTCAGCGGGCACTCTCTGTCCGCCAGACGTAGAACGGTCTGCAACGTCGGCCCCCTAGCTTGCCGCGGCTTCTGAGTCAGGGCTCTCGCGCAACCAAGCTTTGAACTCACGGATCTGGCCGGGGGTGCCGAGCGTCAGCACTTCATCTCCCGCTCGAATGAACTCGTCGGCGCTGGGATTCAGGATGCGCGCTCCGTTGCGATGAACTCCCGCAATCTGAACTCCAAACGTGCGAGCGGGCGCGATATCGCCGAGCGTCCGACCCGAAGCCGGGCTCCACGCCGGCACACCGACGGACTCCATCTGCACTTCTTCGAAGAGCGAGTCGTTGTCGACCGCACCGGAAACCGTGGAGAGAAAAGTTTTACCTCCGTTCACCTGCTCCGTGGTTCCCATGAGCAGCACCCGATCTCTTGGATAAAGCACCGAGTCCGGCGCGGGAATGGGAATCATGAATCCCTGGCGTTCGATGCCTACCACCGAGCAACCGAACCTCGCCCGCAAATCCAATTCCGCGATCTTCTTGCCTTGAACGTCGGCGAGATCAGGCAGCACACAGTCGATGATATGGAGATTCCAATCGCCATGCGGCTGCAGCCACGGCGCGGTCGTTCCAACCATCTTGTGGTCGGCCGAATTCATCACCGCTTGAAGCTCCACCTCCAGGTGACTGTGCCAGTAGATCAGGCGTTGCCGAAAGAGTAGGATCGCGAGCAGCGCGACCACCGCACTGGCCAGCAACAGCCAACGCGCGGTTCCTTCGGTTGGCAGCAACATCGCCAGCCATAGAAAAAGTCCGACGCCGCCCACCGCTTTGATCGCCGCCTCAACCGCCGGCGCCCGTTGCGCGGCCCGCGCCATCCCAGACGTGGAGACCTGGGCATACATCAGCGCCAAGGCCGATATGTTGCGCCAGATCGCCACCAATGGAGCCAACAGCACCAAGGACAACACGGTCCAGAAGATGATCTCGGGCGCCCGCGGCGAAAGATTATCCCGATCAAACCACGCCTCAACCGCCGAGAGCATTTGTCCGGAAAAAACGAGTACACCACTCACCAGCATGATCTCGACCGCGACTTGGATGAAGCGCTTGCGACTCAGCTGCCACAGTCGGTTGCGCTTTTGACGCTCCATCACCTTCTCCAGTCGACCCTGATAATACCGCAGCCAATCGCGGAGCCAACGGGGCTGGCGCGCCACTAAGAAATCCGCAATCTTCTCGGACTTTCGCGTCAACGTGGGTGAAAGCAGCGTGGTCAGAAGCGAGATGCCGACGGCCAGCGGATAAAACTTCTTCGGCACCACCGCCGCCGTTGCGCCGAGCTGTGCGATAATGAAAGAGAACTCGCCGATTGGCGTGACGCCCAAGCCCGTCCGCAACGCGTCTTTCAGCGGCGTGCCGATCAAAGTCAGGGCGAATGTCGCCGCGAGAGGCCGCGCGACCAGCGTGAAGGCCGCGACGCCCACGATCAGCCCGCTTTCCGCGAGGAGGTCGTGCGGATCGATCTGCATCCCGATCGCGACGAAAAACACCGCGCTAAACATGTCGCGCATCCCTTCGAACGTACGGTCTACCTGGCTACGATGAGCCGTCTCAGCGACGATTGTGCCTAACAAGAACGCCCCCAACGCCAGCGAGTAACCCGCGCGTTGCGCGACGAACGCCAACCCGAACAAAAGCGCGGCGATTCCGAGCGTCTGCAGTTCCTCGTCCGCCGCGATACTCATCCGCCGCAGCAGCCAAGGCACAAGCAAGAGGCCTCCGACGCCCGCCAGCGCGACGAACGCCGCCAGCAGGCCCAGCGTGTCGCCCAAAGAGGTGGTCTTTCCACCGGCGCCACCCAGTTGGACGTAGGAATTGAGCACGGTCAGCATCACCACCGCGACAACGTCTTCCAGCACCGAAATCCCCATCGACAACTGGCCGAAACGCTCGTGGGTCGCGCCGGTTTCCTGGAGGATCTTGCTGATGATCGCCGACGAAGAAACCATCAGCATTCCGGCTAAAAACAGGCTCTCGATGCTCGTCCACCCCATCGCCGCCCCGAGAATCCGGGTGAGGTAGTAAACGATGACGGCGCCTCCCATGGCCGCGAGAAGGAGGGAAAGACCCAACCGGCGCAGCTTGCGGAGACTGAGCCGCATTCCGATCGAGAACATCAGGAAAACCAGTCCGAGCTGCGCAAGCGTTTCGATTCGATCCAAATCGGACACCAGTGCAAACGGCGGGGTGTGCGGGCCGACAACCATCCCGGCGACGAGAAAACCGACGATCACCGACAGGCCCATGCGCTGACAAATCCACCCCATCACTCCCGCCACGACCAAAATCACCGCGAGATCTTGAATGAAGTTGATACCGTGCATGCTTCCTCAGTCAAAAGACGCGGCCAACAGTGCCATGGGTCAACTCTATCGTTACAACGGCTCGGCGCGGTCCAGTAGGTCTGTCGCCAACACGCGAGAATTCTTGGTCGGACTCCGATTCTCCCTCTCACGCAGGGCATTCCCTCGTTGACAGTCTGAGCGCCCAACGATTCCGTTTCCCTCGGCGGAGCCGCCAGCCCCTTAACGTAAATCATGGCCAACTTCCTCGGTTATTTCTCGAACGACATCGGCATCGACCTCGGCACCGCCAACACCCTCGTTTACGTAAAGGATAAAGGCATCGTTCTTCGAGAGCCCTCCGTGGTCGCCCTCGATACGGTCACCCGCAAGGTTCGCGCCGTCGGCGACGAAGCCAAGCGCATGCTCGGCCGTACCCCTGGAAATATTACAGCCATCCGGCCAATGAAGGATGGCGTGATCGCCGACTTCGATGTGACCGAGGCGATGCTCCGCTATTTCATCGGCAAAGTGAGCACGTCCTTTCGCGCCCCACCGCGCGTCGTGATCGCCATCCCTTCCGGTATCACGGCCGTGGAAAAACGGGCCGTGATGGATTCGGCGACGCACGCCGGCGCGCGCAAGGTCATCACCATTCCTGAGCCAATGGCTGCGGCCATCGGCGTAGGCCTCCCGATCGACGAGCCTGCCGCAAACATGATCGTCGACATCGGCGGTGGCACGACGGAGATCGCGGTGATTTCGCTCAACGGAATCGTGTTTTCAAAATCGATCCGTGTCGCCGGAGACGAACTTGATACGGCGATCATCAATTACATGAAGCGCGCGTACAATCTTCTGATTGGCGAACGCACCGCCGAGGAAATCAAGGTCCGCGTCGGCTCAGCCTATCCGTTGGAAGAAGAGCTCACGATGGAAGTCAAAGGCCGCGATTCCGTCGCGGGTCTGCCCAAGACCATCCACATCACCTCACAAGAAATTCGCGAGGCGCTCGCCGATACGATTGCGGCGATCGTTGATGCCGTGCGCGTCACCCTCGAGCGTTGTCCGCCGGAATTGTCCGCTGATTTGGTGGATCGCGGATTCGTGATGGCGGGCGGCGGCGCGCTGATCCGCGGCATCGACAAATTGTTGAGCGAGAAAACCGGACTGCCGGTGACGATTTCCGACGACCCGCTTTCCGCCGTGGCGAACGGTACGGGCGCGGTGCTGAACGATCTGTCCTGGTTGATGCAAAACGCGTAACCGCGTCCCGCACCGAACACGTCGAGCGCCAGGCTCGCCCAACCATAGCCCGCTGTCAGCTCGGGTTTCTTTAGGCCGCTCGCACGGGTCACCGCGTGCGGCAGATCGATTCCGGTTTTCACGGACGTTTTTCCGTGTCTTCCACGCTTTGAATCGGCAATAACGCATTTACCGCATCGTGCCTCCCAACCGTCTCGACCAAGCCCGACCCTTTTTCACTTTCGGCCTCATCGTCGCTGCGTGGTTGGTGATCCCGGTCGTGATCAAGTCGTTCACGCGGGCGACCTTTTTTGAACTCACCGCGCCGATTCCCGTCTCGGCTTCCTATGCGCGTGACCTGCAAAATTTTTGGGGGCTGCGGGCGCACTCAAAAAATGAGCTGATCGAGGCGGGCAAGGATTTGACGCGCCTCGCGTCGTCCTACTCGTTTTCCGTCCAGCAGATCTCTGAACTGCAGTCGCAGGTTACGCGGCTGGAAGCTTTGCTGCACATGCCTGCCGCATCGAACTACCGCTTCGAGCACGCTCGCATCGTGCGTCGCGACTTCTCGGCTTGGTGGCAACGAATGGTCATCCGAAAAGGCAGCAACTACGGGATTCCGGTCGGCGCCCCCGTCGTGTTCACCGGCGGTGTCGTCGGACGTGTAACCGAAGTTTACGCTTATACCTCGGTCGTCGAGTTGATCGGCAGCCCGAGCGTTCGCATCGCTGGCGCCATCGAGGGCGACAATCGGCCGGTAAGTTTTCAAGGTGGCATCAACCGCACGTTTGGTCCGCCGTCCGGGGTGATTGAGTTCGTACCGCTCGATGTGTTCGCCAGTGCAACCATGCCCAAACGCTTGGTCACTTCAGGCTTGGGCGGAGTTTTTCCTGCCGGCCTCACCCTCGGCACCGTGATCAAAGTAGAGCCGAGCACTGACGGACTTTTCAAAACTGGCGAAGTCCAACTGGATCCGAATCTCGCGTCGTTGACCGAGGTCACCGTCCTCGTGCCGATCGCGCCGAACTAGTTCTGCCAAATCTCATGCGCCGCGCGCTCGTGACTTTTTCCACCTTGGTCTTGCTCTGGGCCGTCGTGTCCGAAATCAACCACCTCCTCTCGCCGTACCACGTGTTCCTGTGGACCGCGGGTTTGTTTGTGACTTACGCCGCGCTCGCTCTGCCGTTGCGCGGAGGATTGGGGGCCACGTTCATGGCAGGATTGTTGTGCGATGCGTCTACTCCAGTTGCTTTTGGAACGCATGCACTGCTGTTTGCGGCCGCGCATGTCGTCATTTTCAATCTTCGTGATCGCGTGCCCCGCGACGAAACGGCGGGCCGCGTGATCATCGCCTTACTCGCGAATCTCGCCCTCTTCCTCGTGTTTTCCTTTTTGCAAATCGGTCGGCTCCCACTTCCGTCGGCCGCGTGGCCCCGGATCATTTGCGATTTGATCTGCTCGCAACTCTTCATCGCGGTGGTCGCACCTTGGTTTTTCGCCCTGCAGGCCGGAGCACTTGAACTCGCCCGTCCCTTGACTTCGTATTCGCGCCACACCGAGTAGTCCACGGCTGCTGCTTCCCTCTTTTCGCCATGGCCACCGTCGCCCCTTCTCGTCCGGACCGCACGGGCACCCTTGTCGAAACGCACAAGAGCTTCCAACCGCGGATCATCTTTTTTCACTTCGTCATTGCCGCCCTGCTGCTCGTCCTCGCGGGTGGGCTCGCCTACCAGCAATTGTTCAACACGAGCATTTATCACGAACGGGAGCGCGTGCAGAATCAACGCCGCGTGCTCGTGCCCGGCCCGCGCGGAAACATTTACGATCGCAATCTCCAGTTGCTGGTCGGCAACCGGCCGCGGTTCGCCGTCGTCCTTTACCTCGATGAACTTCGCCAGGAGTTTCGGCGTGAGTTCATCCGCGTTCGTCGCAACTATCGTGATACGCTGGAACAGGACCTGCCCAGCTCCGGGCAGATGGAACAGATCGCCCGCTCCTCCGTCGTTCAGCGGTACCTGGATCAGATCAACGTGATCCTGCATCGCAGTGAGCGGGTCGACACCGCGGACCTGATGAAGCATTTCGCGCGTCAGCTTCTGCTCCCCTACACGCTCATCGACGATCTAACTTCGGATGAATATGCGCGATTGATCGAGGGGCTGCCGGTCCGTTCGTCGCTGCAGGTCTACACCTCCAGCGCACGCCATTATCCTTTCGGATCCACCGCCTCTCACACGTTGGGCTATGTCGGGGTCGATCCGGATGTGGAATCGGAAAATCTGCCCGGTGAAGGTCTCACCACCTTCAAGATGAAAGGAACCGTCGGGCGTGACGGTTTGGAGAAAACCTTCGATGGACAGCTTCAAGGTGAAGCGGGCGGCACCATCTTCCTCGTTGATCCTGCCGGGTACCGGGTGAATCCACCGCTGAACAAACGGCTGCCCGTTCAAGGGAAGAACCTCGTAACCTCTCTCGATATTGATCTTCAGCTCGCTGCCGAAACCGCGATCGGAGACCAAATTGCGGGTGCCGTCGCAATCGAGGTCAAGACGGGTGAAGTCCTCGTGCTCGCGAGCAAGCCCGACTATAACCTTTCCGACTTCTCCCCGCATTTGACCCACGCCGCGAGCGCAGACATCGAGGCTCGACAAGCCTGGATGAACCGGGCCGTGGCGGCGTTTCATCCGCCAGGATCGACGTTCAAGATCCTCACATCGATCGCCGCGCTGCGTGCCGGCGCGATCACGCCCGATTCCGTCTTCGACCCGTGTGAGGGCGCCATGCGGGTGGCGGGCCGGGTTTTCACCTGCGACAATGGCCTCGCGCACCATGGAATCCTCAAGTTGCCCGGCGCGATCGCGCATAGCTGCGATGTGTACTACTACACCGCCGGCCTGAAGACCGGCGCCGAGGTGATTGCGGCCGAAGCGCGCCGATTCCACCTCGATCAACCCACGGGGCTCGAACTCCCCAACGAACCGAGGCGTATGCTGATTCCTGATCAGTCGTGGAAGATCCGGACGCAGAACACAAAATGGTACCCCGGCGACACCGCCAACATGTCGATCGGCCAAGGGTATATCCTCGAGAATCCGTTGAACATGGCCTGTTTCGCGGCCTCGCTCGCGCGCGACGAGCTGTTCACCAAGCCTACCCTCATCCACAACGCAAACGCGGCGCCTCAGCATCATGAGCGGATTGGACTCACGCCGGCGCAGCGGGCGGCGTTGATCGAAGGAATGGAAGGATGCACGACCTACGGAACGGCCGACGTTCTAACCAAGCTCTCCAGTTTGCGAATTCCTGGACTGAGAATCGCCGGCAAAACCGGCACCGCGCAAATTCCCGGTAACAAGAACGCCGCGTGGTTCATGTGCTTCGCTCCGCTCGAGAACCCCGAGATCGCGATTGCGGTGATGATCGAGGGAGAAACGCCGGGCGAAAATTTTGGCGGGGGCCGCAACGCAGGACCGATTGCCCAAGCCATTTTGAAAAAGTGGAAAGAGAAAAAAGACCGCCCGCCCGCCTACGTGCCACCTAAGCTCTGAGCGTCGGGTCTACGCGACGCAGACGGCCGGAGCTCAATTCACCGCCGTTCGCGGGCCACGCGGCGCCGACGCGATCGCCCTACGTTTCGCGCGCGTTGCAGCACCTGATTTACGTCGCCCCACGATTCACGTTTCCCAAAGCGGATGCGCCGCAGGTCGTCCAGAGCGGCTCGAAGCTCCGGGTCGGTTGCTGGATCCAGCCCTGAGGTCGCGAGCCGGACGAGCCAGCGCCCCGCCTCCGTCCGCAGTCGATCGCCCGAACGCTTGCCGCCGACCGATCCCCACTTGAATCGAAACCGTCGATACAACTGGGTTCCCAGCACGCCGATCGTAAGGACCACGCAAATCTTCGCCAGCACTCTGGCCACGCGCTCGGCATTCCACGGGGTGCTCAACCACGTCGTGAGGTTCTTCTTCGCATCGTCCAGCGCCGCTCGGAATCGTCGGCTCGATTGTTCCGTCGCCTCCTTGACCGAGTTGATCGTATCAAGCTGCGACCGTTGATCGAAGCTCACGATTTGCCGGTACCAGAACACGCGCAGGCTCTCGAGCCGCGCTTTCCAGCTGCGATCGTTTCGCCGGGCCAACGCCGCCTCACCCTTGACCGCATTACTTTCAACCGTACTCCCGGAGCCCGGCGTCGGATCGACCCGCAGCCACGCCTGACTTTTCTGGTCATACACCTCGCACCACGCGTGCGCGTCTGAGTTCCGCAGCGTGAAATTGTTCGAATAGCTGTTCCATGATCCGCCGCGAAATCCCGTCACAAGCCGCGCAGGCAACCCGGCGTTCCGCGCCAGCATCACGAATGATCCGGCGAAGAGTTCGCAATGGCCGGGTTCCGACGACGCCAGCCATCGAATCAACGGATCGCCAGCTCCGGCGGGCGTTTTCGGTTGCAGCGTGTACGTATGATGCTGCGCAAGCCAGGCTGACGCCTTGCGCGAAAAATCAGCCGCAGCGTTTTCTCCACTAACGCCCAGCTCACGACTGATCCGTTCCAGCTTGGTCAGGTCGCCAGCCTCAACAGGCAGACTTATCATGGAGGACACCACCGGAGACGGAGTCTTCGCAACGGCCGCCAACTCCTCTCCAAACCGCACATCCGACACCGGCCCATCGGTCTGCATTCCCTCGACGCGATACGCGATCATCGTCGCAGGATCGTCCCGCAGTGCGACAAGTTCCAACCCGCGCAGCATTTGAAAACTGTGCGGCTCTCTGAGCTTCAACTCCTCGAATGCGCCGAGCAGGGGCAAATACCGGCTGATGCCGCTCTCCAAATAAAAGGTCCACACGGCCGGTGAGCCCACCCGCCGGGAAATCGATCCACGTACGATCGTGCCTCGCTGGCCGCGAGCTGCCGCACCCCGCCGGGCCGCGGCCGAAAGTCGGAATATTCCTTCGCGATACTCGTCCAGCACCAACATCCGCCAATACGGTATCGCCGGGATCTGACTTCGATCTGAAACGTCCACGCTCAACGCCACGCTGTTATCCTGCTGGATGTCGGTCACGTCTCCAAACCGGATCGTTTCGCTGAATCCTGAGCGGGTCTGCTTGGTGATAAATCTTTCGAGGAACAGTCCGTTCTCCAGTTGAAAGCGCGGAATCGCCACGAAGAGCAGACCCGACAGCACCACCAGTCCGGCGAACAGGCCGACGCCCATCGTCACCACGCGCCAATCGGTCACCTGTCGCACCCGGCCCAACAAGCGTGGCCAGTTCACCGCCGTGGCCCATTCGGGCGTGGTACCCGGCGGTTGCGGCATGCTTTTGAATCCGGCCGATGCCTCGGCGAGCGTGATGACGAGCAGCATCGCGAGCGCACAGCCCGTGAAGGCGAGAATGTGTACGGCAAACGTGAGCGACACGGTCAGCACGCCGGCGACCACGATCAGGAACAAGCCGAGCACAATCACCTGCAGATCATCGCGCTTTTGCCGGTAGGTGATCGCTCGATACAACAGCAGCAGGATGTCGAGCCGGACGCCTGCCGGCAGTAACTCTCCACTCAGCCAGAGATCGGCGGTGAACGTCGCAACGATAATGGGAAATGCGAGTCGGTGGGCCCAACGCGGCACACGGCCCGGCAGCCAGGGCCACAACGTGACCGCGATCACCGCAGCGACCGTGAGCGCCATCAGGGTCCACGCGGCGATATCGAGATAGAAAACCGTCGCCACCGACACGAGCGTGAGGACTCCGCCCAGCATCCACTTCAGCTGCTGCAGTTCACCGACCGTGAGTTGGTCGGTCGCGCTTTTCCGTGAAGACTTCATCGTACCGTGCTCGGGCTCATGGTCAGGCAGCCGCGATTTTTTGTCCCTGAACCCAGGCCGCGACGCCGCGCGGTCCATCTGGAGCGAGCGTGATCAGGTTGGTCCGCGATGTGCCGCTGCCACTCTGAGCATTCGTGGCCCCCCGTGCCGGCTCGAGTTCGGCCAGGCGATCGAGAAACGCTTCCACGTCGCGCAACCGCCGCACCGGTGTCGGGGCTTCGTTGTTCAACGCCACGCTCGTCAGCTTGTCGGCGCGAAAGAGATCTTCAATCAATGTGGCGACGAAGCTGACCAACAGCTCGAACTGCTCGTTCCGGGACCAGATCTCCTGATCCGTTCGCAGCCACAAATCGAAACGCTCCATGCTTTCGGCGGCGAGTTGCCTGACCAAAAGGTGCCCGGTCCGTGCGCTCGCCTTCCAATGTATCAATCCATGGGAGTCACCCCGCTCATACCGTCGCAGCGCGAGCAAATCACTGCCGGTCCCGGCCCGCGCCATGCGTTCACCACCAACGGGTCGACGGCTCGCCGCCACGGGAAACCGCCGATATTCAACCGGCGCAGGCCAAACGATCGCGTCCACGCGCAAGCCGGCGGCGATGCTCTTGTTGAGAAATCCGAATGGAAACAGACTGCCGACGTGCTCGAGTTTGACGAACAGCTTGCCGCGTTGCTTGGGCCGGAAGACCCAATCCATCGACACGTCCGCGCCAGGATCGAGCCGGGAGCGAAGGAAAAGACGTTCACGCGTATCCGCTTCTTCCGCTTTTTTGAATGCCGCCCGCACGTCGATTCCGCGCGCGTTGAAGGTGCTTTCCGCCTTCGCCGGCGGCTCACGTCCCACGGCGCGCACCAGGAGATCGAACCAAAGTCCGTAGGTCGGAACGATCCGCTTGAGATTGCGCACCCCGAGCGTCACCACCGCCTCCTGTCCGACCCTCAACGGTGGCACCACCTGTAGCTGCCACGCGACACGCCGGAAATTCAGCCACGACAAAACACCGCTCAACACAAGGCACGCCAGCAGGAGTGACAGCGTGATAAACAGGATGTTGTTGGCGGCGTTGTACGCTGCGGTGCCGATGCCGAAGGAAAGCCCGATCAGCAGCACGCCCGACGTCGTCATCCTGATCTGCTGTCGCCGTTGCGGATAGATCAGGCCCCAAAGTAGCGCATTCCACGTGAACCGCGTTCGCCCGATTGGGCCGCCCGCTCTCTGCCACTCTCCGCCTCCCGTGCTCATCGTGGCGACTCTGAGCCGTAACCATGCAGTCGAGACCCGGAGGATCCTTGTAGCATCGGTCGTGAGACCAATGACCGGCGCGCGCCACCGCCCTTCCACCGTCTCACGACGGTGGCTACTTCCGACTGCATGGATCCGGCTGAGTGAAAGGCACGCATCGTCACGCCTCTCGCAACCTGGACGAATCTGAAGCCTTCCGCTCTCGGGCTCATACGGGCGGCGGAATTGCAGCGAGGATTCGCTTGAGCACGGCGCTGACGGTGCGTCGCTCTTCCAACGCATCGCTGGATTGGCGCGCGAGTCCGAGACGATGAGCGAGCACCGGCACGACCAAACCCGTGACATCCTCAGGCAGCAGGAAATCGCGGCCGCCGACCAGAGCACGAGCTTGTGCCGCTGTGCGCAAAGCGAGTCCACCGCGCACGCTGACGCCCGCTCTGAATTCGGATTCCGTGCGCGTGGCTGAGACGATCTTCAGCAGGTATTCCAGCACGCTGTCCTCGACAAACACCTGCGCGGCCAGTGCCTGGAGCTGCAACACGTCGGTGCGCGTGATCACCGGATTGAGCGCAATCGCATCGTAGCTGGTTCGTGCGGTGCGGAGGATTTCGAGTTCATCAGCGGCTTCCGGATAACCCATTTGCAGGCGCATCAGAAAGCGGTCCATCTGGCTTTCCGGCAGAGGAAACGTTCCTTCGTAGTCGACCGGATTCTGCGTGGCGAAAACCATGAACGGGGCGCCGACCGCATGGGCCTGTCCGTCAATCGTCACGCGCGCGCGGTCCATCACTTCAAGCAGCGCTGACTGGGTCTTGGGCGTGGCCCGGTTGATTTCATCCGCCAGCACGATGTTGGCGAACACCGGACCGCGTTTGAAAACGAACTCCTTCACCGCTTCATCGTAGATCGCCACCCCCGTCACGTCGCTCGGCAGAAGATCACTCGTGAACTGGATGCGCGTGAACATGCAATCCATCGAACGCGCGAGCGTGTAAGCCAAGGTTGTCTTACCAACACCCGGCAAATCTTCGATCAACAGGTGACCGCCCGCGACGAGACAAACCAAGACCTGCTCAATGACGTCGTCCTTGCCTTTGATCGTCTGCCGCATGCTCGTGCGCAGCCGATCCAGACATTGTTTGGCCTGTTCAATCTGCCCGGCAGCTACGAAATCGCTCATGCGCCGGTACCGTATGCGCGAAGCGCTTACGTGCAACCTTCGTTGCAGGACCTCTGCTGTCCGAGCGACGGCCTATCCGCTTAGCCGGATCCATGCAGTCGGAAGTAGCCACCGTCGTGAGACGATGGAAGGGCGGTGGGGCGCGCCGGTCATTGGTCTCACGACCAATGCTACAAGGATCCTCCGGGTTCGACTGCATGGATCCGGCTTAGCCTTGTTCGAGCAGCTTGATGACGGCGGAATAATCCTCGTTGGCCATCCCGCGCGCTTCAGCGGTTTTCAGCGCCTCGCGCACGGTGTCTAGGATTGGGAGATCGGCGCACCCGCCCATGCCGGACATGAGCCGCATGTCCTTGTGCATGTGCTTGACCGAAAACTGCGGCGCGAAATCCCCGGCGCGTAACTTGGGCTCTTTCAATTTCGCCACGCCTGAATAGCTCACGTTCTGGCTGAGCGCTTCGAAGAAAACGTCATCGCTGATCCCGGCCCAGCGACACGACATCAGCGCTTCACTCAAACCCAGCATCTGGGCCGCGATGTTCAGGTTCATCGCGAGCTTCAACATGCAGGCCTGCTCATTCGTCCCAATCACGAACCGCTTGCTCGAAATCAGCGAGAGCAACGGCTCCAGCTCCGTGATCAGGCCCCGGTCGCCGCCGAGATAAAAAACCGTCTGCCGCTGCTCGGCCGCGGGTTTGCTGCCAGTGAACAGTGCCGCGAGGTAACGCGCTCCGGTCGCGGCCACTTGTTGCTCAAACTTGAGGCTGCTCGCCGCGTCAATCGTACTCGATTGCACCACGACCTTCCCCGCTTTCAATTTAGGCAGGATACGCTGCAACACGTTCTCTACCGCCGCCGGATCAGCGACGACGATCTGGATGACGTCAGCCGCTTCCGCGACCGCCTCCGGCGAATCCTTCCAAGCCGGAGCGTCGGGTTTTGGTGTGCGGTTCCACGTTCCTACGAGGCGTCCCGCCGCCGCATAATTTTTGGCCCACACTTCGCCGATGATGCCGAGCCCGAGGATGCCGATGGTGTTCATAGAGAGTTCGCTCAAGAGCGGTGGATACCAAGAGGGCAGTTTGGGACGTACGCAACTGCGGGATTGAAATTCGCCACGCATCGGTGGCCGGTCCGGTGACCGCGCCGGCAATCGTCGAACGGATGACCTCGCCGAGTTGGCGACCGTAGCCGAAACCATGCAGTCGAGACCCGGAGGATCCTTGTAGCATCGGTCGTGAGACCGATGACCGGCGCGCCCCTCCGCCCTTCCACCGTCTCACGACGGTGGCTACTTCCGACTGCATGGATCCGGCTTAGCCGTAACGATGCAGTCGAGACCCGGAGGATCCTTGTAGCATTGGTCGTGAGACCAATGACCGGTGCGCCCCACCCCCCTTCCACCGTCTCACGACGGTGGCTACTTTCAACTGCATGGATCCGGCTAAGTCCCCGGACATCGCGTTCTGCTCGCTGCACAACCTGGGTATTTACGCGCAGGCTGCAGCAGCCGAAAGCTGCTGCAGTCTGGTCGAGTCTAACCGGACGTTAGGGTTTGTCCTCGTCGTC
>JBDSSD010000065.1:0-86371 GCA_039928945.1 Opitutus sp. | reverse complement strand
CGATTCAAGACGATGGCGAATTCGATCTCGCAGCTTGCATGGATCGCCCAGGGCGATGGTTATATCTTCTGGTACAACGATCGCTGGTACGAATACACGGGTACGACTCCAGAGGAAATGCAGGGCTGGGGCTGGCAAAAAGTACATCACCTGGAGACGCTGCCGAAGGTGCTCGCCAAATGGAACGCGGCGATTGTCGCGGGAGAGCGATTCGATATGGAATTCCCGCTTCGGGGTGCCGACGGCACGTTTCGACGATTTCTTACTCGAGCGCAGCCGATCAAGGATCGCGACGGGCGCGTCAGCCAGTGGGTCGGCACGAACACGGATGTCGATGAGTTGAAGCGGTCCGCGGATGCACTCCGTCAGTCCCAGGCAATGTACCATTCGCTCGTCGAACAGATGCCGGCGGGCGTGTTTCGCAAAAATGCGGAAGGGCGCTACGTGTTCGTTAATTCTTATTTCTGCCGACTTCGCAATGTCACGGCCGATAAGTTTATCGACCGTCTTCCCGGAGAGCTCGAATCGGTGGAGTCGAGATTCGTCCATGAAGCTGTCTCCCATCATGCGACCATCATGCTCACAGGAGAGTCCATCGAGGTGCTGGATGAGTATCATCGAGCTGATGGCGCGACGCTCTACTTCCATGTGGTGAAATCGCCCGTGTACGACGGCGACGGCAACATTATCGGAACCCAGGGCGTTTTATTTGACGTCACAGCGAACAAGCAGGCCCAAATCGAGATCGTCCGACTGAATGCCGAACTGGAACAGCGCGTGATGGATCGAACCGCGCAGTTGGAAAATGCGAACAAGGAACTGGAGGCGTTTAGCTACTCGGTTTCGCACGATCTTCGCGCGCCGCTGCGGGCCGTAAACGGGTTTGCGGAAATCATGCTCGAGGACTTCAGCTCGGTCGTACCTGAAGAAGGCCGGCGACTGCTTGAGCGCATCCGTCACGGCGGACAACGCATGGGTGAGTTGATCGATGACCTGCTCGGCTTTTCCCGGTTGAGCCGGCTACCGCTGAATCGCCGGATTCTGGATACGGCGGATCTGGTGCGAGCCATCCTGGAGGAGTTGAAGCCGGAGTGGGAAGGTCGGACGGTCGAGCTTCGGGTCGCGTCGTTGCCGCCCAGTGTGGGTGACCTAGCCCTTCTGCGGCAGGTGTGGATCAATCTGCTTTCCAACGCGTTGAAGTATTCCCGCAACCGCACTCCAGCGGTCGTGGAAGTCGGCTCAAAGGTCGTGAATGACGAAACGATTTACTTCGTCCGAGATAACGGAACGGGTTTCGATATGAAATACGCGCACAAGCTTTTTGGCGTCTTCCAGCGTTTACATCGACAGGACGAATTCGAGGGCACAGGTGTCGGTCTGGCGATCGTACAGCGCGTGGTACACCGGCACGGTGGCCGGGTTTGGGCCGAGGCGGAGGAGGATCGAGGCGCTACTTTTCATTTCACTCTGGCAACCCATAAAAAATCATGAGCGAAACCAATGAAGTTCAAATTCTCCTGGTTGAGGATGATCCGGACGATCTGGAAATGACGGTGCGGGCGCTGCGCAAATCAAACCTCGCGAACCGGATCGAGGTGGTTCGCGACGGCGCGCAGGCGCTCGATTATATCTTCGGCGAAGGAGCGTACCGCGGGCGACAGATCGAAGCTCTGCCAAAGCTGATTCTTCTGGACCTCAAGCTGCCCAAGATTGACGGCTTGGAAGTGTTGCGCCGCGTCAAAGGTGACCCCCGGACCAAGGCGATTCCAGTCGTTGTGCTCACCTCGTCAAAGGAGCAGCGCGACATTGTCGAAAGTTATCAAATCGGAGTGAACAGCTATATCGTGAAGCCGGTTAATTTCGACGGCTTCATGAATGCCGTGCGTGACCTCGGGCTGTATTGGCTGCTCCTCAATCAAGCACCGGTCGCGGAAGAATAGACGGATCGTGGCAACTACGAGGTCCCGCTGCGCCCCAAATGGCTCAGGCTGCAGACGACGTAGACCACCACCCACGCCCGAGCTGCGGCGCAGGCCATCGCGATCGCAGAACCGTGACCGCTATTCGAGGCTGAACTATACTCATGAACGGATGATAGACTCGATAGGGCCTCCGATATGTAGCCCTGAGCGGGAGCTCAGGGACGTTGGCCCTCAGATTTTGTATTCATTGAACGAAAGCTCAGGGACGTTTGAGCCCGGAGTTCTGGCCCGACCAAAAGCTCAGGGAGGTACTGAGCAATGCGCCGAAGACGCTCGCTCAGGAGGCACGTGCCAACATGCACCGTCGGAATCCCGCTCCTCCCGGAGCGGGCCACATGATCGCCTCGGTCCGAAGACTCTGCGCTTCGGCCGAGTCCGCCTGCGCCGCGCTGAACTAGGTTAGGTTCGCGATGATCGCGTCGGCCATCGCCTTCGTGCCGACGGCTGGCTTGCCGAACGCGATGTCGCCCGTGCGAGTGCCGGAGGTCACGGTTTTTTTCACGGCCGTTTCGAGTCGGGTCGCGACGTCGTTCAAACCGAAACTGTGTCGCAGCATCAATGCCGCGGAGAGGATCTGCGCACACGGGTTCGCGATTCCCTTGCCGGCGATGTCGGGAGCTGTGCCACCGGCGGGCTCATAGAGACCGAACGGCAAACCGAGTGAGTTCTTCCCGGTGCCGAGCGAGGCGGAGGACAACATGCCGAGAGAGCCGCAGATGACCGCCATCTCATCCGACAAAATGTCGCCGAACATGTTTTCGGTCACGAAAACATCGAATTGATTCGGGTCCCGCACGAGCTGCATCGCGGCGTTGTCGACGTACATGTGGGAAAGCGCGATGTCCGGCGCATGTTTCGCGCAGTATTCGGTGACCGTCTTCCGCCATAGCACCGACGTTTCGAGCACGTTCGCCTTGTCGACGGAACAGAGTTTCAGTTTGCGGGCGCGGGCGGTCGTAATGGCGGTCGTCAGAATGCGCTCAATTTCTGATTTGCGGTAGACCATCGTGTCCACGGCCTGGATATCGCCGTCCGCGAGAGTCGTGGTTTCCTTGGGCTTGCCGAAATAGAGACCGCCGGTGAGTTCGCGGATGCAGACGATATCAATGCCGTTGGGGATCCGTTCGCTCTTGAGAGGCGAGGCATCGGTCAACTCGCGATACAGCAGGCCGGGACGGATATTCGCGAAGAGCGTGAAATGTTTTCGGAGGGGCAGAAGCGACGCGCGCTCTGGCTGTTGGGCGGGTGGCAGTTTTTCCCATTTGGGACCACCGACCGAGCCGAAGAGGATCGCATCCGCGGCGCCGCAGATCCGCAGCGTTTCTTCGGGCAACGCGGCGCCATGTTTGTCGATCGCCGCACCGCCGACGTCGGCGTGGGTGAAGTCCAGTTGGATCTTCTCGCGATCAGCCACGACCTTGAGCACGCGGAGAGCCTCCGCCATGACTTCAGGACCGATGTAATCTCCAGCAAGAACGGCAAACTTGATCGATGACATAGAGAGGACTGTGTTACCCGGCAGGCCGACGCGCTGGCAAGGGAGGAATTCGATGTTCGGACGGCGAGTCGGAGATATCCGTGGTAACTCGGGTTGGTGGGTTCGATCCATCGGAGACCACGGATTTCACGGATGGGCGCGGATCGGAGGGGACATGATTCGTTTGGATCCATCCGCGAGCTTCCGCGTAATCCGTGGTACGTTGGGACGGACTCGTGCCATGAACGACATCGACCTGGTTGCGACCTTCACTCGCCACCTCGGCTGTTCGGCCACGAGCGATCACTCGCGGGGTTGATGCCTGGAACGACGCCGAATTCGTTTACCGGTTGCGGCGCCACCGGAACGTCGTGTTGTGAACCTTGATGAAACTGCACGTGCTGCCCGCAGGGCCGATCCAGACCAATGCCTATTTACTCACCGCACCCGAACGCGGTGAAGCGATCTTGATCGATGCTCCCGGAGATGTTTGGGCGGAGGTTGGGGCAATCCTGCGCGCCGAGTCGTGTCGCTTGCTCGAATTATGGCTAACTCATGGCCATTGGGACCACACGCAGGGTGGGGCGGAAGTCGTCCGTGAGACCATGGCCAAGGTATCCGCTCATGCGGCGGATCGTTTGTTGATCGAAACGCCCGAGATCATGGAGAAATTCATGGGTGAGAGCCTGGATCTCGAACCCATCCACGTGGACCGTTGGGTGAAGCAAGGTGAACGAATCAGTGCGCTGGGCGTCGACGTCGAAATCCGGCACGTGCCTGGGCATTGTCCCGGAAACGTCCTGTTTTATTTCGCGAACGTGGGCGCGGCCTTCGTCGGAGATGCACTCTTTGCCGGCAGCATCGGGCGGACGGATTTGCCCGGCGGAGACTTCAAGGTTTTGGAGCATTCCATCCGGGAACAGATTTATACGTTGCCGCCGGCCACGCGCGTATTCCCTGGTCATGGATCGGCGACCACGGTTGCCGCAGAGCGCGCATCCAACCCGTACGTCAGCGGTTAAGTGGCGGAGAATTCGTCTGTACCAAAGAATCCGATTCGACTCCGTGGCCAAAGTCTCTTGGAGTGTCGCTTTCGGCGCCCCATGAATCCCTGCCTCTCCGCCTTTTTGCGCGAAGTGAAGTCCTTTCGAATTTGGCCCCACGAGCTCTGCTCGCGCAAGCCCGACGACCTGCGGAGGTCGACAGTCGAGGATCATGGAGGGGTCGCCTGATCGCATGATTACCACCACGAATCCGGCGGCGAAGCATGAGGTATATATGCGGCGCGCTCTGGAGCTGGCGCGTCAGGGTTGGGGTGAGACCCACCCAAATCCGATGGTTGGCGCACTCATCGTCGAAGAAGGCCGGATTGTAGCCGAAGGATTTCACGCGCAGGACGGTGGACCGCACGCCGAGCGCCTGGCGTTGCTGGCGCGCGGCAAGCCGCCACGTCCGGGAGCGATCATGTACGTAACGATGGAGCCGTGTTCGACCGCCGGTCGCACGGGCGCCTGCACGGACGCCATCATCGGAGCAGGGATCAAGCATGTGGTGGTTGGCGCCACGGATCCAAATCCTGAACACGCCGGCAAAGGCTTCGAAGTCCTCCGCGCGGCCGGAATCGATGTGACGTCTGGAATTCTGCCGACGGAATGCTCGGACCTAAATCTAATTTTCAATCATTGGATCACCAAGGCGTCTCCGCTGATTGCTTCTAAATCGGCCGTGACTTTGGACGGAAGAATGGCGTGTCGCACCGGTGAATCGAAGTGGATTACGGGTGAGTTGGCCCGCGCGGATGTACACCGTTGGCGTCGGCTGTTTCCCGCGATTGCAGTGGGTGCGGGAACCGTGATGAAGGACAACCCGCGACTCACGGCTCGCATTCCGGGAGCACCGGAGTGGTGTCCCATTCGGTTTGTTTTCGACGGACTGCTGCGGACGGTGGTCGATAAACAACTTGCCGATGTGTACACGGACGAGTTCGCGAAGCGCACGGTCGTCGTCACCACACCGCACGCCGGTATCGGCTATGTTCGCAAACTTCGCGAATTGGGCCTCGAAGTCTGGGTGTTGCCTTCTCCCACCCAGCGCGTGCCGCTCGCGGAATTCCGCAAGAAGTGCGTCGAGATGAAAATCCCGGCGGTCATGTTCGAAGGCGGTGCGCAGCTCGTCAGTCAAATCCTGCAGGACCGGCAGCTGGACTATCTTTTCGTTTATCGCGCCCCCGTGCTGTTTGCTGATGATCGCGCCAAGCCGATGTTCAACGGACTCCGGACCGAACGCATGGCGAATGCGATTCGGCTCAGCGAGGTTCGCAATGAACCGCACGGCGAGGACGTGTTGACTCGCGGATTCGTTGAATATCCGGAGCGTCTGTTCATTGATGAGACTACATTTAGCCTCGGGTAACCTGCATAAAGCGGCCGAACTCTCCGAGCTCGCTCGAGCCAGTGCAGCCTCCAGCGGTCAGACTCCCATTGAAATCATTTCGGCTCGAGCGGTGGGCGGGATGCCCCACGTCGTCGAGGACACGGGCATGTTCATCGGCAACGCGCGCAAGAAAGCTCAGGCGTTGAAAGCGTGCCTGCCGGCAGGTGCCTTGGTTTTGGCGGACGATAGCGGAGTATGCGTGGACGCGCTGGACGGTGGGCCCGGGGTTGAGTCGGCCTACTATGCCGGGCCGGACGGCAACCCGCGCGCGAACCTGTTGAAACTGGCGGAGGTGATGCGTGACGTTCCGGATGATCGCCGCCGAGCCTACTTCTTCTGCGTGTTACTTGTCCTCACCGAAACTGGCGAGGAGCGGGTGTTCGAGGGCCGTTGTGACGGCCGCTTATTGCGCGAGCCGAGGGGCGGCGCCGGATTCGGCTATGATCCGTTGTTTGTGCCGGATGGCTACGAACAGAGCTATGCTGAGCTGGGTGACTCCGTCAAAAGCCAGATCAGCCATCGCGCACGAGCTTGGGCTCAGTTAGCCGAATGGTCGCGTCAGCGACCAGCCGCGTAGCGCACAACAAAGTTCTCAGAGCTCCGCCAGCTTCGCGCAGACTGCGCTGATCAAGAATTCCGGAGTCGAGGCACCGGCGGTGACACCCACCGTTTCGTATTTCTGCATTTCCACCGGATCGAGTTCCGCCGCCGTCTCGATGTGATAAGTCGGAAGGTTTTGGAGACGCGCGAGCGAGGCCAGTTTCACGGTGTTGGCCGAGTGATGGCCGCCGATCACAACGATGGCTTGAGCGCCTTCGCGCGCCAGGGTGACCACATCGTTTTGTCGGTCTTTCGTCGCCTGACAGATCGTGTCAAACACGAGGACCTCTGCGAATTTCGTGCGCGCGTAGGCGGACAACTCGGCGAACTCATGCATGAACATTGTTGACTGCGAAACCATGCACACCCGGGCGAGCTGTGGTAGGGCGTCGATTTCGGCTTTGCTGGTGATGCAGTAACCGCGACCTTCGGTGTAGCCCATCAGACCGATCGTTTCGGGATGGTTTTTGTCGCCAAAGATGATGGTCGAGTAACCTTTTTTGGCGTGCATCCGAATTTTCCCGGCGATGATTCCAACGTCCGGACAGGTGGCGTCCTTGAAATCCATGCCCATGTTTTTCAGGTACGTCCGTCGCTCCGGCGAGATCCCGTGGGCCCGGACGACCATGACCGGATTTTCGCCCGGCGCGGCCGGAGCCAACGCAATATCGGCGCGACTCTGATAATCGCCCACTTCGCGTATTCCCTCTTCTGAAAGCTTTTCCATCATCTGCCGATTATGGATCAAGGGGCCATCGGTGTAGACCGGCCGGCGACCTTGGCGCGCGTAGTCGCGCGTGATGTCGATTGCACGTTCGACACCCCAACAAAAACCGGCGCTCTTGGCACGAAGCACTTTCATCCCCTCACGGTGGAGCCACGCGTGAAGGGCGTCAAATACGGAGGGCCGAGCGCTGCGGGAGATTCCGCAACTCATCGACTTGATGCTGGCGGGCGTAGATCAGGCGCGATTGAGCGGAAACGTCAGAATAACCCGCGTCCCCTCGGTTGGCCTGCTTTCGACCCGCACCGACGCCCCCAAGCTCAACGCTCGCGCTTCCATGTTGCGCAGGCCGTGACCTGAACGCTTGCCGCCACCCGGTTCGAAGCCGGACCCGTTGTCCTGGACGAGCAGGCAAACTTCACCGTCACCGGGATGCAGCCGAACGGTGACGCGACTGGCATTCCCGTGCCGGAGACTGTTGCTGATCGCTTCACGCGCCACGTGGAGCGCTTCCGTCGATTGTGCCGAGCTTAGCTGCGCCGACGCCGTGTCATCAATTTTTAGGTCGAAATGGACGGATCGGCTCGCGCCCAGCTCCGTCACGAGGCTGTCGAGCGCCTGACCAAACGTGGATTGCCGGAGATTTTCCGGCGCGAGCCCGGCGATATACGTCCGAACGTCTCGGATGGTCTGGTTCAGGGTCACGAGCAGTTGTTGGAGCCGGCGGTCGGACTCGGACGGATCGGTTTTGGCCAACGTTCGGGCGGCCTCGATCACGAGCCCCGCCGCGTAAAGCGACTGGATCACGCCATCGTGCAGGTCACGACCAAGGCGTATCTGTTCCTCGAGCGAGCGGTTCAGCAATTGCTGGTTGAGCAGCGCGTTCTCCTCGGCCCGCTGTCGGCTGTCGCGTTCCAGCGCAAGCGCGTGTCCCTGCGCGACGGACGACTCGGCGAGTCGTGCGAGCGCACCGATTTCGCTGCGACTGGTGGCGAAGGGCGGCGTCGTGTCCCCTGGCCGCGGACGGACCGCGAGACTGACCAGCAGGACCGTTGCAATCACCAGCGCCGTGAGCGCGAGAGGAAATGCCAGCCGTCGCGGTAACGCGGTCAGCGCGTCAGCGGTGGAATGCGGTATCGTGCGCGTCTCGTGCGGCGGAGTTGAGGACATTTTGGTGAGTGCCGGACCGGCGAGAACGGCGGCGAGCGCTGCGAGCACGACCAGCAAACTTAACCCGAGAAGGCGCGGCAGCGGATTCATGCGATGGGGCGAGGCTGCGTCGCAGGCGTCGCTTCGTCAAAACTTTCGACATTTGCTGACCGGACGGTTTGGTTAATCAACTTCCGCATGAAGTCTTTTTATATCACGACGGCCATTGATTACGTGAACGGTTCGCCACACCTGGGCCACGCCTATGAAAAGGTGCTGACGGACGTGATTGCTCGTTTTCGCCGGCAGATGGGGGACAAGGTGCACTTTTTGACGGGGACAGACGAACATGGCCAAAAGGTTCAAGCCAGTGCGCGGAAGCTGGGCGTGGCGCCGTTGGCGTTTGCGGACAAGATCAGCGAGGAGTTCCGCGGGCTGCTGAAGCGCTTGAACATTTCGAACGATGATTTCATTCGGACCACCGAAGAGCGGCACAAGAAAGTCGTTTGCGACGTCCTCCAGCAACTCTTCGACAAGGGCGAGATCTACAAGGCCGAGTACAAGGGGTTTTATTCGACGCGGCAGGAGCAATTTTTGCAGGACAAGGATCGCAACGCCGACGGCAGCTGGCCGGAGATTTTTGGTGAGGTCACGGAAATCACCGAAGCGAACTATTTCTTCAAACTGCGCGGCTACCAGGAATGGCTCGTCGAGTTCCTGACCAAGAATGAAGATTTTGTTTTCCCCCGCTACCGGCAGAAACAGGTCCTCGAGTTCCTGAAGGAACCGCTCAACGACCTTTGCATTTCCCGGCCAAGGGAACGCCTGGAGTGGGGCATTCCACTGCCGTTCGACGCCGATTACGTCACGTATGTGTGGTTCGATGCGTTGCTGAACTACTATTCGGCCGTCGCAGATTTGCCGGGCGTCTGGCCAGCCGCCTATCACGTCATCGGCAAAGACATTCTGGTGCCGCCGCACGCCGTCTACTGGCCGATCATGCTTCACGCCGCGAATATCCCGCTGCCGCGTGGAATCATCGCGCACGGTTGGTGGATGCAGAGTGGATCCAAGATGTCGAAAAGCACGGGCAACGCCCTGAACCCACTCGATCTCGTCGATGAATTCGGCGTCGACGCATTCCGGTATTTCATGATCCGCGAAATGAACGTCGGACAGGACAGCGATTTCACGCGCGAGCAATTCCTCGTTCGGTACAACAGCGAACTGGCCAACAATCTGGGCAATCTGGTCAACCGTACGTTGAATATGACCACGCGATTTGCGGCTGGTGTGCTGCCCGCGGCGGAAGTCACCGAAGATCCTGAACGCGAATTGCACCAGCTGTGGGCAAAGACGCGCGAAGACGCGGTGCCGTTGAACGAGGGCTTTCAATTTCACACGGCGTTGGAGCGTGCGATGCAGTTCGTCACCGCGACCAATGCGTACATCGAAAAGCGCGCGCCCTGGAAACTTGGCAAGTCGACGGTGCCGTCGGACCAAGCGTTGCTCCGGACCTCTCTCGCCACCATGGCCGAGGCTCTGCGCCTGGCCGTGGCCCTCATTCAACACGTGACGCCTGCGACGACGGAGAAGATCAATGCCGTGCTCGGCTATCAGCCGGGATCGACCTGGCTCGATGAGTTGGCGTGGGGTTCGAAGTTGAACGGCGCGAAAGTGGCGGAGGCTTTGGTGCTGTTCCCGCGGCCGGAGAAGCCGGCGGCAAAATCGGCTTGATCAACTTCGAAATGCCAAGCGCTGCGCGAGGTCGTGGAAATGATCTTAGAGACTCGGCGACGGCGGCGTTGCGTTACGTCGCCTGTATCGCGTGCGAATCAAGAGTCAGTAGTCCGTTGCAGCGCTCCTCAATCGACGTCGCGTTGCCATGACGATTCTGCCGCTTGATCCGCTTGCGAATGCCACCCCCGAGGCGTTGCGGCTGTTCCTCGAGCAGTGCCGCGCGAGCGCAATCAAAGCGGGTCGGCCAAAGCTGGTAAGCATTTCGCTCGCCGTTGACGCACTGGATCCGCTGGCGGTGCTCGAATCAATCTTCGAACCGAAAGAGCTGCATTTTTACGCGGAGCGTCCCTCGCTCGACACCGCGATCGCAGGAGCGGAGGCCGTCGCCGTCGCAGAGGCAGCCGGTCCCGATCGGTTTTCGAAAATTCAACGCTTCGTGGATGATACTTTGGCGGATACGATTGCCGTGGGAGATGTGACGGCGCCGTTTGGTGGGCCTCATTTTTTTACCGCGTTCGCTTTCAGCGAAGAGGTCGATCGCAACGAGGCGTTTCCGGCGGCGCGCGTGTTCGTTCCACGATGGCAGGTTGCGCGCGCCGGCGATCGAACGACCGCCGTGGCGAACTTGCTGGTCGCGCCGGATGCACCTCTGGATCGGTTGTCGGAAAAAGTTTGGCGTGCGCATCAGAAGTTTCGGGCGTTCGAATATGCCAGTGGATCCGGGGCTGAACGCTCACCGGTTAAGACCGAAACGGCGGTCCGCCTGGAAGAGTCGGGGGCCGGTCCTGGCGCCGATCAGGAAGCATACATCGAATCCGTGCGCGCGGCGCTCGCGTGCATCGAGCGAGGTGAGTTCAACAAGATCGTGCTGGCTCGCACCCAAACCGTGCGCGCCTCGCATCCGTTTCATCCACTGCGGATGCTCAATGGACTGCGGCAGCGTTTCCCTGACTGCTATGCGTTCTCAATCGCCAACGGCAGTGGCCAAAGCTTTATCGGGGCGACTCCAGAGAGATTGGCTCGCGTCTCGCGCGGTGTGCTCGAAACAGAAGCGCTCGCCGGTTCCGCTCCGCGCGGATCGACGGCAACGGAAGATGCGGTGCATGGCGGCGCCTTGTTGCGCAGCGAGAAAGACCGTCGCGAACAGCGGCTCGTGCTGGATTCAATCTGCCGTCGCCTCGCTCCACTCGGACTCACGCTCGAATTTTCGCCTGAACCCACCCTCCGCAAGCTCGCCAACGTGCAACATCTGCAGACGCCGGTTCGCGCTGCGTTGCCGGACACGGTCCGTCTTCTGGACGTGATCGCGCGCTTGCATCCCACGCCCGCAGTTGGCGGATCGCCGCGCAATGCGGCGATCGCGAAGTTGCGAGAGTTGGAGCAATTTCCCCGGGGCCTGTACGCTGGAGCGCTCGGCTGGCTGAATGCTCGCGGTGGCGGAGAATTTTTTGTGGGACTGCGCTCCGCTTTGGTGGAGGGCGTCAGCGCCCAACTTTTTGCGGGAGCCGGAATTGTCGCGGGCTCCTCGCCGGATAAGGAGTTCGCTGAAACGGAATTGAAGTTTCGGGCGATTCGTGAGGCGTTGACGGCATGAGCTGCGTCAACTTCCTCCTGCCGCAAATGATTTCGCCGCACTTGAATCATCGTCCGATTCGCTGGTCGGTGGTCCTGGCAATTGGCGCGCTGGTGTGCGGTTTGTCCGCTGCGAAGGCGGCTGGCTTGGAGTGGGATTCATTGGAGAAGAACTACGTCGCCGCGGTCGACGAGGAGGAAGCCAAATTGGCGTTCAAGGTGACGAACCGGACAGATCACAAGGTCGAGATTCGCAACACATCGACGTCGTGTCATTGCACCGTCGCCGTGCCACCGCGACAGCCGTGGATCATCGAGCCGGGTGCGACCGAAACGCTCGCGGTGACCGTTGATCTGCGCAGCCGCCGTGGCGGACTGACCAAGACTGTTTACGTGGATACAACCGAAGGGCAGGAGCTGCTGGTGATCCACGTGCAGATTCCGCCCCCGCCCGCGGTGCGCCGGGAAATGAACCTGATTGCCGCGCAGGCGGATAGGCAGGCGGTTCTGCGGGGCGATTGTGCGACCTGCCACGTGACGCCGACCGTGGGTAAGCACGGCACGGAGTTGTTTCAGACGGCCTGCTCGATCTGTCATGGTGCGGAGCATCGAGCGTCGATGGTGCCGGATCTGGCGGTGGCGAAGGTGCATCGCGACGGTGCTTATTGGGAAAAATGGGTTCGCACCGGAGCCGAGGGTACGTTGATGCCGGCGTTTGATCAGGCTCACGGCGGACCTCTACAAGAAGAGCAGATCAAATCACTCGTCGAATACCTGGTGGCCCATTTTGCCGCGGAACCGGCGGCGAACTGAAAACCGATGAATCTGGATCTTGATTACGCCAACGTGAACTCCCTCTGGGGAGGCGTGCTCGTGGAGACGTTGGCGAGGCTGGGCGTTCAGTACGCGGTGATTTCTCCGGGCTCGCGCTCGACGCCACTGACCTTTGCGTTTGCGCGGCATCGTGCGATCGAAGCGATTCCGGTCCTTGATGAACGATCCGCGGCGTTTTTTGCGCTTGGGTTGGCACGAAGGACGCGTCGGCCGGTCGTGCTCTTGTGCACCAGTGGAACCGCAGGGGCTAATTATTTTCCGGCGGTGATCGAGGCCCAGGAAAGTGGCGTGCCGCTGCTGGTTATCACGGCGGATCGTCCGCCGGAAATGCGAGACTGCGGATCTGGACAGACGATCGATCAGCAAAAGCTTTTTGGCGCTCACGTTAATTTTTTCCATGAGTTGGCGGTCCCCGTGGCGTCGGTTTCGATGCTGGCCTATTTGCGTCAGACCGTGGCCAACGCCTTCGAACGGACGCAAATTCCCGCGGCCGGACCGGTCCATCTGAACGCGCCTTTTCGGGATCCGCTGCCGCCGGTGACCGACGGAAGTGCGGATGGGCTGAGAGAAAAGTTGGACGAACAATTCTTCTCGGCGTTGTCGACGCCAAGGCTGGTCGCCAGCCAGAGTACCGTTTGGCAGAGACCGACGACGGCTCGCGGTCTGATCGTCGCCGGTCCGGCCGCGCCGGAAGATCCGGCCCACTATAGTCGTGCGGTTCTCAAATTAAGCGCGGATCTTGGCTGGCCGGTATTGGCTGATGCCCTGTCTCCGCTGCGCAGTTACGCGGAAGAGGGCAGTGGAGTCGTCACGACCTATGATGCGATTCTGCGCGATCCAACGCTGGCTCGCGAGCTGACGCCGCGCACGGTGCTGTGTGTCGGATCGTGGCCGACCAGCAAGGTGCTCCGTTCGTGGCTCGAAACCTTTGGCGGAGAAGTGTTGTTGGTCGCACCGTTCGCAGCCAATCGCGATGCGCTGCATGGAAGGACGCGGCAAATTGTCGCGCCGGTTGAATCGATCGCGGTGGCTGGAGAGCGAATTGCTGATGCATCGTACGTCTCGGCGTGGAAGCGTGCGGACGTCGCGGCGAGGTCGCTGCTCGATCGAACGCTGGAGGCGGAGAAGAACACGTTTGAGCCGAAGGCCGCGTGGATTCTTGCGCAGAAGCTTCCCGTCGAGGTCTCGCTCTTCGTGGCGAGCAGCATGCCGGTTCGCGATCTAGAGTATGTCTGGCCTGCCAACGGCCGTTGCCACGCCATTTATTTCAATCGTGGCGCGAATGGGATCGATGGAACGCTGTCGACGGCCCTGGGGCTTGCGCACGGTGGCCGACCGACCGTTCTCCTGACGGGAGATCTCGCTCTGCTACATGATTCAAACGGCTTTCTGATCAGTCCCAAGTTCGAGGGATCGCTGACCATCGTTCTCATCAACAATGGGGGAGGCGGGATTTTCGAGCACCTGCCGGTCGCCGAGTTTCAGCCAACCTTCGAGGAGTTTTTCGCGACGCCGCAGGCCGTCGATTTCGAAAAGTTGTGCGCGGCTCACGGCGTCGATCACGTTCGCGTGAACAATTGGAATCACTTTGCTGATTTGGTTTCCGCGTTACCCGCGGCCGGGATCCGGGTGCTTGAGATCAGCACCGATCGCAAACGCGATGCGGCCCAGCGCAAGAAACTGTTTGGCGCGATGGCGGCGGCCGCGAGAGACGCGCGTTAGTCGATTCCCGCCGACCGCCACGTCCGGTAACCTCGGAACGATCGGCCATCAACGGCGGAGAACGATCCGGACTACTCGTAGCGGAGTGCGTCGATCGGATCGAGCTGCGCGGCCTGTCGAGCGGGATAGTAGCCGAAAAACATTCCGACTCCGGCGCTCACGGCAAAAGAGATCGCGGCCCAAAAGGTTGAGATCACGACCGGCCAGTGCAGGAAATAGCTCACGAGTTGAGAGGATAGAATGCCCACCGCGATTCCGATGACTCCGCCCATCGACGTGAGAATCACCGCCTCGATCAGGAATTGCAGGAGCACATCGCGGCCATGCGCGCCGACCGCGAGACGAATGCCGATCTCGCGCGTGCGTTCGGTCACGGAAACCATCATGATATTCATGACGCCGATACCGCCGACGAAGAGGGAAATCGCTGCGGTGAAGAGCAGGAACACCGTCATCGTGCGCGTCGTGGCTGTGGCGGTTTGGGCGAGTTCGACCTGGCTGCGCACGGTGAAGTCGGGCTCCTTGCCGTTCCGGCGCTGGGTAAGAAGATCTGTGATCTCCTGCTGAACCCGTTCGATCGCTTCCGGGCTGCTGGCCTGGACCATGATCGAATTGATGTTCGTGCGACGCGAGAGCCGCTTCATGTGACTCGTGTAAGGAACGATGACGACGTCGTCCTGGTCCTGGCCGAATAGGTTGAAGCCCTTCGAGTCGAGCTGACCGACCACCTTGAAAGGTATGTTGCGGATTCGAATGGTCTGGCCGATCGGATCCTCGTTCAAGAACAGCTGGTCAGCGACGGTCTTGCCGATGACGGCGACCTTCCCGACGCTTCGTACGTCCTGTTCGCTGAACATGGTGCCGTGGGCGATTTTCCACGTCCTGATTTCGGGGTAGTCCGGCGATTCGCCGATGACCTGGGTGTTCCAGTTCAAACCATTCGCGAGGATCTGGTTTCGATCACGGACCTCGGGGCTTACTCCGGAGATGTTGCTGACCTCCGCTTTGATCGCGAGCGCGTCGTCGACGGTCAACGTCGGTGCACTGCCCCAACCGCCGCGCATGCCGCCGCCGGTGAAGCTGCCGGAAAAAACCGTGATCACGTTTTGACCGAGGCTTGCGACCTGTGCCTCGACCTGAGATTTAGCGCCGTTGCCGATGCTCACCATCGCGATCACGGCGCCGACACCAATGATGATACCGAGCGCCGTCAGGATGGATCGAAGCTTGTTTCGTCGAAGAGCCCGCAGTGCGATGATGATCGTGGAGCGAAAGCGCATGGTGAAATCAGTCCTGACCAATCAGTTTGGCGTGAGTCTCGGCCGCGAAGATTTTTTGCAGTTCTTGAGAAGCGATGCTCCGATCTTTCACCTGGAGATCGCTCACGACGCGACCATCCCGCATAATCAGGTTGCGCTTGCAGTAGCGCGCGATGTCCAGCTCGTGCGTGACCATGACGATCGTGATGCCCTGATCGTTGAGCTTCTGGAACACGCCCATGACTTCGACGGAGGTTTTGCTATCGAGATTTCCGGTCGGCTCGTCCGCGAGCAGGACTTGAGGTTGATTCACCAGCGCGCGCGCGATGGCCACACGCTGCTGTTGGCCACCAGAAAGTTGGCTGGGGAAATGGCCGGCTCGGTCGGAAAGCCCGACGATGTCGAGGGAGTGGAGCGCACGGTCGCGCATCTGTTTGCGGGTTCCACGTTGTTTCCCGTAGAGCATGGGGAGCTCCACATTTTCTAGGGCGGTCGTACGGGATAGCAGGTTGAAACCCTGAAAAACGAACCCGAGCTTTTCGTTGCGCAAGTCGGCGAGCTCGTTGCGGTCGAGCTTGGAAACGTCGATGCCATCAAGCAGGTACGTCCCGCTGCTGGGCCGATCCAGGCAGCCAAGCGTATTCATCAAAGTCGATTTGCCCGAACCGCTCGCGCCCATCACCGCCATGAATTCTCCCCGGTGGAGATCAAGGGTCACACCGCGAACGGCGTGGACCTTCACCTCGCCCGAGTCATAGACCTTTTGGATGTCTTTAAGTTGAACGACCGGTGGCATCGCGCGGTATTTGATTAGAAACGACGTGGGCCGCCGCCGAACGGGCTGGCCGTTTGAGCACCTGGGGCCGCAGCCTTACCCGGAGTGAACACGTTGGTGATGACCAAATCTCCCTCAGCGAGACCATCGATGACTTCCGTTTGGGTTCCGTCGGTGATGCCCAGCTTGACGAACACCGCCTCAGGTTTGGCGGCAACGCCTTTGCCGACGAGCCGGTAGATGGTACGCGTCACAGGTGCATCGCTGGTCCGCGGTCGATCGCCACCACCACCGCCGCGACTCGGAAGTTCCAAGCCGCGCTCCTTGGCGAGCTGACGCATCTTGTCGCGCACTTCAGGCGAGGGCGGGCCTCCCGGTGTAAAACCGGCGTCGCGCATCAAGGCCCGACGTTCTTCGTCGGTGGCCGGACGCAAGGTGGGTTCGGCGCCGGGTGCCCCCTTGGGCGCAATTGGCGCAGGCACGTCCGCGAGGCGCACGCGCAAAGCATTATTGGGAATACGCAGCGAGCCGATCCGTTGTGCGATGATGACCGATACGTTGGCGGTCATGCCTGGCCGTAGCTTCTGATCGTCATTGTTGACGTCGATTACGGTTTCATACGTCACGACGTTTTGGACGGTGATCGGTGAATTGCGGATCAGCGAAACGCGCCCCTTGAATTGGCGGTTGGGAAACGCATCGACGGTGAAGTTGACGGCCTGGCCCACATTGACGTTGCCCACATCGGCCTCGGCGATGGCGCCGATGATCCGCATCTTCGTCAAATCGTTGGCGATGGTAAAGAGGACGGGTGTGTTGAAGCTCGCCGCGACGGTTTTTCCCACATCGATTTGGCGGGATAGCACAATGCCATCAATGGGTGAAAAGATGGTGCAGCGGGAAAGGTCGATCTTGGCGCTCTCGACGGCCGCGGTGCGGGTTTGTACTTGAGCATCGGCCTGGGCGAGCTGAGCCAGGGCCGTATCCAAATCCGACTGTGGCACCAAACCATTCTTCTGGAGCGTCTCCATCCGCTCTGCGTTAATCCGAGCGAGCTTCTGATTGGCCACTGCGTTGGAAAGGTCGGCTTGGGTGGAGCGAAGGCGTGACTCGTACGTACCGGCATCGATGTGGGCGACGACATCGCCCTCCTTCACGACGGAGTTATAGTCAACCAGGACCTTGTCGATGATGCCGGAGATCTGACTGCCCACGTCCACGGTCACAACGGGCTGAAGCGCGCCGGTCGCGGTCACCGCCTGAGTAACGTCTGCGCGTACAACTGGCGCCGTGGTGTATTCCGGTGGCTGCTCCTTGTTTTCCCGCATGTAATACCACGCGCCGCCGCCGGCAGCCGCCAGGATGATCAGGATAATCAGGACGCTGCCAAAGTTCTTGGATTTAGCCATGGAGAGGGTGAGCGAAGAGAGGAGTTGACCCGCCGAGCGATGTCGCGCCGGCGAAGTGCCGGAGAGTCAGGACTCGGTGGCCGTAAAGACGCAGACAGAACCCAAAGGTGACGCTGACTTTCCGAAATGAGCCAAGTGCCATCGTCGTTTCCGGGCGCGTTCGGGCCGCGGTCAACGTGCCTTGAACGCTTTGGTCAGGGCATCCCCCACGTCGGGCGGAACGAAATGTTTGATGTCGCCGCCGAACTTCGCGACCTGCTTTACGAGGGACGAGCTGGTGTAGCTGAATTGTTCATTCGGCATGACGAAGATCGTTTCGATCCTGGGCTCAAGATGCCGGTTCATCAAAGCCATGTTGAATTCGAACTCAAAGTCCGAGAGTGCGCGGAGACCGCGGATGATCGCATCGGCGTTTTGACTAACGGCGAAATCAACGAGGAGGCCGTTGAACGTGGTGACCGTCACGTTGGCGAACTGGGCGACGTTGGGCCGAACCATGGCCAGTCGATCAGCGGCCGAGAAGAGCGGGCTTTTCCCGGCGTTTTCGGCGATCGCGACCGTCACGCGATCAAAGAGCTTCGCCGCACGCGAAAGTACATCGAGATGTCCGTACGTAATCGGGTCAAACGTGCCGGGGTAAATGCAGTGGCGCATGGCGAGAAGGCCAGCAAAGACATATCGATGACACTGGCGACGACTTTTTGGCCGATGACGCGGCGCGTCGGGTGCTCCGGTGTTGCGTTTGCGCGCGGTGACGTGAGTGTGTCCGCTCCACGCGTGCGCCTTAACCTTCCCAATATCCTGACGGTTTCCCGCCTGCCGGCGATGTTCGTCATTGTGGCTCTGATGTACGCCAACTTCCGCTGGTCGGCGACGCTGACCTTTTGGTTGTTCATCGCGGCGGCGCTCACCGATTGGCTGGACGGAAAACTGGCACGGGAGAGCAATCAGGTCTCGACCTTCGGCCGGTTCATGGACGCGGTCATCGACAAGGTGATGGTCCTCGGAATCATGATCGCGTTGGTGAATGGGGAGTACTTCCTGACTCACCGCATCCCAGCAATGATCGCTTTGCTGTGCATTCTCTGTCGTGAATTCATGGTGTCAGGCCTTCGGATGGTCGCCGCGACGAAAGGCGTGATCGTTGAAGCCGATGCCGGGGGCAAACTGAAGACCTTCATCCAACTTAACGCGATCGGCTGGCTGCTCGGTCGGCGGATGTTCGCCGACGATTTCGGCGACCTGTTCACAGGCACGGAGCAATGGTGGATTACAGCGGTGAACTGGGGCGGGATCCTGTTGTTTGCGATGTCGACGTTGCTCGCGATCACCTCAGGTGCGACGTACTTTCGCCGGCATGGGCATGTCTTGAACGACTGAGCGGGGCGATGAAGTTACAGCAGCCGATCTGGCCTCGATTCCTGCCGAGTACGACGGTTCTCGCGTTCGCCACCCTTGGTCCGATTGGCCGCAAGCTGCCGGCACCTGGCACGTGGGGTTCGGTGGCCGGCCTGCTTTACTTCACGGTTTTCTTCTATCCGCTCGGCGTTTTTGGCACCTTGTTTTTCAGCGCGATCGGCGCGTACTTTGCGGTCGCGTTGTGCGGAGAGGCAGAATTTCGGCTGAGCCGCAAAGATCCTGGCGAAGTGATCCTGGATGAATTTGTCGCCATGCCCCTGTGCTTTTTGGGCTGGCGAGAGATCGCGCACGCGACAATTCCGGCGCAGTGGGACTGGACCATTTTTGTTGTCGGCCTCGGTTTGTTTCGGCTTTTCGACATCCTGAAGCCCTTTGGCATTCGCCGACTGCAGGATCTTCCGGCAGGCTGGGGAGTCGTGGTCGACGATCTGGTCGCGGCTCTCGCCGCGTGTGCGACGATGCACGCCGCAAAGCTGGCGTGGGTTGCGTTCCACCACTCGTAGCGATCGCGAGCGCGCACGCCGGCGCGACGAGCTACTTGGATTTGGCGCCGCGCCGATATTCCAGATCGAGACGAATGCTGGTGTTCACGCCGGTCTCGAAACCATCGGGACCCCAGATCGCACGACCTTCAAACGTCGCGGTGAAACGCGGAACGCCGTTCGGTCGGCGCAGAAAGGGGATGCCCAAACTTGGCCGCAGGCCGATGACGTTTTCTGAATGGTTGCTCAGCAAAACGGTATTGGCGTCGAATACGCGGAGGATGACGTGCATTCTGCGCCACTGGCGAGCGACGCCCAAGGTTAGCATCGTCGAGTTGGCGTGAAGCTGGTTCTCGGCGTAGTTGACCGGCAACGACGTGCCGTCTTGAAAATCGAAACCGAGCGTGGTGAAGCCGACGAGGCCGTGCTTGGGCGAGATCGTTCGCGTGTACGTGACGAACGGCATGGTATGACGAAGACCGTCGGTGATTTCGTAGGGCGGCCGGCTCAACGGCGTGATCCAGTCGAGTCCGACATTCCAGCCGGATTCGGGATTGTACGCGAACTCGTACCGCGATCCGACCCGGAACTGGTATAAACCATTGCCGACCGATTCGCGCAGACCGTGAGTAAAATACGTCCCCAGCTCTGCGTTGATCTCCAGTTGCTCATTCACCTTCTGGCGCGCACCGACGAGGAAACGAAAATAGTCCTCGTGCAGGAGGTCACCAAATCTTGGACGCAGGTAGAGGCGGAAGGCGCCTTGAGGCGCAAAGCTCGGCACGCCTTGATCCACCAGATCGGGCAAGCTATCAAGAAAGGAGGCCAGGGCTATCGCCGGTGCCCGGGTCAGCTCGTCCAATTTGCTGCCACGATCGCGCTCCGGTTCCGGAACGTTCTCGGCGGCGCTCGCAAAAAGCGCAGTGAAGCAAAGGGCAAGACTGATAAACGCCGCACGCCGGTGCAGCAGGAGTGAAGGATGAGGCATCAGGAAGCGGATGAAGCAGTGAGCGAAGGCGTTATAGCGGCCTTCAAACCGGGTTCAAGCAGGAGCTCGGACAGCGTGCTGACGCGCGGGTTCGGTGAGTCTTTCAGGAAATTCGCGTGGCGGACCAGCGAACCGGTCAAGCCGGCGAGGAAGGCGTGGCACCCGCGGATCAGGGTGCATGCTCAAGTTTTGAGTAGGAAGCGGACGGCGGCGTGATAGCCTTCGAACCCCAGCCCACTGATGACCGCGGCGCACACCGGAGCGGTAAACGAATGGTGACGGAACTCCTCGCGTTTATAGACATTCGAGATGTGCACCTCGACCGCGCGCAATCCGGATCCCGCGAGCGCATCCCGCAACGCGACGCTCGTGTGGGTGAAGGCCGCGCCATTCAGAACCAGGCCGTCGAACTTGGCCTCAGCGCAGGCAGCGATCTTGTCGATCAACAAACCTTCATGATTGGACTGGAGAAAATCGAGTTCCGCCGCGCCGGCAAACTCCGTGCGCAGCGCGCGCTCCAAGTCCGCCAACGTGGCGTGTCCGTAGATCTCCGGCTCGCGTTTTCCGAGTCGATCGAGATTTGGGCCGTTGAGGATGGCGATTTTCTTCATCTGAGTACCCCTACGAAACATACGAAACGCCGCTAAAGGGGAAGCGCGATTTCGTTGGCCGGGCGGTTTTGCCGGTTCAAAGGGGATTGTCGGTCGAGATGAACTCCCAAGGCAGCCGGAATTTCCTGCTGAGTTGCATGGCCAGCGCCTTCACCGCGTGCACCTCGGTCGCGTAGTGACCGCAGAGGTAAAGATTGAGCTTTTGCTCCTGGGCCAGGTTGAACCATTCCTCGCGCAATTCTCCCGTGACCAGCGTATCGACGCCTGTATCCGCCAATGCACGCAGGGCGCTGTTGCCGCTTCCGCTGCAAAAGGCGATCTCGGCGGGAGTGGCGGATCCGTACTCTATCGCGATAACTCGCGAATAAAGTGCTTCCAGTTTCGTTTTGAGTGCCGCGCGAGTCAGCCGCCCACTGGGCGCGATTCGGCCGATGTCTCCACCCGGGTTGGGCATGAACCCGCGCGTCGCTTTGAGCCCAAGCTGGCGCGCCAGCAGCGCGTTGTTGCCGATCTGAGGATGGGAATCCAACGGCAAGTGACTGGAGTAAAGGGCGCAATTTCCGTTCACCAGCGCGGAGACCCGGTCGTAAACGGGCCCGGTGATCGCCCGCGGCATGTCCCAATACATCCCGTGATGCACGATCAGGAAATCGACCTCAGCGGCCACCGCGCGTTGAAACGGGATTACGCCCGCGTCGACCGCAGCCCCGATCTTTGTGACGACGCCGCGACTAGCCACCTGTAGGCCGTTGAACGCGCCGGGCGCATCCTCAAAGGCGGTGCGCCGTGTGCGTTGATCGCAGTAAGCGACGAGATCGGTCAGTTTGGCCATGGCTGGAAGCTCCGGGAAATTGTCTTCGTTTCTGAGACTGGGCAGGGGAGGACGCGATGAGAAATCGCCTTCACACCCCCACGCGGCAGCTATGCGCACTGAAGCCGGCACCGAAGCTGACCAGCCAGAAATCGCCTTCGCCGTCGGGCTGAGTCTGCTGAAGCGTGCGCTCGAGCGCGAAGAGCACGGAGGGGCTGCTCATGTTGCCGTTGTCTCGCAGCGTGTCCGCGCTGGCGGTTAAATGATGTGGCGAGACCACCGGGGCGATCGCTTCCAGGACGTCGCGCCCACCCGGATGCGCGACCACGCGGCTGACCGATCGTTCGCCGCGCTGAGACCAGAGTTCCTTCACCGCACGGGCGGCAAGTTCAGGAACGGTGCGGTCGAGTAGATTGCGCAGTTTTCCATCGCGGTGTTCGAACCGGAGTTTGTCACGGTCCGCCGGGAGATGCAGCGTGTTGAAGTCGAATGCTCGCAATGGCCGCTCGCCCGGATGACCACGCCAGATGGTGGCCGCGGCCCCGTCGCTGAAGAGACAGGCGCTGATCAGAACACCAGGGTCGTCGTCGAGATAAAAGGCGGCGGAGCAAATTTCCACGGCGACACATGCCACCACTGCGTTGGGTTGCGCGGCGATGATCTGCTGCGCCGCGCGCAGCGTGGGGATTGCGGCGCCGCATCCCAACCCGACCAAATCCAGGAGGAAGGTGTTGTTGCGCAACCCGAGCTGTTCGGAAACGTAGCTCGTCAGCCCCGGACACAGGTAGCCGGTGCAGGTGCAGATCAGGAGCGCATCCACTTCTTCGTGACGCACTCCCGCTTTGGCGAGGGCGTCCGTCAGTACGCGGCCCGCCAGTTTTGGGGCGTGTAGGCGGAAAGCGGAATTGAGTTCGTCGGAAGAGAGATCGAAGACCCGGTCGATGTCGGTGGCCGCGAAGTGCCGCGTCGCAATGCCGTGGTCGCCGCGGAGAATGGTATGCAGGATCAAACTCGAACGCCGGCTGAGCCGCGCCCGGACTGAGGACCGTTCAGCGATCCCCCAGCATTGCATCTGCGTATACGTTTCGGGCGGGACGGCGGTGGAGAGGGCGTGCAGGTACATCAGTGAAGGGCAGCGTAGAGCGGGCGAAGCGGAAGCAAGCGCGCTCGGTTCAGAGCACTCAGCCAACGCTGGCGGGACGGTTTAAAGAGAAACGAGTGGAGTGCGCTGGCGGACGCCAGACGAATACGAAAGCGGCGTTGGAGCTGGCGGTGGATCTGAACGCGGGCGGCGGGCCACTCGATTTCCCCTTGCGCGTACGCGATCAGGGAGGCGAGGGCGGTCTCTGCGCTCTGAAACGCCATCGCCATCCCGTGTCCCGTGAACGGCGGGATCATCGCCAATGAATCGCCTAGTCTGACGGCGGTGGGGGGCTGTACCCGTGGATCGAATGCAACGGCCGCAACCGCAGAAAACGATTCGGTGGCGAGGGTGGCGGCACGCAAGCGGCGCGACAGATCGGCGAGTCCGCAATCCTCCAGGTAGCCGAGCAGCAGATCGGGTCCTTTGGCGGCCAGATTGCGCCTTCGAAACAGGCCGCAGATATTGACGCACCCTTCTTCCACATGGGTGAGCCCGACATACGCGTGGTCGCCCAAATGGATTTCGAGGTCGCGACTCAATGCCAGGTCTCGGGCATGAATTTTCAGCCCCAACCAGCCAGACGAGGCCCGCCGTCGACCGGTCGCAAAAACGCGCCCTGGAGCATCGCGCGTATGGGCTGATCGGGTCAGCGTCTTGAGGTCACCCCCGGCCGCCACGAAAGCGTTCGCGAGGCGCGCGTCCAAGGCATACCGGCTCAGCCCCGGAGCGATTTGCGGCAGTTTCTGATATCGCACCGGCTTGTTCAAAAGGTACCAAGCGACGTCGCGATTTTCCACGGCGTCACTAAGAAATGGATCGAGGCCCAGGCGCGAACGAGTCGTGGCCGATAATCCCGTGATAAACTCACCGCACACGCGGTGCCGCGGATAACTGCCGGCTTCAATAATTGTCACTCGGATACCCGCGCGACGGAGCGCGAGGCCAAGAGAAAGGCCGGCCAGTCCGCCGCCAATGATCTCAATCGGCCGGGAGGCGGTCATGCGCGGCGGGTTGCGACCATCCGGTAGCCGCCGAACAGGCTGGATGACTGGTCCACGATCCAGCGGTCATTGTCCAACCCAAGCGCACAGGGCAATTCGTCACTGGCGAAGCCGCCAGCGATGCTCACGAGCCCATCGTGCACCGTGACGTGACTCGCGCCGAAAATCGGTGCGAAGGCGCGAAACATCAGTTGGGAGAACCGACGTCGGACCGGCTCACAGGCAATGATCACACGACTGCTTGTGCGCAGGCGCGCGCCGAGTTCACCGAGTTCATCTTCCGTCAAATGATGAAAGATCAGATTGCCGACGATCATACCGTACTGGTCATAGTCGCCGAAGGTCTTGAGGTCCGCCTGATGCCACATGAGCGCAGCTGGCCAATTCGGAGGAGGTGGAACGAAATCCAGCGCATCCACCGCGAACCCGGCACGACTAAGTTTAAGAGCGAGCTCACCGGTTCCCGCTCCGATCTCGAGCATGCGGTCGTTTGCGCGAACATGTCGGGGGAGTTCACGCGCGATCCAGCGGTGGTTCCCCATGAAACGGTTGATGAAGCGAAGGTCGCGGCGACTGTGGATGGCGTCCGGGTGGTCTGGAGGAAGCGCGTCGAGAAGCTCGGGGTGGATCGTCCGGGGCATGCCTGACTCGAAGATTGCCCGCGCCCAGCGGCTTGTCCACCGTCGCGCTCGTTTTCCCATGCCAGACTTTCCGAGTCCCGTTGACCTGATCGCGCAAGCCGCCGAAAAATTTCCGCACCGCCCGTCGTGGGACGAGTATTTCATGGCCACGGCGGTTTTGCTCTCCACCCGGTCGAATTGCGAACGACTGCACGTCGGCTGCCTGATCGTCACGGGAGGCTCGCGCAAAAACCGCATCGTCGCGGCGGGCTACAACGGCTATTTGCCGGGCACTCCTCATGTATCCCGGCTGCGTGACGGTCATGAGCAGGGCACGGTGCACGCGGAGCAAAACGCGATCGCAGATGCGGCCCGCCGAGGTAGTTCAGTGGAAGGCTGTGTCGCTTACGTGACCCACTACCTCTGCATCAATTGCGCGAAAATCCTCGCGGCTGCCGGCATTGCGGAAGTGCGGTACCGGCAGGACTACAACAACGATCCGCTGGTGGCGCCACTTCTCGCGGAAGCCGGCGTGCAAATTCTGCAACTTTGATTCACCTTCAGGCATGCGCGAACGCCGCCAGTCGAAGAAGGAGAGCTTCGCGGGGTCCCTGCTCCTCGCGCACCCCGCTTTGCGGGACCCGAATTTTCGCCGGGCCGTCGTTTTGATGTCAGTGCACAACTCGGACGGGGCGATGGGCGTGGTGTTGAACCGGCCGCTGGGCAAACGACTCGGCGAGCTGAACGGCGAGTTTGCTTTGGGATCATTGTCCGGGGTTCCGTTGTTCTCCGGCGGTCCGGTCCAAACCGAGCAATTGTTGCTGGTCGCGTGGCAAAACCAGCCGGATGGGTTTCGACTCCACTTCGGGATTGAGCCGGACCGGGCCAGTCAGCTCATCAACGAAGAAGGGACGGAGCTTCGGGCGTTTCTCGGCTACTCCGGGTGGTCGGGCGGTCAGTTGGAAAAAGAGCTGAAGCATGAGACGTGGATTGTGACGGACGTTCCCTCGGATCTCCTCACGTATAAGCAGGATGAGCGCCTCTGGCGGATGGTCTTGGGCGCAATGGGCGAGGAGTGGCGCCTGCTGGCCGACGAGCCGGAAGACACGAGTCTGAACTGAAGTCGCGTCGAAAGCTCGACAGACCCGGCAGAGGAGGGACATTTCGGTTGACAGTGCCGAAACCGCTCTCTGTTTTGACCCCTTTTATGAAAGTCGTTTCCTCCATCAAGTCCGCCAAGAAGCGTCACCCGGCCTGTCAGGTCGTTCGTCGCAAGGGCAAAATCTACGTTATCAACAAAGTCGAGCCGCGTTACAAAGCGCGTCAGGGCTGATCAACCTTTCCCCGCCGTGAAATCCGAAATTCATCCCACGCTTAACAACGTTTGCTTCCTCGATATCGGCACCGGCCGGCGTTTCCTGACGAAGTCGACCATGAAGTCGGCCCGCAAGGAGTCGATCGACGGAGTTGAATATTTCGTCGTCGCCCGCGACGTGACCATGGACTCGCACCCGGCTTACACCGGCGAAAAGCGCCTGGTCGACACGGCTGGCCGCGTCGAGAAGTTCACCTCGAAGTTCAAGCGCAGCGCCAAGAAGTAAGCGCTCGTCAGCTCATTTCCAAAGCCCTCCGTTCGCGGAGGGCTTTTTTTGTGACTTGAGGGGACGATGGGCATGGAAACCGGAGAGCTCTCGCCGCATCGATTCCGTAATCAGGATTGAATGAAACACGACGCACCGCTTGCGTAGCTCCGTGTCGACGAAACTTATCTGCTTCGATTGTGACAGCACGCTTTCCGCGATCGAAGGAGTGGACGAACTGGCACGAGCGGGCGGGCCGGAGACGTTCGCGCTGGTGGAGGCGATGACGAACGACGCGATGAACGGGAAGCTCCCGGTGGAGGCGGTGTTTGGCCGGAGGCTCGAGCTCATTCGACCGCACCGGCGTCACGTGGACGCGGTGGCGAGCCAGTATCTGGCAACGATCGAACCGAGTGCGATGGCGACGATCAACGAACTGGTACGACGAGGCTGGACCCCTGTGATTGTGAGCGGGGGGTTCCGTCAGGCAATCGAGCCACTGGCGGCCGCGTTAGGCATCAAACGTATTGAGGCGGTGGATCTGTACTTCGATTCCGCGGGCAACTACGCCGGGTTTGATTCGAAGTATCCGACCACGAGGTCGGGTGGAAAACCCGAGGTGATCTCAAGGTTGAAGCAGGAGCTTCGACCGGAACGAACCGTCATGGTGGGCGACGGCGTCAGTGATTTGGAATCCAGGACGAAGGTGGATTATTTTGTCGGCTTCGGACGCTATGTTGCGCGGGCGGCGGTGCGGAAGAGCGCCGATGCGTTCATCCACTCGCTCGACGAGTTACTGGTGTTGATCTGACCTGTTGGAACGCTGCGGCCCTGCGGCGATCGAGCCAGGAAGGCTCCGCGGGTCTCAATAGCCAACAGTGCTTGCCACTATTGCCGGGCGAGTTTGCCTTGCGATCACGATATGCGCGCATTCATCCGGACACTTCGGCGGTTGGCCATCGCAGCGACGGCGGTTCTGGCGGTTCCGTGCCTGCGCGCTGCATCGGTTGTGACGGGCAGTCTGCCCATTCCGCTCGACAGCTACGCGCCCGCCACAGGCAACGTCCTCGACACTTTGACCGCGCGGGTGACGGCCGAGCCGTTCAATCTCGTTGCGACGATCATTTTCGTCCTGGCGATCATCCATACGTTCCTGACGGGCAAATTTCGACATTGGGCGCACGAGGTTGAGGAAGCCCACAGCGCGCGGTTAAGAGACTTGGCGCCTCCTCCGACGGATTCGGATGAAGACGAAGTTCGGGACGAAGTGAGTTTCGGGGGGCAGATTCTGCATTTGCTGGGTGAAGTCGAAGCCGTCTTTGGTCTATGGGTCGTCGTCCTGATTGGAGCGATAACGTGGTATAAAGGATGGCCGGACGCGCTCGATTACATCGGACACAAGGTCAATTTCACCGAAGCTGTATTCGTGGTTGTGATTATGGCGCTCGCGTCAACCCGGCCTGTGCTGGTGTTTGCGGAGCAGTGCCTCCGCGGGGTGGCAGCCATCGGGCGTGGATCCACGGGCGCCTGGTGGCTTTCGATCCTAATCATCGGTCCTGTCCTCGGTTCGTTCATCACTGAGCCGGCCGCCATGACCATTGCCGCGCTGTTACTCGCCCGCCAATTCTACGCGCTGAAGCCGTCTCCGATGTTTTGCTACGGCACCCTTGGTCTGTTGTTCGTCAACGTTTCAGTCGGCGGAACGTTGACCCATTTTGCTGCGCCCCCGGTTTTGATGGTGGCGGCTCCCTGGGGGTGGGACATGGCTTACATGTTCACCCATTTTGGCTGGAAGGCCTTCATCGGCATCGTCGTGGCAACGGCGATCTACTACATCGTCTTTCGACGGCAGCTGGCGGCGTTGGATCGGAAGCGAATCGAACGTCAGACGGCCCAGGCTCAGACGGACGATCGCAGTGGAAAACGAGCGATTCCCGCATGGATCACGGCGGTGCAACTAGGCTTCATGGCGCTGGTCGTTTACACGGCTCATTACCCCGCGCTCTTCGTGGGAGCATTCCTGTTCTTCCTGGCATTCTCGCAAGCCACCGCCCACCACCAAAGCAAACTGGATCTGAAAGCGCCGTTGCTCGTGGGCTTTTTTCTGGCCGGTTTGGTGATCCATGGAGGACTGCAAGCATGGTGGATCGAACCCGTGTTGAAGAGCCTCGGCGAAGTGCCGCTGTTTTTGAGTGCGACCCTGCTGACGGCCGTGAATGACAACGCGGCGATCACCTATCTTGCGACGCTCGTGCCCAGCTTCACTGAAAGCCTGAAGTATGCGGTCGTCGCCGGAGCCGTGGCCGGTGGGGGCCTCACGGTGATCGCGAACGCTCCAAATCCAGCAGGGCAGGCGATCCTGCAGCGCTACTTTGCAGATGGCGTGTCGCCACTCCGGCTGCTCGTTGGCGCGCTCGTTCCCACCGGCGTGATGGCGGCGGTTTTTCTGTTACTTTAGCGGCGCTCGAAAATCGCCCGGCCGCTGACTTTTCAGCAGGTCGCGGATCTCGGCGAGCAGAAGTTCCTGCGGAGGTGGCGTCGCCGTCGGTTTGACCTCTTCCTTGCGCCGCAATTTCTGCATCGCAGTGACGAGCGCAAAAACCGCCGCAGCGATGATCGTGAAGTTGATCAGGGTGTTGAGAAAGATTCCCAGGTTCAACGTAACGGCGCCGGCCGCTTTGGCGGCCGCAACGGAAGGATAGGGACCGGGCGCAGTCGCACCTTGCTTCAGCACAACAAAGAGATTCGCAAAATCCACGCCGCCGACGAGCAGACCGATCGGGGGCATGATCACGTCATTGACCAATGAGGTCACGACACCGCCGAACGCGGCGCCGATAATTACGCCAACGGCCAGGTCGACCACGTTTCCCCGGAGTGCGAAATCACGGAATTGTTTAAGCATAGCGCCCCCTTCGTCGTTTCAAAATTTTCGGCGGTGACTGGGAATGTCGCTGGCGTACTCAGCCCCGGCCCGGGGCGGGAGCATGACGGAATTCAAGTCGCTGCGCCTCTTGCAATGCCTCCCACATCGGAGCGCAGATTTCACGGGCAAGCATGGGCTGGTCGTGGAGGATGTCCCACAGGCCCATGCGCACCCATTGCTCCGGCGAATGCCACTTCGGCATACCGAGAATCGGATACAGGCAAACACCGCGCAACGGCACGCCCTCGTCCAGCAGGGCCTCGCATTCGTCGGCCACGTATTTCATCCATTTGGGCCGCATCTCGTGCACATGGGCCGTTTCGGTGATGAGTAATTCCTGTCCGTAACGTTTCCACACGCGACGAATCAGCCGACCCAACGAGACGCGACGAGGATCGTCGTCGGGAAGCGGATCCTCCTCCGCGCCAATCTCCCACTGATTGGTCCAGTAATAGTTCACTCCGACGATATCGAGATGTTGGGGTGAGCCGCCCAACTCCGGGTGCAGGCGCCCCGCAAGCATGTCCCATCCTTCAAAGACCGCTTGATGATTGAAGGCTGTCGCGTCGCTGAGCTGGTCCATTTGGCCGTGGCGCGGAACGACATTGCAAATCGGATCCACGTTCACGATCCGTGCGTGCGGTACGACTTCGCGGATCGCATTGATCCCCGCGATCGCCGCCCGGACCAGAGCCAGTTTGAGCTCGGGCCCACGTCCGCGCGCGTGCGGTGCGAAGAGCCCCGCTTCGCCCGCCGCCCAGGCGAAGTACGATGGCTCGTTGACGGGCGTGAAGTAGCAGGTCCCTTCCTGTTGAGAGCAAAGAAACTGGGCCGCCGCGCGACAGTACGACGCGAAGCGATCGGTGAAACCGGCCGAGAAAATATCAACATCGGTCGGAAATCCGTAGTGGAAAAGATCCCAGATCACATCGACGCCGTACTTGCGACTGGCGTTGAGAAACGGGCGCAAGGTGCCGAAGTCATATCGGCCGCGACGATCGACCAGCGGCCAGCGCACTGCCTCACGGGCGGCGAAAATTCCGACATCGCGCAGTCGCCGATAGTCCGCGTCGGCATGACGATCGTGATGCGTTGCCGCGATCTGGTCGATCCACTCGCCCCGTTCGTTGTAACCCGTGGCGCCTTCAAAGCCGGCGAAGAAGAAGCTGCGAAACATAGATCCTTTCATCGTTGGCCTGCGTTCGAACGCGTGGCGGCTGGAAGCAAGGCGAGCTCCCCAACGGCGTCGCAGCCGCTGCGCACGAGCTGACGATAAGCGTCCACCAAGGCGGTTGGCTCTCGTTCAAGGTCGGGCGAGAGATCCCACAGCCCCATCTGCTTCAGGTAATATTCTGGTGGATGCGACCCTTGTCGGTAGGCCCACGTCACCAACGCAAACAGCGGCCACCATGTGTACCCGATAATCGGTACCCCGGCAGCTCGGCTGCGAGCGACGGCGGCAACAGACGCGTCCAACCATTCACGCCGCCGGCGAACCGAACCGGTTGACGCCGTTTCCGCGATAAACAGCGGCGCTTGATATCGCTGCCAGTAAAGTCTCCCCAGATCCTCGATTAGATCACCGGTGGCATACAGCATCGCGATCCGCGTGCGACCCGCGGCCGTACGCGAAATCACCTTCCGCGTGAACATGGGATAGAGATTGATGCCGATAAACGGAAGATCCACCGCGTGGTTTTGAAACCAGGAGAATTCGTCGTCAGTCATGCCGTGCCGCGCGAGCCAGGCGCGCAGGGGATGTCCGTCCACGATCCGGCCTGAGATCAGATCGAGTGCGAGGAACACCAGCTCTTGACGGTGCTGCGCTTCGGACTCGAGAGTGGGGTCAGTCGTGGAGTAGAGATCCGTGGCGTCGACGTGCACCGGAAGAATTTCAGCGTCGACTTGCTTCAGCGCTTCGACGGTCGCGACGATGCCCCGGCAAATTCCTTTCATGACATCGACGAATCCGCGCCAGCTCTGCTTGAACGGCGGCCACCATCCGAGTCGCCCGCAGTACCAGGCCGTGATCCGTGGCTCATTCAGTGGCGTGTAGGCGTGGATGCGCCCCTTGAAGCGATCAGCGACCCGGGCCGCGTACTCGGCCACGTACTCTGGATATTCTCGATGAAGAAAAGCGCCGTCGATCCACGGCGGCAGGCCATAGTGAACCAAATCAACGATGGGTGCGATGCCGAGTTCGAGCATGCGGTTCAGTGGGCCATCTGCTGAGCTCCAATCCCACACCCCCGGAGACGGATTGATCCGATGCCACGGTATACCGTACCGAGCGGCGGTGACGCCGAGTTCAGCCATGAGGTCTAGATCCTCCGACCAGCGGTCGTAATGTCCGGTCAATTCATACTCATCAAGGCGTCGTCCTGTCTTGGCAAAAGGCGCCGTGATAAAGGTATCTTCAATTCCCGTGGCCCAAAGAAACCGATTCGGCGAGACGGGGTTATTGAAGTCTGACTGGCGGAACGATACCATACGCCTGCCCAAGACCGGCCTAGGCGCGGCAGGTTCGAAATTCGCTAAAAACGGCGGATTTTACCCCTGTTCCCACTCAATCACGATAGTGGGCGAGATCGGGTACCTCCCGCAGTCGAAATCGTAAACCGTCAACCCACCGTGCGGAGGGGAATCGGCCGGGACAGCGCAGCGAAACCGCAGCGTTCCGTTCTGTGCCACCGTTGCGGCAACTTGTTGCAGGAGTTCGCCCTCGAACGCTGCGCGCATGAGGTAGCCATAGGCGCCGCGCCCTCCTCGCAGGTAACTGAGTGCGCCACGGGTGTCGTGAGGATGATCCGGCAGCAGGGTGCGATGGACCGGCAAGTCGTTGATGAGGAGTTCGAAATTGGTGGGATAACGGTGGCTGTCCGTTTGGGGCGTGTCGCTCCGCCGCGCAGACGCCTCACAAAACACCCGCACCCGTCGTGCTTGGCCAATCAACGGAATGACCTCGTCGGTAAACTCCCACTCAAAGAATCCCGAGCCATAACCAAAGCAGCAGCCCAGCGCCGCCGCCTCTTCCCGCGTTGAGTGGGACACACTCCATTCTGCGTCGACCCAATCGGTGACCCGCCGCCGGAGGATGAGGGTCTTGCCATTGTCCTCCCGCTCAGAGACCGCGCCATCACTGATGAAATGCTGGATGTAATTGCCCGCGACGGTCTGACCATCCGGGAGAACCGCCGCGACCGATAAGTTGCAGAGCATCGGCTGCGTCGGCGCGGCAAGCGCGATCTTGCGGGCGAGTTCGACGCGGTGATGCGTGAACGGAATGCGAGCGCGACCCCGCGCCAGCGCCGGATAGAGCGTCCCCAGGGTGTCGATACCGGAGTACAGCCAGTGAAGCGTGACGCCATCGCAACGGCGACGGGAAAAGTGAGAGGAAAAAACTTCAACCTCCACCGCTGCGCCGGGCATCACGCGCGAAATCGGTGCTGCGTTGATCGGGAGGACATCGCCCTGATTGATGATGGTGGGATGATAGCCGAGTTCCTTCGGCGTGCGGTCATAGTTGAGCAGCCCGTTATACTCCCACTCGACGTCGTGGAGCTCGGTGTAGATGTAGGCTGAGAGCTGACCATGAATGCGCAGTTCGTTCGTGAGGAACTTGAACGACCAGCTGACATCGCGATCGCCGTCCAGCGCCCCGACGCCGCCATATTCGCTGTTGATGAGCGGCACCCCGCGTTGCTGGTAGCCTTCGATATAGTTGAAGTTTGAGCCGCGGTACGTTTTCGCGATGACGCTCTCGATGTGGGCCTTGGCCTTGGCATAATCATCGAGGTAGAAGTGCCATGAATTGATGTCCGTATCCACGTGACCATACGCGGCCAGATGTTCCCACAGCACGACGCTCATGTCTTCGATGAGCCGGGTGCTGTCGAGCGATTTGGCGAGCTGCCACATCTCATGGACCCACTTGAAGGACGACAGATTGGCCAGCTTCTCGGCGGCGAGTTTCTTCTCCTCTTTGCTCGCTTTCGAGGGTGGCGCGATGAGCTTCATCAACTCGGTCTGTCCGCCAAAGCCCCACGTTTCGTTGAAGATGCACCATGCGATGATCGAAGGGTGATTGAAGTCCCGCTGCATCCCGCACCGCAGCATGGCTTCGAAACGCTTTCGGCCCATCGGGGTGTCGCCACCTTCGCCGAAATTTGGAAAATCCTGCATCAGCAGGATGCCGAGCGTATCCGCATAATAGAGCAGAATCGGGTCATCCAGCTTGATGTGAATCCGCAGGAAATCGAAGCCTGCTTCCCGCGCGAACGCGATGTCGTTGCGCAATGTCTGCGCGTTCGTCGCGGTGTAAACACCGTCGGGATGATAGGATTGATAGAGCGCACCGCGCAGGTAGATCGGCTTGTTATTGAGCGAAAGCATCGCCGGCGCCTCGGCTGAGGTCGCCGGCACCGTGCCGATTTTGCGCATGCCGAAATAGCTGCGCACACTGTCCAGCTCACGCTCTTCGTTGATCAACCTGAGGATCACCCGATAAAGTTTCGGATCGCCAGGATCCCACAGCGAAATGGGATAGATCTCTGCATCGCCCGACACAATCGAGTCGGCGCCGGGATTCAGGGTGACACGGTGAGGCGGGGCGTCCGGCGGGATGATGTCGACGACCGCGGTCACACCTTCATTCAAGCCGTGACAGAACAGCTCAAACGAAGCCCGTCCTTGATCGATGTCCGTCGTGATCCGGAAATGGTCGATGTGGATGACCGGTCGCGGTTCCAGGAACACCGTCTGCCAGATCCCGCTGGTCGGCGTGTACCAGCCCCACTGCTTTCCGACGGGCTGTTCGCGGTTGTCCATCGGATCTTCAACTCGAAACACAATCAGCGTACGACGGACCTTTCCGTCCGACGCCGACAACGAATCGGTAATATCAAATTCGTGCGGCACATAGCCGCCCTCACGACGGCCGCAATAAACGCCATTGCTCCAGCACTGGATGGCGAAATCCGCCGCGCCCACTGTGAGAATTGCGCGGCGATGGCGCCAGTGGTGTGAATCCGGAACCTCGACAAGGCGGCGATACCAGCCGACCTCATAACGCTCGGCGACGCGATGATTGACGCGTGTTACCTCAAGAGGACGGACGTAAACGCGCGAGGAATAGTAATTATCATTGCCCGCCGCGTCGGCTTCACCCCAAGCGGCCAAGGATTCCCAGCAGAAGGGGACGATGATTTGTTCGCGCCAATCCGGTCCACTCGGGTTGAACCATTGTTCATCGTTACCGCGTCGGTGGAGATCGAAGCGAAATTGCCACGGGCCGTTAAGGTTTAACCAATCGACGCCTTCGATTAAACCTCGCTGACGATCAGGGCGGGGATATTCGGCACGAGGAATAGCAGAGCACGGGAACATGGCAAAAATGCGGCAGCAACGGCCGCCGCCCACCAGACACGGGAGACAAAAAGTTGAGCCGAGAAAACTACGCCGTCGCCAACGCTTCCGCGCGCGTGGAGTTCGTCAGACGGGTAAACACCGTCAAAGCCTGTCCGACGACCTGATCCATATTGTAGTACTTATACGTCCCGAGCCGTCCCACAAAGTGGACATCCGGCGTTTCCTCCGCCAACGCCTGGTAGCGTTTGTACAAGGCCGCATTGTCGGGACGCGGAATCGGATAATAAGGATCACCCTCGGCCTTCGGAAATTCGTACACGACGCTGGTCAAAGGATGTTCCTGTCCCGTGAGGTATTTGAATTCAGTGACGCGCGTGTAGGCGTACTCGTTCGGATAGTTGATGACCGGCGCGGATTGGAAGACGGGACGGTTGTGCGTCTCGTGCTTGAATTCCAGGCAACGGTACGGAAGCGGACCATATCGATATTCGAAATACTCGTCGATGGGTCCGGTGAAGATCAGCTGGTCGTACGCCACCTCTTCGCGGACCTCACGGTAGTCAGCGTTGAGCATGATCTTGATGTTCGGATGATCCAGCATGTTTCCGAACATATGCGTGTACCCGCGCGCGGGCATGGCCTGGTAGCTGTCGGTGAAGTAACGGTCATCGCGATTGAAGCGAACGGGTACGCGGGCCGTCACCTGAGCGTCCAGTTCAGACGGATCCAGGCCCCATTGCTTTCGCGTATAATTGCGGAAGAACTTCTCGTAGAGCTCCCGGCCCATGCCACTGACCACGACGTCTTCGGAGGTGACATTCCGCTCTTTTTTCTCCGCGACGGACGCGAGGAAAGCTTTCATCCCGTCGGGCGTCAGCTGCAGACCATAAAGCTCATTGATCGTGTCGAGGTTGATGGGAATAGGCAGCAAGCGCCCATCCACGCACGCGCGTACGCGATGCTGGTACTGCCGCCATTCTGTGAACCGGGAGAGATAATTGAAAATATCCGCCGAGTTCGTGTGAAAGATATGCGGGCCGTATTTGTGAATCAGGATGCCGTGCTCGTTGTGGCAGTCGTACGCATTGCCGCCGATGTGTGAGCGGCGGTCGATGATGAGTACTTTCTTGTTTTGCCCACGAGCCAGGCGCTCCGCCAGCACGCTGCCGGCGAAGCCCGCTCCCACGATCAGGTAGTCAAACATACGCTGTTTGGTTGCCTACCAAGGGCACAATGTTCGTCACTTCGCTGAGATTGTTTTCGGTACGCACGGTTAGGGCCTCAGCGACATGACGTTCCATTTTCCCGACAATGGCGTCCCAAGTGTTTTCTTGCGCGAGTTTCAAGCCGCGTTCGATTCTGGACCGTGACGGTGATGCGACTTCGCGTTGGCACATCTCGATGAACTCAGTGTGATTGCGGGCAATTCGCGCCACGCCGCTGAAGTTCGACTTCACTTCATCCAGCGCCGTGGAGACGACCGGCCGGCCTGCGGCCATGTACTCGAGAGCCTTGGTGGGATTGATGTACTCCGTGGCTTCATTTCGCGCAAAGGGCATCAGGCAGACGGAGAACCCCTTGGTGAGGGTCGGGAGCTGCGCGTACGCGCGACCACCGATGAAGTGGAGATTGGGACGTTTTGGAAACGTGGCTGGATCCACTTTCGTCGTCGGGCCTACCATCACAACGTGCCATTTTGGATCTGCATCCGCGAGGGCGGCGAGCAGATCATAGTCGATGCGTTCGTCGACGACACCGAAGTAGCCGAGCACCGGTCCACGCAATTCAGCGATCTCGGGCGCGACCGCGAGAGCGGAGGAACGCGCGCTGCCAAAATGCGCGATGTCGACGCCGGTTCCATAAAAATGACTGTTCGCATTATAGGGGAGGCGCTTGTCGCGCATCTTGCGACCCCCGCAAAACACGACGTCCGCAACCTCGAGCAAATCGTACTCGCGTTCAATCAGTGCGGGGGGCGCACCCTTGAACTGCGACAGTTCATCCATGCAGTCGTAAACGATCAGTGATTCATCCAAATGCCCCGCGAAAGCGGTGACGGCCATGGGGTCGTTGAACCAGAGAATCGCATCATCAAAGCGTCCCTCGAGATCATTGGTGAGTGCTCGACGAAGTGCACGTCGACGTTCGCGATCGATAAACTTTCCATCGCTCCACCGCGAAGCCGGCAGATGCATTTCACAAATCGTGACGTTGGGGCAATTTTCGGGCGATCGCAGCCGCACGACCGTACTCGGTACGTCGGCGCAGTACGTTTCTACAAACAAAACTGGATGCGTTTTCGCGAGGCGGGAGAGAAATTGTTGTGGGCGCTGCCAGACCCAATCCCAGCTGAGATGACAGAGAGCGATGATCGGATGGGAGGAGCTGGTCGAAGTCGTCTTCCACGGCGCAGCAGACGCGCCTGAGGCGGGTGTACTCCCTGTTCGGCTGCTCTGGGCGCCGAGCGCCGGACGGCGCATAAGAGGATTGAGAGTCGAGAGAGAGAGAGAGGAGGAGTGAGGAGACGACATAGAGATGGGAATGAGCACGCGCGAGTCGCTCATGGTGAGGACCCGGTGGGTGCGGGTTAAAAGCGGTCGACGAGTCGACGGATTAACAAACGCGCGATTACCCTAGCCATCCACATGCCAGCCGCGGGTACTCGCGTAAGTCCCAGCCCCACTATTACGGAACTGCGGACTCGGAGAATCCCCGGATCGCAGGCAACGTGCAAAATGCCGACTGCATTCGGCGGATCGGGCAAAATGAAAAGCGAAAAAAAATCGTCCGCGTCGATCGACGCGCCGATTTCCTTCACTCACTCACTGCGTCCGAGATCGGCAGATCAGGGAAAAAGACCGCGTGCCGCTTTCGCATCCGCTACTCGCTGGATGCCCAACGTCAGAGCAGCAAGCCGCCGGCTGAATTTGAACTTACGTTTTTGATATTCAACCGACTCCTTCGCTCGATCGAGAATCGCGAAGAGCTTCGTCATCACCTCGTCCCGATCCCAGTAGTAGTTCTGCAGGTTTTGCAGCCACTCGAAATAAGAGACGATCACGCCACCTGAATTGCACAGGACGTCAGGGATAAGCTCGATGTCACCCCGGTCTTCAATAATTCGATCGGCGCCGTTCGTGGTTGGACCATTGGCTCCTTCGGCGAGGATTCGGCACTGGAGTTTGGGCGCATTCTGTTCCGTGATGACGCGTTCCAGCGCGCAAGGAGCGAGCACCGTGCACTTCAGCTCGAGCAGTTGCTCGTTCGTGATCGACTCGGCTCCAGCGAAATCCTTCAGCACCTTTTCTGATTGGACGTAGTTGAGCGCCTTGCGGACATCGATGCCGGCTGGATTAAAGAGCGCGCCCGTGTAATCGGAAATACCGATGATCTTCACGCCGTAGCTATGCAGTGCGAGGGCGGTTTCACTGCCGACATTGCCGAATCCTTGAATCACGGCGGTTGCTTCGGAGGGCTGGATCTTGAGGTCTTCCAGGTAACGTTTTGCCAGATACGCCACGCCAGCCCCCGTTGCTTCGCGCCGGCCTTGCGAACCACCGAGCGCGATTGGTTTACCCGTAACCACCGCGGGTTCGTTTCGCCCCACGTGATTGGAATACGTGTCCATCATCCACCCCATGATCTTTTCGTTCGTTCCCACGTCGGGTGCCGGCACATCCAGGTGCGGCCCGAGAAAATTGACCATCTCCTGCATGTAGCGTCGTGACAGGCGCTCGAGTTCGCCTTCGGACAACTGGCGTGGATTGACGATCACGCCGCCTTTCGCGCCCCCGTACGGCAAGCCGACCAGCGAACATTTCCAGCTCATCCACATCGCCAAGGCCGCCACTTCGCCGATCGTCACGTGCTCGTGAAACCGTATTCCACCTTTCGACGGCCCGGTCGAAACGTTGTGCTGAACGCGGTAACCTTCGAAAACCGTGACGCTCCCATCATCTCGACGGACAGGCAATGCGACGGACAGGCAGCGCCGAGGATATTTCGTCCGATCGCGAATCGTCTCCGGAAGATTGATGGCATCGGCCGCCTTGTCGAACTGGCGGCACGCCATTTTGAATACGTCGGAATCGTACAGCGTCGAAATGATTGCTTTGGACATGAATCGAGGGAACGGTCGTCCTCTACCTGAGCGCCGAACCTGACACGAAGATATGAGTTGGCGCTCGTTTAGCAATTGGCGAGAAATCGCCCGAGACCTGAGTCCCAACTTACCGCCCACCGCGTGGCAATCGAGCACCAACCCTTCATCAGTAAAACAGCTCAGCGGTCTATTCCCGTCCTGCGACTGTTGCTTGCGCTGACGCTGGCTATCCTGGGCGTGTGGCTGATCATCCACGATCGGCCGCAGCTGAATCAAGAGGCGTCCATGCGCGAAAGGAGCGCGGGGCTCGAGCAGGAGATGGTTCAACTCAGCCAACGAAGCGATGCGATCGCGGTCGAGATTCCGCCTGAGCAGAGCCGCATTGCCCAGTCTGAAAAGATCATTCGCGAGCTGACGGAGCTCCAGAGCACATGGAATTTGCTCACCAGCAATCGGGCGCAGCAGCGGGCCAATGATGAGCGCATGCGTCAGCTGGAAGCGCTCCATGCGACGTCCGTCGCCCGTCTCGCGTCGCTGCAACAGGAGTTGGCACATTTGCGATTCGAGCGCGAGAGCCTCGCAGTCCAGCTCACGCGGGTTCAATCCGAACTGCGCCTTGAAGAGGCGAAGAAAAACAGTGTCACGTACAAGCTTGGGCGCGGGTGGCTGCGGCTACGCGGGGCGCTCTGCCTTTTGCTGAGTTTTGGGGTCCTTGCGTGGATTGTCCGGTCGCGAAACGCGCGCTCGGCTGAGGGGCGCTCCAGCGCGACTGAGCTCGCGTGATTTGCATCTTGCGCCGAGGAGAGCACGATTGCCGACTGGTCTATCACCGGACTTCGTACGCCCTCCATGCTCTTCAAACTTAACGCCGATTACCGCCCGACCGGCGACCAGCCACAGGCGATCGAGAAACTCGTTGCTTCAGTCAACGCGGGTAACCGGTTCCAGACGCTGCTCGGAGTTACAGGCTCCGGCAAGACTTTCACGATGGCGAACGTGATCGCCCAATGCCAGCGGCCGACTCTGATCATCTCACATAACAAAACACTGGCGGCGCAACTCTACTCGGAATTCAAGAATTTTTTCCCCGAGAACGCGGTCGAATACTTCGTCAGCTACTACGACTACTATCAGCCTGAGGCGTACATCGCTTCCAGCGACACTTACATCGAGAAGGATTCGTCGATCAACGAGGAGATCGAACGGATGCGAATCGCGACCAGTAGTTCCTTGGTTTCGCGTCGTGACGTTATCGTGATCGCGAGCGTTTCCTGCATTTACGGCTTGGGCTCACCCGAGGAATTTACGCAGATGCGGATCCCCATCCGACGCGGCGTCAGCCTCGGCCGTAACAAGTTCCTGGAGCGACTGGTCGACAACATCTACGATCGAAACGACTACGAGCTGAAACGCGGCACGTTCCGCGTTCGCGGTGACGTGGTCGATGTCATGCCAGCGTACCTTGAGCATGGGTTGCGCGTGGAATTTTTTGGGGACGAGGTGGAAGGGATCACCGAATTTGATCCGTTGACCGGCGATGTACTCCGGACGCTGGACCAGTTCGACCTATACCCGGCGAATCAATACGTTACGTCTCGAGGGAAGCTGGAGCCAGCGATCGGCGCCATCAAGGCGGAGCTGGAGGAGCGCGTGGGGTTCTTCGAACAATCGGCGCAGTATCTCGAAGCCCAACGCATCCGGATGCGGACCAATTACGATTTGGAGATGCTGCAGGAAATGGGCTTCTGCAACGGGATCGAAAACTATTCCCGTCACCTCACCGGGCGAAAGCCAGGCGAGCGGCCGTTTTGTCTCATCGATTTCTTCCCGAAGGATTTCATGCTCATGATCGACGAAAGTCATGCGACGGTTCCGCAGATTGGTGGGATGTCGAATGGCGATCGCGCGCGTAAGCAGAACCTGGTCAACTTTGGCTTCCGACTGCCGTCCGCGTTGGACAATCGTCCGCAGACGTTCGACGAATTTGAGCAAATCACGGGTCAAACGCTTTACGTCTCGGCCACGCCTTCTGAATTCGAGTTAAAGCGATCCGCCGTGATCGCCGAACAGTTGGTCCGCCCGACCGGTTTGCTGGATCCGGAGATTACGATCCGTTCGACGAAGGGGCAGGTTGAAAACCTGATTGGTGAAATCCGCGCAGCGACGGGAGCGGGCGAACGAGTGCTGGTGACGACTTTAACCAAGCGACTTTCGGAGGACCTCACGACCTACCTGCGTGAGGCGAAGATCAGAGTGGAGTACCTACACTCTGACATTGATGCGATCGAACGCGTGGAGATCCTGCGCAATCTTCGACTCGGCAACTTCGATGTTCTGATTGGGATCAATCTGCTTCGCGAAGGTTTGGATTTACCGGAGGTCGCACTTGTCGCGATTTTGGACGCGGACAAGGAAGGGTTCCTTCGGAGCGAAACGAGTTTGATTCAGACCGCGGGCCGAGCGGCGCGCCACGAAAAGGGGCGCGTGATTTTCTACGCGGATAATATCACTCAGTCGATCGCGCGGACGGTTGAGGTGGTTAAGTATCGCCGCGAAAAACAACTGGCCTATAACACGGAACACGGGATCACACCGAGGAGTGTGAAGCGGTCGGCGCAGGCGAGCTTGCACGTCTATGACGGCAGTGGAGATCGCGAAGAACCCGTGGTCGCAGAGTCGATCGACGACGTGGCTTCCGTGATCGCGGAACTACAGGACGAAATGCAGGAAGCGGCCGGTCGACTGGAGTTCGAGCGCGCCGCATTGCTGCGCGATCAGATCAATTCGCTGAAGTCAGGTGACCATCGGAAGCCGACGAAAGTCGCAGCGGCATACGCGCCGAAACGGAGCAGCGGCGCTCGCAGCGCTCGGCGTCGCTAAGCCAACGTTGGTGCGGCGAACGGCAGGGCTCTGCTCGTCACCGTCACTCGCTGCCGCTCGTTAGAGCAGCGGAACCGTTTGCAGTTCCGTCTTGAGGACACCGATACACGGAAGGTTTCGGTACCGTTCCGCAAAATCGAGTCCGTAGCCGACGACGAATTTGTTCGGGATTTTGAAGCCCACGAAATCAGCTTCAAAATCGACTTCGCGGCGCGCTTTTTTGTCGAGCAGCACACAGGTCCGCAAGCTGGCCGGCTTGAGTTTCCGCGCGAGGGTGGTCACGAGCGCGAGGGTTTTTCCGGTGTCGAGAATATCGTCGATGATAAGTACGTCGCGATTCGCGATATCGAGCGTGAGGTCTGCAACGATTTGCGGTGCCCCGACCGATTTGGTTCCGGAACCGTAGCTCGAGACGCGAATACAATCGAGGCGCACGGGATTATCGATCTCGCGCATGAGATCAGCCGTGAACATGACGGCGCCATTGATCAGCGCGATCATGGTGAATTCACCTTTGCCGTAGACCTTTTTGATCTCTCGGGCCAGTCCACGAACCCGTCGCTTGATTTGCGCTTCGGTGAACAAAACCGAGGCAAGGTCGGGATGGATGGCGGTGCGAGTACGCGTGCGGGAGCGGGGGGAGGCCGGCATGTGAATAGAGGCAGGGAGACGATCCGGGGCGCTCGATGCAACCCGTTCCTTCGGGTGGAATGGGTTTATTCTTTTGACTTAGCGGAATGCGAAACCTTGCCTCGCCCGCCGTCCACAGCTGCATGATTTCCATCGAGATTCAGAAACTGACGAAACGCTTTGGGACGGTGACAGCGTTGCATCATTTGGACCTCCGGATTGAGCCGGGTGAGTTGTTTTTCCTCCTAGGGCCAAGTGGTTGCGGCAAGACGACGCTCCTTCGCAGCATGGCGGGGTTCTATATCCCCGAGGAAGGGAAGATTCTGTTTGGCGAGGAAGACGTGACGCGGCTGGCTCCGCATAAGCGGAATACGGGGATGATGTTTCAAAGCTATGCGTTGTGGCCGCACATGACGGTGGCGGAAAACGTCGCGTTTGGCCTCGAGGAGCGGCGGGTGGCTAAAGCTGAGATCAAGCGACGAGTCGGTGAGGCGCTGGAGTCCGTGCGCATGGGCAATTATGCGGAGCGGAGACCGAATCAACTTTCCGGAGGTCAGCAGCAGCGAGTCGCGCTCGCCCGAGCGCTGGTCATTCGGCCCCGTTGCTTGTTGCTCGATGAGCCGTTGTCCAACCTGGACGCAAAGTTGCGATTGGAGATGCGCACAGAGATCCGTCGCGTGTGCAAAGAATTCAAGCTCACGACGGTCTACGTGACCCATGACCAGAAAGAGGCGCTGTCGATTTCGGATCGGATGGCGATTTTAGAAAGCGGCAAGATCCTGCAGGTCGGTACGCCGCGCGAAATTTATCGGCGACCCGCCCGAAAAACCGTCGCTCATTTTATCGGCGAAACCGATTTCATTCCCGGCAAGATTCTTTCAGCCAATTCCACGGGCATGACCGTTGAAACGGCGATTGGCCAATTTGACGGCGTACCAGGTGATCCGGCATCCCGACCGACCGTGGGGGCAAACGTCACGGTTTCGATCCGGCCGGAATGTTGGACGCTGAGCCGTGAAGCGGCGGCGCGGAATAGCGTAAAGGGTCAGATCGGCGAAGCGGTGTACCTCGGCGAAGTGGCTCAATACGATTTTGTGACGAACGGTGTACGGTTGAAAATCTTCGAGTTGAACCCGCGCTTCCTGGGACAGTCCGCGCGAGGAGAGCTTTTTGCGTCCGTGGATCCAACGGATGTGGTCGTTCTGAGTGACTAAACGGATTCCGACAGGACGCGGGCCTGGCATGATCAAACGGATACTCATTCTGGTGGCGTTGGCGACGACGCTGGCGGTGCCTTTTTTGCTGCGCTCCAAGGAGCGGCCTCCCGCGAGGTCGGACGATACGCTGACCCTCATCACTCCGCATAACGAAGCGATCCGTCATGAGTTCACGCTTGGTTTTCAGCGCTGGTATACGGAGCGCACCGGTCGAACCGTATTCCTCGATTGGCGCGTCATTGGCGGCACGAGCGACATCGCACGCTTTCTTGAATCAGAGTATGTGGCGGCGTTTCAAAATCATTGGACGAATCGTCTGAAGCGCGCATGGAGCACGGAAGTGCAGGCTGGCTTTGCCAATGGACGACTGGGCAAAGATGCGGCGCCGCTCGCGCTGGAGGCGCGCGAAGCATTTCTCGCATCGGACGTGGGGTGCGGGATCGATCTTTTCTTTGGCGGTGGGAGTTACGACTTCATCACTCAGGCGAATGCCGGACGAATCGTGCCTTCGAAACTGTTGCAGACGAAGCCGGAGCTCTTCGCGGATGCGGTGATTCCGCGCACGTTTGCAGGTGAGGAATATTGGGACCGGCAAGGTCGCTGGATCGGCAACGTTCTGAGTTCGTACGGCATCATCTATAACAATGACGCGCTTCGCCGACTGGGTATCGCGCATCCGCCGAGTGAATGGAGTGATTTGACCGATCAGCGCTATGTTGGTGAAGTGGCGCTGGCGGATCCGACCAAAAGTGGATCAATCGCGAAAGCATTCGAAAACTTGATTCAGCAACAGATGCAGCGGCGTCTGGCTGACCTACGCACTCAGGGTGCTCCAGCCAGTGGCGCGGGAGAGAAGGCGATGGAAGCCGTTGCGGTGCGGGAAGGGTGGCTGGCCGGACTACGAATTCTGCAATTGATGGGGGCGAATGCGCGGTATTTCACGGACTCGTCCCAGAAACCACCGATCGATGTTTCACAGGGAGACTGCGCGGCGGGGGTGTGTATCGACTTTTACGGACGCACTCAGGCGGAGATTACGCAGCATCGCGGATCCGGCGAGCCGCGTCTCGGCTTTGCTTCGCCACGCGGAGGCACGGTGAGTTCCGTTGATCCGATTGCGTTGCTGCGCGGCGCTCCGCACCGGGATGTGGCAGAAGCATTCATCGAGTTTACGTTGTCGATGGACGCACAGAAATTGTGGAATTTCCGTCCGGGTACGCCGGGTGGTCCGAGTCGATATGCACTGAGGCGGTTGCCGGTGCGGCGCGATTTCTACGATCATCCCGAGTGGAAGACACTGCGCAGCGATCCCGAGGCGGAACCGTTTTCCGAGACCGAGAAGCTGATCTACCAACCCACCTGGACCGGGAACGTGTTTCGCGAGATGGCGTTCATCATCCGGGTCATGAGTCTCGATACTCATGCCGAACTCGTGAAAGCGTGGCGCGCCATTCATCGCGCTCCTGAGCCCCGCAAGACCAAAGCGCTCGCCCTGCTGCAGAATTTAGACGCGGTCACGTACGACCGGACGCTGAGTGAAATAAAGAAGGCACTCACTTCGAAAAACAAGGTGGACGAGATCACGCTGGCGCGGAATCTCGGTCAGCACTTCAGGCGGAACTACGTTGACGCGGAACGCATCGCATCAGGCTCCGACTAGCTCGTGTGGAGGGCGGCGGCGGGAGTGGGACGGCGGCGTTCCATGTGTCGCTGCGGTTCGGCGAGTGGAGTGAACCCAAATTGCGCATACAGCACGTGGGCGTCGAGAGTGCCCAATGCGATACGACGGACTTGCTGGAGTTGAGGATGACTGACCACCGCGCGCATCAGTGCTTTGCCCAGGCCGCGGCCGCGGTGCTCTGGAATTATGAAAACATCACACAGCCAGGCGAAAGTTGCAGAGTCGGTGACAATTCGCGCCAATCCGACTTGGCAGCCGTCCGGTTCATACACCCCAATGCAGAGCGAATTTGCCAATGAGAGCTCCACCAGTTCGCGCGAAATTCCTTTGGCCCAGTAGCTCTGATCACCCAGGTAGCCGTGGATCACCGCAGGATCGAGTCGCTTCCGGTCATCAGTGATCTCGTACCCCTCGTGGTTCAACGCGTGGTGAGTCATTGTTCGTCGAGGATCGAATCGCCGGCCACGAACCGTTCTGACGAGCGAATCGTTACAGGTTCGCGAACGCCGCTGCAAACGCGACCTTGTCGGGCGTTTTGAAGAACGACGTTCCAGCCACAAACGTATCAGCGCCGGCGGCCCGACATTGTTTGGCCGTTGCCAGATCGATTCCTCCGTCGACTTCGAGTCGGAATCCGAGACCCCGCGCTGAGCGCACTTTGGCGAACTCTTCCAGCTTTGGCAGCATGTCGTTTCGAAACGGCTGCCCACCGAAGCCGGGCTGCACCGTCATCACGAGGACCAAATCGACGTAGGGCAGGAGGTGCTCGACGCTCGAAGCGGGGGTATCGGGATTGAGTACGATGCCAGCGTGACAGCCGAGCGCGCGAATTTTCTGCAGCGTCGCGAGATGATCGTAGCGCGGCTCGATGTGAATGCTGATTTGATTCGCGCCTGCCTTGGCAAAAGCCTCCACGTACCGTTGGGGCTCAGAGAGCATCAGATGCGTATCAAAGAAGAGCCCAATTCCTCGCCGGCGGAGAGCGGCCAGGGTTTCCGGACCGAACGTAAGGTTCGGCACGAAGCGTCCGTCCATGATATCAATGTGCAACCACGACAGGTGCAGGTCTTCCACTTCGCGGGCGCTCGACGCTAGATGCGCATGATCACCGGCCAAAAGAGACGGGGCTAGAATCGTCGGATGCATCGTCACCAAACATCCACCACGGTATGAACGATCTTCTTCGCCATCGCTTCGGCGATCAACGGTAAGGCTTGGAATTCCGACTGCAGTTGTCCGCGGTCAGTGAAGGCATCCCGTTGAACGCGGACCTTGCGGTCGACGAAAAGATTGTCGCCGTTTTTGCGTCGCAACGTGCAGGCGACCTCGAGTGTCAGCGTGAATTTCCGTGCTAGCCCCGTGTCGTTTTCCAGGACGGAGGTCATTTCGCGGTGATAGTCTTGGAGCGTGAGGTGCAGCGTTGCATCCGCCGCTTCGGGCGAGTTCACCATTGTCACCCGGCCATCGCGCTCAAATGCCTCGCGTACCTGACTGGTGATGAGTGCGCGCGCCTGGGGCAGGAGCGTATGGCTTTCGGCTGGTGCGACGTACAACGTCGTGAAGGAGAGCTTCGCGTCCGTGCCCAGTTGGTAATGGGAGCAACCCGCCAGTAAGGAGATCGCGCAGAGCGAGAAAAAAGCAGAAAGCCGGAGACACATGCCGGCGCGAAGTGGAAGGAAGGCTGACGCGCTGCGCAAGTCAGACTTCACGTCGCTTGGGCAGAACCGGAGAGACTTTTATCCTGAGATTCGATCGGGAATCCTGCAGATCTTCCGACGACAAGCGCGTAACTGGATGATCCAATTTCGGGCCAAGTAACCGCCGAAACGCCCCCCGAAATTCACAAGGTTTTTTCGGCCGTCCTTGCCCAAATTCCTCAGAAGAAGAAAAAGCGCTTCTTCTTTTTCGGCGCCTTTTCTCCAGGAGCGAGCGGACGGTTTGACGCCTTCGCTTCAACTTCGGCCAGCTTTTTCTTGGCCGTCGCGGCGATCGGTGAATCGGGATACGAGGTGATCGCTTCGTTGTAAAACACGCGAGCTGCGGTGTAATTGCTGCGGTATTTCAGGTAGAAATCGCCGATCTTGATTTTGCTCTCGGCGAGCACCTGTTTCATCGAGTCGAGGCCCTTCGCCGCGGCGGGAATATTCGAGTCGCTGGGGAAAAGGATGAGGAAGTCCTCGAAATACGTGATCGCTTCCTTCGTGGAGCCTTGGTCGTAGGCCGGCCCTTCCACGAGCCGAGCATGGGTCTGGGCCAGCTTCAAGTAAGCATCCGGTGCCAGCAGGCTCTGCGGGTAATTATTGATCATGTAATCGAGCGAATCGATCGCTTCCTCGATTTCCCGCTGCTTGAGATGGCCGCGCGCCTTGTTCATCAGCGCGAGCGGAGCGTAATCACTGTAGGGCGCGTCGCGAATGATCGACTCAAAGTACTGAATGGCGCGGGTCCGATTTTGAAAGCTGGGAATCAGGCCGAAAATCCGATTGCGAGCGCCGTCGAGCAGAGCACTGGCGATCCGGTATTCTTCGCCGATGATTTCATTGAACCGCGGCGTGTTCGGATAACGGGACGTAACCTGCGAAAAGCTGGCGAAGGATTTGAAGTACTGCTTGCGCGTGAGGTAAAGCTTGCCGCTGCGGTAAAGCGCTTCAGCCGCGTACGCGGATGCCGGATATTTCTTCGCCACGCGACGATAGCTGCGGATCGCCGAGCCAGTGCTGTGGCGTTCTTCGGCGGCGCGAGCGCGGTTCATCAGCGCAAGTGCGTTTTGGCCGTCTTTGCCGGAGACACCGGCAAGCACTCCGCCTTCCACGCGCCAACCGGTGTCGGGATGCCACACCAGGTCGGCTCGTGCGGCGCTGGTAGCGAAGCAGAAAAGGCAAATTAACAGGCTAAGAGCGCCCGACGCGCGAACAGACATGGTGAGCATGCAGAGAGGGTTACCAGCGAATCAGCGCGCTTGCGTAGGTCAAGCCCGCCCCAAACGCGACGAGCAACGTGAGGTCGCCGGGTTTGATGCGGCCGGATCGACGAGCCTCATCCAACGCAATGGGAATGGAAGCGGCCGAGGTGTTGCCGTAGCGATCGACGTTCACGAAGAACCGATCCATTGGCAGCTCGAGATATTGAGAAATGGATTCGATAATGCGCAGGTTCGCCTGATGGGGAATCACAAGGGCAATCTGATCCGCCGTCACTTGATGTTGTTCCAGTATATCCCGCGCCGCTTCGTCCATCGCCCGAACCGCAAGTTTGAAGACCTCCTTGCCCTTCATCTTGATGCAGTGATGACGAGCCGCGATCGATTCTGCGGTCGTGGGGTTGGCGCTTCCACCGTGAGTGACCCAGAGCAGGTCGACGCTCTCTCCGTAGGCGCCTAGTTTCGTTCCGAGCAGACCAATGTCAGGTTGATCACTTTTGCCTACCACCGCGGCGCCGGCGCCGTCGCCGAAGAGCACGCACGTCGTGCGATCCTGCCAGTCGACGATCCCCGAAAGTTTCTCGACGCCGACGATCAATGCACGCTGATAGCGACCCGACGTGAGCATCGCGCAACCGGTATCAAGTGCGTAGACGAAACCGGAACAGGCCGCGTTGAGATCGAAACAGGCAACGTTGGTGCGGAGGCCGAGCTTTTGCTGGATGATACAGGCCACTGCCGGCATGGGATAATCCGGCGTAATCGTGGCGACTATCAGCAGATCAATGTCCTCGGGACGAAGCTTGGCGTCCGCCAAAGCCGCTTGCGCCGCCTTGACGCCCATGTCGGACGTATTTTCACCCGGTGCGGCAATGCGCCGCTCGCGAATGCCAGTACGCGAGTGAATCCATTCATCTGATGTGTCGACGGACTGGGAGAGTTCGTCGTTGGACAGCACACGTGAAGGCGCATAAGCGCCGGTGCCGAGAATAACAGTGGAGGCAGATGCCATGAGAGGGAAGGCCGGACGGTGAAGCCGGACGCCTCAGGCCACCGGTACAGAAAGGAGTTCGTTGGCGCGCGAAATGTCAGCTTCGATCCGCTGATTCATATCCGCACGGATAATCCGGCTCGCGGCGTGAATGGCGCTCTTGATGGCGTGTCGATTCGACGAGCCGTGCGCCTTGAGGATGTTACCCTTCAAGCCGAGCAACGGCGCCCCGCCATAGCGCTCGGGATTGATGCGTTCTTTAAGTGCGCTGAACGCTCCCTTGGAAAGCAAAGCGCCGGTCGCACGGACTGGATTCGCCTGCAGTTCCTCGCGCAACATCCCGGAAAAGAATTTCACCAACGACTCCCAGCTCTTGAGCATGATGTTTCCGACAAATCCATCGCAGACCACCACGTCGACATGTTCAGCGAACACTTGGAAGCCTTCGATTGGACCGGCGTAGTTGATCAACTGTCCGGTGCGGCGGAGCAACTCGTTCGTCTCCGTGATCAAAGCGTTTCCTTTGCCCTCTTCCGTTCCGATCGTCATGAGGCCGACCCGGGGCGATGCGATGCCGAGCATCACGCGACAATAATGGCTGCCCAGAATAGCGTTGTGAACCAGATGTTCAGGTTTGGCGTCAGGGTTGGCACCGGCATCGATGAGGATGAAGTGCCCATTTTCGCGAGGGACCACCGCGGCAAGGGCAGGGCGGGCAATGCCTTCCATCGTGCGAAGCCGCAGCGTTCCGGCGGCCATCAATGCGCCCGTGTTACCACAGCTGACCACCACGCTGGCGTGGCCCTCTTTGACTAATTCGATCGCGCGAACCATGGAAGAATCCTTCTTCCGTTTCAGCGCCATCAGCGGCTTGTCTTCCATCGTCACCACCTCAGAGGCGTGGTGGATCGAGACGTGATGGCGACGATGCGCGCTGATGCGGCCTAGCAATGGCGCAAGAATCGCCTCGTCACCGACAAGCGTGATCGGATTTAAGGCAGGATATTGGCGTAAAGCCAGGCGTACGGCCTCAACGACCTCAGCCGGGCCCAAATCGCCACCCATTGCATCAACCGCGATGCGTCCGGTTTCGCCGGAAGTGGTGCCCATCGCGTGGACGCGGTCCGGTAAGGCGCGGGTGAGCTTAGACCTCGACGTTGAGAACCTGACGACCGCGGTACATGCCGTTCTTCGGATTCACCCGGTGAGGGCGGAAAGCACTGCCATCGGTCGGGTCCTTGGCGAATTCAGGAGCGATAAAAGCGTTGGCGGCGCGGCGGTTTGCGCTGCGGCGTTTGGACTGTTTGCGTTTCGGATTAGCCATGGGAGGAAATATTTAGTGAAGCGTGACGCCCGTTAAAGGACACCTTTGCTTCAGGTGAAGGGGTCGGAGTAAAGGCCGGGGACCGGACGCGTCAAGCGTCATCATCGCTCTTGTACACGGGCTCACATCCAGGTCAGTCCGGCGAGCACGGCGGCGAACGCCAAACGATAATAGGCGAACGCAATCATTCCGTGGCGCGAGAGCCAGCCGACGAGAAATTTGACCGCCAGACACGCCGTTAGTGCGGCCACCACACAGCCAGCGATGACGTGCGGCCAACCAAAAACGGCGATCATGGCGTGGCCGCTGTTATAGCCTTTGAACGCGGTCGCAGCGCTCAACGTCACAAGGCCCAACAGAAAGCTAAACTCAGCGGCGCGTCGCGGCTCCAGACCCGCAATGTAGCCGCCGACAATCGTCATCATTGATCGGCTCATGCCGGGCCAAAGCGCAGCACATTGCAGGACTCCTATATTGAGGGCCTGTTGAGCGGAGAGCTCTGCTGTCGGATCACTTTCAGACTTCTTGGTCGAACGTCGCTTCCGGTACGCTTCCGCCCAAAAAATGATTCCCGCGCCGACGACTTGGGCTGCGACGACGGCTCCGACGGAGAAGAGGTGGCGGTCAATCCAGTTATGGAGAGCCAACCCGATCACCGCTGCCGGGAAGAAAGCGAGCAGCAGGTTGCGCAGCAAACGAAGACCAATGGGATCCTTTCCGAATAACCCTTTGATCAAGGAAAGCAGCTGTCTCCAATAAAGAAATGCGATGGCCGCGATCGCGCCGAATTGAATGACGACGGTGTACGTGTCAGCCGCGAGTTTAAGGGTCAGCGGCTCTCCGATCGCTCGCGTTGTGGAAGGTGTTTTGTACCAGAGTGGATCCCCGCTCGGCGACCTGAGCGGAACGTTCGAGTCCAAGTGGAGCGCATGTGCCGCGATGATCAGGTGACCCGTGGAGGAGACGGGCAGGAACTCCGTCAGGCCTTCAACCGCACCCAGAATCGCCGCATCTGACAGCGACAGCTCAGCCGCTGCCATATTCGGGCTCACGTCGCGTGCAGCCGTTTTCGTCGACTGACCGCAGCAGGTGACGACCCCGGCGACCCAGAGGATGGTTAAGCGCAGTTTTCGCACGACGTGTGGTTTCAACTTTCGTGTGAAGGCGCAAATTTATTTGCCCGTATCAGCCGGGATCGACTCACTCGCGCGACGCATGTCATCACTCATCGACCTCACGGAGCAGCTCGCGAGCGGCCGTGAGCTCACGCGTCAGGAGGTGGAACGAGCGGCGGCGGCTCTCACCGCCAATGACGACTCCGACGATCTCAAAGCGAGTTTTCTAACGTCGCTCGCGACTAAAGGAGAAACAGCGGCTGAAGTCGCCGCCTTCGCCGAGGCCTTTCGAGCGCGGGCCATCAATCCGGGTGTTGAAGCATGGTCCGGCCGCGCGATCGATATCGTGGGAACAGGGGGCGATCACGCGGGAGGGTTCAATATCTCGAGTCTGGTGGTGCTGGTGCTTGCAAGTGCGGGCGTCACCGTGATGAAACACGGGAATCGCGGGATTACCTCGAAGTGCGGCAGCGCCGATCTGCTGGCAGGCTTGGGCGTGAGTCTTGAAGCGCCCCCGGAAAAGCTGCGCGGGGCGTTGGATCAACTCGGTTTCGTTTTCTTTTTCGCCCCTGTCTATCACCCGGCGTTCAAGCACATCGCACCGGTGCGGAAAGCACTGGCGGCGCGGGGACAGCGGTCGGTTTTCAACATTCTCGGGCCGTTGATTAACCCGGGACGCCCTGCACACGTTTTGCTCGGCGTGTTTTCGAATTCATGGGTGCCGAAGTTGGCGACCGCGCTCGACGCCCTTGGGATTTCTTCAGGTTTGGCCGGTCACGGCGTGATCGATCCAACGCGAGGTATCGACGAGATCACGACCGCGACGGTAAACCGAGTTCAAGGCATCGGGCGGTTGCGCGATGTCTCGGCTGATTGGAGCGGCGCCGATTTTGGCCTCGATCACGCTCCATTTTCGGATCTTCAGGGCGGAGACCTTGCCTGGAACTTGCAGCTAACCGAGGCCGTGCTAGCCGGTCGAGGTCCACGCGGTCTGGTGGAGACGATTGCTCTGAATGCAGCGATTGCGATGTGGATTGTCGGCCATCGTCCGACGGTGCGCGACGGAATAGAAGAGTCTCGTGCGCTCCTGATCGGCGGAGCGGTCGCCCGGAAAATAAAGGCAACGCGTGAGTTTTATGCGCTTTAATCCGTTTGGGCGAAAACACCCTTATCCACGGGTTTCTCTCACTGACGGATCGCCATCAAACGGGTCGGTTCTAGCCGCCACGTGCTCAGCGAATTTTTTTCAATGACTCGAAAGTATTTCGGTACAGACGGCGTTCGCGGTCCCTATGGTGGACCCACCATCAACGAGGAATTTGCCGCGAAGCTGGGTTTCGCTGCAGCCAAATGGCTCAACGGCAAAGGTCGGGTGTTGATCGGACGTGACACGCGCGCGTCGGGCGGCGCACTGGAGCAAGCCATCGCACGGGGTTTGCGCGCTGGGGGAGCAGAGCCGATCTCCTTGGGCGTAGTGCCAACACCGGCGGTCGCTCGTGCCGTCGTAAAGGACAACGCCGCCTTGGGCGTTGTCATCACTGCTTCTCACAATCCTGCGGCGGACAATGGCATTAAATTCTTTGGTCCGAATGGGGTGAAGCTCACGGATAGCGACGAGGTGAAAATCGAAAGTGAACTGGATGGTTATCGAGCGAATCAGGCAAATGATCTGTCCCTGTCAACGTTGGCAGGAGCGGCGCGGGATTACGTTGCTGTCACGGGAGGTCTTTTGCCTCCGAACGCGTTGGCGGGCTGGCGCGTGGTACTCGACACGGCGAATGGTGCAACCTGTGGCACCAGTCCCGCAGTCTTTCGGGCCTTGGGCGCCGAAGTCATCGGCCTCGGCTGCACGCCTGACGGGAAGAATATCAATGCCGACGTCGGGAGTGAACATCCCGAGCAACTCGCCGCGAAAGTCCAGTCATCAGGAGCGCGGATTGGCGTCGCTCACGATGGTGATGGAGACCGCTGCGTTTTATGCGACGAACAGGGTGAGGTGCTGGATGGAGATGAAATCCTGACGATTCTCGGTACGCACGCGCTGCGCCACGGCAAACTCGTCCGGCAAACCGTCGTGATTACTGTTCAAAGCAACATGGGCGTTGATGCGGCGATCGCTGCAGCCGGCGGACGAGTTTCGCGCACCGCGGTGGGCGACCGGTATGTGATCGAACGGATGCTCGAAGAGGGCGCAATGTTGGGCGGTGAATCGAGCGGCCACGTCATCTGTGCTGAAATTTCTCCGACTGGTGACGGACTCGTGGCTGCGCTCAAGGTAATTGAGGTGATGTTAGCGACGGGGAAGCCGCTATCGGAACTGCGTCGCGTGTTGGCAAAGTACCCGCAGGTTTCGATCGCGCTTCGGGTACGTGAGAAGAGGCCGTTGGCCGAAATGGCGGGATTAACTTCCGCGATCTGCAAGCTGGAACAAAAGCTGGATGGCAAAGGCCGTGTTCTCGTTCGGTATTCAGGGACCGAAGCCAAGCTTCGTCTGCTGGTCGAAGGTCCCACTGACGCGATCGTCCGTGAAGGCATTCAAGGTTTGGAGACGGCAGCCCGGGCAGAGTTAATGGTGCTTTAAACTACGCACCCGCTCCATCAGGGATCGAGCGCAGTGACGCGTTTTCCTGCGGCCGAACGTTGGACGCGCCGCGCGCGAAGGAACACTCTCGATCGTGCTCTCGGACTATTCCTTAAACTCGTCGTAACTCCGGGTCGGTGCGACCGGAACAGGTGAGCTGGTGGCGGAGGAGTTGAGGGTGCGGCTGACGAGATTTTCCTCCCGCTGTTCGAGCTCCATCTCCTTCTCCTGCTGATCCTGCACCTTTTCGAAAAGGCGGTTCTCACTCTCTTCCAAGTATCGTTCGCGTTCGCGCAACGCGTCTCGTCCCTCGCGCAAACTCGCTTCCTGTTTCTCAAGTTCTTCTTTTAGCCGGTTGAGTGCCTCGGCCTCGCCTGGGCTGATTTCGGCCCGGCCTTGTGGTTCGCGTTGACGGCTTGCGGCAACGAGCGATTCACGGGCCCGGAGCAGCGCTTCCATCTCATCAAGGTCCCGCGCCCGCTCGGCGAGGTGAAGTTCTCGTTCCGCGATCTGACGCTCACGTTCCGCGAATGCCAACTCCATGTGCCGGGCGACGCGCTCCATCTCATGGCTGTTTGTCGGAGCGGGGCGGTCCGGTTCCGAAGTACCAGGGCCGAGGCGACGACGCAGGCTAAGCACGGGCGCGGTGGGATGCCGCGTGGCAAAAGGAGCAAGTTTTGGCGGCGGCGGCAGCTGTGGACGCGGGGGCGGGGCCGGAGGCGAAGCCGCTGCGTCTTGCGGCGTATTGTCCGGAAAAGCGATCATGGCCAAGAGGCGTTTCGCCTCAGGTCTTGAACAAGCGCTTGAACTTCGCCCAACCCGAAACGCGCGGAGCGGCGGTGACAAAGTGCGGTACGATCAATTGCGCCACGCGTTCTTGAAGCGCGGGATCGCTGATCGACAGAAGCTGACGCTCGAGGAAACGCTTGTCCAACACTGCCTGTCGCCGCCAGTTTTCGGTCTCGGTCCGGAACCAAGCGACCGCTTCGCCCGCCTGGTGGACCGGATCCTTGGCGTACGACGCGAGAACGAATGCTTCCAACAAATGTACTCCCGGAGTGCCAGGACGCAGCGGAACGAAACGCGCGAGGGTTCTTTCATCCATATGGGCAAGCCCGTTCAGCAGCTCACGGAAGTCGCCTTCGACAATGACGTTCTTCGAGACGTTCTGCGCGAAAATGGCGAACTGACCGATCGTATCGACCTGTTCCATCCGGCACAGATCGCGGGTGGACTCGTCCAGCTTCGCGAGGGCCAGGGGAAAGTTTTCCGGGATCGAGAGACGGCTCAGCGTCTTGAGCATCGGATTCTCCCGCTGACTCGAGATTTCAGTTTGCTTCACCATTTCTCCGAACGGCTCGTCGAAGGAAAGCGTCTCCCGCAAGATCTGGGTCAGTAGTTCGGCGGCCGACGGTTTGCCGCGACCTTCGAATTCCGCCTGCAGTTCACGGTAGGTGTAGTCCAGATACGTCGAGGGTTTTTCGTCAGGCCCGCTGAACGGCCATTCGATGCCGTCCAGATTCTGCGCCAGACTCGAAAGCGCAGTGTCGACCATGATTGAGGAGCCGAACGCGGCACGGACGTCGTCCCATTCTTTGGCTGCGACGGCGGGAATCGAGGTGGTGGACATGGTGGCGGTTTTGGTTGAAGAAGGCGGTGGAGTCGGATCCCGGTGGTGCTTGGGGCGGACTAAAACAAGTCCGCGTGCCGGACGAGTTCGGTCGCGAGATTGCGGTAATCACTCACCACGTTATCGCCGTCGGCGGTGGCGGCATCTTGGGACACGAGATTCACGGGGAGCCCCAACGTCACGGCACGACGGACAATCATGGCGTCGCGGATTTGCGTATCGAAAATCTTGGCGGACGATGCGACCCGACGAGCGGACTTGAATTGATTCAAGCGCAGCTGCATCCGCATTTTGGGCACCTCGATGTCAGCTCCGGTTTTGATGGAGTTCATGATGACACCCTGCACCTGTGCGGCTGGGCCCATGGACGCTTTGCGGAAGCTAGCGGTGAGTGCGTGAAATTTTTGGAGCTTTTCGATCAGGAGCGTGAACCCGATTAGACTCAGGGCGTCCGGGTTGGCCGGAACGTAGATTTCGTTGGAGGCAAAGACTCCGCATTGTGACGCTCGAAGAATGTTCGGCGGGCAATCGAACAGCACGAAGTCGTAGCCCTGCTCAATCGCGGCCAGTTGTTCTTGAAAGACCAGATACGCGGGCCTTTTCGGATCCCCGCGATATTCGCCTTCCAGGTCGACCAAGTTGAAGGTGGTTGGCAGCAGATCGAGGCCCGGCAGCAATTTTTCTCCGCCTTTGCCTTCAACCACGTCCCGCAGAATGAGATCCTTGACCTGGGCCGTGCCGGGTTCGAAAATTGAATACACCTCGCCCACGCCGTCGGCATTCAGCTTGTTCCAGCGCTCCAAACGCATCAGCCAGATACTGGCGTTTGACTGCGTGTCGAAATCGCACAGCAACACGCGCTTGCCCAAACGCGCGAGACACGCGGCGGTATTTACAATCAGCGAGGTCTTACCGACGCCGCCCTTGTAATTAAGGAAGCTGATTTTTCGAGGCATGCGGTTGAGCAAATATTACACGTGCACCGAAGGGTGCATAACCCATTGCGGCTCTAAAAATGCTCGGGCGAGGTGGAAAGGGTCCGCGTGGGGCATTTTACGGTTTCTTGGTAAAAAGGGCGTGAGTCGCGATTTTCGCCATTCATCGGCTTCTGATTTTGGAACTGAAGAGCGAACCAGCGCATGAGGCGTCTTGCTCCGGATGGCGTGAACTATCATCTCAGCCGGGTGACTTCTTCCGCCTCCAAGGCGCTTTCGGCGAGCGCGGTGTACTGGACCGCATTTATCGGCCTTTTTTTCGATTACTATGACCTTTATCTGTTCGTCTATTTGGAGAAGGTCATCGCGGCTGATCTCAACCTATCGTCCACGACCAGTAACATCCTTCAATTTGCGGGAATCGCAGGTGTTGGGCTCGGTGCACTCGTTTTTGGTTATCTCGCTGATCGGTTTGGCCGCGAACGGATGCTGATACTGATTTTTGGAGTGTATGTCCTGGGTTTGGCAGGACTGAGCTTGGCGCCAAATTTTTGGAGCGTTTTGGTTGCCCGGGTCATTGCATCGTTGGCGCTGGGAGCGGAGTGGGGCATCAGCCACGCATGGATGAACGAGCGGGTGTCTCGGACTCGCCGGTACCGATTCGCGTCGCTGCTGCAATTCGCGATTTTAGGCGGACTACTGGCGGCACTCGCCTACCGGTTCATTCTGCCGGTCACGGGCTGGAGATGGCTTTTCGCTGCCTCGATTCTGCCCGTCGTGGTCTTATCCGCATTGCGATGGCGACTGCTCGTAGCCAGCCCGGAACGAGCCGAGCCATTGAGCCAAACCAAGTCGCCGACCAGCAACTTACCTCCTGCACCTTCGATGGCCAAAGTTGGCGTTACCTTTGCACGGTGTCTCGCGCTGGCGAGTCTGACGATCGGAAGCGGCTACGTGAACGTCTTCTTCATGAAGGAGCTTCCTCAGTCTACACTCTATACCGTGCTTTTTTGGGCGAACATCGTTCCTGGGATGCTGCTTGGAACGGTTCTCATTAGTCGATTTGGGGTGCGAACCGCGCTGTTTAGCTATGCCGCATCATTGATCGCCTTGTCGCTCCTCGCGTGGTCGGAACACCTGCCCGGCGGGAAACTCACCTTCGCTCTGCTTTTGCCGTTATTGAACGGTGTACCCTTCGGACTCATGGGGGCGTATTTCAACGAGGTCTTCGTCCGCTATCGGACCATGCTGTCAGGTTCCGCGTACAACTTTGGCCGGATCCTCGCCGGGTTTTCACCCTTTATCATCATGCGGCTCGGTCTCCATGAGGGAGGTAATTACTTTCTTTTTTCCGCGGCACTCGGAATCGGTGTGCTCGCGGTTGGGTGGGGAATTCGCGACGAACTCCGATCGGCCTGAAGCGCGAAGGTGGTGCTCCGCCACCCGCCCGCAGACGACCATCCAGCTAGACGCGGAAGATTGCGCCCAGCTTTTTGCCGAGCAGCACGCTTAGTCCGACAATTGTGACGCCAAGGAACACCATGGCCCAAACGCCGAGAGCACTCGCGATGAACTTGCCGTCACCGAGCAATTGGAAGAGCTCCATGATCGCTTTGGTGATCGGGTAGAACGATTGTTTTTGGGCGAGGATCAAGGAGTCGCTGACTTCAAGCATGGCGAAGGCAAACGCCAGCAAGCCGCCCGCAATCAGGTTGGCCATGATCAATGGAAGCGTGACCTTGATCACCGCTTTCAATGGTGGGCAGCCAAGGTTCTGCGCCGCTTCTTCCAGCGTTTCACTCGTTTGTTGAAAACCAGCCGCAGCCGACCGGACGACGTACGGAAGGCGGCGAACGGAGTAGGCGATGATCAACAGAATCGTCGGGTCGCGCACCGGATTCAGAAAGGAGAAGGCCCGGCCGTCCTGTGACATCGCCAGATACCCGAAGGCGAGAACAATTCCGGGCACGGCGAGCGGCAGCATGGCGAGAAAGTCCAGAACCTGACGGCCAACGATCTTCGTGCGAACGACGACATAGGCGATGGCGATGCCGAGCAGGATATCGATCACCGCCGAAATACTGGCGAACTTCAGACTGTTGGCGATCGACCCGACGGTGAGTTCATGGCCAAGCGCGAGACGGAAATTATCGAGCGTGTAAGCGTGCGGCACCACGCTGGCGTACCACTCGCGAGAAAGTGCCACCAGGATCACGCCAAGGTGAGGCAGCACGGCCAGGATCGTGATGCCGGAAAACAAAGCGGTGCAGAGCCAGGCCGGTCCGGGTGGCAAATTGCGCGCGCCGCCCGAGCTCGTCGCCTTCGCCATCATGGCGTAGCTCGTGCGCCCGAAAAGGCCCTTGCCCACGGCATACAAAGTGATCGAGGTCACGAGCATCACTGCCACCAACGTGTACGGAAACGGGTTTCCGCCGATATCCTTCAAGCCGTAGTAAATTTGTACACTGGTCACCTCCGCGTAATCGAACACGAGCGGAGTGCCGAGCTCGGTGAAAGACCAGATAAACACGATCGTTCCACCGGCAAACAGTCCCGGGTTGATCAGCGGCAGCGTGATTTTCCAAAACCGCTTGAGGCCGGTGCAGCCGAGATTTTGCGCGGCCTCCTCCATCGCCGGATCAATATTGGCGAGCGCCGCGACCGCGTTGAGATAAATGATCGGGTAGAGCGCGAGCGATTCCACCACGGCTACGCCCCAAAATTGGTTCGCGGCGAACCAGTCAAACGTCCAGCCCGGAGCCTGGAGTCCGAGATGAATGAGGAGCGAATTGAACGCTCCGTACTGGCCAAAAATCTGTTTGATCCCGATTGCGCCGACAAACGGCGGAAGAATCATCGGGATCAATACAACGGAAGTAAGCAGTCCTTTGCCGGGAAAGACGAATCGATCACTCACAAATGCGAGTGGAACTGCGATCAGCAGCGCGAGAGTGGTCGTGGCCAGCGCCAGCAGGAAAGAATTCCGCAATCCACTCAAATAAGTCGGATCGCCCAGCAACGCCGTGAGGTAGGCGAAGGTCAGCCGGCCGTCCGCATCGATAAATCCGCCTTTGAGGATCTGCAGAATTGGCCACAAGAAAAACGCCGCAAAAAATGCGGCGGTGAGGGCAAAGATCGTTCGCGCGAGCGATTGCGACATCGTCGACGACTCTGCGGAGACGCCCCACCTGCCGGCAAGGTAGAACTCGTCGCGCTGCGGGCGAAAGCCAGGGCGCAACGCATGGGCCCGCTCCCTAGCGTAGCGGCTCGATCAGGATTTGACCCGCGGCGGCCACGCTGAACGCAGGACTTCCTCTCCCGGCTGTTTTCACTACGACCAGTCCGGCCGTCAGATTTCGATCGATGACCCGGACCGTCGCGCCCGGCAGCAGCCCATGGTGTTCCGCGAATTGCAGGAACGCGGCGGACTGATCCGTGACGCGAACCACCCGCACGGGTTTCTTGAGTACACACGTCGCCAACGTTGCATAGACTTGCGAATGAAGTTTCCCCTGCGCACTTGGGATCGGATCCCCATGCGGATCGGTGGCCGGCCGTCCCAGCAGCGCGTCGAGCCGGTCGAGAACGTCGTCCGAAATCGCGTGCTCCAGTTGCTCCGCCTCGGAATGAACCGTGGCCCAGTCCATCTTAAGCACACTCACCAGAAACGTTTCCACCAGGCGGTGACGTCGGATCACGCCGAGCGCCGCGCGACGGCCACGATCCGTTAGAAGAACTCCGTGACGTGGCCGATGGTCGACGAGCCCCTCCACCGCCAGAGACTTGATCATCGTCGTGACCGTCCCCGGTACCACCTTGAGCGAAGTCGCGAGCGCGCCCATCGAAACCAAGTCCGATGTGCCTTCGGATAAAAGCAGGATGTGCTTCAGGTAATTTTCGACGGTGCTCGAGGCCATGAGCGACGTTGAGGCGTACACGGTGTTTGAGGCAACCAAACATTTATTTTGACTAATCAAAATAGCGGAACACAACAACCCGGCAATGCAGCCGCGCCAACCTCTATTCGATTCTGGCCTCCGCGCGGTGCGCCCGGACCGAAGGCGGTCTGGCGGCGCGGCAATCGTGCTCGCTGGGCTGATTTCCACTCTTGGGCCGATGGCTTTCGGTCGGGAGGCGCTGAGTTCGGAGCTTTCCGCCCCAACAAAATTGCGAGAGATGAGGACCGATCGACCGGATGCGACGGAGAGCCCGTACACAGTCGACGTCGGCCATTTCCAAATTGAGTCCGATTTCGTCAGTCATGTGGACGACCGCGAAGCCGGCGAACACGTGCGGCAGACCAAGGTCGCAGCGTTCAACGTGAGAATGGGCGTCACTCGAACGACCGAGCTGGGACTGTTCATCACCCCGTGGACGACGCGAACGGAGTCTGGGCCAAGCTTGGCCTCGCGCCGTACGAGTGGATTCGGCGATCTCGGTCTGCGGGCGAAGTTCAACCTCTGGGGCAACGATGACGGCGAATCTGCCGGCGGGTTCATCATCGATCTTTCTCTTCCTACTGCAGACCGGGGCTTGGGGAGCGACACGGTTGAAGGAACCTTGCTCATCCCTTTCGATTTCCAGCTCGGAGGAGGTTGGGGGCTCGGTGCAATGAGCGGGGTCAACGTTCGGGGCCGCCCAAGCGGATCCGGTCACCGCCCCGTATTGATCACCACCGCCACGCTGAGTCATGATATCGCTGGGCAGGTCGGTGCGTATGCCGAGATCACGTCGGAGGTGGGTGATGGATCGGCCGTGACCGCGTTCGACGTGGGGCTGACCTGGGCGATCAACTCAAACCTGCAGTTGGACGTCGGAGCCAACATCGGGCTTTCAACAGCTGCGACTGACCTCGAGGTCTTCGCCGGAGCGTCGCGACGTTTTTAAATGAATAACCATTATGAGTGAAGTGGCAAAAACCGTGCCGGGCGAAGATCCCGGCTGGAGGCAAGCCAGCTCGGGTCGAAGTTTGCCGGAATCTCATGGCACGATTGCTGTGCCCGCAGGTGCGGGATTCTGGCGTAAACTCCTCGCGTTCTCCGGTCCCGGCTACCTCGTCGCCGTTGGCTATATGGATCCGGGCAACTGGGCCACGGATCTCGCGGGCGGTTCAAAGTTCGGATACACGCTGCTCAGCGTTATTCTGCTGTCGAACCTCATGGCGATCCTGCTGCAGTCGCTCTGTGCGAAGCTCGGCATTGTTACCGGCCGCGACCTGGCCCAAGCCTGCCGTGATCATTACTCCAAGCCGGTCGCAATCGTGCTCTGGCTTCTCTGCGAGGTGGCGATCTGTGCGTGTGATCTTGCCGAAGTGATCGGTACGGCGATCGCGCTGAATCTTCTGTTCGGTATTCCGCTCGTCTGGGGCGTTTGCTTGACCGCTCTCGACGTCCTCATGGTGCTCTGGCTCGCCAATCGCGGATTCAGGTGGCTCGAGGCTCTCGTCATCTCACTCGTGCTGCTGATCGGATTGTGTTTCGGACTGGAGATCCTGTTTTCGAAACCGGCGGTCCGCGATATTCTCGGAGGCTTTCTGCCGACGGCGCAGATCATCAAGAATCCGGAGATGCTTTACATCGCGATTGGCATTCTCGGGGCGACCGTGATGCCGCACAATTTGTACCTTCACTCGTCGATTGTGCAGACGCGCAAGTACCAGCAGAGCGCGCCGGGAAAGAAGGAGGCGATCAAGTTTGCCACAATTGATTCGACGGTCGCGCTGATGTTTGCGCTCTTCATCAACGCTTCGATTCTGATCGTTGCCGCGGCAAGTTTTCACACGCAGGGGCGGCACGATATCGCTGAGATCCAGGACGCGTATCAGCTCCTTTCACCGATGCTGGGAGTGGGAATCGCCAGTGCGCTCTTCGCGATCGCGCTCCTGTTGTCCGGGCAGAATTCCACGCTGACCGGAACGCTCGCCGGCCAAATCGTGATGGAAGGGTTTCTGAGCATCCGGTTGCGGCCGTGGCTGCGCCGATTGATCACGCGAGCTATCGCGATCGTTCCGGCCGCCATCGTTGCCGGCATGTACGGCGAAAGCGGAACCGCGCGCCTGCTTGTTCTCAGTCAGGTCGTGCTGAGCTTGCAGCTGCCGTTTGCCGTGCTGCCACTCGTGATGTTCACCAGTGATCGGACCAAGATGGGCGAGTTCGCGAATCCCGCTTGGATCAAAATCCTCGCATGGATCACGACAACCATCATCGTCGTGCTCAACGTGAAATTGCTCTTGGACTTTGCGGGGATCACGGGTGGAGAAAACTAAACGCCCATGTACAAGCACATCCTGGTCGCCTTGGAAAACGGACGAGCTGACGAAACGCTGGTCCCGCATGTCAGTGAGCTCGCCACGCGTCTAGGATCAGCATTGTTGCTGGTGCACGTGGCTGATGGGTTTGCCGCCCGGAATTTCACGCAACTCAAGTTGACCGAATCAGAGGAGATGAAATCCGATCGCGCCTACCTTGACGGAATCGCGGACCGGATGCGCCAGAGCGGCCTTACGGTGAGTACGGAACTCGCGCTGGGAAATCCGCCGACGGAAATCCTTAAGTCCGCCTTGGCGCACGGCTGCGATTTGATCGCGATGACTTCTCACGGGCACAAGCTGGTGGGCGATTTCTTTTTGGGCAGCACCATCGATCGGGTGCGCCATAACACGCTTGTCCCCATTTTGGTGGTGCGTGCCGCGAGCTCGGCGCGTCCGGCGAATTCGCCAGCGATGTGACGCTCGCGAGGGCAGAAATGCCGTCCGTTCGCGGCCAACATTTCGCCGTCAGTTATTGGTTCGTCTTGAACTCGAATCCCCAATTCCGCTTGGCGTAACCGTACGTAGTCGGGCGTACGGTTGAAAGTGCCGCAAGCGCCGCGTCCACGTTTCCACGTCCGTATTTTTCCGTGAACGATGCGAGGCGGTGATCGTACTCAGACAAAAGTTTCGCTTTCACGTCTGGCTGAACGAAGGAGTAGGCCAGAGAGTTGCGACCAAGCTGCACAATTTCATCCCACGAGAGATGGAACGTGGTGACGGCGGTATAATATTCGTCGGTCATGTTGGAATCCCACATGCCTCGATCGTCGGTGTTCAAACACACGGGGACGCCGGTCCGCAGGAATTCCGGAAATGGGTGCTGCGCGAGGTCCGGCGTGTATTGCAGAAGTCGATTCGAGATGAGGTTCACTTCGACGAGCGCGCGTTGACTGTGTTGCAGGAGCAGGAACGTATCGGGATCCTTCAGCAGATTGACCCCGTGCCCGATGCGCGTTGCGCCAAGCAAAAGGGTGTCGCGGATATGCGAATCGTTACCGTCCATCTCTCCCGCGTGGATCGAAAGCGCGAGGGTGGGGTACCGGCTCCGAAGTTTCCGGTATGCTTCCAGAAATCGCGCCGGATAGCCGAATCCATTCTCCTCAATCCCGGCCATGTTGATTCCCACCCACAGATCGCGGTGCGCGTCCACGAAGGCGTACGTGTCATTCAGATTCGATTCGGCCGTCGGCAGAAAGCGCAGGACCGTCCGTTGAAAGCGGACCGTGACGCCGGTTGCCGCCACGTCGGGCTGGTTCAATCGCTTTTTGAGAAACGCGACCGCTTCGTCCGTGGGGATCAAGTTGCCGTTGTTGTCGCTGACCCCCGCCAGGCTGAATTGGGTTTCGAGGTAGGCTAGTTTTTCGGCGCCGAACGCCTTGATGTTCTCAACCAGCAATTCCGTGATGACCGGTAGGTTTTGGAACGCCTGGCCAAGGCGCGGCCAGATCACTGCAAAGAATTCGTCGCGACCTTCACCGGCGGCTTCGAGCCGCAGGGCGTCGCACCAGGCGGCCTTCTCCTCAGCAGTGAGAGCGTCGAGTTTAACGTACTCCGCCTGCTGCGCTGGCGTTAAACGGTCGTAGGCGTATTTGCGCAGATTCTGAAATCGTTGCGCAGGGTTGATGGCATCCGCCGGAGACTTGAAGTGCGCCCGGGTGTAAAACGTGTCACCGCCGTTTCGGGCCGGGTCCGTCATGACCGCATAGCGCCATTCCGCGATTTCGGAGCCGCCCGAATGATTGTGCAGATCGCCGCCTTTCGGCAAATCGTAGAGCAGTCGATAGAGCTGTTCAGGAGTCGCCTGCGACTTGAGCTCATCGAACCGTGTCGAGAAATCTTCGGCACGACCACCGAGGGATACCGCACACGACGCGAGGAGGAGAATCCAACGGCACTTCATTCTTCGAGCACAAGCAAGCGGCGCGCCGGCGCAGCAACAAAATGACGCTTTCGCTGGCGCAGCTTTTGCTTTTATGTGCAGCCATGTTGACCCGCTTTTCTATCGCGCCCCTGCATACCATGACTCGCGCACTCGCGGCGGTTGCGATGGGCCGGGAGGCACCGGACCTGGTGATCACGGGAGCGCGCGTTCTTTCGACGTACACCGAACGCATCCATCCCGATCGCGAAATTTGGATCAAGGGCGGCCGCATCGCTGCGGTCAAACCAGCGGGAACCTTCAAGAACTCGAAAGGCGCCGGCAAGCGAACGGTGATTTACGATGCACGCGGCGGGATTCTCGCACCCGGCCTCGTTGATCCGCACATTCACATCGAGAGTTCAATGATGACGGCGTGCGCCTACGCGGAAGGGGCCCTGCTCAACGGCACGACGACGATCTTTTGCGACAGCCACGAAATTGGAAACGTGTGCGACGTCGCAGGGGTCGAGTGGATGCTGGAGGATGCCCGCCGCGCTCCGCTTTCGATTTTCCTGACCGTGCCCAGCACGGTGCCCGCAACGTCACCCAAATTCGAAACGGCCGGAGGTGATCTCACCGCCAAGAAAATCGGCAAGCTTTTCGATCAATGGCCTGAGGCGGTCGCGTTGGGGGAGAAAATGGATTTCGTCCAGGTGGCGATGGGCGATCCGCGCAGCCACGCGATCTTGGGCGAGGCGATCAAGCGCGGACGGCCCGTCTGCGGACATATCTACGGCCGGGAATTCGTTGCGGCCGGCGCAGCGAGCGGAATCACGGATACGCACGAAGCGATTGATCGAGAAATCGCGAATGACTTTTTGGAAGCAGGGATTTGGATCTTCCTGCGCGGCGGTCCGCCCACCACCCCCTGGCATTCGCTGCCGCTCGCGATCAAGGCGGTGACAGAACTTGGGGCAAATCCGAAGCGCGTCTGCGTCTGCACGGATGATCGGGATGCTGACGATCTGTTCGTATTCGGCTTGGATTGGGTCACGCGAGAAGCGGTGAAGGCGGGGCTGCCACCTGTTACCGCGTGGAGCATGGGCTCGTTGCACGGTGCGACTCGTTACGCGAAGGATGGTGACATCGGCGGTCTCGGGCATTCACGCCGCGCGGACATCGTTCTCATCAATGATGCGCTCGAAGTTCAAAACACGTGGTATGGCGGCGAGCTCGTCGTCGAGAACAAGAAGATCACTCGCGTGTTGGACCAGGCACTCAGCAAGCGCTACAAATACCCGCGGGCGGCGTACGAAACGGTCAAGCTGTCGAAGAAGAAGCTAACCCTGACACCGGCCGTTCCCACCAAGACCGTAACCGCGAATGTGATTCGCACCGCTCTGCCAGGAATCATTCTGTTTCACGATCAAGTGAAGCTCGAGCCGCAAGGCGCAGTAACCTGGCAATCGCTGTTTGATAAACATGGGTTGTGTTTCGTTTCCGTCATCGAACGCCATGGAAAATCCGGTGCGGTCGCACACGGGTTGCTCAAGGATTTCGGGTTGAAGGAAGGGGCAGTCGGGAGCTCGGTCGGACACGACGCGCACAACATCATCATCGCGGGAACCAACGAAGCGGACATGCAGGTCGCGCTGGCGACGATCAAGAAGCTGCGCGGCGGCGTTTGTTTGGTGCGGGATGGAAAAGTCGTGGCGAGCGTCGCGCTGCCGGTGGCGGGATTGATTTCCGACAAACGCGCGACGGCGGTCGCAGCCGAGGCGACGACGTTGAAAAAAGCCTGGGTGGAAGCGGGCTGCACGCTTCCTTACATGGGCTTCAACCTCATTCCGCTTTCGGTCATTCCTGAAATCCGAATCACCGATAAGGGGTACGTCACGGTTCCCGGCATGAAGATACTGCCGCTGTTCGAATAATCCCGCGCGCGTTCGGCTGATGAGAGTTCGCTGTTCGCGCAGCGAGCCACGCGACACCGAATTGTTCGCTGGGACGATTAGCCGTGGAAGGGCCAGATCTTGAAGAACTGCAGGAAGAACACCGCTGCGACGGCGTAGCCGACCGGCGTGATGCTTTTCGGCCGGCCGAGCGCGACGGCTAGCACCACGGCCGAAATCAATCCGAGCCCGATCCCTTCCGCGATGCTGAAGGTGAGGGGGATCGCGAGGATCGTCAGCACGGCAGGCGCCGCGACGGTGAAATCCTTCATGTCGATCTCGATCACTGACTGCATCATGAAAATACCTACAACCACGAGCGCCGGCGCGGTTGCCACCGCCGGCACCATCAGGATCAGCGGCGAGAAAAACAGTGCGAGTAACATGAGCCCGGCGGTGGTGATCGTGGTCAGACCAGTCCGACCGCCCGCTTCCACGCCCGACGCGGATTCGATGTAGCTGACGACCGTGGAGGTTCCGCATAACGCGCTCAGCAAGGTTGCAAACGAGTCCGCGAGTAGTGCTCGACCAGCCTTCGGTAGCGTGCCGTCCGGCCGCAGCAGACCGGCCCGTTTCGTCACGCCAATCAGCGTTCCGATGTTATCAAACATATCGACGAGTAGCAGCGTCAGGATCAGCGGGAGCGCCACGAAGAACGCTGTGGAACTTTGGAGAAAGTTGAAGGTGAGCTTGAGGAAAACCGGTGCCGGACTGGCGGGAAAATCGACGGCGCTATACGGCAGTTGCGTCACGTTCATGCCGTTGCCCGCGGAAACAAAGAGCCCGACCACCGTGACAATCGCTACACTGATCACGATCGCGCCCGGTACGCGTCGCGAAACCAGAATCGCGGTCAGCAAAATTCCGGAGAGGCAAAGCGCAACCGGGCCCGAAGCAAAATCGCCATGTCCGACAAACGTGGCCGGATTCGCGACGATGACGCCGCCGTTTTTCAATCCGATGAACGCAATGAAGAGTCCGATTCCGCAGGTGACAGCGATCTTCAGCGAGTGGGGAATGGCGGCGATGATCTTCTCCCGTACGCCCGTCACGGAGAGCACGAGAAAAATGACGCCGTTCACAAACACCATGCCGAGCGCCTCGGCCCACGGCACGCCTTTGCCGAGGACGATCGTGAAGGTGAAAAACGCGTTGATGCCCATGCCCGGCGCGAGCGCGATGGGGTAGTTGGTCATCAGCGCCATGAGCGTGGTCGCAATGGCGGCCGTGAGCGCGGTGACCGTGACGAGCGCGCCTTTGTCCATTCCGGTCGCGGAAAGAATTCCAGGATTGACCGCGAGAATGTACGCCATGGCGGCGAACGTCGTCAGGCCTGCGGCCATTTCGCGCCCCGCAGTGGTGTGGTTCTCGTCGAGTTTGAAGAGGCGATTGAGCATGAGAAGAAATGGAATTACCGGGACGAAACGCTGGGAAATGGAGGCAGATTCTCGAGAAAATTGATGGAGAAGAGCGCGGTCGTTCTGGCGGCGAGCGGGTAGAAGGGGACGCCTTCATACGGCGCATCGCTCACCACTCGAAAAGCAATGCAACGGATTCCGTAGGCAAAAGCGATCGCGGCGACGTGAGCCGATTCCATTTCTTCGACGTCCATTGCAAACGTCACGTGCGACCATTTAACCCGATCGAGCTCGAGATTGATCTCGTGCGCCGAGCCGATGACTCCGCGGAAAACGCGTCCCATCGGATTGCGCGTCCGGAGGGCGATTGCGATCGCTTCCGGATCTCCGACAAAACCCCTCGGGAAAGCCACGAGCTCACCGCTGACTTTATTGCGCAGTCGCTGGCTTGAAGGTTTCCATTCGAGCGGAGCGCTCATCTCGCCCGCCGCTCGCACGGGGGTGGAGAACATACCGTAGTCGACCGCTCTCGTGCCGACGATGATGTCGTGCAGCGCAAGGAATGGCGCCTGGGCGCCGCTGGTTCCCTGATTGATGATCAGCTTCGGTTGAAACTCCTCGATACCCAGCACCGTGGATGTCGTGCAGTTGATCAACGATTGTCCGGTCAGTGAAATCGCGACGCGGTGCGGTCCGATCCGACCGAGCCAAAAGCTGAAAGGCCCAATCGTCACTTTTTCGGCACTCGGTCCCAGCGTGGCTACGAGTTCCTGCACTTCGAGCTTCTCCGCCCCTTGCACGAGCACATCCACCGGCTCGGCCGCGCGAGCGACTGGGCATAGGGCCAGGACAAAGAGAAGTCGCAGGGCGGTCATTTCCAGTGAGCAACAAATTGCAGCGCAAACTCCGCGGCGGCGGCTGGCGTTCCGTTGACCACGCGTGCGCCGAACACCGGCACGCCGAACAATGCCGCGCATCCCGCTACGTGCGCCGACTCCTCATCTTCGGTGCTGGTGTGCCACACGGAGCGAAGATAGGTGATGCGATCGGCTTCACGATTGATCTGAGCTGACGATCCGAGCACGCCCTCGACCAATCTTCCTTCTGCAACCTTCAAGCTCAACGCCAACGCTCTCGCCGATGCGTCGGCGGGAAAGGAATTCGAAGCAATTTCCTGTTCGCCCGGGTGCATCAGCGCATGGGGTAACGCATGCCAGGTCAACGGGTGCGTCCCACCGCCCAAGGGTGCCGGTGGCGAAACGATTCCGTCGAATGCCGCAAACGCGGTGCTCAGCACGATGTCGCCCGTTCGAAGGGACGGGTCATGTCGACGCGCGACACCGAAGACAAAAACGAGCCTCGGCTTGCAGAGACGGAGTGCGTGAGTCGTGGCGGCGACGGCGTTAAGTGGATCACCCTCGGTCCGCGTCACCACCAGCGCTTTGTTGCCGATCGTTCCCGTCCAGCAAGTCCACGCCGCGTGGTTTGAGGTAGTGAGATTTTCGAGTCGCGCGAGAACGGGCGCGAGCGTTGAGTCATCCGCGGCCACCAGCAGCAGATCAACGTTCGGAAGTTCTTTGCCGTGTGCCGTCGCAATGAAGAGAAGACTGGCAAAAACCAGAAGTCTCATGGCGCGGGCAGGTGATGTTCGAATTCTCCCCATTGTTCCACGATCGCATGAACGACGCGACTGCCGACGCGATGGGCGGCTTCCAAAGAAGGCAGATACGCGGAGTAGCCGCCGACCTTTTCGCCGGCCAAGCTCGCTGCGGCCGAGCCACCGGGCGGCTGTTCGTCGAAATTACTCGCAGCGCGCAAGACGAGTGCCCGTGACACGTCAGCTCGATTCGCTTTCGTCAGATACTGCAGTGAACGCAGCGCGCCGCTGTCTTCCATCGCACACGTCACATAGTTGGCCTTTCCATCGGTGTGATACGCCGTCCATTTGTTCGCCCATTCGTTCAGCAATTTTCCGTGCCAGTACGTGCTGGACGCGATGTTTGCGCCGATCAGCACGAAGGGTGGGCGCTGTGCATTCGGAAATCCGGTATACGCCGCACGTAGCTTCTGCAACGGCTCGCTGTCCTCCAGCACCGTCTCCTTCGTCAGATTGTACGCCCATCGCACGAGCGCTGCGTTGAGTTGGAAGGCTTGTCCGGGCGTGTACTCCGTCGCCAGCCGCGGCAATTCGTAAGGGCGAGTTTTCCCGAGTGGCAAATAACCCGTCTCCCAATCCGCCGGCATCTCGCGCGGATCGATTTCGTGCGCGAGGTCGCCCTCGACGACGTAGTCGGCCCAAGCCGCCGATCCGATTGAAGCGTCCGCTGGATCAATTCCGGCGATACCCGCGATCAGCCAATAGCTCCTCGTCAAATCGAAGCGGGGATCCAGACCGAGCGCCATCATGGATGCGGTGGTGTTCGTGTTTCCGGTGCCAGCCGCGATCGCAATCACGGAGCCATCGGCATTGGCGCGCACGTCGTGATAAGCCGCTGGCAGGGAAATTGTACGGTCCAGATGCTCGCGTTCCACCCAGTACTGCAGCTCACCGGGACGGTCGCCGGTGTCCGCACCGATTTCGAATATCGCGACGATCACGACCTTCGGTTTCAGGACCGGCTCAGCAGCGCCAACCGCTGCCGCGAAAAAAATAAGTGGAATGAGCGTGCGTCCCAGTGTGCGGAGGGTCATGGAGTGATCAGCGACGACTAAGCACGGCGTGTGCCGGGAGAAACGCGATCAGCAACGTTACCTGATCGGACGAGCTGAATGGTATATGACCTGCTTATGACGCCTTCGATTCAGGTCTTCCTAACACATCCTAAATGAAAAAAATCTTCATTCCATGCTTTGCTTCCGCTGTGGCTGCGGCGGTGCTGGCATCACCGACCTATGCGCAGACGGACGCTCCCACCGCGGAGGAAGCCGTTCAGCTCGACAAGCTGAACGTCAACGAGGTCCCGTTGAGCCAGCAGATCCTGCCGACCTCGCGCCCGTTTAATTCGGTCTTTGGTACCGACGACAACATCGTCGATGTGCCGCGTAACGTCACGATTATCTCCCGCCAGCAGCTGAGCGACATTTCCATCACGGATGTCCTCGACTTCTCGAAGCTGACGTCGAGTGCGTTCACGACGACCAACTTCGGAGCACCTTCGAACGTGAGCATTCGTGGTCAATCGGCCGACACGTTTGTGAACGGCGTTCGCGCCCGCATCACCAGCAACGGCAACGGACTCCCCGTCGATTTTAATTCCGTTGAATCGGTTAACATCGTCAAAGGCCCGGCAACCGCGGTGCAAGGAACGTCGATGTACGTCGGCGGCTTCATCGATCTGATCACGAAGCGCCCTTATTTCGATGCTCCGAAAACGAGCCTCAGCTACACGATCGGTTCTTACAGCACGAACAAATGGACGATCGACACCGGCGGGCCGTTCTCGAAACAGCTTGCATACCGCTTCAGCTATTCGGGCGAAGACTCGAAGGGTTATTACACCGATGGTCACAAGAAGACCCACTCAATCTACGGCGCGCTCACGTGGCGTCCAACCACGCAGTACGAGCTGTTCCTGAACGCGCAGATCTTCATCGCGGGCTACACGGAAAATTGGGGCGTGAATCGTCCCACGCAGAACCTGATCGACAACGGAATGTATCAGACCGGCATCAATATCAATGATGGTCCGGGCAAGATTTACGACCCGCAGAATTCCGCGCTGGTCAAGGATGGCGGCAACATCATCGCGTGGGGACCGGAAGTGAAATTGAATCGCCATCTCCGGCTGCTCAAGCCCGGTGATAACTCGAACGGTCACGAATTCAGCTTCCAGGCGATCCAAACGGACAAGGTCAGCAACACGCTCACGGTGAAGAACACGACGATGTTCAACTACACCGCGCGCGACACGCTGAGCAGCTATTACTACTCGGAAGTCATCGATCCTTCGATGTTCGGCGAAAATCGCACCGACTTCATCTTCGATTGGGGCAAGTACGACCTGATCGCTGGCCTTGATCTTCGCTATCAGCGCACGAAGGCGTACGACGACTACTTCTTCGAGCCGGCCAATGTATGGGATATCACAAAGGACCACCGTTGGATCAACGTTTACAACTCCTCGGCGTTTTACGGCCGCTTTGTTGGCCAGCCGATCCCAGGATGGCCAGGCCGCTATGCAACTCCTGGTACGATCAACGGCGATACCAACGACAGCCGCGGAACTACGGTCGGACCATTCGCGCAAGGATCCTGGGAAATCTCCGACGTCCTGACGTTCAAAGCCGGCGTGCGCTACGACTTCTTCAGTGCCAAGGTCCGTGAGCCACTCGCTCCCTTTTTGGTCGGCGGCGACGGCAGCCAGAAAATCAGCGTCGCGATCCCGAATTACAATGCGAGTTTGATCTACAAACCGACGCCTAACTCGAGCGTGTACTTCACGTACAACAAGAGCGAGAACACCTCGGGCGCCGTCGGCAACGGCGGTGGCATCACGGGATGGGCTGAGCGGGCAGACGGCTCGCTCTTCCTCGACAAAGAATCCTTCACCCAACCCAGCGAGCTCTTTGAGGTCGGGACGAAGTATGCGCTGCAGGGCGGAAAGGTGTTCTTGAACTTCGCCGCGTACGATCAGAAGCGAACCGCGAAAGCGACGAGCAGCACGGTGATTCAGCAGTTCCGGTACAAAGGCTTCGAGGCGGAAGTGAACTTCCAACCGAGCCGACGCCTCTACGCCACGTTGTCGTATTCGTACATCGACGCCACGTCTTCGGCTCCGTTCCAATACGGGCTGTTTGGCAGTTACACCGAACTGCCTCCGGGCAATTCAAAGGGAACCGTCGACATTGGGACCCGCACGCGCGTTTCCGGTCTTCCACGCAATCTCTTCAACGCCCTGATTTCCTACAAACTCACGACCGCGTTTACCGTTAGCGCAAACACGGTCGTGACGGGCGCAATGAACAACAACGCACCGGGGACGCTGATCATTCCGACGCAGTACACGTTGGATCTCGGTGCGAGCTACGCCTATAAGGACTGGGATTTCCACGTCGCCGTGTTGAACGCAACCGACGAAGAAAATTGGTCACCGCCTAATGCGGTGTACGGAAATGGATCAATCCTGGCTCTGCCCGGCACCCAGGTTCAGTTCACCGTTAAGTACAAGTTCTAGCCGACGCACTGACACCCACAGCTGTTTACGAAGAAGCCGCTCCCAACTCGGGAGCGGCTTTTTTGTCGCGCTGGATCCAAGCAGGCTGGGCTTTGTGGCGTGCTCCGTGCTAAACCGATCCTGTGGATCATGACCCTGCGCCCCCATCAACCCCGGCATTGGTTTATGGACTCGAGTCGAAGCCTCCACTCCCGGTCGCAATCCTGGTGGGCGCGCAGCATGTGTCGGCGATGGTCGTCGGAACCATTACTCCTCCGCTGATCCTTTCCGGCATCCTCAAGATTCCCGCCGCGGATACGGCCTATCTCATCAGCATCGCGCTTCTCTGTTCGGCGATCGGAGCGTTCCTGCAGTGTCGCCAACGCGGCCCGGTCGGCTCCGGCTTGCTCAGCGTCACGGGCACGAGCTTCGCCTTTCTTCAACCGCTTACTCAGGCGGGCATCGCTGGCGGATTACCGCTGATGTTCGGCCTGTCGTGCGTCACGGCACCCATCATCATCGTCCTTGCGCCGTTCCTCTCAAAATTGCGCGCCGTCTTCACCCCCGTCGTCAGCGGCGTCGTTGTCCTGCTGATTGGTGCGTCGCTGATCCCGTCCGCTTATTTCGGGTTGGCCACTCCGCTGCGGCCCGATGCGCCGCCCTGGCTCGGATTGGTGGTCGGTTTGAGCGTCGTTGCCGTGATCGTCATAGCTCAAGCGACAGGCCGTCCATGGATGCGCATTGCTGGAGCCGCCGTCGGCGTGTTGGTCGGTTGCGTGCTGTGTGGCGCGCTGGGCGGTCTTCACGCGCCGGCTCCGGACCCGACCGGGGCGTGGTTCACCCATCCCCGGTTGTTGCCGCATGGATTCGCTTTCCGCTGGGAGCTGGCGCTGCCGTTTGCGTTCATTTACCTCGTGTCCTTGCTCGAAGCGATGGGCGACATGACCGCGACGGCTCAGCTTTCGGGTCTGCCGACGAGCGGCGCGTCGCATTGGAAACGACTTTCCGGCGGCGTGCTGGCTGACGGATTGCTCAGCACCACGTCTGCCCTGTTCGGCGGATTTCCCAGTGCCACGTACGCGCAGAACAATGGCGTGATTCAAATCACGGGTGTGGCGAGTCGACGCGTTGGATACGTCATGGCGGCGATTCTGCTGGTGTTGGGAATGTGTCCGCTCGTCGGGCGTTGGGTGACCGCGATGCCGCCGCCAGTCCTTGGCGGATTGGCCCTTCTGATGTTCGGACTCGTGGCTGTGTCGGGCGTGCGTTTGCTCGTGACGGCAGGGCTGGGCCAGCGCGAAGGCGTGATCGTGGCGCTTTCGCTGGGAATCGGTCTGGGTTTGCCCACGCAACCGGCGCTGCTCACGAGTTTGCCGCCGACCTTGCACGCCTTACTCGAATCGGGAATCTCCGCCGGGGGGTTGACGGCATTGTTTTTAAATCTGGCCTGGCCAGCACCGAAGTACGATGCAGCGATCGAGTCCGCCGCTTTATAATCGTCGGGGAGTGACGAGGTGCGAGTGGTGAGAGTTGCGGGTTGCGCGAGGACCGTGAATGAGGATGGTCTGACGCATGCGGGTGATTGACAGCCACGTTCATCTCTATCCGCGGGAGGCAAATAATGACCCCGCGCAGTGGGGGCAGAAACACGGGGAAACTGCCTGGGTTGAGATGTCCACTCGCTATCGTCGCAGTGGCATCGCGGTCCAGGGTTTTCCCAGTGTGGACGACCTGCTCCGTGAAATGGATACGGCGGGGGTTGAGCGAAGCGTGCTGCTGGGATGGTATTGGGCGAACGCCGAGACCTGCCGGACGCAGAACGGATTTTACGCCGAGTGCGTGCGCGAACACCCCTCGAGATTCTTCGGTTTCGCCACTCTGCAGCCCGCGGGAGATGCAGAAGGCGCGATCGCCGAAATGAAGCGCGCGCGCGACGCTGGTCTGATCGGACTGGGCGAGTTGTCGCCGCATGCGCAACAGTACGCGATCGACGATCCCGGATTTGCGGAGGTTTTGCAGCTCGCGGAGGATTGGAGCTGGCCCGTCAACTTGCATGTGACCGATCCGGCCGGTCGCGCTTATCCCGGGCGCGTGGAGACGCCGCCGGAAGATTTTGTGCGTCTGGCGCAGACGTACCCAAAAGTTCCCTTCATTCTCGCGCACTGGGGCGGGTTGCTGCCGTTGCGCGACCCGGCCGCGGCCCAGCTCACGAATCTCTACTACGACACCGCCGCCTCACCGTTGCTCTACGACAAGACCGTTTGGTCCCGCTTCCTTGCAGTCGTCCCGAAGGATCATGTTTTATTTGGCTCTGACTTTCCGCTGAATGTTTACCCGACCATGGCGGTGAAGCCTGAGATGGCGCGGTTCCTGGCGGAAGCGCAAGGGGTAGGGGTCTCGGAAACGATTTTCTCGGGCAATGTGGAACGACTGCTCATTCGCTAGCGAGCAGTGCGATGCGGCTAAAACCGACGAAGCGCCCACGGAATCACGGCACTGTGAACGTCCTTCACCACAATTTGCAGGCCTGAGGTAAGTCCAGACGGCAGCGCCACCGGAAGCGTGAGAACGGGACGTCCGCCCAGACTCGCCGGCGCGGTCAGTGCGAGAAGGCGGTTTCGATTTGAGAGCGTACACTCCGCTTTTGTGAGCGCACCGAACGGCGTCGCGGGCAGCACGAGAAAATCGAAGCTGCGGAAAAACTTGTCCCACGACAGGCGGACCGCGGCGACACCGGCCATCGCTTGGTTGTACTGTCCCGGCGGCTCGGCGATCCCGCGCTCCAACCGCTGCCACACCCCGGGGTCGTAGCTCGCGCGGTAGCGTTCCGCCCAAGCGTGGTGAACCTGCCACGCTTCATGCAGGACGACGTGGTTGTAGATTTCTGCCGAACGATGAAAGGCTTCCTTCAATTCAGTTTGAGTGAGTGCATCGGGTTCACCCGCGAGTTTTCGAGCTGCGCTCGCGCAGGCCTCGCGCACGTCGGGGTCCAGTTCAGGCATTTCCCAGTAACAGCCCACCGGTTCGCGGTCCGCGGAATGGGTCGTCAGAAAGGCGGCGATGGTCGTTCCCATGTCCGCCGCGTTGGACGTAAACCAACCCGCGGTGTCGCAGGTGGGGGAGAGTGGAAACGCGTCACGGATCATTTCATCGCCGGGCGTGAGTCGAAAACCGAAGAGGCCGCAAAACGCGGCCGGTACGCGCACCGAACCGCCCGTATCCGAACCCAGCGCCAGCGGCACGATGCCAGCAGCAACGGCGGCCGCCGATCCACTGCTGGAACCTCCGGTCAGTCGGCCCGGAAAGCGCGGATGCTCGCAATCGCCATAGTGACTGTTCTCACCGGTGATGCCGTAGGCGAATTCGTGCATCTGCGTCTTGCCTGCGACGACGGCTCCGGCCGCAGCGAACCGTTGGACAAGGCGCGACTTTTCCGCCGAGGCTGGACGGACTTCAGGCAAAAAGGTGGAGCCCGCGAACGTCGGCATCCCAGCCACGTCGAATAAATCTTTCACGAGAAACGGCACACCGCCCAGGGGGCCTGACCGATCCACGGTGGAAAACGCGGCGATGAGTTCTGCCTCCGAGGGCAAAACAGCGAAGACCGCGCGCTGTTGTGCGGGCGACAGCCGAGTGATGGCGCGTTGGTGCAACTCAGGGCCGGCCTTTTCCGGGGAAAGCTGCTGCCACTCTTGAAAGGTCATCGGTGCAGCAACGTCGGTTTTCAAAGCTGACGCAATCCGCCGTTCCGCGCAGGAATCGAAAAACGTCTTTGCGTCCCTTCCCGCTTTGATGAGCGTGGAGGTCTCATGAATCCTGAACTCAAGCTCTCGCAACTCGGTCTGACCCTCCCTAATCCGCCTGCAGCCGCCGGGAGTTATGTGCCGACCGTCCGCACGGGTAACCTCCTGTTTTGCGCCGGCACGGTTTCAATGGTGAATGGCCAGATGACTCACGTGGGTCAGGTGGGAAAGGAACAGACGGTCGAGTCGGCTAAAAAATCCGCTGAGATCTGTGCGCTCAACACCCTCGCCAACATCAAAGCCGCCGTGGGGTCACTCGATCAGGTAGCGCGAATCGTGATGGTGAACGGTTTCGTGAACGCCGTGGATGGATTCACGGACAGCCCTGCCGTGATCAATGGCGCGAGTGATTTGTTTTTGCAGATCTTCGGAGAAGCGGGAAAGCACGCACGCGCCGCGGTCGCCGTGAACGGATTGCCACGTGGCTCGACCGTTGAGGTGCAGGTCGTCGTCGAACTGAAAGCGTGAAGCACTGATCGGTCGGCGCGCGGGACCGACTAAAACTCCACGGCTCAGGTCAGTTGCTTGACCAACACCTTCGCGTTCCGGCCACTCTCGTCGTAGGTCTTGAGCCGCGCGTCCGGCAGGATCGATTTGTCCGCTTCAGCAAAGCCCACGACATTCTGGAAGAAGCCGAAGCTTTGAGTGGAGAGAGCCAGGACCGTCTTCACGCCGCGTTCCTTCGCCATCATCACGGCGTACTCGACCATTTTTTTGCCGATCCCGCGATTGTGGTAAAAGGGCATCACGTAGAGTGAACCCACCTCCGCAAGCTGCGGTTTGTCGGGATAGAAATACAACGTGACGCACGCGATAATGTTCTCGTCGATTTCAAAAACGTAGAATTGGTCGATGTTCTTTTCGATCGCTTGCTGCGTCCGGTGCAGCAACTCCTCGCGCCGAACCGCCGCGCGCGTCAGGTTGTAGACGAGCCGGACATCGCTCTTCCGCGCTTTCCGGATCTGCTGATAATCGTTGCCGTAAACGAGCGAGCCGACGCCATCGTTGGAGAAGATCTCGTTCAACAATCCGTCGAATACGCGGCCATCGAGAATGTGCACCCGAGGTGTTCCGGTCTCGATCGCTTTCACCGCATGCGTTGCTTTGCTCCGCGTGGCCTCGGCGATGTGCTCGGGATGATCCGCCAAAAGTTTGCGCACAGCGTCGACCGACATTTCGCGGCGAACCTCACCGTTCACCTCCAAACCGGCGTGCGGCGTCAGATAAATGATTTTGGTTGCATGGAGCGCTTCAGCGAGTTCGGCCGCGAGCAGATCCGAGTTCACCCGCAGCGACCGGCCATCGGGACCGAACGCAATCGGCGACAGAATCGGAACCACGTGACTGTTGATCAATTCACTCAGGAACTCCTTGTCGATTCTCTCCACCTTGCCGGTGAATTGTTGGTCGACGCCTTTGATGATGCCGGTGGGCAGAGCGCGAATCGCATTTGTGATCGCGCACTTCAGCGAGTTCTGGGTCAGCCCTTCGATCAGAGCATGAGACACCCGTGACGAGGCACGGATCGCCAGATCCAGCGTGGGCGCATCGGTGAGTCCGGTGCCGTCGACGTTGGTGATCGGAATATTGCGCGCGGTTGAAAGCTCCTGAATCTGATGGCCGATGCCGTGCACGATCACGACTTTGATTCCGAGCGAGCGCAGCACGGCCAAATCCACGAGAAGATTGCTGAAATTCTCGTCCGCGACGATTGAGCCATCAATCGCCACCACGAAGATCTGCCCCTGAAAACGCGGGACGTACTGCAGGATTCCGCGAAGATCGGTCGGCTTGATCGTCGTCGCGAGTGCGTTCGATGCGGGTGATGAAGTGGATTGGCCGGGGCCGTTGCTCATGGAGTTGCGTGCTGGTTTTCAGCGATGGAGCGGGGCGCGTCAATAGCTGCGCACACGCTCCGCGTTACCGCCAGCATTCACTTCACCACGACGGACCACGCACGCGACGAATGCTGCCCGATCAAACTGATGTCGTAGCGACCTGGTTTTAACGTTCCCGCCGGGACGATCACGCGAACAGATGTTTCGCGACTGCGTGAGAGCAGTTCGCCGGTGAGTCGCTCAAAATTTGGCACCACGATCGCCTGTCCGTCGCGGATGTAGAGGTACGCTCCGCTCAGTTGCTGTTTGTTGTCGGCAAAGGCGCAGGTGAATTCAAACGGGTAGGCGAACATCGTGTTCGTCTCAGGCGCCGCGGTGACACTCAGGATGTCCGTCGGCAGAATCGGCTGTTCGACCAACGTGCCCGAAAGCGACGCGGGGAGCCCGCCTGCCGCCGCAGTGGTCGTGGCGGCTGCCGTCGTGCGCAACGGATCGGCCGGACGCTCGACGTTCAGATTGACGCGCTGAAAACCAGCCGAGAGCAGTCGGAGGGTATTCGCCTGATCCTTGATGTCGTGGTACGGCTGAAACGCAGGATTGGGCTTCCGATAGTGCCACCGCAGAAACGTGTACGGCCCGATGATGAGCAGAATCACGAGTGCAATCCACTTCATGGGCCAAGGCTGGCGTGGTCGAGACATGGAGACCGGGAGGTAAGGGTCACGCTGCCTGCGGCGCAAGCGTGGGTTGATCGCGCGCCTGGTCGGCGAAGGCTGGTTCAAATAAAATTGCCCCGTTCAACGCGCACTGCTTCGTTGGCGGGCTTCATGAAACTTTGGTCCCAGTATTTCATTCCCACGCTGAAGGAAAGTCCGGCCGATGCGGAGATCGCATCGCATAAGTTGCTCGTCCGGGCTGGTCTCGTCCGAAAGCTCAGTGGCGGGCTCTACACTTATCTCCCGCTTGGATTGCGCGTCATGCAGAAGCTGTCGCAAATCTGTCGGGAGGAATTGGAGCGGGCCGGTGCGATTGAACTGTGGATGCCACACGTGCATCCCGCTGAACTCTGGGAACAGGGGCCGCGTTGGGCGGCCGCGCGCGAGATCATGTTTCGCGCGGACAGCGCGGGTGACGGCAAGCGCGCCGGACGGGAACCGGAATTTGTTCTCGGGCCGACCCACGAAGAAGTCATTACCCCGCTCGTCAAAGCCGAGATCACGAGCTATCGCGATCTGCCCAAGAATTTTTTCCAGATCGCGACCAAGTTCCGCAACGAAATCCGCCCGCGCTTCGGCCTGATGCGTGCGCGCGAGTTCGTGATGATGGATGCGTACTCGTTCGACGTGGACGATGATCGCGCGATCAAGAGTTATATGGCCATGAAGTCGGCCTACGAAGCGTTCTTCCGGCGCATCGGTGCGCAGGCGATCGCCGTCGAAGCGGACACCGGCGTCATGGGCGGCAGTTTCTCGCACGAGTTCATGGTCCCGGCTGAAATCGGCGACGATGACGTGATCTATAATGAAGCGAGCGGCTACGCCGCCAATCGGGAGAAGGCGACGAGTGGGCTCGTTCCGGCCGATCTTGCGGACGCGGCACCGATCGGCGAACGCGAGGAGTTCGCCACGCCGGGCGTGGTGACGATCGCAGCGTTGGAGGCCGCGCCGTATTCTGTCCCGGCGGACAAGCAGTTCAAAACGCTCGTGTACGTGGGAGACGGTAAACCCTTTCTCGTGATCATTCGCGGCAACGATGAACTTGAGGAAGCCAAACTCGGCTCGCTCGGTTTCACGGTTTTCCGCGCCGCCACCGCCGACGAGATCGAACCGGTCATGGGCGCGAAGCCTGGCAGCCTCGGCGCAGTCAAGGGCACGATCAAAAATCCGTCGGCACTCGCGGGCATCTTTGCGGATCACGCGATTCGTCTGATTGGCAATGGAACGACCGGAGCCAACCAGGACGGCATTCACGTGCGGAACGTCAACGTCACGCGGGATCTCGCGATCTCCAAGTTCGGTGATTTCCGGCGCGTGCGTCCCGGTGAGCCTGATCCGAAATCCGGCCAGCCGCTGCAGGTTCGTCGTGGCATCGAAGTGGGGCACATATTCAAACTCGGCACCAAGTACTCGGAGAAGTTCGGTGCGGTTTATACCGACGACCAAAAGCAATCCCACCTCATGGTGATGGGCTGCTACGGCATCGGTGTAAGCCGGACGTTGCAGGCGTTGATCGAACAGTCGCACGACGCCGACGGGATCCGATGGCCGTGGAACGCGGCGCCTTTCCAAGTGCTCATTTGCGTGCTCGACCCGCAAGCCGCGGAGGCGATGGAACTCGCCCGCAAGCTCGCAGCGGCCGCCGAAAGCGCCGGTGCCGACGTACTAGTCGATGACCGTGCCGAGCGGCCCGGCGTCAAGTTCAAGGACGCCGATCTGATTGGCATCCCGCTCCGGCTGACGATCGGCGCGAAGGGATTGAAGGACGGCATCATCGAGTTGAAATGGCGCACGCAGAAAGACGTGGCGAAGATTCCGCTGGCTGAAGCAGAGGCGGCCGTTGCGTCGGCAGTGAACGAAGCCAAGGCGCGCGCCTCCTGAGCTCCGACATGGTAAACCACCGCCGGTAACCGTCAGGTGAATCCACGGTTTCGGCGGCGCATGGTTGCATGCTCGTTCGCTTTCAGGCACTGTGTGACAGCACGAATGCCCGTCCTCGGAAAATCTGATCCACGCACCTCGACCGATCCGCAGAGCGCCACTGCGGTCGCCCTCGAAGGGAACTGGCGGGTGGTGGTGATCAACGATCCCGTGAATCTGATGTCGTATGTGGTGCTCGTTTTCAAAAAGGTCTTTGGTTTTGATGAATCCACGGCACGTCGGCACATGCTTGAAGTCCATGAACAAGGTCGTTCGGTGGTGTGGAGCGGATTGCGCGAAAAGGCGGAAGCCTATGCGTTTACTCTGCAGCAATGGCATTTAACGGCTGTACTCGAACCCGATGAAACGCATTGAAGTCAGGCTCAGTCTGCCCGTCGTCGCACCGCTGCTGGACGTGATCAAATCCGCTGCGCAGAGCTTGCAGCAAAACCTGGCGGCACCGCTGGCCATGAACGATCTCGACGCGGAGTTCAGGGAAGACTGGACCGCGGAGTTGCAAGGCGGTCAGTCGTCGGATGTCGGTGTTCTCCTGGCGCTGTTCGATGAGAATTTCTTTTCCGAGAGCGTGATCGGGCTTGATGCCTCGAACGCGGAGCCCGTCGTGCGCGCGTGTGCTGCGATCCGTTTGCGGCTGCGGGAGCAGTACTTGAAGGTCCTCGACGACGAGGTGCTCGAGAGCAGCGACATCGAACTCGAGCAACTGGAAGAACCGGTGCGGAAAGCGTTCATGTGCTACCTTTTTCTGGCGACGCTGCAGGAGCTGATCATCCAGCACCTCGATTCGACCATCATCGAGTCGTAAGCGTCTCCGCGTAGGCCAGCGCGCTTGCGCGCGCTCCGAGGCGGCTCGAACGGTGGACAGATCGATGCATCGAGCCGCATCGCTGCGAAAGCGGCGTCGAGCCGCCGCACTCCAAATTCGGCATTCGCCGGCTTGTGGCTGAAAGTAGGGGCGTCCTTCACGGACGCCCGAGTACGTCGCTCCTCGTTCGACCAATCAAGGCGTCCGCAAGGGACGCCCCTACATCTTCCCGTAGGCCAGCGCGCTTGCGCGCGCTCCGAAGGTCGTCCGTCTGTTCAGCCGCACGCGCTATACATCCGAGCCAATGCGTTTCGGACCGCGCGCCAGCGCGCTGTCCCACGGGAGCCTGCCGGACAAACTGGATTCGGCATTTGACGGACCGTGATGTGGTCCTAGCTTCAATGCCGACACCCTGCAGTGTTCGAGGTGCTTTCAATAACTGCTCTTCGCCTTGAAAATATTACGGGAGCTAAACCCGTCGTGGAAGATGCCAGGCCGTAAATCGGAAGGCAGACGCTGCGGCGGAGGCGCCCACTTAAAACTAAAAAGGTCCTGAGCCTTTGGGCATACGGCACAAGCGGGGTGTCACCTTTTTTTATCGTTCGCATTTGGTCATGGAGTTGCTCCAACTCGTGACCCATTCCGCCTCAGCTCGAATCCGAGTTGGGGCGGGTGACCACAATCCGGGTCCACGGATTAAAACCGAACGATCTCCTGTTTTCGCCCTGTCATGAGCCTGAGCATTTTCTACATCCTTCACGTTGCTTCCGTGCTAGCGCTTGCGGCTTTCACATTTTACGCCTTCGCGGCTCCGGCGGAGACGCGCAAGCGGGTGATGATGCTTTCCGGCATCTCCAGTCTGCTCGTGTTGGTGGCTGGTTTCGGATTGCTCGGAAAATTGCATCTCGGCTTCCCCGGCTGGGTGATTGTGAAACTGGTGTGCTGGTTCGCTTTGTCTGGATTGGCCGGCGTCGGCTATCGTCGCCGCGGCTCCGTGGGTACGCTCATGCTGATCGCGCTCGCCTTGGTCATCATCGCACTGGTGATGGTGTACACCAAACCGTTCTAAGGGGTCCAGGTCATGGCGGGATCGCTGGCGGGCGTTTGGATCGACGACGAAGGTCGCGTACATACGACCATAGCCCAGCCGGACGGCTCTCGTGAAACGCGAGTCACCGCGTTTCGTCCCTTCGCCTGGCTAAACGAGACAGAGGTCCCGGTCGATTTTGCGGCCGTGCAGGTCGAGAAACTCGCGGGTGACAGTCCGTTCGACCGGCTGGTGCATGCTGACACCCTCGCTACGTTCGAGACGTTCGTTAAGCAGGCGAGGGGCAAGGTGAGCGTCGATGTCATTCGTCCGCTGGAAAGTCAGTTTTTGCTCCAGAACCGCGAGCGCCTATATCGCGAGCTGACCTTTGCGCAGGTGCGACGCTGTCAGATGGATATCGAGTCCGCGTCGTCCGATGACGGGTTTTGTGATCCGGCTCGACCGGGCGATCGCGTCCTCGCGATTGGGTTGCGGCTGGGTGAACGCAATCGGCTGCTGGTGCTGGAAGAAATGACCGATGCGGCCGAAAAGAAACTCCTCGAAGATTTCAATGTCGCCCTCGCGGAGGAAGACCCGGACGTCATCGAAGGACATAACATCTTCAAATTCGATTTCGATTACCTGCGTCAGCGCTGTCGGCGTTTCAAGGTGCCGTGCGCTTGGGGACGCTACGGTCAGAAAGCCACGTTTCGAAGCAGTCGTCTGAAAGTCGCGGAACGATGGATCGACTTTCTGCGCTGCGATCTTCCGGGCCGCAGTATCGTCGATACGTATTTACTTGTTCAGCTCTACGACATCACGACCCGTGAGCTGACGTCGTACGGCCTGAAGGACGTCGCCGTGTACTTTGGGATCACGGAGGAAGACAGTCTGACGCGAACCTATCTCGAAGGTCATCGGATCAAGGATGTGTACGCCTCCGATCGCGCGCGATTCTGCGCGTACCTCTCGGATGACCTCCGCGAAACCCAAGGCTTGGCGGATCAGCTCCTGCCAACCTATTTCGAACAAGCTCGCACGTTTCCGACGCTGCTCCAGGAGGCGACGCTGCGGGGCGCGACGTCGAAGATCGATCTGTTGTTTCTCGAGGAGTACTACCACGCGCGGCAGGCCTGTCCGACACCGCCGGAAGTTCAGCCGTTCGAGGGCGGCTACACGCGCAGTTTCCAGGAAGGTGTGTTTCGCCACGTGCTGCATTTCGACGTCGCGTCGCTGTACCCGAGCCTTCTCCTCTACATCGCGCGCAATCCGAAAAACGACACGCTCGGCGTATTCATTCCGCTGCTGCGACGATTGCGCGAGTATCGCCTCGTCTACAAGCAACTCGCGCGAAACGCGCCGACGGAGGACGAGCGAAACGAGGCGCAGGCGCGTCAGACCAATTTCAAGATCCTGATCAATTCGTTCTACGGCTATCTCGGATTTTCCGGTGCACGCTTTGGCGATGGAGAGCTGGCGGCAGAAGTCACTCGACGCGGCCGCGAACTGCTGCAGCTCCTGATCGACGAGTTTTCAAAACACGGCTGCACGATCCTCGAAGCCGATACGGACGGCATTTATCTTTCGTCCGAGCACTACTACGAGAAGCCGGAAGAGCTGCTCGCGCTGGTCGAAACGATTTTGCCGGACGGCATCGAGCTGGAATACGACGGGCGCTATCAGGCCATGTGGTGTTACAAGGCGAAGAACTATGCGTTGTACGATGGCGAGAAAGTCACCTTACGCGGCAGCGCGTTGCGGTCACGGGGCATCGAGCCCTACCTCAAGAAACTGAGCGACCAGCTGATCGATTTCCTGGTCGGCGCTGGGCTGCAGTCACCGCTTGAGTTGCTGGAGGACTATCGACGTCGGTTGCTCGCTCGCGCGATGCCGGTGGAGGAACTGGCCAAGAGCGAAACGCTGAATCAAAACCCGGACGCGTATGAGCGGTTGATCGCCGAAGGCGGCAAGCCGCGACGTGCCTCAGCTGAGGTTGCGCTGCAGCTGACGCCTCGACCGCGAATGGGTGATCGCGTCACGTACTACGTGACCGCGAGAACCAAGAACCGCACCAACGATTGGCAGCGCGCCCGCTCGGTGTTGCTCTACGACGCCTTGGCCGCGCCGTATGATCCCGGGTACTACATCGAAAAGCTGGACGACTGGCTCACTCGCTACGGTAAGTTTCTCGGCGTCAAACCTGTCGTTGAAACGGCGTCGGAAGTTCAGGGCGAGTTGTTCTGAGCGGCGACGCGTCTCGCGGCAGAGAAGTGTCGCGGACTACGTCCGTCATATCGCACCGATCAAGCGCCGGGCCGCTTCAATCCAGCGGCGGCAATCAACTCGTTCATGTCCTGATCGAGCGGAGTATCGCCGAGTGAACCGAGCAGCGTCTCCGGTGACGGGAGATAATCGGGAGGCACAAACCCCGGAAACTGTTGTTGAGCTTTCAACGAAAGCCGGAGCGCGTTGAGCAACGATTGGCGGGCGAGTGCTGGTTGGCCGAGGGACGTGTAGCAGAGGCTGGCCTGTTCATTCAGCGCGGCGTAGATCATGATTTTGTCGTACGCAGCTTCGGGCTGTTCTCCCTCAGCGAGCATAACGGCGTGCTGGTCGGGGGTGAACTGAAACAGTTGCACGGCCTCCATGGCGAAAAGCCGTTCGCATGCGGCCATGATCGATTGGAGCGCCTCCTGCGGCGATGACGCTTCCCGCTGACGAATCGCGCGCGCGAGCAGTTGGGCGACCTGCTCGATGATCCGAAGAAAATAATCGCGCTGCATCGGATCGACGGTGGCACAATTGCGGAGTCAGGCCAGCTTCGTCTGCATGGGTCGGATCCAAGTTCGTCGAGGGAACCGTAGGGGAGGGGAAGTGTTCTGGGGATTGGGATAATGCGTGATCGGAACCCATGGGCGCGCTCCTTCACAGCGGTGAAACTGAACTGAATTCGTCAAGCCGCGGGTCAGAGACCGCGCG
>JBDSSD010000064.1:0-67762 GCA_039928945.1 Opitutus sp. | reverse complement strand
GCCACGGTTTTCGTGGTTGCGTGAACGGACGCGCCGCGCATTCACTCGGCTTCATCTTCCGCATGGCCTTTAACCTGAAAAAAGTGCTCAAGGCACTGCTCTTTTCCTCTAGTCAACCCCTCGCCATCAAAGACATTCAGGCGGCGTTTACCCGGTTTCACGATGCGGCGTTCTCCCTCGATGCTCCGATGGCTGACGATGCGGTCCCAACGCCCGGCGGTGGCGACAGCACTCCGGTTGCGGGCGGCGAAATTGCGGCAGTCGCGGTAACCGAACCTCCAGCCGAGCCCTTGGAAGCGGCCATCGAACCGCCGGACGATCCAGAACTTTACAGCGAGGTTCCGTCGCTGATCACGGCGACCCAGATCCGAGAGGTGATGGATCAAATTTCCGCCGAGCTGCGCGCGGCCGATGACGGCTTGCTGCTGATCGAGGGCAATAGTGGTTACCGGCTGGTCACGCATCCGCGTTTCGCGCGTTGGGTGCGCATTCTCCGGTCCGAGCCACCGCCGGTGAAACTAAGCCAGTCCGCCATCGAGACGCTCGCGATCGTCGCGTACCGCCAGCCCGTCACACGCGGTGAAATTGAAGTCATCCGTGGCGTTTCGGCCGAAGCCGGGGTGACCAAGCTCCTGGAACGGGAAATGATTTACGTGGTGGGGCGCGCAGATTTGCCCGGTCGTCCGATTCAGTATGGCACGACCGATAACTTTTTGGAATTCGTCGGCGTGAAGTCACTCGACGAGTTGCCCGCGTCCGACGTGCTTTCTTCGCGGCAAATCGACGAGTGGCTCAAGACGGCTATGAGTCCAACGACCCTGACCGACACGGACATGGGCTTGGCGAATGAGCAGTTGCCACTCGAACAGTCGCAGGCTGAACCCGAAGCGGTTTCGGCCGACGCCACGCCTTCTCCGGACGTTCCCCAACCAGCCTGACATGGACCTCCACGCGATTCGCGAAAAGATTGACGGACTCGACGCCCAACTCGTTCAAGTGTTGAACGAGCGGCTCACGCTGGCCGCGGAGATCGGCAAGTTGAAGCGGAGTCAAGGCGGTCAGATCTACGTCGCTGAGCGGGAAGACGCGGTGCTGCGCAAAGTCACGGCTCAAAACCAAGGCCCGATCAAGCACGAGGCGCTGAAAGCGATTTACCGTGAGATCATGTCGGCGGCGATCGCGTTGGAAAAACCGTTGGTGATCGCGTACCTCGGGCCCGAAGCGAGCAACACACATGCGGCCGCGTTAAAGAAATTCGGTGCGAGCGTGGACTATCACGCGATGGCCACGGTGAGCGATATCTTCACGGCGGTGGAGAAGGGCGAAACGGATTACGCGGTGATTCCGATCGAGAACTCGACCGAAGGATCGGTCCGCGAAGCGCTGGATAGTTTTGTTGAGAGCGACCTCAAGATCGTGGCGCAGATCTACCTGGAGATCAGCCATGCTCTGATCTCCAACTCACGACTCGAAGAAATCGAGCGGGTGTATTCGAAAGACCAAGCGCTGGCGCAATGTCGTCATTGGTTGCAGCGACACTTGCCGCACGCCCAGCTCGTCGATGCGCCGAGCACCTCGCGTGCGGTGCAGCTGGCGAAGCAGGAACCCGGCACTGCGGCGATTGCAGGGGAGTTGGCCGCGGAGCATTACGGCGTGCCGGTCGTGGAGAGAAATATCCAGGACAAGGCCGACAACACGACCCGCTTCTTCGTGATCGGCCGCAAACCCTCCGGAGCGGTAGGCGGGGGCAAGGACATCACGAGCTTCGCGATTTCACTCGGTGATCAGGCCTCGGCCAATCCCGGCGCACTGCTGAAGATGCTGATGCCAATGGCCGAGCGGGGCATCAATCTTTCAAAGATCGAATCGCGGCCGAGCAAGAAGCGACCTTGGGATTACTATTTCTTCATCGACGTGACCGGACACTACGAAGATCCCGCGATGAAAGAAGCGCTCGCGGAACTGCAAAAGTTTTGTCCGCTCGTGAAATGGCTGGGAAGTTATCCCGCGGCGACTTGAGGCCCTCGGCCAGGTAAAAGGGTAGGGCGACGCCACCGAGGGTAGGGCGACGCCTCCGGCGGAGCCGTGTGAGGTAGGGCGACGGCCTCCGGCCGAGCCGTGTGGTTCACGTAGAATCGAACTCGAACCGGCTCGGTCTCGAACCGGCTCGGCGGGGACGCCTCGCCCTACCTAACGTGCGTTGCGTACAGCACTGCAGGAAGGAGCGAAAAGTTCAGGCGAACTTTCCGCTCCTTTCGCAGCCGTTGGAAAACGCCGAAGCGTGTTAGCCCAGCAGCACCTGCCACTGGTTCTCGCGAGCAGCTCGAGCGGCCTTCAATGCACCCAGCGCGACATAGCGTTTGTAATCCTGGCCAGCGATGCGGACCTTCGGATTTTCGTAGCCGTCGTCGGTTAACTTTTTCTGCAACAGGGTGTCGATCCCTTTGATCTGAGAGCCGCCGCCGGTGATGATGATGTTCTGCAGCAGCGTCACGACCGAGTCCGACGAAGCACGTTGAATCAGCGTTGTCAGGGCGGGATAGATCTTGTCGATCAGAGCGTTCCCCGCACGGGCCAGCACGTCACCGAGCTCGAGCGTGTGCGACTTGCCGCCGATCACGACTTTCACGTCGAGTGGTTTGCGGCTCGGCCCCACGTAACCATTGGCCTCTTTGATTTCGCGGACCTTCGTGGTCGAGAGACCGTTGTTCGGATAAATCCGGTTCAAATCTTCTCGCAGGATCTGGTCGATTGCATCACCCGCAAACGCGATGCTGATCTGGTCATCCGGCTTGGGGAAATAACCTTGAACCAAACAGATGTCGCTGGTGCCGCCACCGATGTCGATGAAGAGCGAATTGACGACGGGATCGATGTAGTTCGGCTGGCCCAATCGGCCATCATCCCGGTAGCCAAGCGCGGCGAGGAACGGCTCTGGGATCAGGAGGATGCGGTCAAAAATTCCGTACGCGCAGCGCCGGATGTCTTCCCGGGCTTGCTCCGTAGCGTTGGCCGGAATGCCCACGACGGCGCGAATCTCCGCGGTGCCGGTTGGGTCGGCAAGGGAGCGGATGTGCTTCAAGAAATCGCGCGCTGAATCGGGCTGGGCAATAACGCCGTCGGCCAAAGGAGCGACCAGCCGCACGTGAAGCATGTTCTGCAGCGCATCATCACCGAAGAGAATCGAACGATTTCCGGCGACGATGCCGTCGACAATTCCGTCTTTAACGTAGCCGACCACGGTGGGCACGACCTTGCTGACTGCGATGTCGTTATTTCCGGCCGTGCCGGCGAGAACGCAGGATTTGTTGGTGCCGAAATCAAAGCCGACGAGCACGGTCTTGGTTTTTGCAGAGGTTCCCGTGGAGCGCGCAACGGTGACGTTGGGAGCATTGGTGGGGATCGCCGCAGCGGGCACAGGTTTTTCAACAGAGGCAGGAATCATAGCGGGTGATGGACGATGGTTGGATTTTGTCGCTGACGAGGACTGAAGCCGGCTGGAGCTGGAAAATTAAGGTCGGGAGGGGAACGTCTCCTGCGACAACATGCCGTCAATCAGATCGGCGATGCTCGGGACTTTCTCGGGGGTTGGCCGCACCGACGCAGGTGTCGCAGGTTTTTCTTTCTCGCGGATCACTGGCGCCTCGACGGATTGAAGAGCGGCTGCGGTCACCGGTTCTGCGCGCAACCGTTCGGCCAACAAAGGCGCAAGAAGTTCCGCCAAAACACATGCGCTCGTGACCCGCTCTGCTTCCGCTGCCAGTACCGCCGCCTCTTCGTCGCCATTGTTCGAAGCGATCCGCGCGGCAGCCAAGGCTCGAGCGAACTCGGTGTTTTCCAACTCCGCCGCTTCGTGATTCTTACCCGTGGCGCGCAGCACGCAAACACGCCGATAGATCCGGCGCGCATCGTCCCACTGTGACGTTTCAGATAAAAATTGAAGGGGTGAAGGCAGCTCTGCGCTGTTCAAGGTAAGCGCTAGACCCGCTGTAGACCCGATAGTTTCGGAATAAAACCCGTCAGCCGGAGATTTGATCCTGAGCACCGAACCCCATCCACCATCTCGCTTTTATTTCGCCGGTGTGGCAGGGCCGGAAGTCTCGGCGCTGGGGAAAATCAGAGGCCGGTCGCTGTACCGCCAAAAGTATAAAGCGGTGAACGCCGCGGTGATGAGGATCACGATGATCGCGACCGCGATGAGGCAACCCCTGCGCGTGTCCCGGGCGGCGGACACTGGATCCGGCGTGTACGCGTCCAACTCACGAACGGGCACGACGCCGGCGGCGGCAATCGAGACGGGCGGCGGAACGGTGACGCCAATGGCGGGCTCGGTCCCCGTGGTCTCGCGGGCGATCTCACGGTCGAGCCAGGCGAGTTGTTCACGCACGAGTGCACGCTGATGATGGAGTTCGGCGATTCGCGCTGGATTCACTGGCGTGACGCTCGTGCAACTCGGCTCGGGCTGGCAAAGAAAAAGCGCCGCCTGCAGACGCAGAGCGGCGCTGAAATTTTTAAGATCGGTCGATCTTAGCTGGTGACGATCGCGACGCTGCGGTGCGGCTTGTCGTACTTTACGACGCCGTCCTTCAATGCGAAGAGCGTCCAATCGCGGCCGATTCCGACGTTGTTGCCGGCGTGCAGCTTGCTGCCGCGCTGACGAACAATGATGGTGCCCGCGAGAACAGCCTGGCCGCCGAAGCGTTTTACGCCGAGCCGCTTCGCTTTACTGGAGCGACCGTTACTCGATGAACTCTGACCTGTTTTATGCGCCATGAGGGATGATTCCTTTAAACGGTGATGGTTTCGATCTTGATGACGGAAAGCTCCTGACGATGGCCACGTTTACGCTCCATGCCTTTCCGCTTTTTCTTTTTGAAAACGATGACCTTGTCGCCGCGCTTGTTCTCAAGGATCTTGGCCGAGACCGAAGCGCCCGCCAAAGTGGGGGTGCCAACGCGAAAGTCTGCGCCTTCACCCGAAGCGAGGACATCGTTAATCTGTACAGTGGCACCGGCTTCCGTGTTTGGATAACGGTTGACGATAAGAATGTCGCCCTCAGTGACGGTGAACTGCCGCCCTTGGGTTTTGATCGTAGCTTTCATAAAATAAAACCGCGGATAAAGCGGTTTCACCATAGTGAAAGCAAGGATAATTTGTCCGCGGCGCCGCGGTTTACGGCAATGCGTTACCGCGATGGCGTCGTGCGGAACCGAGCGGCGCGTTCCTGTGCTTGTTTTTCCAGTTCGATTTGTTTTTGGAGGGCCGCTGCCTGGGCCGTTTCGCGGTTCGCGAGCTGAGTCTTCTCCGTTTCGACCGCCTGAAGTTTGGCCAACGCCTCTTTCTGTGACGTCTCAATCGTCGCCAGCTCAGTCTGCCGTTGCTGCGCCGTCTTCTCCATCATCGCGATCACCGAATCCTTCTGTCGGCGAAGATCCTCGAGCTCACGATTCAAGCGGGCAGCTTCAGCCTCGGCTTCCATTCGACGTTGCTGTCCGGCCGCTTCCTCCTGTCGCATGAGCTCCAGCTCGTGCTCTGCGTCGGTGACGGCCTGTTCAGCCTGGAGCGCCGTGAGCCGTTGAGCCTCGACTTTCGCCTCGGCGAGCCGGCGCGTCTCTTTTTCACGCTCCACGATCGCCTGGCGACGGGACGCGAGATCGGCTTCCGTACGCTCTTTGTACGCCCGATAACTGAAGCTAAAGCCAACCGCGAGAAGGAGCACCACCACGATGACCGCGATTGTTTTCATGACGAGTGAAGCGAAGACAGCGGCTATCCGGTGAGGTTCAAGGCGTAAACCTGCTTACGAAAGCAGACCCGCCGGGTCAGGGAATTCGGCGACACCCGGGTGAGCCGCATTGGCCGCCGCAATTGGCAGCGCTCGCTCGAGCGCCACTCGCAACGGCGCGTTTTTCAAAAACATCGAATCGATAAGGCACGCGAGCAGCACATCGCCTGAGCCCGTCGCGGATACTTCGGTGACGATCGGAGGTGTCATGGTGGCAGGTTTGCTGTCACCCGTGTCGCGATAGGCTACGATGCCGGGTCCATCGCTCACGACCCACCGTTGCACCGCCCACTTCGCGGGTACAGACGCGAGTCCTGAGGCCACGGAATCAACATCGCCTAAGAGGCTGCGAAATTCAGTCGCGTTGATCTTCACCAAAGCTACGCGTAGCGCGCACACCCAAGCAAGTGGAGGCCCGTAGGTATCTACCACCAGAACACCTCGGCGCGACCATCGTTCGATCGCGCCACGCATTGGGTCAAACGTCGAGTTGTTCCAACCGGGAAAGCTGCCGCAGAGGGCGAGAATATTTCCGTCGCTTTGCTGATCGAGGAATTCCGCACAAGCCGCAAGTGCCGGCGCCGAAGGCGCACGATCGACCCCGAGAAATGTCGTCTCGGGCTGATTCGCCGCGCGAATCACCGTCCCTCCGCGCGTGCTCTGGTCAGTCGGAAACGCTCGGAAAGGAAGCGAACGATCGCGGAGCCACGCTTCGCATTCCGCGCCAGCGGCTCCGCCAGTGAAACACAACGCGGTCGTCGCCACGTTCAGTCGTTTCAGCATCTTCGAAACGTTAATGCCTTTGCCGCCCACTTGGAACGTTTCGTTGCTCGCACGTTGGGTTTTCCCTGGCGCCCAAGTGGCAAATTCAAGTGTGCGCTCGGCGAGAAGATTCCCGGTCAACGTATAGATCTGGGGCGCGGCACTCATCGCTTGACGGGCCGATAAAAGACGTAGTTCACGAGGAAATCGAGCCCGAGAACGCCGCTGAGCGTACGGATATTCCGCATCGCGCCAAACACCATGGTCAGCGGACTCGCTTGTGGTTCATGGACCCGCAGCAGCAGGGTGCAGCCGAGCAGCGCGATGACGGGCTGCACGAAGAAGCACCAGTGATAAACGGTGAGAGGGCTGTCGGTGCGAGAGAGGGCGTTGGTGAGCACGGCACCGCCGATAATCGGCGCTATGGCAGCGACGAACGATGTCGCCGCGAGGTTCACGCCGATCGCGAGGGTTTTTGCCTGCACCGGAATCAGTTTCAACAGGATCGTGAACTGCCCCAGCACGAAGCCGGCGCTCGTCATTCCTGCCCACGTCCACATGGCGTAGAGCCAGACATTGTTTTCCGGACTGACGAAGCACCACATCAGGTACTGAGCCTGCCAGAGGATAAGCGAAAACGTCATGACGGACTTGTTGCCGAATCGATCCAGCAAGCGACCCCACGCGGGGAGTGAGAGAGCTCCTCCCAACTGCGAAAGCGTAAGAAAGATGCCGACATCGAACGCGGTGAAGTCGAGCTGCTCGAACATGAACACGTGATAGAACGGTCCAAAGATGTTCGCCGCGAACGACCAGATGGCACCGAACGCAATGAACACCAGGAGCGAGCGCGAGCGGAGCACGATGCTCAACTGCTCACGGAGCGGCAGTTGAGGCGCCGCAGACTGCTGCAGGGCGCGGGTGGGACTTTGCCACTGCCAGCGCAGTGAAAACACGCGCATGAAAACCGCACCGGCGACGATGAGTTGAAACGCGATGATCGCATAGTTCCATCGGGCCAGCACCCATCCGGAAACCAACATGAACGTCAGCGTGGAGATCTGCAGCGTGCCGTTACGTCGGCCGAAATATTTTCCCCGCAAGCGACTCGGCACCCATTCCTGAATCCACGCGTTCCATGACACACCGGCAATCGCGGCAAAACAACTGGACACGAGGAACCAGGCGAGAAAGAGCTCACCCGCTCTCGGCAGATTGTCCTGCGGTACCCACGGGAGTAGCACACCGAATGCGATCCAAGACGCCATGTGCAGCGAGGCCGCGATCACCGTCAGCGTCTTCGGCGGTTTCCAGCGCGCGAGCAACGACGCGACGAAAATCTGCAAAAAATTTCCGACAAACGGCATCGCGCTGATCAGCCCGATCATCACCTTTGGCATCGGATATGCCTTCGCGACCAGCGCGGTCATGAACACATTTACCGGCAATGACATCGTGACCAGCGGCATGGCCATGATGCCGTCCGCGGTGCACAGCCGGAGCGACCGAACAAGGTCTGCTTTTCTCTGAGCCGGTGTGGGCGCGTTGGTTGCGTTCAAGTGGTAGGTGCGTGCATCAATGGAGGATGGCGCGAATAATCAAAGCGAAAGAGTTTCGCACCACCGAAACGGTGGCGTGCGCCCGCTGGCTTTTGGGAAAGTTTCTCGTGCGGCAGCCGCCGGATTCAATCGAGCCCATAGCCCGCATGATTACCGAAGTCGAAGCGTATGACGGCGAGCGAGACCTGGCCTGTCATGCTCGCGCGGGTCGCACGTTCCGCACCGCACCGCTCTATGAAGAGGGTGGGATCTGGTACGTGTACTTGTGCTACGGCATTCACGAAATGCTCAACCTGGTGGTGGGTCCGAAGGATTGGCCGGCCGCGATCCTCATTCGCGGAGTGGAAGGCGTGCACGGCCCCGGCCGGGTCACGAAGCAGCTCCAAATTGATCGTCGCCTGAATAGCACGCCGGCCGAACCCGGCAGCGGACTCTGGCTGGAGGATCGCGGGGTGCGCGTATCGCGAGCCATGGTACAAGCGACACCCCGCATCGGAGTGGATTATGCCGGCGCGATCTGGTCGAAGAAACCGTGGCGCTTCGTCCTCACCTCAGCGAGCGCCCGTCTTGCAACCAGCTCGTCGGAACAGGTCTGAACAGCGTGGCCGCGGCTTACTCCGCCGTTGCGCCTTCTGCCGTGCCTAAAGCCGGACCTGCCGCCGTCCGCCCGGCGCCGGTGGGCGGCTCGTAGTGGATCAATGAGGCAACGCCCGCACCAAATTTGAATTCAACTTCAAAGCGAACCGGGAGGCGATGTCCGTCCTGGGAAATCCACACGTGAACGGCGGAGCCGCGTTTGAACATGCCCTTGGGCGGTGTCTTCTCCATCCGCGGCTCGTAGACGAGGGTGTCGAATGTTCCGAGGGGCGTCTTCACCTTTTCGTAGCGCACCGCATAGATGGTCAACTCGTAGACCTCGGTGTCGAACAACACATTCAGATCGCGCTTTTCTCCCGGCTTCAAATCCCACGTTCGGGTCTGGACCAGGCTGCTGATCAAATCGTTTGGATCACCGGGCGGAAGCGGGAAGGAGCCGTTCCTGGTCGAATTTACGAAGTCCGTGAATCGCACCGACGACGCGGCGTAGTCGAACTCCAGCGAAATGTTCGTCTTCTTCTTATTGCTTGCGCTGTTTTCGGTGTGAACGGTCATCCGATTCGTGCGTAGGTCGAAGATGGATTCAGCCTGGGCGTCAAAGGAGAACAAACGACGCAATACGCCACGCGTGGACGTCGTGGTTGTGATCCCGAGGAACGGGGCGCCGTCGTTGGTTTCGGCCGTGGCGCGAATTTTGATTTCGCCCGCATTCCCGAAAACTCCCCACGCGACTCGGAAAGTTAACTGCTCGCCGTCGTGCAGTGGCAGCTCCGCGCCGAACGCCGTCGCCCCAACAAACCAGGAGCAGGCAACACAGATAATTCGAGCAACGTTCATTTCGCTTAGGCTTCTTTGTGGGAGCGAGGGTACGCTAGTGTAAAGATTCGTTTCGAACTGATGGCATAGACCGTTTCACCCGGAACTGTTGACAACCAAGGTACTCCAGCGGCCCACGGGGAAAAAGCAGGAAGCACCATTCGACCCGAACTCGCAACCAGCGCGGGCAGTTTCAACCGAGTACCGGCCCCGTCATGCCAGCTCGCGGCGGGATGAAAGTGACCAATGATTTCGGAACTGCCCTCCGGCACGGCACGCGCACGGTCGCCGTGGTGAAACAAATACGGACCGCGCTGCACTTCCGCGAGGTTCCTGGCCCGAGCCCAACGCGCATCGTGGTTGCCGGACACGATGATGGTGGACACCGCGGTCTCGCTAAGGAACTGCTCCGCCGATTGGGCACCAGCGAGGGTGTGCAACGAATCTCCCAACCAGATCATTTCCGCGGGTTGATAATCTTGAAGCAAAGCAGTCAGACGGCCCGCGATCTCTCCATCGCCCCACGCCGGCAGTAAATTGCCTTGAGCGCGATGACTCGCGGCGTAGCCCCAATGCAAATCGGCGACGACCAGGATGCGCGGAGCTTCCAGCCAGAGCGCCAGCCGGGAGTCGAGCCACATGCCCGGCCGAATTTCACAGCGGGCAGGAGAAGGGGAGTCTTTCATCGCGTCAGGGCACCAGCGGCCGTGCCCGCCGTGGACAAACCGCCGTACATTTCGTGGTACAATCGCTCAATGGTGGTTTCCGGATCCTCAAGCGTCATCGTCTCCTTGATCTTGCTGACATAGATGCCGAATGAAAAAGGGCTGACCCGTGAGATCTCGCGAAAATCCCATGGCAGCGAGCCGGCACTTTCTAAAAACTCCAAGGCGCGGGGCAAATCCAGAAATCGGAGCGTTGCCTCCGCATATGCTTCCAAGAGCAACGGGTGATCGGGTTCATGTTTGCGCAGAACTTCGAAGATAATCTCGGCGCTCCACTGCAACATGCGGGCGCCTCGTTCGGCGCCACGCACCCGGCGCGGCACCATTAACCCCGTCTGCGCGACCCCACGGAATTGCCACTTCACCAGTGACGCTTCCGCGAGTGCAAGACGCAGCGCGTCCTCGGCTCCCTCGCGAACGAAGAGGCGCTGCAACTCGTCGAGGTTCATCGCTTGGAACGAACGCAAACTGAGCAATATCCCATAATCGTCGATCGTGACCAGAGCGTTCCCGCCTTTGATTTCCTGCACCCGCTGCGCCAGAATCCGCGAGATCGCGTCGTTGGCTGAACGGCCAATCAGCACATGAAAAAAATAGTGAACGTAGTCTCCGTCGCGGTACAGCTCCACCAGCAGACTTTTTGCAGTGGGGATGGTCGAGATGCGCGCCTGCAGCGCGAAGTGTTCGATCAACGCGCGCGCGTTCCCGCGCGAAAAATCATACTCCGAAATCAAGAATTCCATCGCCGCCTCTTTCGACGACGCGGCGGATTCGTTGCCACTTTCGCTCCCACCGCCGCCGTAGTGGGCCACGTCGTCCGCCTTGATTGTTGGCCGAAAAGGCTCGAGCGGCCCTAATCTCTCGGCGATCGCGGTGCGCAGTTTCACCACCTCAGCCGCGAGACCGGAAGCGAGCGGCATTTTGTTCGCATACCATCGCGGCACGGTGGGCATCGAACTGTCGGCTGCGACGACATGCGCCGTCAGCAGATGCGCCTTGACCAGGCGCACCGTGCGTCCGTTGAGGACGAATACATCGCCCACGCGAATATTCTTCATGAACGACTCCTCGATCTGCCCGAGATTACGGCGCTTGAGGCGGACCTGCACCATGCTCTCCGTGTTAATCGTTCCGATGTTCTGATAGAAGTCGCGCGCCACTCGTGGGTTTGGCAGTACGAGGAGGCCGTTCGCGTCGATCCGCACTTTTCCAAAAAGGTCCTCGTAATTACGTTCCAGCGACACGCCGCCGCCGCGCAGGTAGCGCAGGACACGATCGAACATCGGTCGCTCGAGCGTGCGGTAGGAATAGGCCCGCCGCACCAAAGCAAAGGCTTCGTCCGGTGTGACGCTGCCAAAAACCGCAAGACCGACAATCGTCTGAGCCAGCACGTCGAGCGGGTTTTCGTGGATCTTTACCGGCTCGAGATCCCGGTTCACCATCATGCGCGCGGTCACGGCGCATTCCGCGAGGTCATTGATATTGCTGGCGACCAGCACGCCATGGCTTGTGCGACCCATCGAATGACCCGAGCGCCCGATCCGTTGCAGGGCGCGCGCCACGCCCTTCGGTGCCGACACCATCACCACCATGTCGATCGAGCCAATATCGATGCCCATCTCAAGCGAGGTCGAGCAAACCACCGCGCGCAATTCGCCGCGCTTGAGCCGGTCCTCGATGTCCAACCGCACGCCGCGATCGAGCGACGCATGGTGCACCTCGATCATGTCGCTTAACTCCGGCAACAGCTGTTTGAGACGGAGTCCGATCGATTCTGCGCCGCTCCGGGTGTTGGTGAAGATCAACGTGGTTTCACGCTGCACCAGAAGCGCTCCCAGCTCCTTGAGCACGCGCGTCGCCGTATAACCGGCAGGAGGGTAGGCGTGTTCGCGCAGGGGTGAGAAGACTTCAATTTTGGCCGGCTTTGTCTGCGTCACCTCCGCGATCCGGCACGGCCGGCCTGGCCCCACCAGGAATTCGGCCACCGTTTTCAGCGGCGCCACCGTCGCTGAAAGGCCAATCCGCACCAGTCGCGGCTCTTGCACGAACAACTCCGAATGAGCATCGCCGCTTGAATGCACGTTTGAGGTCGCGCCATCTGGGTTTGGACCGAGCACGACCTCTTCGAGCCGTTCCGCGGCAACCATCAACATCGCACCCCGTTTGTTTTCCGCGAGGGAATGGAGTTCGTCGGCGATCAGGAACCGCACGGTCTTGAACGCGGCGATCCAGTTGGGTTGGCTGAGCATCAAGGTCAGACTCTCGGGCGTCGTGACAAAAATGTGCGGCGGCTTGCGCCGTTGTGCGGCGCGTTCTTTGGGGGTCGTGTCGCCCGTGCGCGCTCCGATCCGCAGCCAGCTCCAGCCCAACTCCTCCGCTGGTTGCTGCAAATTTTTCCGCAGGTCGTAAGCGAGCGCCCGCAGTGGAGAGACGTAAACGGCCACGATGCCCGATGGAAGTTCGTCGGTCTCGCGCGCCTTGGCGAGCACATCGAATACGGACAAAAACGCGGCCAGCGTTTTCCCGCTGCCGGTCGGCGAGGTGAGCAGGAGTGAGCGCTGCGCGAGGATTTCCGGCACGGCGTACCGCTGAGCAGGAGAGAAATGTTGGAAGCGATTGCGGAACCAGCGCGAAAGGTCCGGATGCAGCGCGCCGAACAATTCGGGCTCGGAGAGCGCCGGCTCGAGCACCCGGGTCAGTAGTTCTCCTGGGGCCATCAAACCTCGCCTTTGCCCGAAAGCTCTGCGGCGGCCAACTGTCCCGCGAAGGTTGCTCCGGCCAGCCGGCGACATGTTTCCAGCGTGTCGATCTCCGCCGGAGTCTTATCGGTTCGGATACGTGCAATCCGCGGAAACCGGAGTGCGAACCCGCTTTGATGGCGCGCGCTTGGCTGGATGGTATCAAACGCAACTTCAATCACGGTATCAGGCACCACCGTCCGAAATCGGCCGTGGACCTCCAGGGTGTGATCAAGAAAATGCTGCGTCAGCGCGGCAATTTCCACGTCGGTGAGGCCAGAGTACGCTTTGCCCACCGTCAGCAGGCGGTCATGGTCCGTATCGCGGATGGCGAAGGTGTAATCGCTCAGCACATTGCGACGTTTGCCGTGGCCGTATTCAACGCCCACGACCACCACGTCGAGCGTCGCGTACGCCTTTTTGAGTTTGAGCCACGCGAGTCCGCGACGCCCAGGCGTGTAGATGCTCCTCGGATCTTTGGCCATCAACCCCTCGTTGCCGCGAGCACGGGCGGCGAGGAAGGCGGCCTCGATTTCCAGCGCCGTGGAGGCGTGTTGTACGGGTGCGAGATAAAATTTGTCGGCGATGTGGGAGGGTTGATTCGACAACAGCGCGGCGAGCGATGTTCGCCTTTCCGCCAGGGGAGCCTTCAAGAGGCTGCGACCCTCTCGCCAGAGTAGATCGTACATCGAAATCGAAACCGGAATTTCAGCACCGAGAAAGAAATCGTCGCCCCCTTTGCGCCCGAGTCGCTTCTGGAGTTCGGCGAAGGGGAGGGCGCGCCCATCGCGCCACGCGAGGAGTTCTCCGTCGGCAATGAACTCTCCCGGAAGGCGAGCGGCCGACCGGATCAGGTCAGGAAATTGATCCGAGATGCGATTGAGATCCCGGGAGTAAAGCTCGACCCGGCCACCGGCCTTGTGCAACTGGCAACGGATGCCGTCGTATTTTTCCTCGAGCCAAATATCCAGCGGCGCGCTCGAGAGATCATTCGACGCGTCTGATCCGGTCGACACCTCGTTACCGGCCGCGCCAGAAGCAGCGGCAATCTCCGCCGCCTCAATGTTAACTGCGCCACGTGCGGCAAAACGAGCGACGATCGCCTCTGCCGTTGGCTCCGGGCTCGCGAGCATGAATTGAAGAGGGTTGAAGACGGTCAGTTCAATCGAACCCAGCGTGTTGGTCATCGCCGCACGCGTGACCGTCGCGATGTCCCCACAAAGCATGTTCGCTTCCCGCACGGCTTCAAGCGGCTGACCAGAGGCAAGCGCCACGGCCTCCTCCAGCAGACCTTCCTTCAGCCCGATCCGAAGATCGCCGGTGACGATTTTCACCAAATAGTGTGCCTCGTTCGACGAGATCCTCATCAGACACTCGCGCAGCAACTCGAGCTTGAGGGCGGGACCTCGAGCCGCAGCGACGTCCTCGAAAAAGCGGCCGATGTCTTCCAATGAGCATGACGTGCGCGTTGGTGCAGTCACGGTTGCGCCGCCGCTCGCTTCGCCCTGAGCCAGGACGGCGGCCGTTGCGTCGCCCGCGTCAGCATAACGATGATACGCGGCGCGATAGTCTGATTCATTGACTCCAGCCACTTCCAGTACGGCGCGTTTGATCACCGCCCAGCCCAGGTTCAAGTTCCGCGGATCACGCTGCGGGAAGGAACGTCCCGTCAGAAAAATTGCGGCAATCGCGGCCTGGTCCGGTTGCAACGCGGACAGGTACGTTTGCAGCGTCGCGGTCTTCTCCAATTTGCGCGGGGTCGCTTTGACCGCATCCGCCACCTCCGCAAAGCGCGCGAACGAATCGGGCGCGGAGTCCGGGATCTCGCAGGGCGCAGCGGAATCCTCCGCCGGTTGAAATGCCCGCTCATTCGATGACGGCGGAGTTGAAAGGGATGTGGTCACTGTCCGGGCGGATGGAATTCCGAGTTCCAGCTGATTGTCTTCGCCGATGGCCCACGCCTCGACGCCGCGCTCGCGCAGCGTTTGCGCGAAGGCGGTGGTGAAGCCGTGCAGCGTAAAGACGCGTTGAGGCTTCACCGCCTCGACGAAACGCAGCAGGTCAGGAAAATCGGCGTGATCGGAAAGTGGAAAAGCGGCGTCGCACTGGTAGCGATAGATTGCGTTCGGATCGATTGCCCAGCCGGTGATCATCGCGGTGCGACGATTGGGAATTTTGCGAACGAAGGTCGATTCACGCGCTTGCGGCGGGCAAATCACGACGTGCCCCGCAATTTCAACGAGCGAAAATTCACGGTGGGCGGGGAATTCGATGCCGAACTGTTCGTAGATTTTGGTCAGCTTGAAGGTCTGCGGGTGTAGCATTACCGGCAGCTTGGCCTGGGCGAGACCGGTGAGCAGTTCCTGACTCTTGCCGAGGCTGTATCCGAAAAGAACAGGCGTTTCACCGTGTCCAAGCGTTTCATGGCAAAAGTGCGCGATGTCTTTGAGCACTTGCTCAGTCGGAGGGAACACGTACTGGGGACGCCCGAACGTCGTCTCCATGATCAGCGTGTCGGCGTGCGGAGTCTCGCACGGCTCCGCCGAAAGTCCGCGGCGCAGCTTGAAATCTCCGGTGTAGAGAAGCGTGCCGTGTTCGGCGTGATCCAACAACGATTGCGCGGAGCCGAAAATGTGTCCGGCGGCATGGAGTGTCACGGCACAGTTCTCCGTCAACGATTCGGTCTGGCCGAACGGCAGGATGTGCTCGATCCGTTCTCCCGGCAGGCGCGCGTGCATCAATCGGGCGGTGCCCGCAGAACAGAGAATCTCGCGATGCAGGGCGGTATGATCCGAGTGAGCGTGCGAAACAAACGACCGGTGAACCGGCAGATGCGCATCAAGCCACCAATCAATCTGAGGCAGATAGACGCCGTTGTTGAATTTGATGTCCCACGCCATGCTTCGAGCCAGTCCGCAAAGGACGCAAAGGTGGTCCAGAACGCAAGCGAGTGAACCAGTGGAAGGCGCTGCGCTCGTGACCCACGCAAGAATTCCGCTCGCAGCACCGATTACAGTAATGCGAGGGCGCCGAGGCCAAGGATCAACAGCAGCGCAACGCCGACAGCCCACCAGTACCACGCGATGCCATTGACGCGTCGATCCGCACCGGGTTGCGCGCCCTCCGACGGCGATTCATCGCTCCACGCGGACTCCGGCAGGTCCAGACCGTCATAAGGCGAGGTCTCGCGCCAGCCCGTGCGTTCGTCCGCACCGCATTCGGGACATGCAGCGGCGCGAGCCGGGATTTCGGCTCCACATTGCGCACATTCCGTCGGGGCGGGCTGACGTGGTTTCATGGGCTGTCGCGCACAGGATCATTTGACCGATGGCCGACTCACTCGCTCGGGCCCCCTCAGATTCCGGCAATGCCGTCGCGGCGCAAATATTTGAAACGGGCGAGGCGCCATGCGGTGACGAAAAACGCGGTGAGCGGAATCGCCAGCAACATGCCCAGAATCCCGTCAAACGCAGTGCCCCAAAAGAAGATCGCGATGATGACCACGGCCGGATGCAGCCCGGTCTGGGCGCCCATGATTTTTGGCGTGAGAAACCAACTTTCGACGGCCTGAACGATCATCTTCACCAACAGTACGAGTCCGATCAACTTCCAGCCGCCTTCCGGTTGAAAAAAGGCGAGGGGCAGGGTCACGGTCAGACCGATGATCGTTCCAAGATACGGGACGATGTTCAGCACTCCGAGCATCAGCCCGATGAACAAACCAAACTTGAGACCGATGATGGTGAACCCGATGGCGAGAAGGGCGCCCATGATCAGACCGATGAGAAGTTGCCCGCGGAAAAAGGCCTCGATGATCGAAACAAACTCACGGATCAGGAATACGATGTCATCGCGCACGGAAGGCCGCAGGAACGACAAGTGTTGCGGAAGCGCGTGCGTCGGCTCACGTCGGGCGACGAGAAAAAAGAAGAGGTAAACGGGGATGATGGCCACGTGGGTCACGAAGACGACGACGCCCATGAGTCCGCCGCCCGCCGCTTTCAAGGACGGCAACGCTTCGCCAAACAACGCCTGGGCTTGAGTGACCAATCCTTCGCTGATTTGACGAACGGTCGGATTATCGAGCCGCTGCTGCACGAGTTCGACCCATTGGGGATAGTGCGCCCGGATGTACATCAACGCACTTTCCCAGAGCGTGGGCAAATAAATGACAAAGCTCACCGTCTGGTCGATCAGCGGTGGCAGGACCGCAATCAGCAGTCCCGTAACAGCCAGCGCGAAGAGCGCGTAGAGGATGATCACAGCCGAAAGGCGACGAAGGCGAAGTCGACGCTCGAGCCACTCGACAACGGGTCGCAAAATCAGCGCCATGACTCCGGCCGTTGCGAGGGGCCAGAGCACGCTCGAGAAGAAACTGATCGACTGGCCGATCACAATCAGTGCGCCGACGACAAGTGCGACCGAGCCGAAGATCGCGAGCAACGTGAGCGCAAACGCAGCAATACGGCGTTGAGTCGGGCCAAGCAGGGTGGGTGGAGCGCTGAGCAACGAAGCGGGCGGCAAAGAAGGCTCGTCGGACATGCCCAGCATCAGGGCGGAAAAACGGCCACGCTTCCAGTCCGCAGTTTTTAGGCGGTTTGAAGTGCATGAGGTTGAGGACGAGTTTAGCTATGGAGTGAGGCGGCTCGACGCCGCTTTGGACGGGCCGGCTCGAAGAACCGCCCCGAGGATCGCCAAAGCGCGAGCGCGACGCGTCAAGCCGCGTCGTCGAATGGCGGCGTCGAGCCGCCGCACTCCACATCGACCTCTTCCCTTGACAATCTAGGAGAGGCGCGTTCTCTCCTAGAACACCTAGGGGAACAAAGCTCATGGCCAACTCGAAAGCGGATTTACTTCAGGGGACGCTGGACCTGCTCATTTTGAAATCTCTGCAGCACGAGCCGATGCACGGGTTTGGAGTCGCCGTTCGAATCGGTCAGATGTCAAAGGACATGCTGTCGGTTGAGCAGGGGTCGCTGTATCCCGCGCTCTATCGGCTCGAGGACCAGGGATGGATCAAATCTGAATGGGGTGTCTCGGAGAACAACCGGAAGGCCAAGTTTTATTCGCTGACGAATTCCGGTCGAAAGCAGCTCCAGACCGAGGAACAAAGCTGGGCGAAACTTTCGACGGCGATCAATCTCGTGCTCGGCAACGCCTGAACCGTCGAACGATTTATGCGGCGCTTTCCCGGCGACTTCTTTGCGACGTTGGAGCAGAGCCCTGCACGCGCCAGAAGCAGGGGCGCCTGCTCCGCACTCCCCGAATGGAATCCATCAAGCGGTCCCAACAACGCCATCTGCTCCTGCCAGCGACTGCTTTATCATCACCCGCGGCCAGTTCCGCATCGTCATATATTAACCCGCAGCAGTTTCCGGCCATCGATCGCCTGATCGCACGCATCCATGCCTCATGAGCTTGTTTCGTTTCATCTATCGCCGCCTCCGATCGGGATTCATCCGCCAACGGCTGGACGCTGAAATGAAAGAGGAGATGCGTCTGCACCTCGAACTGCAGGCCGACCGCAATCTCGCGGCCGGCGCTCCGCTGGACGAAGCCCGGTTGGAGGCTCATCGCCTGTTCGGCAATGTCGGTGTGATTCAACAGATCGCGCGCGAGCAGCGCGGGTGGCGCGCGCTCGACGAGGTGATATCCGATCTGCGGTTCGCGTACCGCATGCTGTTGAAACATCCCGGTTACGCGGCGGCCGCAATCGCCACCCTCGGCTTGGGTATCGGTTTCGTCACGACGCTGTTTACAATGATTAACGGCGTGGTCTACGGCCAGCTGCCCTTTCCGCAACCGGAACGGATCGTTAGTATCAGCATCCCCGCTGGCCATTACGACGAGTACGCGAAACGACAGCGGAGCTGCGAGTCACTGGCCTTCGTGCAGCCGACTTCCGCCAACATCAAGGCCGGTACCTTCGTGAGCCGGTATGACGCGGCCTACGTTAGCGCCAACTTTCTCGACGTCTTACGCTGCCGACCCGCGCTCGGTCGCGGGTTCAGCCCCGAGGACAGCAGAGCCGGCGCGCCGCGCACCGTCCTGATCAGTCGAACCGTTTGGGAACGGGAGTTAGCGTCGGCCGACAATGTGATCGGTCAGCAGATCCGCATTAATGGAGAGCCGCATGCGATCGTCGGCGTCATGCCCGCCGGTTTTGGCTTCCCGTTCCACCACGAAGTTTGGATCACGCGGCGATCGACAGAAACGGTGACCGATGGGATTGTATTTGGACGCCTGAACGCAGAGACCAGCAGCCGACAGGCGGCCGACGAATTTACCGCGATCAGTCAGCATCTTCAGTTATCGAATACGCCCGGCGGCGGGTTTACGTGGGATGCCGACGCGCGACCGGCTGCCGGCCCGGAAAACACCTCCGCACCAATAGAGGTGATTCCGTTCGCCCAGCGCGGGGTGAAAGATGCCATGCGGGCCATGTTGTCCGCGATTCTCGGTGCGACGTTTGTCGTCCTGCTCCTCGCCTGTGCCAATGTCGCGAATCTCGCTTTGGCTCGAGCGATGGATCGGCGGAAGGAGTTCGCCGTGCGAGCCGCATTGGGCGCGAGTCGCGGTCGGCTCGTCCGCCAACTCCTCACTGAAAGTATGCTGTTGGCCCTGTTGGGTGCAGGCGTAGGCTTGGAGCTGGCGTCCGTGGGTACAAGCGTCGTGTGGTCCTACATGATGGAGGAACGTCCGTTGACGGGGGGTGCACCTTTCTGGATCAACTTCGATTTGGACGGTCGCGTGTTCGGGTTCGTCGTTGCGGTTGCCGTGCTGGCATCGGTGCTGACCGGAATCATGCCGGCGCTGAAAGCGTCACGGGTCGATGTGAATGATGCGCTCAAAGACGGGGGCGGCGCGGGGCTGCGTGTCTCCCGCTCCAGTCGCATCCTCGTGAACGCCCAGATGGCATTTTGCCTCTGCTTGCTGACTGTCGCGGGTCTTTTTGCCAGCATCCTTCTGGCTTTCAATCAGAAGACCTTGCCGTTCGATCCTCGCTCGATTCTCACCGCCCGAGTGTCGTTGGACGAAAGGCGTTACGATGAGCCCCATACACGTGAACATTTCTTTGACGAATTGCTCGAACGCTTGAACGCCGCACCCGGGGTCGATGCGGCGGCGCTCTCATCCGCTGAATCGTTGCGGTTGTCACGTAATCCTCGGATCGAAATCGAAGGTGCAACCTACGCGCGCGACAATGATCGTCCAGAATGCGTGATGGACACCGTGTCGGCGAACTTTCTTGAGGGGTTTGGGGTTGGGCTTTTGAAGGGTCGTACCTTCGACGCCGGCGACAGCCCGACGTCTCCCGACGTGGCCGTCGTCAACACGGCGTTTGTTGAACGGTTCGGAAGCGACCAGACATGGGTGGGAAAACGGGTTCGTCTCGCGGGTGCGACGCCTTCGCCGTGGGTCACCATCGTTGGCGTTGCGCCCGATCTCGGCAGCGTGAAAGCAGGACGATCGTCACGCGGTGCGGTGATATACCGACCGCTGACCCAGCAAGGGGAGCGAGCGATGACCATTCTGGTGCGAGGGCGCGGCGACGTTCGCCGTCTTGCCCAAACCTTGAGAAGCGAAGTGGCAGCCGTGGACGGTGAACTGCCGGTGGCGCGATTGCAGACCGTGCAGGAGATTATTGAATTCGAGCGGATCGGGATGAACGCGTTTGGTTCGTTATTCATTCTCTGCGGTCTGGGCGCGCTTTCGCTCGCCGGTGTGGGACTCTACGGTGTCATCGCGTTCAGCGTGAAACGGCGGACCAAAGAGTTCGGAGTGCGAATGGCTTTGGGCGCCGATAGCGCAGCGATTACGTGGATGGTACTAAAGGACGGACTGCGACAGATAGGCATCGGCTTGGTCGCCGGCGTGCTACTCGCAATCGCCGGATCGGTGGTGGTGAAATCGCTTTTCGCCGGCTTCAGCGATTCGAATTACGAGATACTGATTCGCGTCGCCGCGGTGATCCTGCTGGTTGCCGTGGCTGGATCCGCATTGCTGATACCGGCGCGACGTGCGGCCAACGTGAGCCCAATGGAGGCGCTGCGGTGCGAGTAGCTCGGCCCAGCCGAACGTTTGCTGACGATACGCCGCCGGTCGCCATCGCGATCTCGTCGACGCTCACTTCCATGTGGCCGGAGCACCAACTGCTAGAACGCGGCAGGACGTGGTTTTCGGCTGCTCGGCGACAGACATTCGCGAACGGTGGAAAGCAGTTCGTCCATCGCGAATGGCTTCGACAGAACGCGGTCGACGCGCGCTTTCGTGATGGCATCAAGTTCAACGGTTGTGAGCCGTCCACTCATCACGATCACCGGCGTGGCTGAACCGGCGTCACGAATGCGCCGCGCGAGTTCGATGCCGGTAATGCCAGGCATGTTAACATCAAAAAGAAAAAGACCGTAACGTTCCCGCTCGGTTTCCAGGTGGCGCCAGGCGTTCAAGCCGTCCGCCATGTGTTCGACTTCGTGACCGGCGTGGCGAATCAAAGCACAGATCACGGAAGAAACCTGCTCGTCGTCCTCGACCAGAAAAACCCGCGTTGCCTGCGTGGATGCGACCGCTCGCGCGAGCACGGGCATTGGCCCTGATGGACGACCCGCATGGACCGGGAGCAAAACATGGAACGCACTGCCGTCGTCCGGAGCTGAATCGATTTCCACGGTACCACCGAAGCCAGTTACAAGGTGCCAGACGGTCGCGAGGCCCAGACCGGTCCCTTTTCCCACTTCCTTCGTCGTGAAAAACGGCTCAAAGATGCGATCCCGGATGGCCGGCGGAATTCCCATGCCGTTGTCACGAACGGTGAGGCGCTGCCACCCAATTGGTCTGACGAACGTCTTGAAGGGGGAACGCGAAACGGTCGAGCCAGCAGCGCTCGATCCTTCCACTGAAATGCACGGCTCCCAACCGGCCGGCTGACGTTCGAGTTTATCCACGACCGTGTCGCGTGCGTTGATCAGCAGATTGAGAAGAACTTGGTTGAGATCCGTCGCGTTGAGGCAAAGTACCGGCAGATCAGCCGGGACGCGATTCACCAGGACGATCCGGCGGTCGACCGTCTGTCTAAGGAGTTCGAATACACTGTTGACCGCCGCGTGCAGGGAGATGTTTTCCGCCTCCGTGCCAGATTTGCGGCCGAACGTCAGAAGTCGCCGCGTCAACTCGGCCGCCCGGCGGGCGGCCAGACGGATGACGTTGAGCTCGTCGCCGAGTGCGTGATCGCTGCTGCGGCTCTGCTCGATGTCGTCGACCTTCAGCATCACGGGCGTGAGCAGATTGTTGAATTCATGAGCGATGCCGCCAACGAGTTCCCCCACCGCGCGCAATTTGCGGCCTTGGGCAATTTCCTCATCGAGCTGACGACGCTCGGACACGTCCTCCACCAGCACGCAGACCCGCCGATAGCCCTGTGGCCCGTGCGGCAGAGGCACGAGGGTGAACATGAGAATGCGGTCACGTTCCGGCACGTTGCGCTCCTCTCGGAGAAGGGTGCCCTCAGCCGGCCAACGCCCCAGCAGATTCCGCAGCTCCCGCGCCCAACCGGGTTCCAGCTTTAGATTATCGAGCATCTGCCCAGCCACTTCGCGGGGCGGCACACAAAAATATGGTTCGGCCTGGCGATTGATGGCAACCATGCGGTGGCCCTCCGGGGCGGCCTCGATGACGCCGATCGCCATCGGGATGTTATCGTACAGGGCCTGGAGCAAAGCCTCTTTGGCCGAGAGCTCTGCGGCTTGACGGGAGATTCTTCGACCCAGCGCTCGCTGTCGCAAGAGGCCCCAAAGCGTCGCCAGAAAAGCAAGGGCCAGCGCCGCCGCGACATACGATTGAACCTGCTCACGAGTAAAAAGCGGCGAGAGGATGCGACCGAACCAGCGGTCGTAAATGGTCTGTGCCTCTCCCGTGCGATTGAGAATCGCCAGTCCTTCGTTCAAGCGCGCCAGCAATTCGGCATCACCTTTGTGGACCGCGAAGCAATGTCGAATATCGTAACCATGGAACGGCTCCCCAAACATCACGATATTCCGGAAATGCTTCTGGTCGATCAGCGACGCCGAAGTCAGCTGCGACATGAATATTCCGGCGGCGGCACCAGATTCAACCGCGTGCAGACCCTCTTCCGATGAACTCACCCGCAGGATACTCGGATGTAGATCGTGATCGCGCAGGAATCGTTCACCGACGGAGCTCGTACCGATGATGGCGAACGACCGGGCGTTAAAATCCTTCAAGGTTTTGATCGGACTCCCACGGCGAGCCACGAAGATCGCGCCCTGCAGTGTCAGGTACGGAACGGAGAAATCCGCGAACTGCTCTCGGTCTGGCGTCTGACTGAAGGCCTGGAGAAGATCGAACTCACCGTTTTGAAACCGTGCGTGCGAATCCTTGCTGCGCGCGGCCACGCGGCGGATCGTCAGGTGCATCGTCCGCGCAACGGCATCCATCAAGTCGGACGAGTATCCGCTCCATTTCCCGTCAGCAGTAACGAAACCGTATGGGTAGCTATCCTCCGTCACGCCCACCGACAAAGGTTGTCGCTCCGTCAAAGCAGCATAATGAGCCTGAGCCGGCGCCGCCTTCAGCGCGGATGAAAACAGAAGGGCAGTCAGCGCGAAAAACCAGATCCCAATCCGTTTTGGTCGACCGATTGACCGGCTCTCCTGCGGTCGTAACATTGCAACGGAGTGAGGCGTAAAGTCGCGAATATGACCAGCCATATTCCGCGCGATCCACAGCTCTGAATCGATCTCATCCACTCAATTCCGCACTTACCGCTTTGACGCGCAGGGTATTTCCGTAAGGTGCGTGTTCCACGCATGCAGGCCGCGACCCATATCCATATAAAAGGTGCCCGTGAGCACAATTTGAAGAACCTCGAGTTGAGGTTGCCTCGCGGCAAGCTGGTCGTCGTCACGGGCCCGAGCGGATCAGGTAAATCGTCTCTCGCGTTCGATACGATCTATGCAGAGGGGTACCGCAAGTACATGGAAAGCCTGTCGACTCAGGCGCGTCAGGTGCTGGAGCAACTCAAACGGCCCGACGTCGATTTCATCCATGGCCTATCTCCCGTGTTGGCGATTGAACAGCGCAACGGAGCTGGCGGGCCGCGAAGCACAATCGCAACGGCGACGGAAATAGCGGACTACGCCCAGCTGCTTTGGGCGCTCTGTGGTGAGCAGCACTGTCCGAAAGATGGCGGTCGTGTCGTACAACGCTCGCTCGACGACAATGTTCAGCGCGTGCTCGCGGAATGTGCCGGTGAACGCGTCGTGCTCCTGTCGCCGTTCATGTCGGCCAAGCCAAGCGTCCTTCGTGACGAACTGCCAAGATTGCGCCAGCGAGGATTCCAGCGTGTGCGCCTCGATGGCGAGATCAAGAACCTCGACGAGCCCAAGCTGGTCGGTTCAGGCACCAAGGAGGTGCGCGTTGAACTGGTCATTGATCGACTGGTGGCGGTACCCGACCAACGCAGCCGGTTAGCCGACTCGCTCGAACTCGCATTCCGTGAAGGGAAAGATCGCGTGGTGGTGCTGGCGCAGAAGGCATCGGACGCGCCTTGGCGCGAAATTCCGTTGAGCCAATCGCTCGCGTGCGAAATTTGCGGCGACGTATTCGAAAAGCTGACGCCCCGACATTTTTCGTTCAATCACAAGGAAGGGGCGTGCGCGACCTGTGGTGGCCTGGGCCGCAAGTTGCGGTTCGTGCCTGAATTGGTGGTGCCAGATCCGGCGAAAAGCGTCCGGGAGGGCGCCATTAAACCGTGGCGCATCGGCGGGAAAAATCTGATCATCAAACACAACGCGCTGCTCAAGCAGCTCGCGGAGCAGTTGCCGTTCGATCCCGATGTGCCGTGGAAGGATCTTCCGGAAAAAACCCGCCAGGAGATTCTCGGCGGAGCCGGAGACCGACAATTTGCCTTTAAGATGCGACGCATGCGCGAGCCGAAAGTCATGCGGTTCGATGGAGTGATTGCGGATCTGGAGGAGAGCTGGCGCAACACCGACAGCGAAGGGTTCCAGGCGCGGCTCACCACCTATATGATTGCGGGCGAATGCCCGGAATGTCACGGCACCCGGCTGAACGCGCGCAGTAGCGCCGTGCGCTTGAAGTTGAGCGAAGACGGCGGGGTGGACGCCCAAAGCAAGACGCGGTCTGAGCAAAATCTGCCGGTGCTGGTGAAGGCGCCGTACCTCACCTTTCCGCAGTTCATCGCGCTCGACATCGGCGAAGCCGTGAGTGTCGCGCGCCGTGCCACCGCCACGTATGGCAGTAGCGACGCCGCACGCGAAGTGGTCACCGGCATTGAACAACGGCTCCATTTCCTCGCGGAAACGGGATTGAGCTATCTCACGCTCGAGCGGGATTACTCGACGTTGTCGGGCGGCGAAGCGCAGCGCGTTCGACTCGCGACCCAGCTCGGCATGGGCTTGATGGGCGTCATTTACGTCCTCGATGAACCGAGCATTGGCCTGCATCCGCACGACAACCAGAAACTGCTCGATACGCTGATCGCGCTCCGGGACCGGGGAAACACCGTGTTGGTGGTTGAACACGACGAGGACACGATGCGTTTGGCTGATGAATTGATTGAGCTTGGGCCCGAAGCAGGAGTGGAGGGCGGATACGTGTTGTTCCAGGGTTCGCCTGCAGACTGTGCGAGACTACCCGCCAAGTTGTCGCGCACGGGACCGTACCTTGCCCGAAAGCTCAGCGTCGTGAAGGACGCCGCATCGAAGAATCCCACCGGCGAATGGCTGACCGTACGTGAAGCTCGCGCCAACAACCTCTGTGGAGTTGACGCCAAATTCCCCCTCGGGCTGCTCACGTGCGTCACGGGCGTGAGCGGGTCGGGCAAGAGCACCTTGGTCAACGACGTGCTCGCGGCGGCGGCCGCGCGCAAACTGAATGGCGCGAAGACCGTTCCAGGTAAACACCGACACATTGAGAACCTGGATTTCTTCGAGAAATTGGTGCAGGTCGATCAAGAGCCCATCGGTCGGAGTCCGCGTTCCAATCCGGCCACGTATGTCGATTTGCTCACCCACCTGCGGGAACTCTTCGCGCAAGTGCCGTTGGCCAAGGTCCGAGGCTACAAGGCCAGTCGATTTTCTTTTAACGTTCGCGGCGGGCGCTGTGAGCGGTGTCAGGGCGACGGTGTGATCAAGCTTGATATGCAGTTCATGGCGGACGCCTATGCCCCATGTCCAAGCTGTGGTGGGCGACGTTTCAATCGGGAGACGCTGGAGATTTTGTTTCACGGCAAGTCGATCGCCGATGTCCTGGATATGACGGTTCGCGAAGCCATCGTGCTCTCCCGCAATATCCCCCGAGTGATGGATAAGCTCGCGACTCTCGACGCGGTGGGACTCGGTTATCTGCGGCTGGGCCAGTCGTCGACCACCCTGTCGGGCGGCGAAGCTCAGCGCATCAAGCTGTCGCTTGAACTCAGCAAACGTCAGCAAGGCCACACGTTGTATATCTTGGACGAGCCCACGACTGGGCTGCACTGGGTCGACATCCAAAAATTGATGGACCTGTTGTTCAAACTGCGTGACGCCGGCAATACGGTGATCGTGATCGAGCACAACCTGGACGTGATTAATCTGGCAGACTGGATCATCGACTTGGGTCCGGGTGGGGGACGCGAAGGAGGGAAGGTCGTGTTCGCGGGTAAGCGCGACGACATGGAAGCAAGCGGTGAGTCGTTGACTGGGCGAGCGCTCAAGCGGTGGCGCGGCGTTGTGGCTTCCGGCGCGTAGGTCGCGCCGCAGATTCCCGATGTGGAGTTCTTCACCGCGATTCTAAAACGGCCTTTGAGCTGTTGTGTCTGCGGGAATTCTCCGCAGTTTGATGGCACGCCGAAGTCGGTGTCATGTCACCGTAAAGCGGATTGGTTGTCTCAAACCCTACTCAGATGAAAGCTCACCCCTGCTTAAGACACGGTCTCACACTGGTTTTGGCTGCGACCTTCACAAGCGTCACATCCCTCAGAGCCCAGGACCAGCCGCTGGCGCCTGGTTCGCCGCCTCCGGGCTACCCGGTCGCACCGAACGCGTCCGTCGCGCCATCTCCGATCGAAGAATTGGTGGCGCCGATCGCGCTGTATCCGGATGCACTGATCGCGCTCATCCTGCCGGCATCCACGGCCAGCTCGGATATTGTGATTGCAGCGCGGTTTTTGAAAGTCGGCGGCACCGCCAACCAAATTGATACGCAGCCGTGGGACGACAGTGTGAAAGGTTTGGCTCACTATCCTGAGGTTGTGGCGTGGATGGACGAGAACCTCTCGTGGACCCAGCGCTTGGGGCAAGCGTACCTGGACGATCCGCAAGCAGTCATGAACGCAGTCCAGCAAGCGAGGGCCCGTGCTCGTACGAATGGCGTGTTGGTGGACACGCAACAGCAGCAAGTGGTCGTGGAAGACAGTTATATCCGAATCATTCCCGCGCAGCCGGACGTGATCTATGTTCCTCGATACGACCCTGAAATCATCTACGTCGAACAGCCGACCTATTACTCGTCGAATCCGTGGCTGACGTTCGGCATTGGTTTTGGTGTAGGGTCGTGGCTCGCGTACGACCTGGACTGGCATCATCACTCAATTTGGGTGGATAGCCACCGCCACGAGCATTGGCGCGAACATCGCGATTGGCGCTATCGTTCCTTCCCGAGCCACGCCGGGTTTGTGTCGCGGGACCCTTATTGGCGCCAATGGAGCCCCGGCCCTGGCCGCCCGCGGCCCCCACACCGTGACCACGATCGGTGGACTCATGAAATCTCGCGGCCAACTCCTTTGGCCGGCGCACCACGGTTTGATCGCAGTCGTTACCGCGAACCTTCCAACTCCGTGAATCACGTCGTGGGCGGCAATCGCCCCGGGGTGCAAAGTGCACAGCGCTACGAACGGAATCGTGAGCGGACGGTTGACTCGCAAACTCGTTCCATCCGCACGCCCGGAACCGTCCGGAATTCTGCGGGCACCGATTTCACCCAGCGCTCGTTGGATTCAACTCCGCAGCCCGTGATCACAGGGTCAACGCCGACGAATCAAGTGCAACCCGAACGCCAACGTGGACCTGCAGATCGCAACTACCGCCGTTCCGGCAACATGCCTGGTTCGACAATCGGTCGCACAACTGCACCGACCGCAGCTCTCGCTCCGAGCGAGACAGCTCCTCAACCCGTTGTGCAAAGTTCGAATCCTGCAATCTCGGCTCCGGCGGAGCGCCAACGTGGTCCCGCAGACCGTAGCTACCGCCGCTCGTCAGCTCCGAGCTCAACCGCGGGCGCCGTTTCAGTCGTTCCAAGCGAGCGGCAAGTTGGAACTACGGTTCCCGCCCAGCCGCGCTCGGACGAGCGGCGTCGCCAGTTCGGTGACAGAGGTGCAGAACGCCGTGGGCAATCGGCGACGCCAGCAATGCGCTCTGGTGCGGTGACAGCACCAACGCCGTCGGTGGCGGCGACTCCTTCTCAAGCACCGGTTCGGCGTGCGGCTCCGGAAGCACGTCAATATCAGCCCCAGCAGAGAACGGTCGTGTCGGCACCGGCTCCCGCTCCCGTCGTGTCAGCGCCTGCTGCAGCGGCCCCGTCGTATCAAGCTCCCGCGCGTCAACCGCAAGTGGACCGCGGCTCAAACGGGAATAATGGCGGTGGCAACGGTCGAGGTGAAGGTCGGGGACGCGATCGCCAGTCGCGCGATTGAGCGGAGCAAGCAGCGTTCGCCGCCTCGAGGTAGGCGGCGAACACCTAGGGTTCAGACAGTGATCTATTGGCGCCAGTAGCCGCGCATGTAAACGTACCCGTTTCCTTGCCGACGCCACTGGGGTGGCTGGTAAACGCGGGCGCCTTGGGGTGGGATTTCCCAATGACCGGCGCTCCACGCGTAACGATCACCGCTTTCGAACGACCAATAACCAGGAATCCAGACTGCATTTGAGGCGGGTTGAGGACTGATCGATTCCGGTTGTGGGCCGGGCGGTTGGGGCGGGTTTCCTTCCACATAGATATTGGTCGTCGCAGCAGCTTCTTCGGAGTCGTACGCCGAGCCATATGCCGATCCGGCCGAACCGTTGCCTTGCTGGCGATCGGCTCTGCGACCCATCGCGCCGCCGGCGATCGCACCCGCCGCAGCGCCGATCGCCGCTCCACTGGCGGCATTACCACTGCCGCGATTATTACCGATGATCGCTCCCGCAAGGGCGCCCATCGCAGCTCCGCCGGCCGCGCCACGCTGCGTGTTTGAAGGATTACTCGCGCAACCTGAGCACAAAGCGGTCGCGAGGACAGCCAGGCCGAACGCCGAGTTTTTTGGGGTAGGACGTTTCATAGTACGAGGTTAGTTCCCCGCACCCGCGTCCGGTTCCTAGGGCGCTATCCCATGTGATTGCGCGCAAATATCTGATGCGCGACGGACCCCTGTGCTCTGACTAGACCGTACTATTTTACTGCCGCCCAGACGCGTTGAACGTCGTCGTGATCTTCAATCTCCTGCAAAAATTCACCCACGTCCGCGCGGCTCGCGTCGTCCAGCTCGGGAAAAGATTTTGCCCGATATCCGATTTCGCTGGTGATGACCGACCAGCCGTTCTTCGTCAGCCACACGGAGACCGCGTGAACCGCCGTGCGATCGGTAATGAACCGAGCTCCCGCTCGGCCCTCCGGGATATCGTCGTTCTGAGCGTGCGTGAGCGCTTCGAAATCGTTGGCGCCGGCTTCAATCGCCGTGGCTTCCAAGTCGATCGAAGCATCGGCGTGATGCGCTTCGACAATGCCGACGTGGTCGAAAAGGAATTTGTTGCTGCCAGCAGTGCCCAAGACCCCGCGCTTGAACATCACCCGAATCTCCGACGCGGTGCGCTGGTGATTATCCGTATAGATCTCGACGATCACCGGGACCTTGTGGGGTGCGTAGCCTTCGAAAACGACGTGCTCCATTGAGCTTTTTTCACCGCCGGTACCGGCGCCTTTGGCGATTGCTCGCTCAATCGCGTCGCGAGTCACACTGGCTTTCTTCGCCTTTTCCAGCACGGCAAACAGCCGCGCATTCCCCGCGGGATCAGGTCCGCCGAGTTTGGCGGCAACCGTGATTTCTTTAACCAGTTTTCCCACCACCTGACCTTTTTTCAGGTTTACGATGGCGCGTTTCGCGTGAAGCCATTGGCGTCCCATAGCCCGCCACGGTGAGGAGTTGGATCACTCCGCGCAATGTCGAAGCGCGCGAGCAACCGCGAAAATTTCTGTGACCTGCAACTTCGCGGACCTATGCGGTGTGATTCAGGAGTGCATCGCCCAAAAACAAATTCAAATCCCATGAAAGCTCTCCTCCGCCATTCCGCCGCCGTCTTCGCTCTCACCTTTTTCTGCATTGGCGCACGTGCCGCAGATGCCGGGTACGTCGATCTCGGAAAATTCAAACCGACCGACGGCTGCCAGTTCGTCGAGGTTAACCTCCACGCGCCACTGCTGCGATTCGCGTCCGTGTTCGTCGACAAAGAGGAGCCCGAAGTGGCCGCCCTCATTCGCTCTGTGAAGCACGTGCGCGTCAACGTCGTCGGTTTTAACGAGTCCACTCGCGCGGAAACGACCGATCGCGTCGAGTCCGTCCGACGCGAACTGGAAGCCCAAGGCTGGACTCAAATGGTAACGGTGAAGGAAGCGCAAAAAGGCGAAAACGTCGCGGTCTTTGTGAAGATGGGCGCGGACGAGAGCGTTGAAGGCCTGGTCGTAACCGTCGTGGACTCACACAAGAAAGAAGCCGTGTTTGTGAACTTGGTGGGCAACATCAAGCCAGAGCAGATCGCAATGATCGGAAAACGGCTGAACATCGATCCACTCTCGCGTCTCGCGGTAAAGTGACGTGCCGGTCCTGCCGCACTCCCACGAACTTTCCCCATGAGCACGCTTTCCTCCTCGATGCCCGTTCAACCAAAGCGAATCTGGCGCGGGATCCTCATTGCGATCGGCTGTTCGTTCGCGGCCGTGACGATCGTCACTTATAATCTGGTGACGCTGAATTTCACGGCCACCGCGCTGCGCGATGAACTCGTGTCCTCGTCCTCACTTCGGACGCATACCCGCATTCAAGGCAGCATCGGGCCGGTCGTGCTCTCAGCTGTCCGCGCGAGCCTTCACCTGATCGATTCGATTCCACCTGAGGCCGTGCTCGCTTTGCGCTCCGTGCAGAAGGCGAGTGTCGGGGTGTATTCGTTGGATCACCCTGCCACCGCAGATGATCGCACAAAGATGCTGACCTCCGTTGATCGCATGATGCAGCGGAAGCATTGGACGCGTGCGGTCGCCGTGAGTCAGCACGATACGTTTGTCCTGATTTACGTTCCGAACGAAATGCCGTCGCAATCGACAGGTCGCGTTTGTTTGGCGGTCTGTGATCGTGAGCATCTGGTGATCATGTCGGGCGATCTTCGGATGGAGCCGCTGGTGGAGCTAGGTGCTCAACAACACCTGCTGGCGAAGCTATAAACCCTGAGTGCCGGCAGAAAAATTCTGCTCCGCTTTTGTCGGATCGTGGACAATCTGCCGGCGTGAGGCTGCCCACGATTGTCCATCTCGACGCCGACGCGTTTTTCGTCTCGTGCGAACTGGCGTTGAAACCAGAGTTGCGAGGGACCAAATGTGCGGTGGGCGGACGCGAACGCGGGATCATCTCATCGGCAAGTTACGAGGCCCGCGCCTGTGGCGTGTACACGCCGATGCCAACGTCGCGGGCGCTGAAGGTCTGTCCTGATCTGATCATGCTGCCCCACACGTCCGGTTTGTATAGTCGGGTATCGAGTCAGATGTTCGAGCTCTGTGAATCGCTCACGCCCGTGGTTCAGCGCAATTCGATTGATGAAGGTTACCTCGACCTCGAGCCCTGTGGCTACACCACGATTGCGGAAATCGAACACGCGGTCCACGGGCTGCAGGAAAAAATTCATCGTGAGTTGCAGATTACGGCGTCGTTCGGCCTCGCGACAAACAAGCTCGTGGCGCAGATCGCCTCCAAGCTCCGCAAGCCTCGTGGATTTGTCACTGTGTCGCCTGGGACCGAAGCGGAGTTTCTGGCTCCACTGCCCATCGGGAAACTACCAGGCATTGGCACGAAGACCGAAGCCATCCTCGTCGATGAGCACGGGCTCAAACTCGTGAGCGATATTTTGGCGCGCAGCGACAGTCAGCTCGAATCAATTTTCGGCGAGAGCTGGCGCAGCATGGTGGATACTGCGCGCGGGATCGACGACCGGCCCGTCGAAACCGAACACGAAGACGCGAAAAGCTATTCTCAACAGGAAACGTTTTTCGAAAACGTCAGCGAGTTCGCGGAAATTGAGCGCGTCGCGAAGCGAATGATTGATGAACTGCTTCCGAAAATTCGGGAGGATCAAAAACGCGTCCGGACGATGACGATCAAAATCCGTTATCCCGATTTCACGCAGGAGTCGCACGGCCGCAGCCTCGCCACGGCAACGGACCTCGAGGCGCCGTTTTATGCGCTGGTCGCGCCATTGCTGCGAGCAGCCTGGAAGAAACGTCGACCGCTCCGCCTGGTGAGCGTGCGGTTTTCCAGCGTTGAAACGCGACCGCAGCAACTGGAGATGTTCGGCCAGGGTGAGGAAAAGCGCCGACGATTGGCTGACGTTCTCGACCAGCTGAATCACAAGGGGAAAAACATCGTGGTGCAGCGCGGACACCAGCTCGACGATCAACCCTGATCGATCGTCGACTTCGTTCGACCGGGAATCGTCGATCAAATATGGCGCCTCTTGCCAAGCGACCTGCTCCTTATTACCTCCCACTTTGGTATGCCCATCTACGAGTACTACTGTCCGAACAATCACACGATTTACCAGTTCTACGCCAAGACGCTGGCGCAGGGTAAACGCGTGCCGAAGTGCCCGGATGATCCTTCGTTCGAGATGCGAAAACTTCTGTCGAGCTTCGCCGTGACCAGTGCCGGCAAAATGTCCGAGGCACCGCCGGCAAATAGTGCGAGCGGCGAAGGCTCTCCGGACGACACGCGCATGGAAGCGGCGATGAATGCGATGGAAAGTGAATTCTCCAGCGTCGACGAAAACGACCCCCGCGCCATGGGACGCATGATGCGGCGAATGTCGGAACTTACCGGTGAGAAGCTCGACGGGGAGATGGAGGAAGTCGTGCGCAAGCTGGAGGAAGGCGCGGATCCGGAGTCGCTCGACGAGGAACTCGGCGGAGAGGCTCCGTGCAGCATGCCGGATCCCAACGATCCTTATGGTGCTCCAGCCGGTGACGCGCCTCGTGCGGATCCGAAAGAACCGAAGCACCGGTTTAAGGCGCGAAAATCGGCTCCCTCGCGAGACCCTAAGCTCTACGACTACGACTGATCATCCGGAGTGAATGGAGCGATCGGCGTGCGCGTTCTCCCCGTGCGCGAGGGAGAAGATACTCGGGTCTCGAACGAGTCCGAAGAAATTCGTTTGGTCATTCGGCCTAATTCGCGTCTATTCCGAGAACATGTCAGATCCTGCTGTTCTCTCCCGCATCGAAGCCGCGAAACGCGCGGTGCTTGCCCAAACGACCTTGCTCCACCGCGAATTCGGTCGAGCTTCGAGCAATTGGAAGGCCGATGGTACGCGGGTCACTCCCGTTGATATCGCCATCTCCGAAGGGATCGTGGCCGAGCTGAAGCAGCAGTTTCCAGACGATGATTTTTTCAGCGAGGAGCTGACGCACGCCGAGGAACCGATTCCGTTGGTCGCGCGATTCGCGTGGATTCTTGATCCGATCGACGGAACCAACAATTACGCTCTTGGAATTGCCCACTGCGCCATTTCGCTGGGCTTGTTCGAGCGCGGACACCCCGTCTATGGCGTGGTTTATGACCTCGCTCGCCGGACGTTGATTTTCGGTGGACCCGGCTACGGATTGTTCGATGGAGAACGTCCCGCCCACGTCAGGCCAGAGCGCCCAGACGCACAAACGTTGCTCGGTTTCCACAGCCCGTACGACCGTCGTTTCTCAGCCCACGCCTCCACCTTGGTGGAGAACTTCAAAATCCGCGGCTTGGGCAGCAGTACTCTCCACCTGGCGTACGTCGCCGTCGGGATTTTAGGCGGCACCATCGATCACAACGTGAAGATCTGGGACATCGCCGCGGCGGTTCCGCTCTGTCTCGCCGGCGGGGGACGGGTTGAATTCCTGAACGGGGAACAGTTTCCCATCCGTCAATTCGACCTGAAGATGAGCCGCATCTTCTACGTCGCTGGCAACGCGGACGTTTGTGCCCGCGTCCGTCAACTCCTCAGCGTGTAGTGCCTGAGAGTATTCGCGTTTCCGGCGTAGCCCGCTTCCCACGTAGCCCGCTGCGGGAGCAGCGGGACAACCCCGCAACCGCACCGAACCCCCGCCCGCGGTTCCGTCCCCGAGTAAAAGCGTACCGCCACGCTCAAACCTGATAAACCTGCAACGGCACCGGATCGACCACCTTCGCGTCCGGCAGTTGAGTCGCGAGGGCCTGCGCGAACCATGCACGCGCGGGTGGGTCGCCGTGAGTCAGCACGATGCTACGTGCGCCCGTCTGCACCGCGAATTCCAGGAGCTCTTCGCGATCCGCGTGGCCGCTCATTTCGAAGCGATCGACGTGGGCCTTGATCTTTGTCTTCACGTTTGCCGCCGCAAAAACAAACTGATCGCCCGGCTTGGCGGCCAGCAATTGGCCACCCGGCGTATCCGGATCACAATAACCGACGAACCCGATCGTGTTGCGCGCGTGGCCCAGCATGCCGGACGCGAGCGTATAGCTGGGCGTGCGTTCCACCATCATGCCCGAGCTAACGATGTACAACGCGTTCTGCTGGGGGTCTTCGCCGGCATTGAGTTTTCGCGGTGTCGGTTTTAACCGCAGATCCTTGATGATGCCGCGATTGAACTGCAGCGTCTGCGTCTTGCGCGTGATCTCGTCGAAATAGTCCGCCAGGTCCATCCCCAGGCCGGAAGCGAAAATAGGGCAGTCCACCAGCCGGCCGAATTTGCGCGCGTCGTGCACGATCGCGAGCACCTCCTGCATGCGGCCGAGGGCGAAGACGGGGAGCAGGAACGAACCGCCGCGTTGGATGGTGTCGTTGATGGAAGCGACAAGCCGCGCCACCTCGTTGACTCGTTCCTTACCCACAGGCCGGTCCGTCACGCCACGCGTCGTTTCCGTGATCAGCGTGTCGAAATGGCCGCTGGGAAACTTCGCCCCGGTCAGCGTCCGCTGATTTTCGAACAGAACGTCGCCCGTGAAGAATATGGCGCGATGCTTATGCCGAAGCTCGACGCCGGCGGCGCCGGCCACGTGCCCCGCGTGATGAAATATAATCTCCACTTCGTCTCGTGCGCCCCGGAATTTCTTCACATGGCCAGGCGGCAGGCCAGTGAGGCGACGCCCACAACGATCGATGTCATCGTGAGTGAAAAGAGGGTAGTCCGGAATGTTTTCCTCTTCGCGCTGACGCATCATGACGTTGGCCGAGTTGTGGAGCATGCGCTCGACCAACATGCGGCTCGCGATCGTCATGATGACCGGCGTATCCGGATGCTCCCGCATCACGACGGGCAGGCTGCCGATATGATCCAAGTGACAATGGGTGATGATGATCAGGTCCAGCGGCGCACCGCGGAGCGGCGACAGATCTGGCGTCGCGGCGCGGCCGACCTTCTTCGGATTGAGGCCGCAATCCACCAAAATGCGGAGATCACCTAGCTGGACAAAAAGCGAGTTGGCACCAATGCCGCCGTCGCGGTTCAAATCAATGAGCTTCATGTATCGAGCCCAAAGAGAACCAGGTTCAAACGGAAAACGAGCTGTTTCTCAGGCATGCGGGATGGACATCGCAAAGGGCGGAAGCAGTACGTGAATTTTCTGCCCCTGCTCATCGATTCCGTGAAAACATCCGTGCGCCACGGCATCGCACCCGGCAACATGATAGCTGTTGTAGGAAAATTGTTCGCCGGGCGCGAGCCGCGGTGTTTCACCGACAATCTTGTCTCCTTCGATCACCAGTTGACTGCCGTCCGCATGAGCGACGACCCATTTACGTCCGAGTAACGTGATAGTTCGATCAGAGCCGTTTTCGATGGTGATGAAGTAGACAAACGCGTGCGGCTTGTCCGCGGGGAGCGAGGGCCCGCCGTGATGATAGGCGAGCTTGTCGAGACGGGCAATCAGCCCGGGGACCGCATTGGAACTCAAAGACACCCAGCAAGGAGACGCGGGATTGCGCACTCGGCAAGCGACGAAATTTCAGGTCTCCACGTCACCGCGACGACAATCGGCTTGCTGAGCGTTTGGCCAGCGACGCAAACTCGTTCAGCCATGGCCAAACTTGCCCTACTATCCGTCAGCGATAAACGTGGTCTGGCGGAGTTCGCCGCCGCCCTTGTCCAGCAACACGGGTACACTCTCATTTCAACAGGCGGCACTGCGAAGCTCCTCGCGGAGCGAGGTCTGCCCGTTACCGAGGTCAGTCAGCACACCGGCTTTCCCGAGATCATGGAAGGTCGGGTGAAAACGCTTCATCCGAAAATTCACGGTGGCCTGCTGTGTCGGCGCGACAAGGCGGAGCACCTCGCGCAAGCGGCGCGCAACGAAATTGCACTGATCGATCTGGTGGTCGTTAACCTCTATCCCTTCGAGGAAACGGTGGCGAAGCCGCACGTCACCTTGGAAGAAGCGATCGAGAACATCGACATCGGTGGGCCATCGATGCTGCGGAGCGCGGCCAAGAATCACGAGAGCGTGACGGTGGTCTGTGATCCCGGCGACTACGGCGCCGTGCTGGCTGCTCTAAGCAACGAGAAGACCGATCCCGACGGCTTGACGGACCTCCGGCGCAAGCTGGCGCTGAAGGTATTTCAACGTACCGGAACCTACGATACCGCGATCGCCCGCTATCTCGAGACGCAGGCCGCGGGGCCAGATCTAGAGAGTCTGAGCGGCTTTCCCGCAACGCTCTCGTTGTCGTGGAAGAAAGCTCAATCGTTGCGCTACGGCGAGAATCCGCATCAACAGGCCGCGCTGTATGGCACCTTCCACGAACATTTCCAGCAGCTCCAGGGCAAGGAGCTGAGCTATAACAATATTCTGGATATCACGTCGGCCACTTACCTGATCGGGGAATTTGAACGGCCGACGGTGGCGATTCTTAAGCACACGAATCCCTGCGGTGTCGCCAGTGCGGAAACGCTGCGCGAGGCATGGGATCAGGCTTTCGCCACCGATCGCCAGGCGCCGTTTGGCGGGATTGTGATCGTCAATCAAACGCTCGACGGCGAGCTGGCCAAGGTGATCGCTGATATCTTCACGGAAGTGATCATTGCTCCTCGCTTCAGCGACGAAGCCCTCGCGATCTTCGGGAAGAAAAAGAATCTCCGGCTGATGATCGCTCAATCGGGCACGGCGGCCCCACGCGGAGCGATCGGCGGCAGCAGCGCGCTCCAGGAGATTCGGACCGTGGTAGGCGGCGTGCTTGTGCAAGACCGCGATAAAACACTCGGCAACGTCCGCGATTTCAAAGTGGTGACGAAGCGCGAGCCCACGGCGGAGGAATGGGCCGGCATGATGTTTGGTTGGAAAGTTGGCAAACACGTGAAATCCAATTCGATCGTGTACTGTCGGGGCGAGCGAACGCTCGGGGTGGGCGCCGGACAAATGGCTCGGGTCGACAGTTCGCGTATCGCAGTTTGGAAGGCAGGGGAGGCGGGGTTGGACCTTAAGGGATCCACCGTCGCCAGTGAAGCGCTCTTCCCATTCGCGGATGGATTGATTGCTGCCGCTGACGCTGGAGCAACCGCCGCCATTCAACCGGGCGGTTCAGTGCGCGATGCAGAGGTGATCGCGGCGGCGGATGAACGCGGGATGGCCATGGTGTTTACCGGCATTCGGCATTTCAAACACTAGTCTGCTCATGTCGGTCGAGGACCGGACCGAATCCACTAAGGCGCTCGCTCGTTCACCTTGCGGCGCCGCGTGAGTGCTCGTCAGCGGGTGTCGACCTTCTCGTGCGACAATCGAGCGCGGCGGTACATGGTTGAGCCATGAAGAATGGAGCGGGAACAAACGGCCCTCGCTAAACACGATGGAAGTCTGTCCACCTTAGCCATGAAACGCCTCCCCCTCGTTCTACTTACCTCAGCCCTGTTTGCGTTTGCCGGCTGCTACACCAACCCGGTGACCGGCCGCCAATCGCTCGTCCTCGTACAGCCGAGCCAGGAACTCGCCCTCGGTGCCCAGTCGTTTCAACAAATCAGAACCGACGAAAAGGTTTCAACGGATGCCGCGATGAACGCGCGGGTTCGAAAAGTCGGCGAGCGGATCGCGGCCGCCGTCGGTGATCAGATGCAGAACGCGCAATGGGAATTCGTGGTGTTCGACTCAAAGGATGTGAACGCATTTGCGCTTCCGGGCGGAAAAGTCGGAGTTTATACGGGGCTGTTGAAGCTGGCCTCGTCTGACGACGAACTGGCGATCGTGATGGGACACGAGATCGGCCACGTCATTGCGCGGCATGGTGCGGAACGCATGTCGGAGCAGATGGTGATCCAAGGGCTGGGAGCGCTGGGGAGTGCCTACGCATCGAGCCGATTTGCGCCGGAGACGGTGCAGCTGTTTCAAACTGCGTATGGCGGAGCGGCGACAGTGGGCCGGGTGTTGCCACACTCGCGGGCGAACGAGAGTGAAGCCGATCACATGGGTGTCGTTTTCGCCGCCAAGGCCGGCTACAATCCAGAAGCCGCAATTGGTTTTTGGGAAAAGATGAGCCAACAGAAGACCGGTGCGCCGGGCACGCTCGAAAAATTCCTCTCGACCCATCCGGCCGATGCCCAGCGCATCGCCGACTTGCGGGCGCTCATGCCTGAAGTGAAACCGATCTACGAAGCGAATCGCGGCCGATTCTAGTTTCGCGCGACGGCGCGAGAAAGGTGCGGCGTTTTGCTGTTGGCGCCGCATCGCGGTTTGAGCCATTTTGGACCGATGTTTGACCCTGTTGAAAAGCTCAAGGAATTCATCCGACACCAAAGCATCTCCGCCGATTCGAAATACAAGGAAGGGATGCGCGGGGCACAGGAGTTCGTCTCCATGTTGCTGGGCTCGCTCGGATTCAAAGTAGAGGTCGTACCGACCGCGCTGCATCCAATTATCTTCGCCCAACGCGGTGGAGATCCGTCGTGGCCCCATGTCGTGATTTATGGCCATTACGACGTGCAGCCCGCCGATCCGTTGAACCTTTGGAAAACGCCGGCGTTTGAGCCCACGATTATCGGGCAGCGGATTTATGGCCGCGGGGCTGCGGATAATAAAGGTCCACTCATGGCGAACATAACCGCCGTCGCAGAGCTCCTGGAGGAGCAACCACAATTGCCTCTTCGCATCACGTTCTTGATCGAAGGCGAGGAAGAGATGGGCAGCCCCAGCTTTCCGGCTTTTCTGGAAACGCACGGCGCACGGTTGCGCGAAGCAGATTTCGTTTATCTGTCGGACACCATGTTGCCGTCGCCGGATCAGGTCGTCATCACGTGTGGTCTACGTGGCCTCGCGTTGTTCGACCTCCATGTCAGGGGCGCGAAGGGCGATCTCCATTCGGGCCTGCATGGCGGCGTGCTCCTCAATCCAATTCAGGCGCTGGCGGAAATCATCGCGTCACTCCATACCCCGGATGGAACGGTGAACGTGCCGGGCTTTTATGACGATGTGCTCGATGTCCACCCGTGGGAGCGCGAGGAGCTGAAGAAATTCGGCGGAGACGAGAAAGCGTACCGGGAATTTCTTGGTATCGAAGCGTTCCATACGCCGCCCGGTTTCACGCCGTTCGAATCAGTCAGGTTTCAACCGACTCTCGAGTTCAACGGCATCGGCGGAGGCTACCAGGGGGAGGGGACGAAGACCGTTATTCCGAGTGAGGCGTTTACCAAGATCAGTTGTCGGCTCGTGCCGAATCAACAGCCGGACAAGATCAAGCAACTCGTGATGGATGCGATTCGCGCCCGAACGCCCAAAGGAGTAACGGTTCGGTTCGTCGATCAACACAAAGGCGATCCGTATGTCGTCGTGCCGCCCGGCCGCTCCAACACTCCGCCAGAGCAATCACCCATACTCGCTGCGGCGTTCCGCGCGGCGGACAAAGCCGTCACGGAAATCTGGGGGAAGAAACCCCTCTATCTCCGCGAGGGTGGGAGCGTGCCGATCATTTCTCAGATCAAGCAAGTGACGGGATTGGATTCGATCCTGTTCGGGCTCTTCCTGCCGGAGGACAATCTCCACGCGCCGAACGAGGGCTTTAGCCTTGAAGTGATGAAGCGCGGGACCGCCACGACCAAACGGATCCTCGCGGCGGTCGCGAAGCAGTCGTCGAACTGAGATCGACTCGCCCACGCAGAAACAAAAAAGCCCCGGCTTGAACCGGGGCTTTTTGTTAAGAGATTAGAAATTCGAACGCTTACTTTTTCAGAATTACGATTTCAACGCGGCGATCCTTCGCCATTGCGGCGTCGTCTCCTTGCTGCGCTGCGTCCAGACTTCCCTTCGACAGGGTCTCGACTTTGTCCGCTGCACCGAGCGTTCCGACGTACTTCTTCGCGGCGTTCGCACGACGGTCACCGAGGCTGAGATTGTATTCCGCGGTACCGCGCCAATCGGCGTGGCCCTCGAGCAGGAGACGTTGATCGGAGTGGTCCTTCAAATACTTGGCGGCGTCTTGCAGCTTTGACCGCTCGCTTGCTTTGATGCTGGAAGAATCGAAGTCAAAGTACACGGGCTGGAACATCCCGCGGATGCTGTTGGCATCCTCGATAATGTTCGGATCGCGCTGCTCCAAACCGACTGCTGAGGGATCAAGTGCCGCGTTGACGTCAGTCGGTGCGAGCGAACCGCCACCGGTTGGTCCCAGCACCGTGGCGCTCGGATCAGGCCGCTTGGGCTTTTTCGAGCAGCCGGTCAGCAGAAAAGCGGCGCTGGCGAGGACGAGGCAAAGTTTCTTCAAAGCAATGTTCATGGAGGAGCGAAATAGGTCGGTGTGCCGATGTAATTGGTGCAATCGCCCGCGACCCGGCAAGGCTTTTACAATGATTTCTTCTGCTCAATCAATCCGACTTCCAATGCGTAGCGGGTCAGACTGGCTACGTCATGCAGGTTCAGCTTCCGCATGAGGTTTGTTCGGTGATTGTCGACCGTCTTGATGCTGATGCCGAGTTTGGCGGCGATTTCCTTCGTGCTGTGACTCTCGGCGACGAGTTGAAGAATCTCGCGTTCACGATCGGTGAGAAAGTCAGCCGTATTACTGGCCGATGGATTCGCCACCACGTTTCGCAACAGCGCTGCTACGGCGGGACCGAAATACGTGCCGCCGGTTGAAACCGTCTCGAGACCCTTTTTGAACTCGAACAAACCGGCCGTCTTTTCCACGAACCCATGGGCGCCCGCTTCGAGCATCTCACGAATCAACACCGGATTCTCGTGCCCGGAGAACACCAATACCCGCATGTTCGGGAGCTTTTTGCTCACCCGGCGCAACAGATCGACGCCATTCAGGCCAGGAAGCTTCGCATCGAGCACCAACAGGTCAGGTTTGACCTCGAGGCAGAGCGCCTGCGCGTTTTGCCCATCCCCGCTCTCACCTACGAGCTGATAGTTTGCATCCAGTCGCAGAATTTCCACGAGCATCTCCCGGATGGCGGTTTGATCTTCGACGATAACGAGACGTTTCATGGACAATTCTTGAACGAACAGAAGCGGAACAGGACAATACCGTATGGTGGGTTGGCCGGGATTCGAACCCGGAACCAACAACTTAAAAGGATGCTGCTCTACCATTGAGCTACCAACCCCCAGACGAGGAACAAGCAAAATGGGTTTTGCTTTCTAGCGTTGGCAAGCTGTTTTTGCCGCTATCCGTCGCGAGGCATTGACCAATCGCACAGACGGACTATTCAGCAGTCTCTCTATTAAATCTTGGGAACAATCCAGAAATATATCCATCAGACCGAGGAAGAACGTATGTCCTCCAAAGCGCAGGAAGTTGCCCTCGATCGTATCCTAGTTGACCGCTTCAAAGGCGGCGACAGCGCTGCGTTCGACGAGATGGTGACGCGTTATTGGGATCGGATCTACGCCATGGTGAACCAGCTCCTGCGGAATTCGCAGGATGCGGAGGAAGTCACCCAGGACGCGTTCATCCGGGCTCATCGCGGTTTGACCAACTTCCGCGGAGACTCGGCGTTCTCGACCTGGCTCTATCAGATCGCAACGAACCTGGCCCGAAACCGGTATTGGTACTGGTGGCGGAGAAAGCGCGACCAATCGGTCTCGATTGATGCGCCGGTGAGCGCCGACAACGCAACTACGCTGGCGGAGATGATTCCGGCCGAAGTCGAAACGCCGGATGACATCGCTGTAACCCAGGAGTTTGTAGCCCGGATCGGCCGGGGGATGGAGAGACTGAGCGCCAAGCACCGGGAAATTCTTATTCTTCGGAATGTGAAGAACCTGTCGTACGAGGAAATCGCCGATATCCTCGCCATTTCAGTCGGCACCGTGAAAAGTCGAATCGCTCGCGCTCGTGAAAGCCTGCGTGGTCGCCTAGGGGAGGATTTCAAATGAAAGAGTCCAAATTCATCGAGTTGCTGAACCTGTACGTTGACCAACAGATCAGCCCGGCCGATGCCGCGTTGCTCGAGGCGGAGATCCAGAAGCGACCCGACCGGCGCAAAATCTACCGTGAGTACTGTCAGATGCAGAAGGCCTGCGTCCTGCTGACCGAGAATTTCCGTTCTGAAGCGCCGGCCGGAGGTAAAGTTGTCGAATCCTATCCCGAGCCCCGCCGCATGGCGCTCATTACCTACGCGATGGGTTTCGCCGCAGCGGCGGCGTGCATCGCTCTCGTAGTCGTGAAGCGTCCCTTGGCAAACTCACGTCCCGCGGCGCAGTCCGTGGTCGCAGTTGCGCCGCAGCCCGCTACCGCTGTACCGGTTGCATCTGACGCGGTCGCCGTGGCGATTCCGGCAGTCGACACAACGCGTGCGGTCATGCATCCAGCGTTTCCGGGAATGGTCCGTCAGCAAGGCGCCGCGAACACCGTCGCGGCCAGTACGAGGGTTGGATTCGAGTGGATGAACCAGGTGCAGCTTGAACGCGTGAGAGCCGACGACCTTTGGTTCACCACGAGCTCGTCCATTCAAGCGCAGGATCTCACGCTTCGCAGTTCACCGGTTTCTCAGGGTCGGGTAGAGTCGACCGCTTTTATTTTCGCGAAGTAGTTCGCAACAACTTGAGAGGCCTACGGCCTCTCCGTCGCACCGATCATTGGCTCAGCGCGCGCTTAACCAGCGCTTCCGTCGTCAATTTGCCGGTGACCGCAAGAGCGGCCCGGCGCACCGCTTGGTCCGCATCCGCTGGTTTATAACCCAGTGCGATCAGCGCCGAAATCGCGTCACGATGCGCGCTTTCTCCCGGATCACTCGTGCCACCCTCAGGCAACCCAGGAACAATGGCAGACTCGGTGGCACCCACGCGGGAACGCAGCTCGATGACGAGCCGTTCAGCGGTCTTTTTGCCAATCCCCGGACACTTGGCGAGCGTCCCCACGTCGCCCATACGGATCGCGCTTTGGAGCATCGGCAACGACAAGCGGCTCATGATGCTGATCGCCACTTTCGGTCCGACGCCCGTCACGTTTTCGATCATCAGACGGAAAAAATCCCGCTCTGCCGGCGTCGCAAACCCGTAGAGATTTTGTGAGTCCTCGCGGTAGATCACGAGCGTGTGCAGTTTCACCACGGTGCCGGGGGCTGGTAACTTCTCCGCTGTCGTCAGCGGCACGTTCACTTCGTACCCGAATCCATTTAGCTCAATCGTAGCATGGAGCGGCGTCGCCGCCGTCAGCAGTCCTTGAATCGAGGTGATCATGCGTGGCTCATTTCAGCCCCAGTACATCCTGCATATCGTAAACGCCAGGACCCTGACTCACGACCCACTGGGCAGCCCGAAGAGCTCCCCGCGCGAAAATCCCGCGATCGCTCGCTTTATGCGTCAACTCGAGCCGCTCACCCAAAGCGGCAAACATCACCGTGTGGTCGCCCACAACATCACCGCCCCGCAAAGCGTGGACTCCGACTTCAGTCGGGTGCCGCTCTCCAGTGATGCCTTCCCGGCCGTGACGGAGCGCTTTCGCCGTCAACTTCCGCTCCTCCAGAATGATCTCGAGCAAGCGCGCAGCAGTACCGCTCGGCGCGTCCTTTTTGAACCGGTGATGCATTTCGATCACCTCGGCGTCGTAATCTGACCCCAAGACACTCGCCGCACGACGCGTCAGCGCGAAGAGCAGATTGACGCCCACTGAATAGTTGCCCGCCCACACGCAGGGAATCGCCGCGGCCCGAGTGGTTAGATTGGATTTTGCTTCCGAGGTGTGGCCGGTCGTTCCAATCACGAGCGGCTTCTTCTGGTCCACGGCGATTTTGATGACGTCTGCGGTTGCCACGTGAAAACTGAAGTCCACGATTACGTCGGCCTCTGCAACAGCGGCGGCAAGATCATCGCCCACGTCGAGGGCTGCCGTAACGTTCAAGCCGAGCGAGGGAGCGGCGTCGATGAGCGCCCGGCCCATCCGGCCTTTGGCACCGTTGATGACAAGTCGAAGGTCAGCCATAGACGTCAGCGCCCGAGGGCCGTCAAAACTTTCGTGAGCAATTGCAGATTGGCCGGCGTCATTTCGCACAACGGCGCTCGAACCTCACTTGAGCTGATCACCCCTGCGCGAGCCAAGGCCACTTTGATGGGCACGGGATTCGGTTCGATGAAGAGTGCTTTGAAGGCCGGAACGAGCTTCTGGTGAATCTTGCCGGCCTTGACGAAGTCGTTCGCGAGCGCGTGTCGCACGAGCTGCGTCATCTCGCGCACGAACAAGTTGGATGCAACGCTGATGACGCCCTGAGCACCGACCGCCAAAAAGGGCAGGGTGAGAGCATCATCGCCGCTCAGGATCGTCAGGTCCGATCCAAGCGCGTGGTTTAGCTGATCCACGCGGTCGACACTGCCACCGGATTCCTTGATCCAACGCACGTGCTTGTAGCGCGCGGCGAGTCGCTCCACCACCGCAACCGAGATCTCGATCCCGCACCGTCCCGGAATCGAGTACAAGATGATCGGTCTATCCGTCATGTCTGCGACCGCACAGAAGTGACGAAACACGCCTTCCTGACTAGGCTTGTTGTAATAGGGCGCCACGACGAGCATCGCATCTGCGCCAGCCGCATGAGCCAGTCGGGTCAATTCGGCCGCTTCATGCGTCGAGTTCGAACCCGTTCCTGCAATGACTGGCACGCGTCCACGGGCCGCCGCGATGCTGGCCCGAATGACCTCCATATGCTCCTCATGACTGAGCGTGGGCGACTCGCCGGTCGTACCGACAGGCACGATACCATCGATGCCTCCCTTAATTTGATACGAAATTAACTTCGCCAGGTCATCGTAGGCGATTTCAGTGCCCCGAAAGGGCGTAACAAGCGCGGTAATCGTGCCGGTAAGTGGTCTAAGTTTCATGGTCCGGCAAAGTTGCCTTGCTGAAGACAGCAGGGCGATTTAGAGAATCCGCAACGCTTTTTTACCTATGGAGACCGTCACACCGCACACCGAAATAATCAACGACCTGCTCAAACTTGCCGTTGAGAGCGGCGCGAGTGACGTGATCATAAAGTCGAACAAACCCGGGTACGTTCGACTTTCCGGTCGGTTGAAGCCGGTTGAGATGGATCCCATCACCAGCCCCGAAGCGCATGCCTGGGTTGACGAGCACGTGCCAAAGGTTTTTCGCGCGAAGTGGGAAGATCTTGGCCAGATCGATTTCGCCTATGCGGTCGAGACCATCGGCCGTTTTCGCGTCAATGCGTTTCACCAGCGCGGTCTCGTCAGTATCGTGCTTCGGCACATCAAGAGTTCCGTTCCGAGCTTCGAACAGCTTGGGCTGGACTACACGGCGGAAGCGTTGATCAAACTCATTCAGGCGAAGGACGGAATTCTGCTCGTCTGCGGAGCCACCGGTTCCGGTAAGAGTTCAACCATGGCCGCCATGATGGGCTGGGTAAACCAGAACATGGACAAGCACGTGGTCACCATCGAAGATCCGATTGAGTACACGTTTCAGGACGACAAGTCGGTTTTCCAGCAGCGCGAGATCGGTCTCGACGTTCCGACCTTTGATTTGGCGATCAAGTCGGTGCTGCGTCAAAATCCAGATATCATTCTCATCGGCGAAATGCGCGATCGCGAAACGTTCGAAACCGCGATCTCCGCCGCAGAAACAGGCCACTTGGTCTTCTCCACGATGCACGCGGCAACGGTGAGTCAGTCGTTGACGCGTCTTTTCGAATTTTTTCCACCCGAGGAGCAGGTTCAGGCACGGCGAGCCATCGCGGGTTCGCTGCGAGGTTTCATCTGCCAGAAGTTGATTCCGGCGCTCGAAGGCGGCGGTCGGGTTCCGACCAACGAGATCCTCACGGCAGACGCCGTCGTCAAGAACCTCATCCTCGAGGGCCAGTTCGAGAAAATCCAAGGCATCCTCGAAGGCGGAAGTGATTCAACCAGCTTCTCGTTCAACAAGGACATCTACCGGCTGATCAAAGACGGTAAAATCAGCAAAGCTGAAGGTCTGCGTTTCTCGCCCAACCCTCAAGCGCTGGATATGAACCTGAAGGGGATCTTCGTTCGAACGTGATGGTTTTGGCCTGAACGTGGCTGGCTTACTTTTCCGTTTTGCCGTCATTGCGACGGTGCTATCTTCAGGTCGGGCAGAGACCGCGACAGAAAAGCCGAGGGATCCAATCGCGGAGGCAAAAAAAGATTACGCCGCGATCAAAGCGAGCGAGAGTCCGGCGAATCGAAGCGTGCCGTCACACGTTGCTCCCAGCGTGCCGGCGCTGGAGTTGCCCAGCGACACTCCGCCACCGCTGAGCCCAATTCAGCGCGCCCGCAAAACGGAGTCCATGCAGGACGCGAAACGACAAGGCCAGCCGGGCGCTTCGAAAAACTGGTTGGTGGACGCGTTGCAACTGGACGGAGCCGAAGTCCAGCGTGAGCAGAAGGACGGCGGCCTTGTGACCTCGGCTGAGGAAAAGAAGTCGAAGGACACTTTAAATTCTGCGTCGTCGAAATTACGTGCAGCTGATGGACCTCGTGCCGCGCGCGAGAAGTTGCTCGACGCTCCCAATCCGCTGCGGCCGTTTTTATCGCAATGGATGACCCCGAAGGATTTAGCGTTGCTGCAGCCGAAACCAGCAGGTGCGAACGCCGCCGTTGCGCAAAGTAAGGACAGCCCAACCTTTTTCTCCCCAAGCGCTCAGGCCGGATCCCACAACGGCTTCACCCCCGTGGAAGATAGCTTCGCGCAACATCCAAGTCCGACGGTCGAGCGTAATCCCTACCTGAGCGATCCCCGTGAAACGGCGCTCAGCGTTTTCGGCGATCGTCCGCTGGCGACTCCTCCTGTATCGAATTCCTCGATGCCCACACTCAACGCGGTTCCTCCCCCGATCACTCCCATCCGACCGGCCGAACCGCCGCCACCGCTGACCGAAACGTTCAAGCCACAAGTTGATGCCAGGGATTTCAAGCAGCTGAAACGTTTTTAGGGCTTGGATTCGACTCGGGCGGCCGATTGTCTCGCGTGTTTCAATCATGGCGTTGGCACTTTTATTCGCGGGACAGGGCGCCCAGAAGGTCGGCATGGGCAAATCGCTCTATGCTGGGTCTCCCGCTGCCCGCGCGCTTTATGATGAAGCGAACCAAATACTTGGCTGGGATTTGGCGAAGTTGAGTTTCGAGGGCCCGGAGTCGGAATTGACTCAAACGCGGGTCTGTCAGCCAGCTCTGTTTGTTCACGGGTTGGCTCTTCTCGCCGCCTTGCGAGCCGACGGAAAGGTTTCAGCGGTGGATTACGCCCTTGGTTTGAGCTTGGGCGAAGTCACCGCGTACTGCGCCGCCGGCGTGTTCGATTTCGCGACCGGCCTGCGGATTGTGGCCGAACGGGGTCGTCTTATGCAGCAAGCCTGCGAGCAGACGACGGGCGGCATGGCCGCGGTGATTGGTGAAGAGCGCGCGAAAGTAAACGATCTCTGCCGCGAGTTCGACATCGAGGCGGCGAATTTCAACGCACCTGGCCAGATCATTGTCTCCGGCGAAAAATCAAAGGTTGACGCAGCCGTGTCGGCCGCGAAGGACCGCGGACTCAAGAAAGTTATCCCGCTCAACGTCGCTGGCGCCTATCACAGCCGGTTGATGGAACCCGCCCGGGCGGCTTTCGCCGCGTTCCTCGAAGGAATTTCATTTCAGCCGCCTAGCTTCGTCGTGTTCACCAACACGACCGGGCAGACGATCAGCGATCCGGTCGCCATCAAAGCGGCGCTCGTTCGGCAAGTCATCTCATCCGTCCTGTGGGAGGATTGCATGCGCAGCGCGGCCGCCGCGGGCGCCTCCGTGTTCTGGGAGCTCGGGCCGGGCGCCGTGCTCGCCGGCCTTGCACGTCGCACCGACAAGACCTGGTCCGTGAAAAGCTTTTCTGAATTCTCCGATTTGTCCGCCTGAGCCGATGTCTGCTGAAAACACCCGCAATTTTTGTATCATCGCCCACGTCGACCACGGGAAGACCACGCTCTCGGACCGATTGCTGGAGTTCACGAACCAGGTGTCGATGCGGGTCATGACTGACCAGCATCTCGACTCGATGGATCTGGAGAAAGAGCGCGGTATCACGATCAAATCGCACCCGGTGACGATGACGTACCCGGCGAAGAACGGCACGATCTACAAGCTCAACTTAATGGATACGCCGGGCCACGTGGACTTCTCCTACGAGGTCTCGCGCAGTTTGGCGGCATGCGAGGGCGCCGTTCTTTTGATCGACGCGGCTCAAGGTGTGGAAGCGCAGACCGTCGCCAACGCGCACCTCGCGTTCGGACAGAAGCTGAAAGTCATTCCGGTCATCAACAAGATCGATCTGCCCAGCGCCAATCTCGAGCTGTGCATGAAGCAGCTGGAGGATATTCTGACGATTCCCGCCGAGGAGGCGATTTTGGCCAGCGGCAAATCCGGCATCGGCATCGAGGACATCCTTGAAGCCGTCGTCGCGCGGGTTCCATCGCCGCGCTGGACGGAATATCCACACGCTCGCGCGTTGGTTTTCGATTCGTTGTACGACGCCTACCGCGGCGTCATTGCCTATGTGCGCGTGTTCTCCGGCACGCTGAAAGCCGGCGACATGATGATGCTCATGAGCACCGGACAAAAATCGGAAATCAAGGAAGTCGGCGTGTTCATGCCGAAGATGGAAAAGATCGGCTCACTCGGCGCGGGTGACGTCGGATATATCGTTTCGAACGTGAAGGACACGTCCGATATCAAGACCGGGGATACGATCACGTTATCCCAGCGGCCAGCGACGGAGATGCTGCCCGGCTACAAGGAAGTCCGGCCGATGGTTTTCTGCGGACTTTATCCGGTCGACACCTCGGATTACGAAAAGCTCAAGGCTGCCCTCGGCCGGCTGCGACTCAACGACGCCGCGTTCGTTTACTCTTCGGAGAGTTCGGTCGCGCTCGGCTTCGGATTCCGCTGCGGTTTCCTCGGGCTGCTGCACATGGAGATCATCCAGGAGCGCATTCGTCGCGAGCACGACGTGGACATCATTTCCACTTACCCGAGCGTGGTGTACAAGGTGATCAAACACGGCGGCGCCGAGATTGAGGTGGATAATCCCGTCAACTTGCCGGACCCCGGCACGATCACCGAGATCCGCGAGCCCACGATCAAGGCGGCGATTCACATTCCGAATGACGCGATGGGTGACATTCTCGCGCTCGTGATGGAAAAGCGGGGCGTGGTCGACCACACCGACACGCTCGATGCGACCCGCGTGATGCTCACGTGCTCACTGCCGTTGAACGAGATCCTCGTCGACTTCAATGACCGGCTCAAAAGTGTCACGCACGGCTATGGTTCGATGGATTACGAGCTGGGCGAATACCGCGCCTCGGACCTGGTGAAGATGGAAATCCTGATCAACGCCGATCCCGTGGACGCCTTTGCCAGCATCGTGCACCGCGACAAGGCGGAGGGAAAAGGCCGGGATTTGTGCGAGAAGCTCGCCGAGATCATCCCACCACAAATGTTCAAGGTGGCGATTCAAGCGGCAATCGGCGGAAAGGTGATCGCCCGCGACAACGTGAAGGAAATGCGCAAGGACGTGACCGCGAAATGCTATGGCGGCGACATCAGTCGTAAGCGGAAGCTGCTCGACAAACAGAAGGAAGGGAAAAAGAAGATGAAGCAGTTCGGACGAGTTTCCATTCCCTCGGACGCATTTATCAAGGTCCTGAAAACCAATTAGGCAGCCTCCCCATGTTCGGCTTTTTTGCATCGCAGGAAAAGAAGACGCGCGAAAACGCAGCCAACTGGTTGGAACTTGCGGACAAGGTCTGGCATTTTCGGCGCGACCGGCTGAACGACCGCGAGTCTGGTGAACTGCAGACGAAGTCGCGCGAGTTGCGGCAACAACTGAAGTCGAAAGCGGATTCAGCAACGCTCAAGCTGGCTGTCGAAGCCTTGGAATCTGTGCTGCGCCGCACCGGCGGAGCCATTTATCCCAAAACCTCTCTCGTCGAAAACGTGGAATTCTTCCTCGTAGCCGCGATCGTGATCATCGGCATCCGCACGTACTTCGTGCAGCCGTTCAAGATTCCAACGAACTCGATGTGGCCGACCTACTACGGCATGACCGCGGAAAACTTTCCGCCCACCGGACCAGCGCCGGACAATTTCTCACGTCTGTTCCGCTTCGCCGCGTTTGGCGCGCAACGCCGTGAAGTCGTTTCGCCCGCTGCAGGCGAAGTGAGCGCAGAGTTCAGCGAAACCACGGGCCAGATGATCCCGCAGATCAAAAACGACCGCACCTGGCTGGTTTTTCCAACGCAGGTGAAGGAATACACCTTCTACATTGGTGATACGGCGGCGACCGTACGGGTGCCGCGCGATTTCAACGATTTCGACAAAGTCGTTGCGGACACATTTTTCGGCGGTGAGCAGGGGTTTTATCGCGCGTTCATGCTCGCCCGCCGTGAACGCATGGCCCGCCGGCAGCAAACTGGCATGTCATCGATGGTGGATTTATCACCGGCGATGCGCCTTCCGCTTGGCCGCACGGTCCAGTCCGGTGAACGGGTGCTGCGCTTTGATATCCTCACGGGCGACCAACTTTTCGTCGATCGCGTCAGCTACCATTTCATGCGGCCGAAGGTAGGGCAGGGCTTCGTTTTTCGCACCGACCATATTCCCGGGATCGGCGAAGAACAGTATTACATCAAGCGGCTGATCGGCGTGCCTGGCGACGAAATCGAGATCAAGGAACCGGTCCTTTATCGGAACGGTAAACCGATCGAAGGTGCGCAGTCGTTTGCCCTTAATGCCGAGAGGAAAGCGCCGTATCGCGGCTATTTCAACGCTGTCCGGGGTTCGATGCAGGGCGGCGGAACGCAGTACTTGCTGCCCGGTGAGAAAATCACGGTGCCAGCGAAGAGCTTTTTGGCTCTGGGCGACAACTCGGGCAGCAGCCTTGACGGACGTTACTGGGGGTACGTTCCCGAGAAAGACGCCGTCGGACGGCCGCTGTTCATCTATTATCCGTTCACGAAGCGCTGGGGTCCGGCGCGCTAATCGTTTCCGCTACGTGACGCGGCGCGGATAGCGCCTGTTTCGGAACGAACGGTCGACGCTGAGCGCATCACGCGGGTCTAGGCCCCGAACAGTCGACTGTTTAGAATCGTTTGGCGGTTCAGGATCAGCCTTTCAGCCCTGACTGAGTCCCACCGATCCAACGCACAATAAACATTATGTTAAGTTGTGACCTGCAGCCGTGGCGGGCCGAGCAATCAGCTCCCCGACGCTAAAACCGTGCGGGCACGTTCTCGGAAGCAATCGACGCGCGGCCGGACTCACCCCGGCGGCATCACTCGGTCAGCCGGTCTGCGCCAATGGCGATTCCTGGCTCGCCGCCTTGTTCTCTTCCACCCATCGAACGCAAAACTGCACGAGCTGCGTCGCATTCGTAAGGTTCAACTTCCGCTTGATGTGCACGCGGTGAGTTTCGACGGTCTTGATGCTCAGAAACAATTTCGCGGCAATCTCTCGGGTCGGCATCCCATCCCCGATCAAGTTAACGATCTCAAGCTCGCGATCACTGAGACTGCTGACCGGTGAATCCGTCGCTCCGTCCTCCGAGCCATCAACAAAGCGATTCAGCATCTGTGTCGCCACGCGCTCGCTGACGAACAACTGCCCATTCCGGGCCCGTCGGATCGCGTCTAAAACTCGACTGGTGACGTCCTGCTTCATCACATACGCCCGCGCACCCGCCTTCAGCACGCGCAACGCATACACCGACTCGTCATACATCGAAACCACAACCACATCGATTCCAGGATCGAACGCCTTGATGTTTTTAATCAGCTCGATTCCTGAGTTCCCACGCAGCGAAATGTCCGCGATCACCAATTCAGGACGCAACTTCATGATGTCCGCCGTCGCCGTCGCGGCATCCGCGGCCTCCCCGCAGACTTCCATGTCCGACTCGGCGTTGATCATCGCGCGCAATCCCATCCGCATGAGCGGATGATCATCGACCACGTAAATTCTCGTTTTCAACGCAGGTGGAGCTTGGACGACAGGCGCGTTCGAATAGACCCGAACGACCGAATTTGATTTACCACTCTTCACGTTGGATTGCATGTAAGTATTCTCAGGATTGAAGGGATAAGGACGAGCGCATGGACCCATCGGCCCGATAGAGGTTCATGGGGAATTCTCCTAAAGATGGGAAAATTTCCCCTTGATGCACCTTTGTCTTTCGTGACTAGACACATAGCGGGTCGTTCCCGCGATCGTTAGATTTAGCGTGGCTCTGGACATATCGCCCATCGCACGCTGTTGGCGGGCTGCGCTCGGTCACAATTGGGAAACCGTTCGCTCGGCGCTTATCAGTAAGCCAATCCGCGGCACATTAAATACCTGCCGGACCGTATTAAAAACATCTGGAGGATCAGAGACAAACGCCCTCGCGGGATCCGCTGACACTCAGGCCACCATTCAGGACGTTCAGGAATTGTGAGATCTCCTCCAAGCTCGTCCGTCTGAAAAAGCGTCGAAATTGATAAACCCAAGAATCGTCGCGACGCGCCTGTCGCGTCACGCAGTGGGCACTCCCCCTGCACCTTCTTCGAACCCAACCACGACGCGGCCGTTCAGCCAATGGCTCCCCGGATTGCGAGAACGCGCGGTGTGGCGGTGCGGGCGGCACTCTCGCGTCATCTGGCCAGAAGTGAATTCGGTCCCCCTCGTATCGAGAGCGAACTCGCAGAGGAGGTGATCGGCGGCACACAACGCCGTGCGGCGTGACAAAGGATTCGCTTTTAGAAGATTCATGTCCTCGCCTTCACCTCGTCGTGTAATTCTCGTTGGTTGCGGAGCTGTCGCCCGACATTTCTACGTGCCGGCGTTGCGGACGCTGCAAGATGCAGGTGTGGTTCGCGTTTCCGCGATCGTCGATCCGTCGGTGAGTGCCCGCGAGGTGGTCGCCCGCGCGTTCCCCAAAGCGGGGCAATCGGCCACGCTCGAGCAAACCACGGCTCCGGCCGGCACGCTGGCCATCATCGCGTCGCCGTCGGGTTTCCACGCGGCCCAAACGATCGCCGCCTTCGAGCGTGGCTGGCACGTGCTTTGTGAAAAGCCGATGGCTTCAACGATCAGCGAAGCGGAATCGATGGTGGCTGCCGCTCAGCGTCATCAACGGCTGCTCGCCATTGGCCTCTACAAACGTTTTTTCCCATCCAGCCGGTACATTCGCAGTCTCTGTCGGGATTGGAGCCTTGGGCCGCTGACTCATTTTTCGATCTCGGAAGGCGGACCCTTCCGCTGGCCAGCCGGTCCCTCACTTTTTGATCGCACCCAAACGCGCGGCGGCGTGCTGTTCGACATCGGAGTTCACGTTTTCGATCTGCTGAGCTGGTGGATGGGTGAACCCGCGAATGTCCGCTATGCCGATGATGCGATGGGCGGAGTCGAGACCAACGCGTTCGTGCAGCTCGAGTATCTCGGCGGCGCCCAAGGTCGGGTGCATCTAAGCCGCGATTGGGCAACGAACGACCAATACCGCTTCGTCTTCGAGCGCGGCATTGTAACGTGGAAGGTGAACAACGCCAATGCGCTCACGGTGCAACTTGCGGGAGCTCCCGCCGCCCTCCAGAGCACGCTCGTCACCCCACAAACGGAGCCGGCGTTATTGGCCGAGCCACAGGAGTTCGAGACGGATGCACAGTGTTTCATTCTGCAGGTCGCGAATGTGGTGGCTGCGATCGCCGGAACTGAAACCCTCCTGGTTCCCGGCGAGGAAGGGCTTCACTCCATCAGGCTCATCGATCAATGCTACGCTCACCGGATGTTGGTCGAGCAGCCGTGGCTCACCCCGGTGGAGGCGGCGCATGCGAGTGAGAGCAGCACCACGCTTGCGGCCTCCTCATGAAAGTCGCAGTCATCGGCGCAAGCGGCTTTATCGGCACTCGTCTGATCGAGCAGTTCCATCTCGGCGGCGGCCCGACCGTCGTTGCGATCGTCCGTCAGCCCTCCAGCCTCGCGCTGCCGGCTCGCTTCTCGATTGAGACGCACCTCGCGGATGCCTTGGATGTGGACGGAATGGCGCGGGCCATGACGGGCTGTTCGGCGGTGATTCACGCTGCACTGGGCGACTCCGCTCAGATCGAGCGAATGCCCGCGGCACTCTGCCTCGCCGCGTCGGCGGCAGATGTGCGCCGGGTCATTTATTTGAGCAGCGCGTCGGTTCACGGTCAGAATCCCGCAAAGGGCACAGACGAGTCCACGCTACTGAACCAACATCAGCAACTCGAATACAGCACCGCCAGGATCAAGGCTGAGCAAAAGTTCTTCGCTGAATGCGCCCGGCACTCGCTCGTCGGTTTCGCCTTGCGACCCGGTGTGGTCTATGGGCCGCGTTCGCGCTGGATCGCAGAACTCGCCTCGGATCTGCTCGAGCAACGGGCCTGGCTATACGAAGGCGGACGCGGGATCTTCAACGGAATCTATGTCGATAATCTGATCACCGCGATCAACTGCTGCCTTCAGGCCACTGACGACGCTGCCGGGCCCTATTTAGTCGGTGATGCTGACCAGGTTACTTGGGAACAATTTTATCGCTCCGCCGCGCTTAAACTGGATGTACCCTGGCATAGCGTACACCAGCTCACGCGCCTTCCGGAGTTTCAGCGGTCATGGCAGGAGCGGGCGGCGAGCGCGTCGGCCCATCCGTTCGTGCAACGTCTGCTGCCGCTTGTTCCACCGAGCCTAAAGCGTGGTGCGAAAGCCGTAATCGCTGCTTCCGCTCAAACGCCGCGAATCGATTCGTGGACCTTACGCCACGGTCCCCAACCGCGTGTCACGCGCGAACTAGCGTTGCTGCAGCAATGTTCGTGGAAATTTCCGCATGCCCGGTCGGAGCAGAACTTGGACTACCGTCCGCAGGTAAGTTTCGCGGAGGGCATGGAGCGCAGTTTCGCGTGGTGGCGCTTCTCCCAAGGGCAGGTTTCGTTCGCCGCATGAAAGTCAGTATATTGATCCCGGCCTATAAAGCCGGAACGTACATTGCGGCTGCGCTGCAAAGTGTTCGAGAGCAGACCCACGCAGACTGGGAAGTGATCGTCGTGGAGGATGGCTCACAGGACACCACCGAAGCGGTCGTGGCGGACTTCGCCCGCTCGACTCCTCAACCTGTCACTTACCGGAATCTCGGCCATAACTACGGCGTGGGAACGGCGCGAAACCGGTTGCTCGAACTCGCCACCGGTGAAGCGGTGGCATTTCTCGATGCGGATGATACATGGGAAGCATCTCATCTGGCGCTGGGGGTGGAAAAACTATGCAGTGGTGCCGACCTCGTGGTGAGCGGGGTTACAACGGTGGACCTCTCCTCAGGTACCACGCGGGACCCCATCCATGTGCCTTCGGCCTTGGTTGTGGAACCGACGCTGACGCTTTTCGAGGTCAGCGCGATTATCACGAGTTCGTCGGTCGTGTTGCGGAAAGCGCTCGCGGAGCGTACCGGACAATTCGATACCACGTTGCGCATTGGCGAGGACCGTGACTACTGGCTACGTTGTGCGTTGGAAGGCGGTCGGTTCGCGTCGACGGACACGTTCACGTGCAATTACACCAAACACGAAGGCAGTTCGATGGCCCGCACTTACCTCGTCGCGGAATGCGAAGTCCGCTTCTACGAAAAATACCGTGCGCTGTCCGAGGTCCCCCGCCCCACGCGGCGGCGCTTGCTTGCCAAGAGCCTGATTTCCTTTGGGCGCCTCCTGCGAAAACGTGATCCCGTGCGCAGCACTGCGTGTTTCTGGCGGGCGTGGCACACCGAGCCACTCAGTCCGCAAATTCTTCTGCATCTGGCATTTTCCCGGTGGCGAACGCATGGCGTGCAAAAAATCGCCTAAGCGCGGCCCGCAGGGTTCCAGTGGACCCACGAGTTTATTGAGCTCGTGGCCTCGAGCGCTCGTCGTCGCTTTAGCGTCCAGCAAGCGGTTGGTTCTGATCTCCTACCTCCACCAGCTCCCATGGTTTTGGCCTCGCCCCTCGCTATTTCCCGACGCTCGGGCGCGGGCGCACTCTTAACCCGAAGTGGTGTCCATGCGCTGCCCTCCAACGCGGACAGGCAGCTTTACATGCCTGTCGCCCATTTTAATTAATGAAGCCTCCTCTCATCAGCATCTGTATTCCGGCCTATAACGCCGAACGTTTCCTGCCGACCGCATTGGAATCTGTCCGCGCCCAGCGTTTCACTGACTGGGAACTTATTGTGACGGAAGATGGATCCCGGGATGGGACCGAGCAGATCGTTCGCCAGTTTGCCCGCACGGTCACGCAGCCGGTCCGATACAATCGCCATGAACAAGATCTCGGTTTGCCGGCAGCCCGAAATACCGGCATTGCCGCCGCTGAGGGAGAATGGATTGCGCTACTCGATGCCCATGACGTGTGGACGACGGGACATCTGGAGGCAGCGGCAAAATTAATCCCGGGGACGTCCGCAGAATTGATCCACGCCGGTTCTGTTCTCTTCGATAGTGACACAGGCCGCGAAATTGAGGTGCGCGCCCCGACGCCCCGCATGGTCGCGGAATTTCCGCGCAGCTTATTTTTTGGAGACTACATGATCCAGCCGTCGTCGGTCGTTCTCCGCCGTTGTTTGTGGCAGGACGTCGGAGGGTTTGATCCAACGTTTCGGTATGTCGATGACCGCGAAATGTGGATACGTTGCGCCCGGACCGGCGCCCGGTTCGTCTACACCGGTCTCAACACCTGTCTTTATCGGAAGCATCCGAGTGCTTTGTCACGGCATGGGATCGCGATGGCGCTGGCGAGTGCCCGTGTATTCGAGAAGAACATTGACTGGGAAGCGGTACCGAGCCGGCACCGCCATACGCAGGCAGCCGACGCCTGGTTTGCTGCCGGACGCATGGCGCTGCGGCAGGATCCCGGATCCGCGCGCGGCTTCTTCCGTCGGGCATTGCGACACCGCGTGCTGGCTCCGACAGCCTTCGGTTATTGGCTCGCTGCGGCGATTCTGCATCACACGCGTGGAAAAACCGCATGACTTACGCGGGACAACTGGCATCTTCGCGATGGAGCGATCAGGACGGAGCGGGATCCCCTTTTGCGGAAAATGGCAGACCTGCTGCCTGCCGCCTTCGAAGCATGGCTCCCGACGCGTCGCACGCCGTTGGCGCAGCGGCCCTCGATCACCAAACGCCTCGTCATCGAAGCCGCACCCTGGTGAGAAACACTCGTTTCTGTGGAGCTGGAAATGGCGCGACGTCTCCGGGGCGGGATTACGTCCCGTCCGCGCCGGTCGTTTCTCGCGCTAGGTGCACGTTTCTGGAAGACCGCGAACCCCAACTGGCCCGATGAACCCCGCTTTTATCCCGTCCCCTTTCGTTTTTCCATCCCTCCCACTCGCTCCGAGCGGGTCGGCGCTGGATGCAATCGTGCAGCCGTTCCGTCCTTCAATTGCGGACTTTTTGGCGCTGAATATTCGCGATTTGTTCGAGAGCAATTCCGGCGCGCCCGATTCGCAGCTGGACGCCGTCCAACCGCCGCCCGCACGAGCCGTCACCACGTCGGTCATTGTGAACACCTGGAATCACTCGGCGTACATCGAAGACTGCATTGAGTCGCTGTTAGTACAGACGGTTTTACCGGATGAAATTATCGTCTATGATGATGGCAGCGATGACGACACGGTCACGCGTTTACGCCGTTACGCGAGTCGCATCACGCTGATCCAGGGAAAGCCGCTGTCCCTCCCCGCATTCTTGCGCCAGGCGAATGCCATCCAAATCGCGTTCGCGCGTTCCACCGGACAATTGATCTTTTTGCTGGATGGAGCCGACCGTTTCAAACGCGACAAGATCCAGCACTACGCCGCCGCGTACGCGGCCGATCATGAAGCCGCGCTCGTGCAATCGCCGATGGATAAAATCGACGTGCATGGACGAATCCTTGGCACGAATCACGAACCACGGAAGCACGTGGTCGAACACCTGGCGGAAATCTACCGACAGCAGGACGTCGACTTCTACTATCCCACAAGTGCTCTCGCCTTTGCTCGTTCGTATCTCGACAGCGTTTTCCCGCTGGATTTCTCCGATGGCCGTGCGCTCTGGATTGATACGCGGTTGAGCATAATCGCGCCGTACTACGGCCGGGTGCTCACGCTGCCCCAATCGTTGACGGAGTGGCGGCGGCAGGCCGGCCCGGACTCGCTGCGGGCGCGGTCCCGGAATCTGCAGATTCAGCAAACGCTCATGCGGACGGAGGTGTTCAATTGTTTCTGCCGCCGCTACGGGCTGCGCACGATCTCCGCTTGGCGAAATTCCCGATTTTATAAACAGCTCCTGCGATTTTCCCTACCGGAGCTTGCCTACGATTTGTTCTACCATCACGTGCGGCCGCGCGTCATGCGTTCGCCGCAAATAGGGTAACAAGTCACCGCGTAAAGTGGGTAAAGCGGTTCTGTTTCATCCCCGTCGCGCGAAAGTCCACCCGCTGGCGGCGCCGCGTCAGGTGCCTCGACTGCGGCGATAGCCTCCCCTGCCGGCTAATCAAAACTACATGCCGTTCGTATCGTGAGACGCTTTTGCTGAAGCGCGTTCTCCTTGGCGGCTGACGCGGTCGCTGAGCACGTCGTGGTCGGTTCCGCTGACGCGCCCCACCGCTGGACTGATTTCAGGGCGCAGCGACTTTACTCCCCGGGGAGCGACGCGGTCTCGAACTTCGGCAGTCTGGTGCCGATCGCTCCCACCCATTCGGTCGGCGATCTCGCGATTGGATCGGCGAAGGGGACGGAGAAAGTGACCGGAGAACGCTCGATCACCGGGACGCCGCGATACGATAGTCCGGCCAGCAGACCTCCGACGCGCGTCGTAATGCCGATCGTCGCAACGGGCCACGGTGTAGGTGCGTTGGCCACTATTCGCTCAGAACTGCTCGAGGGCCGTTCGTTGCTGGCGAAAAGCATCGACGGATCCACCAGCGCCTGAACGGTCGCAACGCCGAACCCCCACTCGCTCGCGATCGTATGATAAACACTGCGTTCAAAGGTGAGCGGCATCGTCGCTCCTCGCGCAATCATGTAGCCGCGAAGCGTTTCCTGCGTAGTTAAGTCTGAAGGCATATCCGCGACCGACGTAAGAGCGGCAAGGCGCGCGAAAAAAGGAGAATACTGCGCCAATGCCGCCGCCCGCGCCGGGACGGTTGAACCGGCCAGATACGTAGAGTGCAGAACATAGTCCGGCGTCGCTGGACGATCTCCGAAATTCTGATGGTAGTCGAAAATCGCGTAGGGCTCGCCCAAGCCGAGCGCCGCGATGTCTTTCTTCATCGAATTCTTGTGCACGATCACGGTGTCAATTCCGCGATTACGCGATGGGATGGTCTCAGACGTATGCCAGTTTCGATTCGTATCCTTGCTCGGCTGATACGCGGTGCCGCGCCACAGCCCGGCCAGTTCTCCCGTGGGATTCACGAAGGGATAAACGAGCGTCGTGTAGCGCGCCCGGTAAGCGAGCGCTTCCGCACTGGACGAATGCAGGATCCAGTCGATCGCAGCCTGGAGTGCGACTTTGTTTTGACCCTCGTACGGATGCTGGCCGCTGACCAACACGACGAGCTTCGTCGGGTTCGCCGCGGGGTTCCGAATCACAAACCCATGCAGCGGCATGTCAGGGATTGCGCGGCTGGACGCAGCCGACGCGGGCGCGCCAGATTGATAGCCAATGACAAACGTTCCAGCCGTCACTTCACTGGCGGTGGGGCGAACGATTGGATGAGTGAACACGTCGGCTTCGAGCCATTCGTAGAAGTCGGCCACCGGAAAATGCTCGTTGATGGAGACGTAAACCACGTCCTGCGTAAACGGCGTCGCGTTTTTCGCCTCGATCTTCCACGACGACGAACCCGTACCGGTCCGGGTGTGTTGATCGAAGGCGGTCCATTTCACGGCGTTCGGCTGATAGCTCCACACGAGTTTGATATTTTGGAACGAAGCTGCATCCCCGGATAGAATCATCTTTCCACTTCCTGGAGACGTCATGGCCAGGCGGAACGAAGGCGCGCGGCCGCCAACCCCACGGATGGCGAACAGGACATTGCGCCACCGAGTGGCGCCGCTCACCGCTTCGCTCGAATGAGACCGAGGAACGATCACGACGGTCGTGCCGTCGTAGGTGGAGAGCGCCGTGTCTATATTTCCGCCATCGATCGGCTCGGCAAAGCTGCCAACAAATGTTTCCTGCGCCCTGACGGTGGTGCCAACGACGAGTGCCAGAAAAGCAATCGCGCTGATGAATTTCAGGAACATGCCTAGGAGGAAGAGCTTGGAAATTCCAGCCGCTCCCGTTCGCCGGGTTCCCATTTGGAAAGCGACTAAGCGCGAGCGTCGTGAAACTGTTTTGCCGTTTAATCGGCGCATCCCTCAATGCTCTTCTCATGCCATACTCTGATTAACCAAGCGTTAACATATCCGATGGCATGACGCGGGTAATGTCCCATGCCGCGCGCCTACGACGTGTAGTTTTTACCGGCACGAGGGACCGGCAGAAACTGCGGGTCCACGAAAGGCTCGCCCTCTCCGCCAACGGCAGGGGCTGACTGAAATTGTGACGAGGTCACAACGGGCAGACCGCTCCCCCTGAGGAATTAATCACGCGCGATTCGTCCTCGCAGCCTGGGAAACCCCTGAACGCGTCAACTCGGCGGAAAAGTCAGGAGACGCGATCGCTCAGCGCGCCTTATCTAGGACACTGTTTGCGATCGAGACTGTAATCCGGTGTGGCTCCGTCCTGCGACGCAACGAACTCGCCAATGCGACAAGCGTACGCAAGCGCGGCCTCAGGCGGCGCTCGTCGAACGAACAAGGCCGTCAAGAGGCCAGCAAGAAACGCATCACCCGCGCCAACGGTATCACGCACCTTTATACGACGGGCGTTTTCCCAATGCCATTGGCCGTCCCACCAAAGGCCCGCGCCATGCTCACCAGCGGTTACGCAAATTCGGGGCAGTTCGTACTGATCCGAAAGTCGTCGAGCACCTTCCACGACCGCCTTCGACGTGTCGCCTTTTTTGCCCGTAAGTCGCGCCAGTTCCAAATTGTTTAACTTGACGAGCTGGGCCTGAGCGAGGGCGAACGCCGTAACTTTTTGCGAATCGAACGGCGGGCGGAAGTTGAGATCCACCACTCTAACGGCCTCCGGCCACGTCGTGAGCGCGCGTCGCAGCACTGCCCGGTTGTTCGAACTGCGTAACGCGAGCGTGCCGAAAAGAATCGCGTCAGGCTTTGCCCGCATCCGTTCGATCCACGGTGCGACCTTGATGTGATCCCAGGCGACATTTCGTGCGATTTCGTAGGAGGCGCTTCCACCCGCATCGAGCATGGCGGAAACCGTTCCGGTGGGATGCGTGGGATCTCGCGTGATTCCGCGATGGTCCATGTCCCACGCGTCCAGGCGTCGCACAACCTCATCGCCGAGAAAGTCGCAGCCGACTGCGCTCAACGGGATCGCGTGCACGTGCTGTTTCGCAAGGTGATAGGCAACATTCAGCGGAGCTCCGCCAAGAAAGATCCCCTTGGGCAGGCAGTCCCAGAGCACCTCGCCAAAGCACACGACCGTCGGCGTCGCTAAAACGGACCGCTCGCCGCGCGGACTCCGGAGGCGCTTATTCATCTTTCATCGCCTCAGGTCCAAGGTGCAGTTCCTGGCAGGCGCGAAGGTACGCCGCCGCGGACCACGCCTGAAAGGCCTTGCCCATCGGGCGGCCCGTCGTGCCGTGAACCCACTCGTTGAACTCCCACGGGTGGGCTTTTCCCAGCTGGTTCACGCGTGCGAGTTTCACCAACTCGTTGCGCGCGATATCATGCAAGCCGAGACGATGGATAAACCGCACCCACATTCCTCCCACGAAAGGCCAGATGCCACCGTTGTGATAGTGATGGGGGAGATTCAGCAGATTGACCGTGTAATACGGCCGCCAGTCCGGATCTCCGGATTGCACGACCGGATACAGGTTGGCCACCGGGTACGGATCGTTCACGCCCACGCCCCACATGAATCGGAAGGACGTTCGCGCGCGCTCGATGTCGATCACGTTGGTCAGAAATGCGAGGACATTGCCGAGCACGTCGCAGCGCCAGTTGAAACTGAACGGTGTGATTTCCGCCAAGAGGTACTGCGCATCACCAAGCGACGACTGTTGGTCCGCAAAGGTCCGCGTGGAATTCACATCAGGACCGGTGGTCGGCCAAAAGGAAACCTTGATCTTGCCTGCGATGAACTGGGACCACCGCAGGTAATCCGCCGCCCGTTCGAAATCCTGCTGGTACTCGAGCAAGCGGCCATAGCACACGTTCGCGCGATACCATAATACCTCGTCATACAGCACGTGATAGCTCCGGCCGAAGAGATCCGTCCAATCACCGGCTTCGGGAATTTCCAAAAGGCCATCGGTGTTGCTGTCGTGCGCCGACAGCCAGTCCATCACGCGCTGCAGGCGCGCGGCGTACTCGTTCAGAAGGCTCATGTCGCCGGTGTGCGTAACGTAATGATACACGGCAATGATCAGCCACAGCCCGCTGTCGATCGAGCAAATGCCACCGATGCCGCAATACTCCGGCTCAAGCGTCTCGATGCGAACATTGGCCGGCACCTGGCCGGGCGGGCTCACCGCGTTGAGGAGGGTTCGCAGCGTTTGTTTCTGCGCCTCCCGAATATCCGGATCGTCCATCTCGATGGTCTGGACGATGGTGAAACAACCGTCGCGCGCCCAGATGCTACGGTAGTTGATATCCGTTCCGGTCACGATGTTATCCGCGAGCGAACAGGCGGAGAACCCGAGCGGAGTGATATTCTTGCGTAACGCCTCCAGGGCTTTGCCGTAGCCGGTCTCGATTAGCTTCCGGTCCTCTTCACTGAGCGAGCGTAGCGACTCGGGTCCGAAGAGCATGCCTTTCCAGGCTCCGGCGGTTCGATCGCGCAGGGGAACCGTGCGCAATCGCGGAACCTCCGGAATGACGCCATGGAACTTGAGGCCTTCAAGCACGCCGTCGGCCATGATCTGGTGCGTCACAAACACCGGCAGTTTCACCACCGCCTCAAGCAACTCCGGCTGCGCATTCTCGACCACGATACCTTTTACGCCGGGCAGCAGAAACATGCTGCTGTCGTTTCCCGTGTCGCCGGCGACGAGGACCTGCTCGAGCGGAATATGCAGCCGCTCACACACCCACTGGAGGGCATTTCCCTTGGTGGCGTTGCGCGGCAGCACGTCGAGATCGCGCAAGCTCGAGTACACGATTGCCGCCTGCAGTCCGGCCTCGTCGAGACGCTTCTGCAGCTCGGCGATTTTCTCCCGATCCACGCGGTGCCAGTACCAACTCGACTTGTACGGGTGGAGGAATTCCGGCGGCTGACGCTCGATTCCCGGCATGGTCCCAACAATTTCCTCCACCTTGGCCAGATTCCAACCCTCACCAAATTGCACACCAAATCCGGCGAGCTCAGAGCGCTGTTTTGAATCGAACAACTCGGTCCCCACTCCACCAATGATCAAGTCGGGTTCCGGCAATTTGCGCGCCGCGACTAAGGATTGGATGTCCTTCAAACCACGGCCGCTGTTGTAAATTAAAAGAGGGCGGCCGGCGGCATCCAATGTCTCCCACGTATGCTTGAACCGATAACTCGACTCAGGATTACCCAACAGCGTGCCATCAAGGTCACTGGAAAAAACGCGAATCGGAACAGGGAGAGAAGAAGACATAGGCCGGGCGAAAGTTGAAATATGAGCGGTCGAGAATGCGCAGGTTGGTCACTCGCTGTCGTTCCAAGGTTCATCCCACTCCGCGTCGTCCAGCGTGACCGTGGTCGAGGGCCGGTGTTCGACGACCGCGACGAGTTGTTGGGCGATTCCCGTCCAGGTAAAAAGACTGCGGGCCTTGTGAGCGCCCATTCGCGCGAGCCGCATGCGGAGCCGCGGATGCCGGAAAATTTTCGCCATCGTGATGCCAAGATCTTCGCGGTCGAACGGATCGGCGAACAGGGCATGTCGTCCAAACGTGAGCGCCCGGTACAAGCCGCCATGCACCGTCACCACCGTGGGCGTGCCTGAAGCCATGGCTTCGATCGCCGTCATGCCGAAGGGTTCATAGCGGCTGGACAAAACGAACATGTCGGCCGCGCGATAAACGTCGGGCAGCGTTTCCTCCGAGATGAACGAATCGAACTTGATGCGATCCGGCGCGACCGACTTCGCCGCCAACTCCCGCAGTTCAGCGAATATTTTCTGCTCCATTTCGTTCGCATCTTCGCCGCCGACGGCGAGGTGCAGGACCGCAGTCGGATGTCGTTGCGCGACGAGATTGAAGGCCTCGATCAGCAGGTCGTAGCCCTTGTTTCGCGCCAATCGGCCCAGCGCAAGGATCACCTGCCCGCTGAAACCCAACCTTTGCCGGATTGCTTCGCGGCTGGCTTCGCCCACCGGATAGAACCGCGTGTCATCGTAACCGGGCGGTACCATTCGCACTTTCTCCGGCGGCACGCCGTAGTCCTGGATAATAAAATCCAGCTGAGGCGGCGTCGTCGCCACCACGAGCTGACAATCGGAGTAAAGCTCGCGCTCGTCCGTGACGCGTCGGGAAAAGTTGTATTGCTTCTCGAACTTTTCGCTGTCGCCCGGGAAGTCACGTTCCATTTGTCGCTGCTTCCACAGGCCCAATGAATGCGGCGTGTGCACATGCGGGACGTTGAGAACCTCGCTGAGATGCTGACCCGCAAGGCCAGCATCCCAATAATGGCTGTTGACGAAATGATATTGCAGCGCGTGCCGCTCGATAAACCTCAGGGCGTTCGCGCTCCATTCCGGGATGTGCTCGTAAAGATATTCTTTTGGAATGAACTCTTTCCCTCCGCACGGCACGCGGATTACGCGAACGCGCTCGTTCACGATGTCGAATTCAGGCTGCTCTTCGAATCGTCGCGTCCAGATGTCCACCTCGAAGCCGAGCTGCGCGAGTTTCTTGGAAAGTTCGATGACGTAAACGACCTGACCACCGGTGTCCGCCGCTCCGAGGGGCGGCACCGCGGCGACATAGCCATGGGTCGAAATCATCGCGATCCGTGGTAAGGCATTGGCTGAATGGAGGAGGTCTTTCATAGGGAGCCGGAGATGTGGTTGACTGGCCGGCTGATCCCGTGAACAGCCGAGCCGCTTTCGCTTCAGCCCTTTTGCCCGAGTGGAGCAAAACCTGCTTCGTGCCGCGATGAACCGTTGCATCGGCTCACAGCTGACACATGCGGCTGAAGGACCGAGACACCCGAATCGGACGACTGTTCACCTCAGTATTTTCGCGCCGCCTTTCACCCTGTTTCTTTACAAAGTACAACTGACGACTGAACGTCCCGTCCGCGTTCCTCCATGACCTCTCCCACTCCTTCATCGCCTACGACCGTCCGGGCTCCCCTTTTCAACTGGCTCACGGAGCGCATGGCCGGCGTGCTCGTTCATCCGACCTCGTTGCCGAGTCCATACGGGATCGGGGCGTTTGATCAGGAGGCGATCAACCTGCTGGAGTTCTTCGCGCAAGCCGGGATTCGGGCCTGGCAAGTCTGCCCACTAGGACCCACCGGGTACGGTGACTCTCCTTATCAATGTTTCTCCGCGTTCGCGGGAAACCCGTATCTCATCGATCCGGGCGCATTGGTCCGCGCGGGGCTGCTTACGTCAGTCCAAGTTGAACCTCTGCGAAAGCTCGGAACGGATCGCGTTGATTTCGGCGCGCTCTACCAGAGCAAGCTGCCCCTGCTGTTCGAGGCGCATGCCGCCTGGAAACGCGATCCACGGCTGCCGCTCCCTTACGGCGATTTCGAGAAGTTCCGACGTGAAAACGCCAGCTGGCTCGACGAGTACACGTTGTTCTCCGCGCTGAAAGACCATTTCGGCGGCAAGCCCTGGTGGGAATGGCCGTTGGAAGTAAGGTCTTTGGCGGCTGCTCGCCGCTCACCGTTACTGAGCGCTCAGGCCCCACGGGCGGAAGCTTACGCGTTCATCCAGTACCTTTTCTTCGGCCAGTGGGCGCAGGTCCGCGCCCGCGCCGCCGAACTCAAAATTTCAATCGTAGGTGACGCCCCGATTTTTGCGGCCATCGATAGCGCCGACGTCTGGGCCCATCCGGAATTGTTTCAACTCGATCCGAAAACGTTGCGACCGACTGCCGTGGCCGGCGTGCCGCCGGATTATTTTTCCGCCGATGGACAGCTTTGGGGAAACCCACTGTACGACTGGCCGGCCCATGCGAAGGAAGACTACAAGTGGTGGATTGCGCGACTGCGCGCCAATTTCGCACTCTGTGATATCGTCCGGATCGATCACTTCCGCGCGTTTGACACCTATTGGTCGATTCCAGCGGACGCAGTGAATGCGCGCAAAGGGCACTGGGCCCAAGGACCGGGCCTCGCGATCTTCGAGGCCATCAAGCGAGCGCTGCCGGATGCCAAGCTCATCGCCGAAGACCTGGGCGAGCTGATGCCCTCCGTCGTTGAGCTGCGTGAAGCGACGGGCTTGCCCGGCATGGCCATCCTCCAGTTCGCGTTCGGCGGCGGGGCTGACAATCTTTATCTGCCGCACAACCAGCGCGCGAACAGCGTGGTATATCCAGGAACGCACGACAACGACACCACCATCGGCTGGTACGCGACGGTCGACGAACGCACGCGCGATCACGTCCGCCGCTATTTCCGCATCAGCGGCCGGGAAATCGGCTGGGATTTTGTGCGCAGTTCCTATTCGTCGGTTTGCAATCTCGCCGTTGTTCCACTGCAGGACTTGCTGACCCTTGGTTCGATCGCTCGCTTCAACACGCCGGGTACCTCGCAAGGAAACTGGACATGGCGTTATCGGCCCGAGCAGCTTCGTACCTTGCGTGATGGTGCCTCGGTTTACCTCCGGGAGCTCGCTCATCTCTACGGCCGTGAAGCCGTGCAGCCTTCACCTGCGAAATAGAGCCGGTCTCTCGCAGGAGATCGAACTCTGGAGTGCGGCGGCTCGACGCCGCTTTCAACGACCCGGCTCGACGGGTCGCCCCTCCATCATCAGCCGTCGAG
>JBDSSD010000063.1:0-2717 GCA_039928945.1 Opitutus sp. | reverse complement strand
GATGCTCGCTTCGCTCGATTTCTTTTTGCGACTGCCAGCCGCTGATTTCCCCATTTTACACCCGGTCAAGGTCGTATCGCTGCGCGATCTCCACCACGCGGAATCACTCCGCTTCCCCCTCGTTGCGGGACAATCCCCGCCGCCTCGGCGCTCCGTCCACCGCTTTGACTTTTCGGGTGTTGGGCGAAATCGCCAATCGGCAGTAGGCGATAAGGTCACGTTCCGTGATCCACGCCCCACGGGCCGAACGGCACGAAACCATGACAACTGAAAATCCGTTCGGTGAGGTGATCTTCTCCTACTCACGCAACCAGGCCATCGACGACGGTGTGCTCGCCGACTTGAGCCACGTCGATTCGATCCGCCAACACTGGAAACAGCCCTTTCGGCCGGTGGCGTTGAAGCGAAACCACGCTGGTCACTCAACAAAAGGCGGCTTCTGGCGTTTCTGTAACAAACGTCTTGGAAACGTCCGGTTCGGTGAGCCGCTTCACTCTGTGCGAAGCGCGACCATTGGATCGATTTTTGCGGCGCGACGCGCTGGAAGCAGGCACGCGATAACCGCGACCGCCATCAACACCAGAGCGACGCAAACATAAGTGATCGGATCGTCAGCCGAGAGACCGAACAGCATGCTCGCGATCCAGCGCGTAGCACCCATCGCAGCGGCCACTCCGACCAGGACGCCGAGCATGACCAGCATGAGCGACTCACGCAGGATCATGCGTAGCACATGCGCTGGCGGCGCGCCGAGCGCCATGCGCAAGCCGATTTCTCCGGTGCGACGCACCACCGCGTAAGACATGAGACCGTAAAGCCCGATGGCCGACAACGTCAGCGTAAGCGCGGCAAACACGCTGCACAACTTTGCGAACAATCGCTCCTGCGCCAACAACCGCCCGATCTGCTGTTCCTGCGTGCGGACGTTGCTGAGCGGCAGATTCGGATCGACCGCGCGAACCGCCGCGCGGACGGCGGAGATGACCGTGGCCTCACTGCCGGTGAAGCGCACGACAAACGTGAGCGTGCCCCCGCTGTCGTCGAATTGCCAAATGGGAAAATACACCACGGGAACATGCGACGTCTTCAGGTCTGAATGCTGCGTGTCGCGTAGAAGTCCGACGATTTCGATGTCGGGATCCCCGTTATTCAAAGAATTCCTGCTGAAACGCCGGCTGATCACCTCTTCGGTGCCAAAATATTTTTTGGCGAACGACTGGTTTACAATGGCCACATTGGGTGCACCAGCGGCGTCGTGAACGTTAAAATCGCGGCCGCGCAAAATCGGAATCACCATCGTGGCAATGTATTCGGTATCGACGGGGTTCACAGCCGTGAATTCGTTGATCGTCTTCTGGGTGTAACCCGGCACGACAACGCTCATGCCCCAGTTGGCACGGCTAAGCGGCGCCACTTGCGTGTAACTCGCACTGCGGACTGCCGGCAGATTGGCGATGCCATCCCGCACGCGATCCACGGTCGCCTTAATCCGCGAACCACGGACACCCTTGATGGCTGGACTAACCTCAAAGAGAAGCAACTGCTCGCGGTTGAAACCGACGTCGACGTTCTGGAGATTGCGAAGCGTGCGCACAAAGAGCCCGGCTCCGACCATCAACACGACGGAGAGTGCGACCTGCGTCACCATGAGTGATTTTGCGAGCGCCGAGCGCGAACCGGTGCCGAGCGCACGCCCGCCGCCTTGGAATTCCTCCGTGAGATTGAGCCGCGTCGCGCGAAGCGCAGGTGCCAGCCCGAAAAATATTCCAGTGCCCAGCGCGCCGACAGAGGTGAACGCGAGCACGCGCCAATCGAGTGGCGTATCGAACTCCAACGGCCTTGAACCGAACGGCTGAAGCGCGATCAACGCACGCGTGCCCCACACGGAGAAGACGAGTCCGGTCGCCGCGCCCAGCGCTGCGAGCAAAATACTTTCGGCGAGCAATTGCCGGACGAGACGGGCGCGGCTTGCACCAAGCGCGAGCCGCACTGCGATTTCGCGACGCCGTGCCGCGCCACGCGCGAGAAGAAGATTGGCGACGTTGGCGCAGGCGACGAGCAGCACAAGCGCGACGACGCCCATCAACAATCTCAGCGAGCGTTTATATTCGCGGCGCGCCTCGGAGAGTCCCTGGCCACCCGGCACGACGCGCAATTGCGGGAGCGGGATGTTCGCCTGATCCACCGCGGGTGCGCCCGGCAGGGTGTTAAAATGCAAGTTGCCGCGAGCCGTTTCCCGAAAAACGCCATCGAGGGTCGCAAGGGCCCGCTCAGCGGTGACGCCCGCCTTCAATCGGCCCATGATGCGCACCCACCAGTTTTGCCCATCGCGCCGGTTGCCGCCGAGGCGTTGTGCGAACACGAGGGGCAACGTGAGATTGATGACGTCGCCCACCTGCATGGCGCCCTTGAACGCCGGCGCCGTCACGCCGACGATGGTGACCGGCATGCCATTGACCGTAACATTTTTGCCGATGGCCGCGACGTCGCCGCCGAAACGGCGCTGCCAGTAGCCGTAGGAAATCACGGCCACGGGCTCGGCGGTAGGCTGATCATCGCCCAGCGTGATCAGCCGACCCACCGCAGCGGTGACACCCAGTCCGGTGTGATAATTACCGGAAACGACCTGAACGCCGCTGACGATTTCAGCGTTGCCGTCGACGCTGACGGTGAGGTTCCGCGACGGAGCGAACGCGAATACCTCCAGCAACGATTCA
>JBDSSD010000062.1:0-64225 GCA_039928945.1 Opitutus sp. | reverse complement strand
AGCGCGAAGATTGACCGATAAGGGAAAGGTTTCACAGTGGCGGGTTCACGCAAATGGCTACCAGCAGCAAAGAGTACAACTTCCAAGAGATTGAGCCGCACTGGCAATCTTTCTGGGACAAAAATCGCTCATTCCGGGCGGACAACGCGTCGTCGAAACCCAAGTACTACGTGCTGGATATGTTTCCGTACCCCTCAGGGGCCGGTCTCCATATCGGACACCCCGAAGGTTACACCGCCACGGATATCATTGCCCGCTACAAGCGTGCCCGCGGCTTCAATGTGCTGCACCCAATCGGTTGGGACGCGTTCGGGCTCCCCGCCGAACAGCATGCGGTAAAAACGGGCACGCACCCCGCCGCCAATACGCAGAACAATATCACCAACTTTCGGCGACAGATCAAAGCGCTGGGGTTCTCGTACGACTGGGATCGAGAAATCGATACGACTGATCCGAAATACTTCCGTTGGACCCAATGGATTTTCCTGCAGTTGTTTCGCCGAGGCCTGGCGTACGTTGACGAGCGCCCCGTCTGGTGGTGTCCCGAACTGCGGACCGTTCTGGCCAACGAAGAAGTCATCGATGGCCGCAGTGAAGTCGGCGGATTTCCTGTCGAACGGCGAAATCTCCGCCAGTGGGTCCTTCGCATCACGGCCTACGCCGACCGCCTGTTGACGGACCTGAAGGACGTCGACTGGCCCGAATCCACAAAACGCATGCAGGAGGCCTGGATCGGGCGGAGCGAAGGCGCCGAGCTCTCGTTCCAACTGGAAAACAGTGGAGCGGGCCCGCTCAAGGTTTTCACCACCCGTCCGGACACCCTTTTCGGCTGCACGTACATGGTGGTTGCGCCCGAACACCCGCTGGTTGAGGGCATCACGACGCCCGAGCATCGCACCGCCGTAGATGCGTATCGCCGCCGCGCGGCAGCCAAGAGCGATCTGGAACGGACCGATCTCGCGAAGGACAAGTCCGGCGTTTTTTCCGGCAGTTACGCGATCAATCCGATCAACGGCGCCAGAGTACCCATCTGGATCGCTGACTACGTTCTGATGGGCTATGGCACCGGCGCCATCATGGCGGTTCCGGCGCATGATGAGCGCGATCACGAGTTCGCGGTTCGCTACGAGCTGCCGATTGTCCGCGTGATCGCCAACGATGATTCGGTCGACCAACTGCCGTACATCGGCGACGGCCACCTGATCAATTCGCCCGGGTACGACGGCCTCAAGTGGGCGGAAGCAAAGAAGCGAATCACGGCTGACCTCAACGCGCGCGGCGCGGGCCACGCGACCGTGAACTTCAAATTGCGCGATTGGCTGTTCTCGCGTCAGCGCTATTGGGGTGAGCCCTTCCCCATCGCTTGGGTAACCGAACAAGATTACCGCTTGGCCACGACCCTACGTCCGGCCGACCTGCCACCCTCTCCGGTCACGTATACCGTGGGCGGCGAAACTCACTACGCGTTGCCGTTGCCCGCAAGTGCTCTGCCGCTGGCCTTGCCCGACGTGCAGTCTTATTTGCCGAGTGGCAATGGCGAGAGCCCGCTGGGGAACGTCCCCGAATGGCTGGAAATCTGGCTCAACGCCGCGACCGGTGAATCATTGCCGGCAACCGCGGCGCGCCCGTCCGGCAACCAATGGGTTCGCGCCCGCCGCGAAACGAATACGATGCCGCAATGGGCCGGCTCGTGCTGGTACTATCTGCGCTTTCTCGACCCGAGAAACAGCAGCGCGATCGCCGCGCCGGAAGCGATGAAGTATTGGGGCGTGCCAGACCTCTACGTCGGCGGCGCCGAACACGCGGTGCTGCACCTGCTGTATGCACGATTCTGGCACAAGGTGCTGTTTGATCTCGGAATCGTGCCGCAGCACGAGCCATTCACGAAGCTCTTTCATCAGGGCATCATCTTGGGCGAAGACGGTGAAAAGATGTCCAAGAGCCGCGGCAACGTGGTGAGTCCAGACACCATCATCGCTTCGCACGGCGCCGACACGCTGCGACTGTACTTGATGTTCCTCGGTCCACTCGAGGCCATGAAGCCATGGAATCCGCGCGGCATTGAAGGAGTGCATCGTTTTCTCCAAAAGGTCTGGCGCGAATGCCTGACCGTCGACGGCGACGTGCACGCAAAATTCTCTGCGACCGCCGACGAGCCTGCCGAACTCACAAAACTACTTCACGAGACGATTAAGAAGACGGGTGAAGATATCGAAGGCCTGCGGTTCAACACCGCGATTTCGCAAATGATGATCTTCGTCAACGCGCTGCAGAAAGCCCCTGCGGTGCGTCTCTCGACCGTCACGCAGTTCCTGCAACTGCTGGCGCCCTTCGCGCCGCATTTGGCGGAAGAATTGTGGATGCGTCTAGGCGGGTCGCCTTCGGTTCAGGACGCCGCGTGGCCCACGTACGATCCCTCAAAACTCGTCGCATCCGAAGTGAAACTGGTTTTCCAAGTGAACGGGAAGCACCGGGGCGACGCTCTCGTACCGGTGGGACTTTCCGAAGCAGACGCGGTGGCGCGAGCGTCGGCGCATGAACGGGTGAGTCCATTCATCAGCGGCAAAGTCTTGAAGCGGGTGATCTACGTGCCGGGGAAGATTCTCAACCTCGTCGTTGACGCGTAAACGTCTGCCGTCGTCCACCGCGCTTCCGAATTTTTCATTCCCGCCGCCGTGGCCACTTCGCCTGTCTCCACCTTTCTGCCGGTTGGTTTTGATGCGGCAAAACCGATCGCGTTGATTGCCGGTCAAGGCCTGTATCCACAACTTACCGCCGCCGCGATTCGCCGCGCGGGCATTCCGCTGCGGCTCATCGGATTTGAGGAGGAGACAACGCCAGACTTGATTGCGTCGTTTCACGAGTCGGAACGCCGCGTGTTGCTGGTTGGCCAGCTGGGACGGATGCTCAAAACCCTAAAAGAGTTTGGAGCCGGCTCTGCGATCATGGCTGGTCAGATTTCCCCTCGACGATTGTTCAAGGGTCTTCATCCCGATCTGAAAGCGGTCCGGATTCTCGCTTCATTGAAGCGTCGCAATGCCGAAACAATCTTCGGCGCCATCGCGGAAGAAATTCAGCAACTCGGCATCACGCTGCTCGACGCGCGCTCGTTCCTGGACGACCAGCTCGCAACCGAGGGCTGCATGACCGGTCGATCGTTTCCGATCGATCGCGAGTACTTGGATCATGGGATCCACATCGCGCGCGAGACGGCGCGATTGGACATCGGCCAGGGCTGCGTCGTTCGAAAAGGGACGGTCCTGGCGGTCGAAGCCTACGAGGGCACGGACGATATGTTGCGGCGGGCAGGCAGCTTCAAAACAGACGAAACGCTCTTCGTGAAAACGGTGAAATCGGCGCAGGACTACCGATTCGACGTCCCCTGTTTCGGTCACAAGACGCTCGAAACCATGCGCGAAGCTGGAATCTCAGCGGCAGCATTGGACGCAGGCCGCGTGATCATGTTGGATCGAGCAGCGGTTGTCGCCCAAGCGAAGACCTGGGGGATCAGCTTGATGGGCTTCAAATGAAGCGGAAGTTCGATCACCGAGTTGGGGCGAAGTTTGTCGGTGCCTCTTTTTTTCCCGCTGTGCTTGCGTTTGAGGCAGTAGCGCAGCTGGACGAGCCTTCCCTCTGACTTGCGCTTTTTCCGTCTCAGCCCATGTCTTCACATATGCAGAACGATGCCGTTACCGTAAGCGTCAAAGGCGTAATGCCGACCGCCAACGGCTGCGCCGTGTTCTTGGGTACGGACGAGAAGACCTTTGTCATTTACGTCGATCATTCAGTGGGTAACGCAATCCAGATGACGTTAAACGGGGTCAAAAAAGATCGGCCACTGACCCACGATTTGATCGGCAGCATCCTGTTGGGACTGGGCGCTCAACTTGACCACATCATTGTGAATGACGCGCGCGAGGGCACCTTTTTCGCGCGCATCCTGCTGCGCATGGAAAACGAGCTCGGGAAGAAGATCGTTGAAATCGACGCGCGTCCCAGCGATTCCATCGTACTCGCGCTCCAACAAAAACGTCCCCTCTTCGTTGCCCGATCAGTGATCGACGGCGCCGAGGACATGACGGAAATCCTCGAACGGGTTCGACAGCAGCAAGCGGAGGAATCAGGCGAGGAAGAGTCGACTTGACGGTGAACCTCTCGACGCCGTCTGCGCGCGCTCACCGCGTCGCGCTTCCCCCGGGTCACACGCCGGGCGCCCCGCTCACCGCGCTCGCGCCCATGCAGGACGTGACGGATCTCGCCTTCATGGGCGTGGTGGCTCACTACGGCGCGCCGGACTACTTCTTCACGGAGTTCTTTCGCGTTCACTCCCAATCGCGACCCGAAAAACACATCCTGCGCTCGATCGACGAGAATGCGACGGGACGCCCGGTTTTCGCTCAGCTGATTGGTGAGGAACTGAGTCACCTCGAACGTACCGCGGTCGACCTGTTGCGACATCCCGTGGCGGGCATCGATCTGAATCTCGGTTGTCCGGCCCCGAAGGTATATAAAAAGAATGTGGGTGGAGGACTCCTCCGCGACCTCGATCGCGTGGACCAAATCCTTCGGACCCTGCGCGCCGCCACGCCCGGCTTGTTCACGGTCAAAATGCGTATCGGCTTCGACGACACGACGCCGTTCGCGCGGATGATCGATTTGGTGAACGAGCATCAGGTCGATTTGCTCAGCGTCCACGGACGGACCGTGAAAGAAATGTACCGCAGTGAGGTTCACTACGATTTCATCGCCCAAGCCGCAGCGCGCGCGCATTGTCCCGTTCTCGCCAACGGCAACATCACGTCCGCCGCGCGGGCCGGCGCGGTCCTGGCGCAAACCAATGCGGCAGGCGTCATGATTGGGCGCCACGCCATCCGCAACCCGTGGATCTTTCGCCAATGCCGCGAGACGTTCTCGGGCGCTCCCCTCACGCGCGTGACGCTCGCGGATGTTCGCGAATACGTCGAGCGACTGTTCCGAGCCACTGATTTTCCCGGACTGCTGGAGCGGTTTCACGTGAACAAGATGAAGAAGTATCTGAACTTCGTCGGCCAAAGCGTGGACGCTGCCGGCTCGTTTCTCCACGACATGCGCCGCGCTGAAACGGAGCACGAGCTATTCTCGATCTGCGATCGGCATCTGTTATCCGATCCTCAACGTGAGTTTGCACCTGAGCCGTACCCCGGAGTGATTGCGCGGCCGAATTGTGAAACACCGGATGCGGTAGCGGACGGGTGCTCGCTCGAATCGATCACGAGCTGATCAACGGTCCGCTTCTCTCGGTCGCGGTGGCGAGTACGGCCGGGGTCGCTGAACGGAGCCTATGCTGACGGAGTTTGGCTATTCCAAGCCCAATTTCAATCGACCTTCGGCGGAAATCATCTGCGGCGTCCAAATCGGATCCCACACGATGTGTACTTTCGCCGATTCAACTTGGGGCAGGCTCGCGATTTTCTGGCGCGCGTCTTCCGCTATCGTCGGACCCATTCCGCAACCCGGTGCGGTCAATGTCATTTTGACTTCAACCGTGTAACCGCCACTTGGCGTCTTCTCCGTCGCCAAATCATAGACGAGGCCGAGGTCGACGATGTTGACTGGAATCTCCGGATCGAAACACGTCTTCAACGTCTCCCACACCGCTTGTTCACTGAATTCCGCGCCCCAATTTCCGGTTGGTGCTTTGGCCGGAGCTTCCGGAGTGTACCCCGTGATCGCACCCGCGTTTTCAATGGCGATGCGAAACAGCCCCTGATCAGCCCGAACGGTGACGTTTCCACCCAGTGTCTGGGTGATGAAAACCTCGGAGCCGGCAGGCAGGGTCACGACGTCACCCGCGGGGATCGCCGTGGCAGGTGTGTCGCGGGAAAGAATGTGTGTGGACATGAATCAGAAGCGTCGGGCTAATGTAGAGAAGGGCAAAGCGTATTCGAACTCTCAATCCGCGGGTTACTGGATCATCAGGTTGACCGGCAACCGGGCGTAGAGCCCGTGAGGATCATTGTAGATCCGCAAGGTCTGAATTTCAGCTTCAAGGCGCGATGCAATCTGACTCGCAAGACCCGAACTGCGCGCGTTGTTCGGCGTGAGCTTTTGAAATAAATCCTGCAACGCCTCAGCGAACTCCTTGCGGCGCGGAAATTCCGTGAGTCGGGGATTTTCGCCTAATCCAGCCTGCGCCCCTGCATACTTGATGGCCGCATCAAGACCGCCGAGTTCATCCACCAAACCAAGTTTTTTTGCCTCGACGCCCGACCACACGCGGCCCTGCGCAATCTCTTCCACGAAGTCGCGCTTGAGTTTCCGTCCTTCCATCACTTTCGAGATGAACTCTCCATAGGCCCAGTCCACCATGCGCTGGAATACGGCCATTTCTTCCGGCGTCTTCGGACGCGTGATCGTAATCGCATCGGCGAACTTGCCCGTTTTGACGCTATCAAACGTCAGGCCGAAATCGTTCGAGAGCTTCTTCACGTCGAACTGAATGCCAAAAATCCCAATTGAGCCGGTCACGGTGGTCGGCTCGGCAAAGATTCGATTTCCGTACGCCGAAATCCAATAGCCTCCGGACGCCGCGTAGGTGCCCATCGAGATAATGACCGGCTTTACTTTCCTCGCCAATCGCACTTCACGCTGAATCACCTCGGACGCCGATGCCGTTCCACCGGGACTGTTCACGCGCAAGACGATCGCTTTGACGTTATCATCCAACCGCAGCTGACGCAGTTCGCGCGCGTAGCGCGTCCCGCCGATCTCGCCCACTTCGTCGCCTTCGCCGTCGACGATGTCACCTTCCGCGTAAACAACGGCGACTCTTCCGCCACGGCTCGCGACATTTTCGTCGCCCGACTTCTCCGATTTTTTCTTTGGCGCATCGGCGGTGTCTTTCGCCACCCGCGAATAGTCCGCGAGCGTGATTTGCTTGAATGATTCGTTGGACCCTGAGCGCCCGGTCTCCTGCCTGAGCCCGTCGATGATTTCGTCGCGATACGCGATGCGATCGACCAACTTTGCGGCTTTGGCGGCTTCGGGACGAATCAGCCCCTCAGCGTCAACGGCCGCCTGTAGTTGCCCCGGTTGAAGCTGCCGCGCCTCGGAGATGTCCGTGACCATCGCGCCCCAAAGATCGTTTAGCAGCTTCTGCATCTGCTCGCGATTTTCCGGACTCATGTCTTTTCGCGTAAACGGTTCCACGAAGGACTTGTATTTGCCGACCCGCGTCACCTGAACGCCGATACCATACTTCTCGAAGGCGCCGGTGAAGAACACCGGCTGGCTGGATAGACCTGGCATCAGGATCATGCCATAGGGATCAATCGCCAGGTCTCCGGCCGCTGACGCGAGGTAGTAATTCTTGGTCGTGGCGTAGGTCAGATAAGCCTTCACCGGCTTTCCCGACGCTTTGAAATGATCCAACGCCGTTCGCACTTCCTTGAGAATCGCGTAACCCGGCCCGAATCCAGCTGCTGCTGCATCGCCCTTGATGAACACGCCCGCGATTCGATCGTCGCTTTCCGCCGCCTTGAGCGCGCGGGTTATCGTGCGCAGCTGGAGGGTAGCCGAATGATCGGAACCCAACGCGCGGAAGTCGATGACCGGTGGCGCATCAGTGATGGCCGAGGCGAGGTCCAGGACGAGGTAGGAGCCACGTTCCACCCGGACGGTCTTTTCGCCACTCATGGCCGCGATCGCGCCAACAAAGCCAACGAACAACAACGCACTACCGAACGTAAAGATGATCAGCGCCACGAGCGCACCAAACATCGACGTGAAGAAATTTTTCATATGGGAAAGGCGACGCTACGCCCTTTCCTCCGTTCCTCCAGTCGAAATCAGGACGGGCGGTCGCAAAACGTCGTTGTCCGGTCACAGCCACCGTCAATTGGTGCCGAGAACTGGTGGCTTCGCGCGTGCCGAGCTCAAACGGACCGTGATTGAGCCGATTAGACGTTGAGCCCGTCGTGGACCGGAGGAACGGATTGCGTCACGCCGCAGCTCATCAATAATTCTTCCATGGGCGACCAAAAGGATCTCCTCACCACCAACCGCAAGGCGCTCACGATTAACCTCGATGAGGTCAAGTACGGCACGTTCGCGGAGATCGGCGCCGGACAGGAGGTCGCCCGGGTCTTTTTCCAGGCAGGAGGAGCGTCAGGCACGATCGCCAAAACGATCTCTGCCTATGACATGACGTTCAGTGACGCGATCTACGGCAAGGCGCCGCGCTACGTTTCTCGCGAGCGGCTCAGCCTGATGTTGGATCACGAATATAATCTGCTGATTGAACGATTGACTGGTTCACGCGGCGATCGAACGACGTTCTTCGTGTTCGCCGACACCGTCGCCGCTCGAAATTTCAAGGGTACAAACGAGGCGCACGGCTGGATGGGGATTCGCTTTCAACTCGAGCCGGGTGGTGCGCCGAGCGAAATCGTGCTGCACGTGCGCATGTGGGACAAAGAAAATGTCCTGCAACAGGATGCCTTGGGCATCGTGGGCACGAACCTGATTTACGGAGCGTTTTACTATCGCGACGACCCAAAGAAATTTGCGCAGTCGCTGCTCGATAACTTGAGCTCCGATCGGATCGAAGTGGATATGCTGCGATTCAGCGGGCCTGCGTTCAAGCAGGTCGATAATCGCTTGATGTCGCTGTACCTCGTTCAGTTCGGATTGACGAACGCGGTCATGTTCGGGTCGGACGGCGAGGTGCTGCAGCCCTCCGAGGTCCTGTACAAGAAGGCGATCCTCGTTGAACGCGGAAGTTTCCGTCCCGTCACCCATGTCAACGTGGACATGTTGAACTGCGCCACCGCGCAGTTCGTGCAGGAGCCGCTGGTCAAAGGCAAAGACGTGATCGTCCTGATGGAAATCACGATGAACAACCTGCTCGCCGCCGGTGAGCTCGACGCGCAGGACTTTCTTTCCCGGGTGGACCTGCTCGGTGATGTTGGCTTCACCGTCCTGATCTCGAACTACTCCGAGTACTTCCGGCTCACGTCGTATTTTCGTCGATACACCAAGGAGATGATCGGCGTCGCCATGGGCATCAACAACCTCCTCGAGATCTTCAACGAGAAATACTACGAGAACCTCGAGGGCGGCATTCTCGAATCGTTCGGCCGGCTGTTTCGACATTCAGTCAAGCTCTACGTCTATCCGATGCGTCAGGAAGCCTACGGCCATTACCTCAGCTCGGGCATGACCTCGCCTGCGCCCAGTGCCACGAACGCCAACTCGTTCGCGTCAAACGTCCTGATCAACGCCAAGAACGTGCAGGTCGTGGATCATCTTCGAAACCTCTACAATCACCTGCTCGAAAATCACTACATCGAGAGTATCGTGGGTTTCAACACGGACATCCTTCACATTTTTTCTCGAGACGTTTTGCGCCGCATCAAAGAAAACGATGTTTCGTGGGAGCAGATGGTCCCGAGTTCCGTGGTGGCTGCCATCAAGAAGCGGCGGCTCTTCGGTTACGCGGTGAAAGCGGAGCCTGTAGCCAGCTGAGGCAGCACCAATCCACGATCACGCGTTTGCTGCGGGTGCGATGACGTCAGGGCCCAGAGGGCTCGCCGAGTGCGGTCAGGTAGGAACCGAAATCTTTTTTCGTGTATTCGGTGGCTGCGCCCGCCAACTTCTTCCGTTGATCCATGCGCTTCTCCAAATATCACGCTCTCGGTAACGACTACATCGTCTGCAACCCGCGCGACTTTCCAACGTGGAGTCCCGCTCCGTCCGTGGAACAAATCCGCGTGGTGTGTCACCGGAATTTCGGCGTTGGGTCAGATGGTATCCTTTGGGGTCCACTCCCGTCGCAGCAGAGCAAGTTCGGTCTGCGGATTTTCAATCCCGATGGCTCCGAGGCGGAAAAGTCAGGCAATGGACTGCGCATCTTTTCGCGTTACTTGTGGGACGAGGGCTTGGTAAAAGAACCCCGGTTCACGATCGAAACGCCCGGTGGGCACGTCGAATCAGTGATCAAGGACAACGGCCAGTTGATCACCGTTTCGATGGGCAAGGTCTCCTTCGACAGTGTGAAAATTCCCGTGGTCGGACCGGAGCGGGAAGTCCTCAACGAAAAGATCACGATACTGGATCGGGAGTTCACCTTCTGTGCCGCCACGATTGGTAATCCGCATTGCGTGATCCCCTTGGCGGAGGTCACGCCTGCGCTCGCCCACAAATATGGACCGCACATCGAAACGGACGCACTCTTCCCTCGCAAAACGAACGTGCAGTTCCTCCGCGTGATTGATCGGGCGAATATCCAGATCGAAATCTGGGAACGCGGCGCAGGCTATACGCTCGCGTCAGGGAGCAGCTCAAGCGCCGCGGCGGCGGTCGCCCACAAACTGGGTCTCGTCGACCGCAGCATCACCGTTCACATGCCAGGCGGCGAAATCGGCATCGAGATCGGGACGAACTTCTCGATCATGATGACCGGCACCGTCAACAAGGTAGCCGACGGGACAATCCACCCTGATCTCTTCAAGGTGAAGGTCTAGTCAGGTCAACGCGCTCAACCGCGTCCCGTCCGCAAAGCTCAATACTTCACGCTGCATCCGTACGGTTGGCTGGTGGCTTTCTTCACGGGTCGGCCATTGCTCACCGCGTCCAGAGCGGAGGCGACGTAGTTTTCCGCCTTGGCGATATCGGTCGCGTCCGCCGACCGGATACTGTCGATCGCTCCGTTGTAGGCCAGCGTCCCTTCCGAGGTGATCACATACATGTGCGGCGTGGTTTTAGCGCCGTAGAGTCGGCCCACTTTTCCATCGGGATCGCGGAGGTACGCGGTTGGTGCGGCGTTAACGGACTTGGCCCAGGCGATCTGGCCGGGCGCATCGAACACCCCCTGAGCACCAGGCCGGCCCGTGTTGATGGAAAGCCACACCACTCCACTTGAAGTAGCGTCCTGCTGGAGTTTCGGGATGTTGCCACTTCGGTAATGTTTCCCCACGAACGGACACTCCGGATTAACCCATTCCAGGACGACAATCTTGTTCTTGTAGTCGGATAAGCGGTGCGCCTGTCCGTTGATGTCGCGGAGCGTGAAATCAGGAGCTTGATCCCCAATCGCCACCACCGCGGCGGCATGCTGAAACGGCAGGGCCATTGAAACAACAGCTATAAGGGCGGAGAACGATGTCATCAGTCTCATGGCGGAAGAGTTTGACCCGGCTAGACTCACCGGGCGGTCAAAGGTTGCGCATCAGCACGGGATTTTGTGCCGGTCAACCAACTCAAGAGCGTGCACTTATTCTCTTGGCCATTGGTGCAACACTCGTTCTTGTCCGACTTACCCCCGCGCATGCCGCTCACGCTCACCCGTCTCGAAACTCGGATCATCGCGCTGCTCGCGTTGGTCATCGTTTTGGGCCTGATCGGCATGAGCGTACTATGAACGTTGCAACGAACATTGGCACCCGACGGCATCCCACGGCGGTAAGTACGCGTATGATGGTTAGATGTCAGTCGTTCTTCCCTTTCTCTCCTTCTCGTTCCCTGCGCCTTCGGCGCGCAGATGGGAAACGCACGTCCGCGTGCAGCGCGACATGACTTCGGCGGACTCCAACGAGCCCTCCGCGGGTGAACGGCAAGCCGAGGATGGAGCGCTGCTCCGACGGATGGCCTCGGGTGACAAGCAGGCGTGCGCAGAACTCTATGATCGTTTTTCGCGACCACTGTACTCTGTGGCGTTGCGCATCCTCAACGATCCGGCCGAAGCCGAGGACATTGTTCAAGAGGTGTTTCTCACGCTCTGGGGCAAAGCGGGAAGTTTCAGCGTCGAGCGCGGCTCAGCGTTCGGCTGGGCCGTCACTCTGACGCGGAATCGCGCGATCGATCGCCTGCGCACGCGACGCCGCCGGACGACGCTGCTGAGCGAATCTTTTGTCGAGGATCTTCCAGGTGGCAGTTCAGCCGCTGATCCCGATTCAGCGGATGACCTGATGACCAAGGAAAAGTCCGTGGCGGTTCGCGCCGCTCTCGCCACCCTTCCGCGCGAGCAGCTTCATGCACTTGAGCTCGCTTTCTTCAGCGGGCTTACCCAACAGGAAATCGCTGCCCGCTTGAGCGAGCCGCTCGGTACCGTCAAAGCTCGCATTCGCCGCGGACTCATCAAGCTGCGCGACACGCTCACCCGCCGTCATGATTGACGATCGTCAACAAGAACTAGCCGCCCTCTACGCGCTCGACCTGCTCGACGGCGCGGAAAGCCTTGCGTTCGAAGCGGAGCTCAAGACGAACGTTGAGATTCAGACGCTCGTGCGTGAACTCCGCGAATCATCGGCGTCGTTCGCGTTGAGCGCGCCTCAAGTTTCGCCTCCACCCCATCTGAAGGCCAAGATCCTGGCGAAGCTCGACGCGCAAGCTTCAGCGGCGCCGGAGCCGAAAGCCTCCAACGTGGTTCAATTCCGCCCCGCGATGATCATCCCGTGGGCGATCGCGGCCGGACTCGCAGTTGGCTGCTTCTGGATCGGTCAACGCTACGTGGCGACGCGAGCGGACGTCGCGGTTCTGCAGGAGCAGCAATCACTCGCCGAGATTGCGGCAGCAAGCGCCCGCAATCAGCTGGAAGCAGAACGAATCATCGCCAACCGCCAGCTCGCCGACGCGACGCAGGAACTCGCACAGCTCAACCAACAGGTGGTGAAATCGACGGAACAGATCGCGCTCGCCTCCCGCACGTTGGGCGAGACGTTCCAACAGTTGGACGCTGCGAAGGCGGACGCACTCAACCATCAGAAACTCCTGGCGGACGCGAAAGAGCGGCTCGCCGCGGCGACGGCGCAGATTGCAACTCTCGACGATCGTCTGCAGCGCGAGGGAAATCTGGCTCAATTCAAAATCGCCACGCTCGCCGCGATGGCGGGCAACTCATCTCAAGCGTTGGCTGTGGCCGTGTGGAACCCGCGCACCCAGGAAGGCATCTTGCGAGTCGAGAAGCTGGCGGCACTTGCCAGCGATAAGGATTATCAACTCTGGCTGATCGATCCGGCTTATCCCGCTCCCGTCGATGGTGGCGTGTTCACCGTGGACCCGACGACCGGCCACGCGCAGGTTAATTTCAAGCCCAACCAGCGCGTCAACAACGCCGCAAAGTTTGCCATCAGTCTCGAACGCAAGGGCGGCGTACCCAAGGCCGAAGGGCCGATCGTCCTGATCGGCGACTAAACGTCCGCTGCGCTGCGATCGCAACCGGCACCCGGTGGACGTCAGCGGAACTGCCGCATAATCATTGTAGCGCGGCGCATCGACGTGACTTTGCGTTGCCACGGACGGGCAAAGAAAAGTTTCTGGACGCTGCCCCGCCCATCCTCACCCTTCACGACGTATGATCATCAAACCCCGGGTCCGCGGTTTCGTCTGTGTCACCTCCCATCCTGTCGGCTGTGCAGCACACGTGCAGGAGTGGATCGACTACGTGAAGGCGAAAGGCCCGATTTCCGGCGGTCCGAAAAAGGTTTTGGTGATCGGGTCGTCAACCGGCTTCGGTCTCGCGTCGCGCATCACGGCAGCATTCGGGACCGGCTCAGATACGCTCGGGATCTTCTTCGAACGTCCCTCGGAAGAAGGTCGTCCCGCCACTCCCGGCTGGTATAACACCATCGCGTTCACGGAAGCGGCTCGCGCGGCGGGCCTCTACGCCAAAAACATCAACGGCGACGCTTTCAGCGACGACATCAAACGTCAGGCGCTCGAATTGATCCGCAGTGATCTCGGGCAGATTGATCTCGTCATCTATTCGCTGGCTTCACCTCGCCGCGTGCACCCGAAGACCGGTGCGGTGCACAAGTCGGTGCTCAAACCGATCGGCAAGGCGTACACCAACAAGACGGTCGATACGGACAAGGGATTGGTCACCGACATCACAATCGAGCCCGCCAACGACCAGGAGATCGCCGACACGACGGCGGTGATGGGCGGAGAAGATTGGGAGATGTGGATCACCGCGCTAAAGGACGCAAACCTCCTCGCGCCCGGCGCGCAGTCGATTTCGTACTCGTACATCGGACCTGAAGTGACCTGGCCGATTTACAAGAACGGCACGATCGGTATCGCGAAGAACGACCTCGAACGCGCGGCCAAGGCGATCGACGCCAAACTCAAAGCCCACGGCAACGGCCGGGCGTTTATTTCGATCAACAAAGCACTGGTCACGCAGGCCAGTTCCGCCATCCCCGTCGTACCACTCTACATCTCGATTCTGTACAAGATCATGAAGGCGCGCGGCACCCACGAAGGTTGCATCGAGCAGATCCAGCGTCTGTTCGCCACGCAGATGTACCACGGCTCGACGCCCAACTTCGACGCTTCAGGTCGCGTGCGCATCGACGATCTCGAAATGCATCCCGAAGTGCAGGCGGCGGTGAAAGAAATCTGGCCGACGGTCACAACCGCGAACTTGGTCGAGAAGACCGACATTGCCGGTTATCGCAGTGAATTCCTGAAGCTCTTCGGTTTCGGCTTGGATGGCGTTAACTACGAAACCGAAGTCGAGCCACATCGGGCGATGCTTTAACCGCAGTCCGTCTGCTCGAATTCCTGGCACACCAAACGGCGTGAACGGTTGCGCCGTCTGATCGATTTGCAGCGAAAGCCGGGTCGCGTCGAACAGCGACGCACATTCAACGGGCCGACAGCCGCGGTTTGCCACGACGGGCTTCGCAATTTTGCGCCCTCGGCGCATTGTGAGCTTGAACATTGGCGGCTCCTCACAAGTTGGTAGGTACGGTTTTCGTGTCGCGTATGCCTGCCCCCCTTAGCACCCCGAACGTGAACGCAGGCGGCGTCGCCTCTCACACCTTTGATGCAATCGTAATTGGCTCCGGTATGTCCGGCGGCTGGGCAGCCAAAGAACTCTGCGAAAAGGGGCTCAAGACGTTGGTCCTCGAACGCGGGCGCAACGTCGAGCACATCAAAGACTATCCGACGGCGACCGCTGAACCATGGCAACTGCCACATCGGGGCGAGCTCTCGCCCGCTTTCCGGCGGGAGAATCCGATTCTCAGCCAGTGCACCGGCGTCTTTGGCGCGAACGAACATTTCTTCGTCAAAGACAAAGAGCATCCGTATGAACAGAAGAAGCCATTCACGTGGATTCGCGGTTATCAGGTGGGCGGGAAATCGCTGCTCTGGGCCCGTTGGACTCAGCGTTGGAGCGATTTGGATTTCGAAGCAAATGCTCGTGAGGGCATCGCGGTCGATTGGCCGATCCGGTACGCCGATGTCGCCCCGTGGTATTCGTATGTCGAAAAGTTTGTGGGGATCAGCGGCAACCGTGACGGGCTAGCCCAAATTCCAGATGGCGAATTCCTCCCGCCAATGGAGCTAAACTGTCTCGAGTCGCACATGAAATCGACCATCGAGTCCCGCTTTCCCGAGCGGAATCTGGTGATTTCACGCTCTGCCAACCTGACCAAACCCATCGAGGGCCGGGGCGTCTGCATGTACCGCGATCGATGCAGTCGCGGGTGCCCTTTCGGCGGTTACTTCAGCAGTAATTCGGCGACCTTACCCGCCGCAGCCGCCACGGGAAACTTAACGCTCAGACCGGACTCGGTGGTGCATTCGATCATCTACGACGAAAAGAAGAACCGCGCTACCGGGGTCCGCGTCATCGATGCGCATTCCAAACAGATCACCGAATACTTCGCCAACATCATCTTCGTCAACGCGGGCACCATCAATACGACCCTGCTCCTGCTGAATTCGAAATCATCCCGTTTTCCGAACGGCTTGGGGAACGACAGCGGGCAGCTCGGGCACAACCTGATGGATCACAACTACCGCGTGAAACTCACGGCGTCGCACGACGGGTTCCAGGACAAGTACTACTATGGTCGACGGCCGACCGGTGGCCTGATTCCGCGCTTTCGCAATCGCGGGAATGATCGGCAGTCGAGTTTCCTTCGTGGGTACGCGTTGACGGTGTTCGGCTCGCGCGGGCGCGGCGACTTCGAGGATGGCGATCCACCGATCGGCCCAGCGTTCAAAGCCAAACTGTCTCAACCGGGCGCATGGAATCTTTGGATGAACTCCATGGCGGAACACCTGCCACACTACGACAACACCATCACCTTGAGTCCCAATCAGACGGACGCGTGGGGAATGCCGCTGACGGTCATCGATTGCGCGTATCGCGAAAACGAAGTGGCCATGATCAAGGACATGCTCGCCACGGCGTCGGAGATGGCGGAAGCGTCGGGTTGTCGTAATGTTCACGCGTGGGATTCGCACGAGGCGCCCGGCACCGGCATCCACGAAATGGGGACGGCGCGAATGGGCCGGGACCCGAAATCGTCGGTCTTGAACGGGCACAATCAAATGCACGCGGTGAAGAACGTCTTTATCTCCGACGGTGCGTGCATGACGTCCTCGGCGTGGCAGAATCCTTCGCTGACATATATGACCCTCACCGCACGAGCCGCTGATTACGCGGTGAGTGAAATGAAGAAAAACAATCTCTGAGATCCATGAATCGACGTGAAGCCGTGGTGGCTTTGGGAACCATATTCGCCGGGACCATCTTTGGCGCGCATCGGATGATGGCCGGACTTGCGAACTCGCTGGCGGGCGGGAGCGGGTTCTCGTTTTCAAGTGACGACCTGCAACTCCTCGATGAAATTGGCGAAACGATTCTGCCGGCGACCGCTGACTCCGGCGGCGCCAAAGCCGTTCACATTGCTGAATTCATGCAGGAAATAGTCCGGGATTTCTATATGCCGCAGGAACGCACGGCATTCGCGGAGGGCCTGCAGCAAATTCAAACGCGCAGCGGGGCGAACCATGGTGGGCGTACGTTCGTCCAGCTAAGCGGCTCCGAACGGGAAGCCGTTTTGCTCGAGCTCGAACACCTCAAACCGCGACCAGAGGGGTACACGATGTTGAAACAATTGACCGTGTGGGGATTTTTCAGCTCCGAGATTGGTGCCACCCAAGCTCGCGCGCACGTCCCAGTACCCGGACGCTACGAGGGCTGCGTGACCATTTCGCCCGGAACGCGGGCTTGGGCGGAATAGCACGGCCCAATGCGAGCCGTGGTGCAACGCGTCGCTGCAGCCGCGGTGACGGTGGATCAAGCAGTCATCGGCAGCATCAACCGCGGATTGCTGGTTTTACTCGGGATCCACCGGGAGGATACCGAAGACGATGCACTCTGGGTGGCGCAGAAGCTTGCGGCGCTGCGCATCTTTGAAGACGCCGCAGGGAAGATGAATCTTTCCGTGCTCGAGCTCAACGCGGAGGGCCATTCTGAATCCAGCGGAGTTCCTGCGCCGACAGTGCTCGTCGTGAGCCAGTTCACCTTGATCGCGAGCACACGAAAAGGGAATCGTCCTTCCTTCAACGATGCCGCTCGACCCGAACACGCGATCCCACTCTACGAGTTCTTCGTTCGGCAACTGGCTTCGCAGCTTTCACGGCCCGTCGCGACCGGCCGGTTTGGAGCCATGATGCAGGTGTCGCTGATCAACGATGGGCCGGTCACGATCGTGCTGGATTCTCGAGCGAAAGAGTAAGCGGCTCTTTCGACCCTGGGCGGCACTCTGTTCGTGGCGTATGCGAAGCAGGCCGGCGACGAAGAGCAGCCCGGGCCCGGACTGCGTTCGACCCGTATCCAGAGACCTCCTCGGCACGTTGAAGGATGCGCAAGGCAACCCGCTCATTAACGAAGGCCTCTGAGGATTACAGTTCGGCAACGGCGCGGCGGGAGGAGCTGCCTAGAAGCTCTCCTTTGCCGCCGGCATCGATAACGAGCGGCACGGACTATTTGGCAGCTTCACGCCCGTCCCGGAGCGTTCGACGTATGCGTTTGCCGGAATTGCCCTGATCGGAATTCGCCTTGCGCTCAAGCAGCCTCGCCGACAATTCGACAAGCAGCCAAGTCCCGTATCGATCTAACAACCACTTTCACCCCGGGTGCGCGCGCGCTCAGGGGGAAAATCGTGCTCCGGATGCTCGCACATCCGGAGCATCTTTTCTTGGCGGTATTCTAACCGCGCCGGTTCATTCGTCCCGAGATCGCAGATACACAGCGAGTTCGGGCGTGGTCATCGCCTGATTGGTGAAGGTAAATGCGCCCTTATCCGCCATCTCTCGCGCTGCATCGCGCAATGCCGTCATGGCCGCTCGATGCAGCGACGCCGCCACACTGATTCGCTTCACTCCCGCGGCGGCCAGCTGAGCCACCGTAAACGCGTCTTTCATTCCGTTCATCACATTGACGGGACGCGAGACCGCTGCACACACCGTCCGGATCGACTCCAAATCTTTCAATCCGGGCGCAAACAGGACATCCGCTCCCGCTGCTTCAAAGGCCTGCAGGCGCTTGATCGTGTCGTCCAGATTGGGATTTCCCCGAATGAAATTCTCCGCGCGGGCCGTCAGCACGAATCCAAAGGGCAGCGAACGGGCCGCTTCGACTGCTGCGGCGACGCGTTCCGTCGCGTGGCCGATATCATACAACGGCGTGCGATCTTGGCCAGTCGCGTCCTCGATCGAACCGCCGGCCAGACCGGCCGCGGCAGCGAGCCGAATTGTATCAGCCACGAAGCTTGGCGCATCGCCGAATCCATTTTCCAAATCCGCCGAGACCGGCAAGTCCGTGGCCGAAGCGATCGCGGCCGCCATCGTCAAGGCCTCGGCGCGCGGCACGTGACCATCGCGGCGCCCCATCGTTGCAGCCGCACCCGCACTCGTCGTCGCCAGCGCCTTGAATCCGAACCCGGCCAATAATCTCGCGGAGCCCGCATCCCACGGATTGGGAATGATGAACGCGCCAGGGGCTGAATGGAGCGCGCGAAACAGTTCCGCCTTCTTCTCGAGTGAAATACTCATGGGAAAACGCAGCCACCTTGAGCGAAACCGCGCCAGCCCGAAATCAGCCCCTGCAGCACAGCACCTCATGTTTTCGTCGCAGCCAACCAGCTACACGTTCGCCACGCGGTTTGCGCCACATGTTCCCCGCGCCACCGCTGGAATTGCCATCGTTGCACACGCCCGCAGTCTGGTGCGACTGAACGCACACACCTCTCACGTCCATTCTGCGCTGGCGCTGGGTACTCCAGGTCAAAACCCGCGCGGTGCCAAGGCGTCACCTGAGAACGACGGGCGACGACCATGAAAAAGCCGCGACCCTCGATCGTTCCCGTCGTGCCGGCAGGACGGCCCCATCCGCGGAATCGGCATATCAACGGCTATGACTTTGACGTGCTCATCCGCCACTCACCTGAGCTTCGCGCCTTCACCGAACCTCATCCCTGTGGTGGGACAACCGTGAACTTTTCAAACCCGGCAGCAGTCAAGGCGCTGAATCGCGCCCTCTTAATCGCTTATTACGGTATCATTGATTGGGATATCCCACACGGATTTCTCTGCCCACCGATTCCGAGCCGCGCAGATTATATTCATCATCTCGCCGACTTGCTGGGAGTAGCGGCACCCGTAATCAACCGGACGGCTTCGATCCGCATCCTGGATATCGGAGTCGGAGCCAATTGCGTGTACCCCATCATCGGCGTCGCAGAATACGGCTGGAACTTCGTCGGGTCGGAGATCGATCCGTCGGCTTTGGCCTGGGCTCAGAAGCTTGTACGTTCGAATCCGGTCCTCACCAGCAAGGTGGAACTGCGTCTGCAGCGTTCTGCGCATCACATCTTTCAAGGTGTCGTCGAGGACTCAGAACGGTTCGATGCGTGCATGTGTAATCCGCCGTTTCATGATTCTCCCGCCGAGGCTGCGGCCGGCACGCTCCGCAAGCTCAAGAATCTCGGGATACGTTCAGACAATCCCGCCCTCAACTTCGGCGGCAAGAGCACGGAGCTGTGGTGTGACGGCGGGGAGACGGGCTTTGTTCGCCGCATGATTGCTCAGAGTGCCGACCAGCCGAAGCGGTGCGGCTGGTTCACCACGCTTGTTTCGAAACGCAGCAGCTTGCCTGAAATTCAACGTGCACTCAACGCCGCGCGCCCAGTCGACGTGCGCATCCTGCCCATGGCTCAAGGTCAGAAACAAAGTCGCGTGGTGGCCTGGAGTTTTCTTTCTGCGTCCGAGCGCACGGAACGCAAAAACGCGGCCGGAACCGTCCAACGCCTGTAATCGCAGGTGGTGAGCTTGACGACTCGCGCCGTGTTTTGCCTCACTGCGTCGTGAAACCCGCATTCAAACTCAGCTCACAAGGCACGGGCACCGAGTACCACATTTACGTCGCGACGCCAAAAGAGTCGTCAACGCCCGCGACACCCGCGGAGTCGTGGCGCACGATTCTTTTCATGGATGGCGATGATCAGTTCGCGGCGGCGGTCGAAGCGTATCAGGAGTTACGAAAAGCGGACGCCGTACCGCCATTGCTCCTGGTGGGCGTGGGTTACGACGCCAGTTATATGAAGCCGGGGAATCGTCGGGGCCGCGACTACACGCCGACGTTCCATTCCGATGAACCCAGCAGTGGGGGCGCCGCCGCATTCCTGCGCTTCCTTCAAATGGAGCTATGGCCCGAGTTGGCACGACGGTATCCGGTTCGCGCGGACGAGCGCGGAATTGGCGGCCATTCTCTCGGCTCGCTGCTGGTACTGGATGCCCTGTTGCAAGAACCCCCTTTCTTTAGCCGCTTCCTCGCGAGTGCACCCTCGATCTGGTGGGACAACAGGAGCGTCCTGCAACTCGTCGGAGCGCGCCACGCCCGGAACCCGCGCGTCGACGGCCGGCTGTACTTGAGCGTGGGTGGGAAAGATTCGGCGTCGATGACGTCCGACCTAAAATTGCTGGAGGAAGACCTCAGCACCTCCCCCTTTTCTGGTCTTACGACGGTCACGCAGAGATTCCCAAAGCGGAACCACTTCAATGTCATTCCCGACGCGTTTCGTGCCGGTCTCAAGGCGCTGTACGGCTGAGCAAGGCAGCTCCAGCTGACGCCCTGAATTCAGTTTAGGAGGAATGTTCTTAGGGATTTATAGGTATATTTACTAAAGAGCTTCTTGCCTCGCCGGCCTTTTTGAGAGGTAAAAAGGCCCGTGAAGAAACTGCTCTTGTTGGTCGGTTTGATCGTGGGCACGTGGTTCGTGTTTCACGACGCCCCGGCGGGCTGGCGAGGAATGCCTGCGGCGCGAGATCCCGTGCAAAATGCTCAAGGTCTTCCGGCTGCGTTCACGCACGACGGTTATACCATCAAGCCGCTTGCCACCTACAACGTCTCTGCGGTCGTGCTCAGTCGTTCACGGTATCGTAACGATGCGAGTTCCTCGCTTGCACCGGTCGATCTAGCGCTCGGATGGGGTCCGATGTCCGTGGCCTCGGTCATCAACGATTTGAAGATCTCCCAATCCGGTCGCTGGTACGAGTACTCCTGGTCCGGAGAGCCACCGTTGGATCCAACGTCCATCGCGGTGCACTCGGCGAACACTCATTGCCTGCCCGCAACGGTCGAAATTCGCGACCGCCTGCTCGCCATCAAGCGCCATGAGCTTGTCACGCTCAAAGGGTACCTCGTCGAAATCAACGGGCCCAAAGGCTACCGATGGTTGTCGTCGTTAACCCGCGATGACACGCGCGGCGGCGCATGCGAGGTGATGTGGATCACCTCAGTTGATCACCACAAAATCTAGGACGCCGCAGGCCGACAACGTCGGCCCCACTAGTGCGCCCGGTGATTCAGCAAGCCGGCGAATACACCGGTGAAGAGCAACAGTGCCGTGCCGACGACCATCGCGAGTCCAAGTGCGATGGCGAACAGCAACAATCGCGCGCGACAGAAATTGCGGCGGCTGATGTTTCCATCGCTGAATGCCCACACGAAGTGCATGATGAGATTCACGAACGGGATGAGCAAAATGAGATGAGTGACCACCCACTCTCCCGTGCTCAGCGGCTTTTCGGTTTCAATTTCCGGTATATCAAAGCAGGACGGACTTTCGTTGCGACGCGAACACGGTCCTACCAGCGCTCGGCTCGAGTACGAGCCCGATCCTCAATCGAACTAATCTAAGGCGGCTTCGGCGAACCCGGCGACTGGCTGTCTATGCCCGAGGTGGATGCCGTCGTTCCGCCGCCCGCACCCGCACGTTGGGCATTTTCTGCGGGATCGCTGCCCGTCGTGCCTCCGCTCGAACCAGACGGCCGACCGAGTCCGTCCCCGTTGTCGGGGTAGTGGCAGTGTCGTTCGATTGCTGCTTTGGCTTCACTGTGCCCCACCACGTTGGGTGTCGCCATCGGGAGCAGCCGGTCGTGAGTCATAGTGGTACGTCCGCATCACCAGTCCAACTTAGGGCGCAGCGCGTGAAGCCGCGGCGGTGATTCAATTATCATTTCATGACTGGCACTTCTGCCGGTCTGCGATTCCTTCGCGGTTTCATGCCGGGCACGTCTTACACCCACCTTCGACACCTACGATCCACCCGAACTCACCGAAAAGCCGCGCCGACGCAGCATTCGCGGGCTCTGCTCGTAATCGACAATGCGCCGCTGCAACGGGCGGCTTGGGCAGAGTTTCATGCCGCTCGAAAACGACACGCTAAAGCAGCGCGCGACCTTCATCTTCACGAACAAACCGATGTGCCCGCTTACGAGGCCTGGCTGCATCGCACATTTCCGGTGTTAATCACAACGCTACGCGAGATGCACCAGGAGGTGCTTGAGAAAGCTCGCCGGGTCCAATCCGTTCAGGCGTTGGCGTCGTTGACTGGTCGCTCACTCAAAAAACTGTGGAAAGAACAAAAAGCGTATGAAGCGGATCCCGAAGGGTTCCGGCAGCGGTTTGAACGCGAAGACGAAAGCGACTCTTGGAATCAAGACTTCAGCGATGATCGAACGGAGGACGATCGTTTTGATGGAAGGGGCAACGCCGCAAATCGATCACGCCGCAACTTTGGCGACTCGTTCGATGGCGACGGGTTCAACGCGCGAACTGCAACTCCGAGCAAAGAGGCGAAAACGATCTACCGCCGACTCGTTCAGAACCTGCATCCGGATCGTGGCGGCGAATTTGGCCCCGTCCGCAAAAGGCTCTGGCATGAGGTTCAACAAGCGTGGGCCGCGCGCGATACGGATTGGTTGGCCCGAATTGAGGTGGAATGGGAAACGGCGAATGAGGTCCTTGGGCCGACGTCTCAGCTCAGCCGCCTCCAGCGAGCAATCAACGAATTGCAGGCCGCCCGTCGCGACACGGAGCGGAAACTCCGCGAGTACCGTAGCTCCACCGCGTGGCGCTTCACGCGCTCGCTTTCCAAACGCCCTGCTCTGCATCGCCGTACCGAGGCAAACTTTCAGCACGATCTGGAGTTCTTGAAGCGGCAACTCGCCTATTTGAACGCGACCATCGCCTCATGGGAAACCCCGCGCTCGCGATCCGCACGTGCGCGAAACGATGATTGGTAAGGCGTCGCTCCCGGTTTTCGCGCATTAAAAAGCCGCCCATGAAATGGGCGGCTTTGTTCAAACCTGCGGGAAAGGGTGGCGCTTACCGGCCAGCGAAAGCGAGTTGCTCGTCGAGAACTGCCGCGAAGTCGGGGGCCGCAACAGCCACGGGGACCAGCGTCTCTTCAGGCGTGCCGTAATGGAATCCCGCTTCGTCCTCGAAGCCGTCGGGTGCATTGCGCAGGCCGAGGACCATCATCACTCCACCAACACTCAGGACACCGAGGAGGGCGGCTGCGAGGGCGAGGAGGACGAAGTTCATGGGCCTACTATGCCTGAATCGGCCCAAATCGGGAATACGGGTCACCCCGTAATTGGACCTACGGAATACGACAGCCGACAGCGGGGCGCCGCCAGACTCCGGAACCGGTATATACGCTAATCAATCAAGAACAGATGGTTGCGCATAGCCCGCAGCCAGCCCCCGACAACATCGAATCCACACGGTGTTTTGGGGGCTACGTGTTCGAAAGAGCGGCCGCGACCTGTGCCAAGTCAGCGGCGAGGTCGAGCCGGTTGGCGCGCAGGTCAACACCGAGCCGCTCCGACCCCGAGTCGACCAGAGGGAAATAATCCAAGTCTTTGACCGCGGCCAACCTCCAGTAGCACCCATTCACATAGCTGCGATTGAACAACTCGATGACCTTCGTCCCGGGCGCGCAGAAGGCCAAATTCGCCAACCCGGCGCCGTGCGGCGCAACCACGACTTTGGCTTCGCGGAAGCACTCGATCTGCTCCGACCAGCTGAGGTCTTCCGTACACACCTTCACGAACCCGTGGGCCTGCAGCAGCGACCACAACTCGGCTTCATTCGTTACGCGCCGGCGTTGCGCCTTCGCACGCGAAACATAAAGGCGTTCTCCACAAACCACGTCAGCAGTACGAATCTTCGCGGTGAACTCCTCGAGCAGGTCGAGGGCTTTCGGCGTCGGGAACCCGGGCTGGCCGACGAGACTAGGGACCACGAGGCGCTCGCAAACAAAGTGAGAGTAGCGGCGCGCGGGTATGACGGTGGCAGAAAGGTTCAACAGCTTCAGCGCCTCTGCGCTGAACGGGCTGCCGACGTGGGCGATCATGTTGGTGAAAGCGCTTTCCCCCAAGGCAAGCAGCCGCGGCAACTCCTCCAGCAACCAATGGGAGTACCCGCTCGCCAATGCTGTCGCAACGACCGCCGTCTCGCCTGGGATCGGAATCGGTGGTCGGATTTTTTGGAAGGTGAGCAGCCAGTGGTCTTGGAACGGTTTTCCAAAATCGAACGAAACGTCCCGGGCGATGGAGCGGCCGTCCGGAGAAATAACTGCACCTGGTCCGAAGACCCGTCCTTGAGGCAGGTGCGCGATGAAATCAGGTCCGAAGATGACCGATGTCAGCGGCCTAAAGAGCTCGACGATTTCAGCCGAGGCGGCCCGGGGCAGAACATATTCCAACTGAGTTCCACTCAGACTCGCACTCCATCCGCCACCCGCCCGGGCGACAATCGTCTCCAATCGTTCGCAAGCGACCGGTGGCGGCAGATAAACATTCGGGCTCACGGCCTTGCGAGCAGAGTACGGCCGCATGCCTCACGCAAGCTGCACGTTGGCACGAGCTCCGCTCGCGACGGTCGCTAATCTTCATCTTTGAGATGGCTAAGTGCGGAGCGCATCGCCCTCGTCACCCCCTTCCCCACCACCGACTTCCCCATGCCCAGCTTCGACCTGATCCTCACCCATCCCGGAAGTGCCCACAAAGACGAGCTGCTGGCCTGCGCCGTCCTCCTGGCGACCCAGCCCGTTCCGATCATACGGCGCGAACCGACGGAAACCGACTTGTCCGATCCGGCGATTTGCGTGGTCGACGTGGGTCATCGTCATGATCCGGCGCTGAACAATTTCGATCACCATCAATTGCTCAAAAACGCACCGCCCGTCTGCGCGCTCTCGTTGGTCCTAAAGCATCTCGGTTTGTATGAGGACGCGCGCGAATTTTGCGAATGGCTCGAGCCTGCGGAATGGTTCGACTGTCGCGGTCCGTTCGCCACGGCCGAGTGGTTGGGCGTCGAACGTGACGTCTTGGCCAAGCTCAATTCGCCGATCGACCTGACGCTCCTCCGCCGATTCTCGCTCGCTGCACGCTTAGCACCGGGCGACGTGATTTGGGAAATGTTGCGCATGATTGGGCAGGATTTGATCGACTACGTCCAAGGTCTGCGCGCTCGACTGATTCTCTTGGAGAAGCAGGCGGAGTTCTGGACCATCGGCGATGCGCAGGTGCTGTTTTTGCCGCAAACGGAACCTCCGCTCGAGGATCATGGCATGGGCATCGATGCGTTTCTCGAACGTCGCGGCAAAATTGGTGAAGTCGCCGGCCTCGTTTATCCCGATCGTCGCGGCAGCGGGTTCGGCTTGTCACGCTTCCGCGACGATCTGCGCCTGGATTTTAACCGCATCGCGCAACAACCCGATGTCCACTTCGCGCACGCGCGAGGCTTTGTCGCAAAAACGTCGGCAACAGAAACAGACCGATTGAAACAACTCCTGCGGGAAGCGTGGGTTCCCGAGAAGCTGTCGACGTAAGTTTGGCGTCAGGTTCACGCGTCGGGACATCGTTGGCAGTTTAGCAAACCGGGCGAGAGCGGTCCTTGACATTTTGCGGACGAGACCGAGATCGTCAGGCGTGCGCGCCGATGTGGATCGAGCGGCACAACGAACCCCCAAAACAGAATCAAACTCATGAAAAAACTATCGATGTACCTATTCGCCGCCGCATTGTTCGCCGCCACTGGCACGGCGAGCTTTGCGCAAGCTGCTCCCAAAACCGTCATTCACGTGGTGACCGTTTCGTGGAAAGCGGGAACGACCCCAGAGCAGATTCAAGCGGCGCTTGATGGCGTCGCGGCACTGCCCGCAGCCTACAAGGGAATCACCCGCGTCTGGACCAGAACGCTCAAAGCTCAGGGTGGAAAAGCGAACGCGTTCGTCATGGAGTTTGCTGACGAGGCCGCCTTCAAGGCGTACACCGACAGCGACGCGCAAAAAGAATGGTACAAGACGTACCTGCCGATTCGTGACGCGAGCACGACGTTCGATATCACGAACTAACCAACCGCAATTCACTCGGCCCGTTCATTGGCTGCCCTGCAGCTAGTGAGCGGGCTTTTTTTGGTCCGGTTACGATAGCGATAATTCTCGACCCCGAATCGAGTTTCGCTGTCAGGTCAGTTGTGCTTTTTCGCTCCGTCGAGCGACCGCAGCACACATCCCCGCAACCGCCATGTTCGCGTCTCTCCGTCGCAGATGCTTTCGGCCTTTGGCTTGGTGCGTGATGGGTGGATCCCTCGTGTGCTTCGCCGCTGCACAGCCTAGGCCCATCCCCGCCAACACGGCGACGGCCCGAACAACCGACGGGCGCACATCCCCACGGCGGGCGATCGTAAATGGCCTCACCCTACCCGTTCACGAACTGCGTATCACCGACTTGGCTGGCCAGGATATCTCAGCCCAAGTGGAAGCGAAGTCGCTTGATGGGAAACTCTCTCTCAATCTCGCCCAGCCCTCCGCCATCGTCTTGAAACCGAAAGCCATCTCAACGATGGCGGTCGCGGTTCATGGCAAAGTGACACTGCCTGGAGGAGCCGTCGTTCCACTTACAGGCATGGACACACCCGGTGTCGTCAACCAGGCTCAATGGTTTCGTCTGACCTTTTCCGCCAGCCCGATACCGGCAGCGTGGGACGAAAGTGCCGGAAGCTACCTGACCCAACTCACGTTCGGGCTGCAACGGCCGGCGGACGCGCCCGCATCTCTCACTCTCGGGCAACCTGTCATCGTGAAGCTCGGATATCAGGGTCTCACAGCGCCAGAAACAACGATGATTTCCCTGGAAGCAGCCGGTCTGGAGAATGAAAAAACAATCTCGCTTCATTTCACTCCGCAGTCGCCCAAACCGACTATCCTCGTCAGGTCCTCGATTTCCGATGTGAACCTCGAATTGACGGCCATTCCACGACTGGCGGTTCAACCCGAACGCACCAGCATCCTTGGCCTTGGTTTAGACGTGGTGGCGGTCACGATCACACGCATCGAGCCAGACGGTCGCAGTTTGTCCGTTAATCAGGATACACCGGTCACCCTTTCCGTCGAAGGCCGCGCACGAGTTGAGCCCTCCGCATTTGTACTCCCCGCCGGGTCCGCGACGACGCGATTCGCTGTTCGATCATCTGGCTTGGGCCGATTCACGATCCGGGCAAGTGCCGACGGAGTCGCGGGCTCTGCGGTGGTCGGACAAACGTTTCCGACTGGCGCGCTTGTTGCCGCAATCTTAGGTGGTGCGCTCGGTGGTTTTAGTCGCCGCTTCATCAAGGGCTCTCGCTCTCGCGCGAATGCCCGACGCATCGGCGAAGGCGTGATCGTAGCCGTGATCGTTTTTGTGGCGGGCGTACTCGGAGTCGGTTACCTAAACCTTCCGGCCGCAGTGGTCGCGACAGAAGCAGGTGCGTTTCTCACCGGCGCACTGGCTGGCTTTGCTGGAGTAAGCGTTTTTGAGAAACTTGCTCAAACTACGGTCACGCAAACGTCCCCGTAACGGAGCGAACAGTCCCCTGTCATGTTGAATTCCGTCGCGTCGCGATCGGACAGCCCGCCGCAAATCAGGTCGATCCATTCGAGCGATCTCCCTGCGCTGTATCGAATTTGTCATGCCACCGGTTGGCGCGGGCGCGATGCCTCGGGAAAAATCGCAGACCCCGATTTGATCGGTCACTGTTACGTCGGTCCCTACGCCGTGCTGGAGCCCCACCATGGCTTCGTGGCCGTCGACCGGACAGAACTTGTCGGCTACGTAGTCACGACGATGGATAGCGTCAGATTCCATCAGCGCACTGAAGCCCTGTGGTTCCCACCGCTAAGGAGCCGTTATCCAGAACCTCGACCCGAAGACGATTCACCAACGGCTACGTTCGTGCGCGCCCTTCATCGAGGTCACCCACCAGCCCCTGGCATCAACCTCACCGAATATCCAGCACACCTGCACATCAATCTGCTTCCAAGCGCTCAGCGCCGAGGCATCGGACGCAGGCTGGTGGAAACCTCGTTCGCCGCGCTACGGAAGGAGGCCGTTGCCGGTGTTCACCTCTACGTTAGCAGCGAGAATCTGGACGGCATCCGTTTCTACGAACGTCTCGGGTTCCAACCGATCGACGTGCAGCCGCGAACACTCGGATTCGGATATCGGCTGACGTAACGGAAATCAGCAGCCTAACGCTGCAGCTTACAGATGCGGCAAACGCATCTCGCGCACCGGAGCCAAGTTCGCGGACGGCGCGGTTTCCGTTGCGGTCTCACCGACAGGCGCGGGCGGAGCGGCCGCTTTCAAGAATGAACGCAAATCAAGTTGGCGACCTTCCACGCCGCCCGTTCGACCTGGAGCCGTCCACGCTACAAGCGTACCCCGAAAACATACGACCTCGGCGCCGCGATCATAGATCCAAAGCTCGAAACCGCGGCCAAGATTCTTGAACAGAGGTGTTCCAAGCGTCGACACCGCATCGACTCGCGTCATGCCCGCTTTCAACTGCCCCCAGCCTTCCTCTGCCTTCCCCACGCCAGACGAACACAGCAGCGCCGCCGCAAAGGCCATGGCCGATTTTAACAACATAATCGCTGTTATCGTCGTCTGATCCGCAATCTAAAGGGCGAAGCCGCTCAGTTTGTCACGATTTCGACACAAATGACGGGTGGCGGGGCATCAGTCAGCTGACAACCCGATGCACGGCTCCGGATGGATGGTTTCTTCCCCAACGCCAAGGAACGAGCTAACGCCGACTCGGTCTGCACACAGCGACCTGAAACCCATGTAACGAAGGAAGACCCATGCAAATCATCACCATGCTCGTGATCGGATTGGTTGTCGGCGTTGTCGCCAAGTTCCTGATGCCCGGCAAAGACCCAGGCGGGATCATCATCACGATGCTGCTCGGAATCGCCGGTTCGTTCCTCGCTCACTACATCGGTTCAGCCGCAGGCTGGTACCACGAGGGTGAACCCGCCGGATTCATCGCATCAGTCGTCGGCGCCATCATCCTGTTGCTGATCTACAGGATGTTGTTTCGACGCCGACGGGTTGAGTAGGACCGTTCGGGCATGTCATGGCCGATGCCATGATGTCTGAATCGGGAACTCCAGTGAGAGTTCGCATCCGCCGGTTTTTTGCGTGCGCCTCTTGCTGAGTTCGCCAACGTGAGGTCCCGCGCGGTTGCCCCGCCACCCTTACGTATGAAAGCCTTACTCCTCACCGCCCCTTCGAAGCTGGAATTCACGGACTTCCCCGATCCGTCCCCTGCAGAAGACGAAGTGCTGCTTAAGATTCGCGCCTGCGGGATTTGCGGGAGCGATATTCACGGTTGGGACGGATCGACCGGCCGTCGCCGACCGCCCCTTATCATGGGGCACGAAGCATCGGGCGAGATCCTTGCGGTCGGTTCCAAGGTAGAACGCTGGCGCGCCGGCGATCGCGTGACCTTCGATTCAACGATCTCGTGTGGAAAATGCTCTTACTGTCAGTCGGGCGAAGTGAACCTGTGTGAAAATCGCCGCGTCGTGGGCGTGGCGCCCGCGGAATACCGCCAGCATGGAGCCTTTGCCGAAAAGCTGACGGTCCCGGCCCGTATTCTCTACGCGCTGCCCGACAACCTGTCCTTCGAGCATGCCGCGATGATTGAACCCGTTTCGATCGCGATCCATGCCGTGCAACGCACGCCGATTGCTCCCACGGATACGGCGGTGGTCGTGGGCGCCGGCATGATCGGCCTCTTCGTGGTGCAGGCTCTCCGGTGGGCCGGTGCGCGCCAAATTATCGCCGTCGATCTCGCCGATAACCGGCTGGCGCTCGCCCGCGAGCTGGGAGCAACGCATACTCTTCGGTCGGACGCCGCTGATGTCGCGAAGGAAGTCCTTGCTTTAACCGAGGGTCGCGGCGCGGACCTCGCTTTTGAAGTCGTCGGCGTATCAGCCACGTTGAACTTGGCCCTCACGACATTGCGTCGCGGCGGTCGTGCCGTCCTCGTCGGGAATCTCGCCCCGAAAACGGATTTTCCACTGCAAGCGGTCGTGACCCGGGAAATCACCTTGTTCGGCAGCTGCGGTTCAGCGGGCGAATATCCGCTGTGCCTCGACCTTGTCGCACGGGGCGTCATTCGCGTTCAACCGATCATCAGTGCCGTGGCCAAGCTCGAGTCTGGACCCGCTTGGTTTGAGAAACTGAGCGGCAAGGAAGGTGGTCAGCATATGAAAGTGATCCTCACGCCTTAAAACCCGCCATGACCTCCGCCCATTTCGATCTCTCCAACAAAATCGCTCTCGTCACCGGCGCGAGTCGCGGCCTCGGTCGCCATTTCGCGATCTCGCTGGCTCAGGCCGGGGTCGACGTCGCCATCACGAGTCGGACCCTTTCTTCGCTCGATGAAACGGCCAAGGAAATCGCCGCGTGCGGTCGACGAGCCTTCCCCGTCGTACTGGATGTCCGTGATCACGCCAGCATCACGACGGCCGTCGATCAGGTCCACGCGCACTTTGGGCGCATTGACGTGCTGGTGAACAACGCGGGCTGCAATATTCGCAAACCGGCCCTTGAAGTCTCATGGTCCGACTGGAACACGATTCTGGATACGAACTTGAGGGGACCCTTCTTCGTCGCCCAAGCGGTCGCGCGACATATGCTTTCCGCCGGGAAAGGTCGGATCATCAACATCGGTTCCGTCACCAGCGTAGCCGGGTACGCCGGACTTGGCCCTTACGGCGCGAGTCGTGGTGGAATCAAACAGCTGACGATGAGCCTGGCGGCCGATTGGGGGCCCGGAGGCGTAACGGTAAACTGTCTCGCGCCCGGATGGTTCAAAACCGCACAGAACGCCGTGCTCTATGAGAACGCGGATTGGGTCCGGTATCTCAGCGACAAGATTCCTCTGCGTCGTCCCGGGAATGTCGAAGATCTAACGGGCGCTCTTATCTTTCTGGCGAGCGACGCCAGCCTCTACGTTACCGGCCAAACGCTGTTGGTCGACGGAGGTATTTCAGTCAACGATACGCGCGCGGTTCCCCCAAAAGCCTGAGGCGTCGACAATCCGGCGGCTCAGGCAGGGCAGCAACCCACCCGTCCCCAAGTCGGCAGGCGCAATCGGCCGCCCCACGAAACGGACGGCCGATCAATCAGCTGCGGGAACGACGAATAATTGGTCACGTTGAAAACAATATCGGGGGCTTTGCCTGACGTGCCCGATCGATTCGACCCTCAATACGGAATGACTTGCAGCCGGTGCGTGCCCAAGGGCGGAGACCACTTCCGATAGATGCCGGCGTCATCGGCCGCCATCGCGTACGGCGCCAGATTCTCGACCCGGATTGTAACGCCGTCGAAGACGAAAGCCACACTGCCCACGGCTCCGCTGGTGTTGGCGCGCACGTTAAGCGCGACCCCATCCGTATCCAAAGCGATATTTCCGCCGTCCAACATTTTCCGTAGATCCTGCTGCGTGTTGGCATCGACCAATGTCGTATCCGACACGGCGAGCGTTGTCGTGGTGTCCGTCGGAGGCGGCGTGACCGTATCAGGCGACGTGCTGGCGGAGCGCTGCAGCAGACAAACCCAATCGCTGCTTTGCTGCGTGGGCGGACGACCCACTGATCCGGTTCCCCCTCCCACCAGTGACACTGTCCCCGCCACCAGCGAACCCCCGGTGCGAGGGTTAAACCACATCACCGCATAGCTCTCTCCTGCAGGAAGCGTGATGGTCGTGGTCGCGCCATCGGGCAAGAAGATCGCATAGGCGACGCCGGCTTTCCCGAAACAATAATCGTTGGTCGCGGAGGTCAGCGCGTCACAATTTACGGCGAGCGGAAGCGGCAGGTAATCACGAACAAACTGAACCGCATACTGCGACAGGGTCCACCATTGATCGCGGCTGCGCCAATCTTCGCAGGTCAGATCGTCGTTGGCGTAGTTATAGCCGAAATACCACTCCACGCCGGCTCCACCCGCGAGCAGTGAGCCCCATAGAACCCGATGGATGATATCGCTGTGCGTCGGATCGTTGGCGTCGGGCACCGCGCCGACGCCGGCCGGCCCGAGCTCATCGACCGAAACGACCCACTTCGAACCGGTCGCCGCGGATTTACTCACCCATTTCAAAGTCTCAGCGTGAACGACCGATGGGCTTTCCAGCTGCAAAGACGCGGCGCTGATCAGCGGATTGCCCAACATCGCGGTATAGATGCTGGTCCGGTCGGACGGAAACGTGTGCACCGCGATCAAATGGAAGTAGGGATCGAGGGCGTTGATGTAGCTCGCAAAGCTATCCCGCTGCGCCGCCGTGTTGGTATTTTCCTCACCCAGATTCCACGTTACGCCGAGGTGATGACCGAAGCGCGCGATGAGCTCGCGGTAGTAAACTTTGCGCTGCACTCCGAGCGAGCCGCCGTCGAGCAACTGGTCGTTCTCCTGTTCCTGCGTCATCATGAGGAGATGCAGGCCCATGCGCTCCATGTGCGTGAACACGACGTCCCACTGCGCCAGCTTGCTCACGTCAAAGGTGAGTGAACGCGACATTAAGTCGGTAATCCAGGAACGGATTCACGTTATCCGACTCACTCGAAGCTGGTCCTGAAAAAGTCAGCGTCACGGTGTGCCACTGCTTTTGCTCTCCCGTGAGGCTGGTCCTGCTCCCTACAATGCTGGTCGCGGCATCGGCCGTTACCGCCAGGAGCTGAGCCAGCATCATTACACCGAACCACGCACACATCGCGTAAACATATCTTTGCTTTCATTGAGGATTTTGTGACAACGGCCGAGAATCTGCACCGCTGTTGTTTCCGCTGGAGGGGGGAAGTCGCGACTGTGCGACGCGATCACTGGTCGTCCAGACACATTTACCCGCCGCCTGTGGTAGAATCTCCGATACGACCACGCTTTGTTCACCTAAGTCTTCCGTGTCATGGTTCTTCCGCTCGGTTTCATCTCGCTTCGCCCGCGAAGCCTCACCGTTCCTTCAATTCGTTTTTACAGAACTGGATCGGAGTCCCTCAGGCTACGCGTGGATCGCTCGAATAAATTCCGTGGAGTTACGGCTGAGGCTCGTGCACGGTTGCTGAATGAAGAAGACCTTCTCCCTTTTGGAATCTCACAAGGCCTCAGCTCGAGTCCTCGACGCGGTGAAGCATGAGGTCCGCAAGTACGTGAAGCGTGAGCGTCGAAAGTCTCTGCCGGTTGGATTCGATGAATGGGAGTTTGCGTGCAAGGTCGGCGCCGCGTCCGACTCGGCCGAAGACAAGGCATTGCGCGACGTGGGTTCGGCGATCGACGCGATCGCGGCCACCGGGGCAACTTCCGTTTACATCGAGGTGCTCGCTCAACCCGCCCACCGCGTCCGGGCCGGTAGCACGTTGGGGGACTCCACGTTGGCCGTACCGACGCCGACGGCGCCCTGATCAGTCGTCGCGGTATTCGCGATGCCGGAAGGGCTTGTCCCCGTCTGATTTCTTTCTCCAGCCTGGCTTGGTGGCGAGTGCACTGGGGCGGCGAACGGCGGGAAGGCTCTGGACCTGTTCAGCTTTCAACTTCCGATACGCTTCGAAGCGCGCCAAAGGCAACTCGCCGGTCTTGAGCGCTGCCTGAACCGCACAACCCGGCTCGTTCGTGTGCCCGCAATTCGAAAACCGGCACGCAAGGGACAAGGCTTTGATATCTACGAAGACATCGTCGATGCCGTCCTCCACTCCCCAAAGCTGCAGTTCCCGCATCCCCGGAGTGTCGATGACCAACGCGCCCGACGGCGTCGCTACCAGTTCTCGGCGAGTGGTGGTGTGTCGTCCTTTGCTGTCCTTCTCGCGGACCTCTGCCGTGGGCAGATCGGCGTCGCGCACCAGGGCGTTGATCAAACTTGATTTGCCCACTCCGGACGACCCAATGAACGCGAGGGTTCGTCCGGCGATCGCATAGGTTCGCGCCAGCGCCTTGATCCCCTTCCGCGTCGTCGTACTCGTCAGATGCACGTCAACGCCCCGCGCCGCCGTCTGAATCTCGGTCCGAACCGCTTCCGGGTCGGCGCACAGATCCGTTTTGTTTAAAATGATCACCGGCCGCGCCCCGCTTTCCTGGGTCGCAACGAGGAAGCGCTGAATACGCTTGGGATTGAAATTCCGGTCGAGTCCGCTGACGAGAAACACGATGTCGATATTCGCTGCGACAATCTGCTCGATCTTTTCGGATCCCGCGGCGCGGCGCGAAAACTTGGTCCGCCGCGGCAGCACGGCGTGAAGGTCAGCGCGGGACTCGCCGGCCCGTTGCCGCACCGCGACCCAGTCACCGACCGCAGGAAACTCGTCAGGCGTGCGCGCGTGATGAAAAAATCCGCCGCCGCATTCTGCCAGCAGTTCACCTGATGCGGTCTGCACCGCGTAAAAGTTCCGCCGCAGCTCGCACACCACCCGCGCGGGTTCAAGACCCGCGGCACCATGGGGCGCGAATTCAAGCGCCCATGCGTCATCCCACCCGAGCGAGGCCAACGTCATGACGACTCCGGTCGCTGCAAACTCGGATGACGTGTCTGCACGTTCAAGTGATCTCCGACGTCCACTCTCGCCGTGGCGATCAAACCAACCGGAACCCCAGTCCCACAGTTTCAAGCAGCGTAAACGGAGCGCTCGCTAGCACCTCCTGCAACTTGTCGAGCGCATCACTCATCGTTGGCGCGTCGTACATCACCACGCCATCGTCGCAGTCATGCAGATGTATCGCCCAAGGAGCGTCAGGTGCGACGCTGAGCTGCAGGACGGATCCATAGAGATAATTGCCGGGCAGGCCATGATGCGGCCCTGTACCGGGTACGAGAAAAAGCGTGTGCACCGGATCGTGAACGGCCTCGCCGCTGCCATGCTTGCGATGATGAGCCGGACGACCGGCGACTGCGATGCGGTACGACTCCGCCTTCGCGCGACGCGCCTCGGGCAGCGAACGCACGTAGCGATCATAGATACTCGAATTTGATTCGAGCGCATTTGGTGCAATGCGGTTGGCGATCAAGTCTTCCAAATTTGCGGCATGAAACGACGTCAGGTGCGTGAGCGAGCGGGCAGTCACGTGACCGTCCTTAAAATCAGCGCTCCCGTAAACCTGATGGGCCGCATAAAGGCGAATCAACGCGTCTTGATACGCGGGAGTCGCAGGGACCGCACCCACCGGGCTGTGCTCGATCATATCGAGGACGGCTTGATCAAACTGAAAGTGCGGGTCGTGAGACATGTACTGAGATTAGGTTGAGAGATCTGACAACACGAGACCCATCGCGACACCTCGCGCTGAAGGTCGCAGGCGTCGATGGTTCATCAGCGTTCTAAACATCAGCGCCGCACAGCAAGCTGCTGTGCGGCGTAAATGATGGCCAATTCTTCGGCCGAACGGGCGCGATCAGCCCTTCTTTTCGCGCTTGGCCTGCTTCTTTTCCTTGGCGGTTTTCTGCGGCGCTTTCTTGGTCTCTTTCTTGGAATTTTGTGATTTGCCCATGATGAGTTTGGTTGAGGTTACTCGAGATCAGCGGCGACAGCCGTTGTTCAGCCCAATAGCATGCGCTTAATGCGTGACTCGTCCAACGATTTTCCCGAGCGAACGCCGCAAGTGATCACCGACGTCACTGCTTCGCGGTCGACGAAACGCGAGAACGCAACAGACGTTGTAACTCCAGCGCCGCTTTGGGCGCGAAATCCTCGGCATGGTTATTCGCCACGACATGCACCTGCTCGGCTCGGTCAGCGAGTGATTTGACGCGCTTCACGAGCTGACCGAGGTCACCACGAGTATAATCGTACGTATGTCGCTCGGCGGCTGTTTTCGCCCGCGTGTAGCCGGGATTACGTCCATGGAGACGAATGTAGGCGAGGTCCGGGCGAGTCACTTCGTCGACGGCCGGCATCAGCGCCGACGCGGCGATTCGCGGCATATCAACCGCCACCCACACGAGGCGCCGCGCTCGGAAATAGGCCAATGTTTGCTCGCGCGCTTTGCCTTTCACCCAATCGCGATCGCGCAGCTCAACGGCCAAAGCATGCGGTTGCAGCTTGGACGCCAGCGCGTCCAGCTCTTCGATACGGTGACGAGCCGGCGTGAATGATGGACTGAGCACGAGCAGGAACACGCCGAGCCTCTCGGCCTCGACCAGCGGTGCAACGCCCGCCAGCAAACGATTCACGCCCTCGCCTTCGGTCGCGCGATGCGGACTCTGCGAAAACGATCGGTGCAGCTTGATGTGAAAAATGAACCCGGGAGGCGTCTGCTTGACCCACCCCGCCGTCACTTTCGCGCGTGGTGCGGCGTAGTACGTTGAGTTCACCTCCACGTGCTCGAATCGCTGGGAATACGCATTCAGACGCTTTCCCGCCGGAAGTCCGGGAGGATAGAGAACGCCGGTATAAACCGCATCCGTCCAACTGCCGCAGCCGACATGAATAGCCATCGTGTAAGCAAGAGAACCTGAACCAACCAAACCGGTGAGTTTCGACAGCGAGACTCCCCCGAGGTTCTCGGCACCGCTTTGGTGCCAAACGGATCAACCGACCTTGTCGGCCAGGTAGAGAATGTAGGAGGCGCGACGGGCGCCGGCGTGGACCTTTGCTGGCACGGTTTGCACCCTCAGTCCTGCTTGTACGAGCCGTCGTTCGAAGGCGGTATCCGGCGACGCCGACCACACGGCGAGACGACCTGCAACTCGAAGAGCCGTTGCGAGGCGCTTGATTCCTCCGGCGTCGTAAAGTCGCGCATTCGGACGATGCACCATGGCGGTCGGCCCATTGTCGACGTCCAGAATGATCACATCGAAGGAAGCCGGCGGCGTTCGGACGAGAACAGCCGAAACATCATCAACCGCGATGGTGACGCGCTTATCACCGAGCGTAGAGCCGTTGAGGCCGGCCAGGTGCGTGCGATTCCACTCCACCACCTCGGAAATGAGTTCAACGACAACAATCGCCGCCGTTGGTCCGACGCGCTCAAGAACGGCCTTGAGCGTAAACGCCAGACCCAGCCCACCGATAAGAATTCGAGCAGCAGTGCGCGAGGTAACATTCTCGACCGCTAGTTCGCCGAGTTGGATTTCGGAGGTTGCGACGGCCGAGTGCATCAGCTCCTGCCCGTTCAGCCGGACGGAAAACCGGCCGTCGTGCGAAAACAGCGCGAGATTCCCTCCATCGGGGGTCCGAGCTTCGCCGAGCTTGAGCTGAGGCTTCATCCGCGACGCACGATTGCGTACGCCGACATAAGCACGACAAGAATTTATTGATCTCCGGCGCGACCGTCGAACCCGCTCCTCAGAATTCGTGTGCAACGCCCAAGTTTCTGTCTAGCGTGTGGCCGATTTTCCATGTCAGCCGTCGTTAATATTTCCGTCTACCGATTCACACCCTTGTCCGATTTGGTACCACTCCGCGACCATCTCCGAAAGCTAACGAGCGCATCGGGGTTGCGCGGCACCATCTTGTTGAGCCCGGAGGGCATCAACCTGTTCGTGGCGGGAAACCGTTTGGCGGTGGATTCGCTCCTCGAGGTGCTCTACCGCGTGCCGGGGTTGGAAGGTTTAAATCCGAAAGAAAGCCTCAGCGACGAGCAGCCTTTCAACCGAATGTTGGTGAAGATTAAGAAGGAAATCATCGCGTTCGGCATCGCAGGGATTGATCCGGCGCGGCGACCGACGCCGAAACTTGCCCCGCGCACCCTGAAACAATGGCTGGACGAAGGCCGGGCGGTCACGCTGCTCGATACGCGGAACGACTACGAAGTTCGCATGGGAACTTTCCGCGGCGCCTTGCCCGCAAGAATCGAACACTTTCGCGAGTTTCCCACCGCCGTCGGAAAGCTGCCGGAAGAAATGAAGCAGCGGCCCATCGTGATGTTTTGCACCGGCGGAATCCGGTGCGAGAAAGCGGGTCCGTTCATGGAGCAAGCCGGATTTACCAACGTTCACCAGCTCGACGGCGGGATCCTGAAATATTTTGAGGACTGCGGCGGCGCGCACTACGACGGCGAATGCTTCGTCTTCGACCGCCGCGTCGGAGTTGATCCCGAACTGAAGGAAACGAATTCGGTGCTGTGCTACAACTGCCAGCTTCCGCTGACGGAAGCAGAACAAAAACACGCTCACTACGTGCCCGATATCTCCTGCCCCCACTGTTTCGGAAAGCAGCGGAAGTCCGCCAAACCTCGGACCGAGCAGTCCTAAGGCCGCTCGAGCGAGTAGCGTATCACGCAGGGCGCGGCGGGTCGGTCGGTCGAGTCGGATCGGCGAGCCATTCGCTCCAGGATCCATTGTAGAGTTTCGAACCCGCCAAGCCGGCATACTCCATTGCGAAGAGATTGGCCGACGCCGTGATACCCGAGCCGCAGTAGTGAACCACGTCGTCAGGATCACGATTTCCAATCAGCTCGGTGAACTCGCGCTGGAGCTCCGTTGCCGGGCGAAACGTAAGATCGGGATTCAGGTTCTTTTTGTAGAATCGGTTCAGCGCGCCCGGAATCCGTCCGGCCCGTGGATCGATCGGTTCCACGTCTCCACGATGACGTTCGGGAGTGCGTGCGTCGAGGAGGGCCACCTCGGAATCACCGAGGTGCCGCAGAACATCTGTAGCCGTCCAAACCAGCGCCGGGTTCGCATGAGCCGTCAGCGACGCGCGGATCGACACGGGAATGTCGCGGTTGATGAGCCGCGCTTCTGCCACCCACTTTGGCCAACCGCCATCAAGCATCGCGACGTTTTGCAGGCCGATCCATTTCGCCAGCCACCAAAGTCGGGCGGCGTACATTCCACCGACATCGTCATAGGCAACAATTGTCGAGGTGTTGGAAACGCCGTGAGCGGACAGAAAATCGGTGAAGACGGCCGGCGACGGCAAGGGGTGCCGACCGTTCTGACCCGTTTTTGCGCCCGAAAGATTGGTTTCCACGGCAGCGAAGTGCGCGCCGGAAATGTGACCCTCGTGATACAGCCGGGCGCCACGCCCGTGGTCCATCAGGTCGTGGCGACAATCGAAAATAACCCACGATGGATCATCGAGTCGCTGCTGCAGTGTGTCGGTACTGACCAACATGGGGCGAGGACAAGCGACCGACGGGACCGACTCGGATTAAACGGCGATCGAATCGAACACCGTCACCCGGCTCCACAAATGGGAGCAGTCAGTGATGAACTTCTGATGCAGCGGGTGGACCTGATAAATGTCCTGACCCTTGATGTCATCGAAGAAAATGAGCTCGGACGCACTGTAACTCGAGTCAACGACGGCACGCTGTTCGGTGCTGGCGGCAACGCCCACGTGAAGACCGCGGACCGTTTCAATCTGCGACAGCGTGCGAATTCCTGCGAGGAGCTTGGCGAGGTCCTCTTTGGAATTGGGGTTCTTCAACCAGAAGAACACATGATGAACGAGCTTGGGCAGGTTGGAACTTGGTGAGGACATGGGCAGAGGGGAGGTTTTCGTTCGCAATGCGAAGTGGACGTCGAAAATCCACGCGGAAAACCGCGAGTCGAGGCGAAATACTTGTCCAGCGACAGAATCAGGGTCGCTTCGCGCGGCCAGGACCCGCCGCTGATTTTGACGGAAGCTTGGCGTGGAAGCTTGGTCCACGCCGAGGCTGGCGAACTGATGAGCGACGCCTTAGCGGCGCGCGACGACCACCGGCTCTTCGGCAACGCCCTCTTCGTAACTGATCTTGCCTTCGGCGACTTCGCGCAGCGCGGTGTCTTCAGCGGAGAGCTTTTCCAGCGATTCGACGAGCGGACGATTACCGCGGCGGAGTTGTTTCACCCGACGGGACACAACGTTGACCAGAATATTCGGGTCACCGACAACTTTGAGCGCGGCTTGCAGGTAATCATCTCGCATGTGGAAGTTCAGCCGGGATCACGGATTCGGCACATGGGTCGCGCCGTTTTCTCCGGGATTTTGGCTGAGCTCGGCACTCTACGAACCGAATTCGCAGAACACGACGCCTAAATTCCAATTCGTGCTCCCCAGTCGCGAAGTAGGGCGGGTCGGACGCCAGCAATGGCTTCAAAGCCTTGCTCCCGGCGCCCCACTCTACCCCGGAAAAGTAGCCACTAGATCTGCGAATACGACGTCGGCGTGAAAAACCGACTGGTGATCTTGCCGACCGTATCCGCGTATTGGGGGTCGTTCTTGAGCTTGTTCCAGACCGGGTGTTTGCCAAACGCCGACCAGCTCTTGGCCAACGTCTCACGGTCGGGACTGCTCAGCATATACGTCAGGTGAGGCAGGTCCCGCCCGACCAGCGCCTGCCCATAGAACACCGGCGCCATGTTGAGCTCTTTCATCACGTCGATCTCTCCGGAATTGAACATTTCCACTTTCTTCAACGCCTTCAGTTCGCTGAAGCTCTCGTAGGTGCGCAACTCGAAGATCCGCGGTTTTCGGCCTTCCGTCGTGGCCGGGAGCGCAATTTTTGGCAGACCCGCAAACGCGAGCAGCAGCCAGCTATCGAGTCGGTCGAACCCCGGGTTCTTCGGATCGGTCAGATTCAGGTATTCAGCACCGGCGGAGAGCACGGCAGGGTCGGTGTTGAGTTGAGCGGCGAGGTTCGCCACCGATTCGGGCGAGGCATGCGGAATCAGCACCCACACGGCCGGACCGTCCTTTGGCGCCGACTCCGTAAACACGCCGACCGTTTTGATGCCGCGCTGGTTCAACGCCGGGATCAGCGCTTTCTCGAGATAGGTGTCGAGTAACGTGTGCGGCGCGTCAGGTTTCAGCCGATACATGCGCAATTCGTAATACTCGCGAGCACTCGACGAGGACGAGGCGGGGACAGAAACCGCCGCCGACAATTTCGCTCCTCCCATCACGGTTGCGGCAGCCGAAGCTGTAAGGGCGGTTTTGATAAAATCACGACGGGCACGATTCATGGAGATGGAGACCAGCGCTGAGGTTTTTGAGGGGTATAAGCCGGACCGGTAAGCTCGCGATCCAAGTTCTGTAGAGAGGAAACCCCGACTCACCGTCGGTGCAACCCTTCACGCGGATTCTCGTTGGTTTAGGGTCGCGTCGACTTGCCAGCACCCGATCGTTTGAAGCGAAACGTGGTGGCTTTACCGTGTTCAACGACGAGAAGTTCTTCCTGTCCTAGCATCCGCACCAACTCCGCAAAGCACGGCCGGAGTCCCCGATTTTGCTCGGCGCAAACCAAGATCTGACGCGACTGCTCCTCGATGAACTTCGTTCGTGTCGGGTCAAACCAGACGCCATCCGCATTCAAGATCGTGAACCCTTCCGGGAAATGTCGGAACGTGATCTCACGGCGAGACCGGTTGAAAAGCCGCTGACTGCGGCTACTCTATCCGATGAGCAAAGCCTTTTTGCGCGAGTCTGATCTCGCAGATGAACCGGTGGTGCCGAACCCAATCGCTCCTCTTCCGCCTGGCGCGAAAAATCTGCTGACGACGCGCGGTGCCGATCGACTCCGCGATGAGCTCAGCCGGCTGACTGACATCGAGCGCCCGCCGCTCGCGGCGCAAAGCGCGAGCGATCCCGACCTAAAACGCGACCTGCAAGTGCTGGACCAGCGGATTCGCTACCTTCGTGAAAGCCTCCGCACGGCGACCATTGTTGATCCGCCGGGCCATTCCGATGGCGTGGCTCGATTTGGCTCTACGATCACCGTCCGCGATACGCAGGGCGAACTCGCGCGCTATCGGATCGTAGGCGTCGACGAAACCGATCTCGAGCAGGGCTGCATCAGCTGGCTGTCGCCGCTCGCTCGCGCCCTCGTGAACGCCCGTAACGGTACATCCGTGTCGTTTTCAACCCCTGCCGGTCCGTCGACGCTGGAGGTTGTCGCGGTTGATTGATCACTCCACTGCCTTTGCGCACGTGTCGGTCGACAGCGATCGTGCGCCGGAAGGAGTTGAACTCCGGCGGATTCAGCCGGTCAGCGAATTGACCGGAATGAATGTTATCGTCGTCTACAATGAAAAAGCCGGCACCTCTGTCAGTGCGGACGGACCAACGCGGGAGGCGCTGCAGGACGCATTTGCCGCCGCCGGAATCACGGCAGATGTGCGAAACGTACCCGGAGACCAGATCGAAGCGTCGCTGCGCGAGGCGGTGCGCGAGCGGCCGACCGTCCTGTATGCGGGCGGTGGAGACGGCACCATCAGCACGGCAGCCGGGCTCGTGGCCGGCACGAACATAGTGCTCGGTGTCCTGCCGCTGGGAACTCTAAATCATTTCGCACGCGACCTGGGCATTCCATCGGACTGGCGCGAAGCCGTGGCGGCACTCGTCGCTGCGCCGGTCCGCGCGGTCGATGTGGCCGAGGTGAACGGACGCGTCTTCATCAACAACTGTTCCCTCGGTTCCTACGCGGATGCGGTGCGACGGCGTGACGCGCTGCGGCGCGAGAAGGGTCACGGGAAATGGCCCGCCATGATCCTGGCGTCGTGGGCCGTGTTTCGGGAGCTTCGCCGGATGCGGCTGCAAATCACCACGCCGGACACAACGCTGACCTTGCGGACGCCCTTCGTTTTGATCGCGAACAATCAATATACGGGAAGCGTACTCGCGACGTCGTTGCGCCCGAAGCTCGATGAGGGCCGAATCTGGCTTTATACGACGCGGGCTCGAAAGCACGGCGCGCTGATTCGACTCGCCTGGCAATCACTTGTGCGCCGAATCGATGCAGCTGACGACCTGGAGGTTCATTCGTTCACCCACGCTACGATCACCGTGCTTCGCGGCCGGATCCCAGTCGCAGCTGACGGTGAAATTGTGAATGCCACGCCACCGTTGCAGTTGAAAATCAAGGCGGGCGCACTCCGGGTTCTGGCGCCGCCGACGGTCACGTCATGAGATCGATCGCCCACGTTTCCGATCTGCATTTCGGCACGGTCATTCCGGAGGTCGCGGAAGGATTGGTGACAGACTTGGCATCGTTGGAACCTTCCCTCGTCATCATCAGTGGAGATCTGACTCAACGCGCCCGACGCGGACAGTTTCAGGACGCTCGCGCGTTTCTTCGCCGTCTGCCGCAACCACAACTCGTCATCCCGGGAAATCACGATGTCCCGTTATTCGATGTGGTCCGAAGATTCGTGAGTCCGCTGGATCGCTACCGGGAATTCATCTCCGCGGACCTGGATCCCGAATACTTCGACGACGAGCTCTTTGTTGTGGGCTTGAATACCGCCCGTTCGTTTACGTGGCAGAGCGGCCGGATCTCCGAGGAACAGGTCAAGCTCCTCGGGGCCAAACTTGCGCGTGCCGGTACTCGGCTAAAGGTGGTGGTGACTCATCATCCGTTCATCCCCCCACCCCATGGCAATGGCGTCGAACTCGTCGGGCGGGCGGCGCTGGCCATTCCAATCATGGCTGTCGCCGAGGTTGACCTCTTGTTGTCGGGACACCTGCACCAAGGTTATGCTGGAGATATTCGATCGCAGTACCCCATGGCAAAACGCGCCATCATCGCCGTTCAGGCCGGAACTGCCACGTCCGGCCGGACACGCAACGAGCCGAATGCATATAATCTGATTACGACCGAGCCGAACCGGGTGACGATCACGGTTCGCTCGTGGAACGGTCGCGCGTTCGTCCCGCTGCACTTCACCGCCTATGCGCGGAGTGCCCAAGGTTGGATCGCTGAAACCGCTGCACCCGGACCCGTCGAACCGGAAAAAGCCTAGGCTCGCGGTGCTTTGGACAATTCCCGGTGTCTGCTGGAGATGCACCAACAACCCGTCGTCGTTAAAGGCCGGATCAAACTGAAGGATTTCGATCCGGGATACTCTGCGGGACTGGAAAAGGACGAAACGAAGAAGACCGTCGATGACCTCGTCACACGGATTGGCGAACAGCAGGAGTTACTCTACGCCAACGGCGCCCAGGCGGTGCTGCTGCTGTTTCAGGGCCTGGACGCGAGCGGCAAGGACGGAGCCGTGGGCCGGGTGTTGAATCGCGTGAATCCGGCGGGCGTGGAAGTGGCGAACTTCAAAGTCCCGTCGGACGAAGAGCGCGCGCACGATTTCTTGTGGCGCGTGCATCGCGCCGTTCCGCGCTACGGCAACATCGGTGTGTTCAATCGATCTCACTACGAAGGTGTACTCGCAGAACGCGTGCTGGGCCTGGTTTCGAAAAAAACGTGGGAGAAACGTTACGAGCAGATCAACGCGTGGGAACAGATGCTGGTCGAAAACCACGTGGTGATCCTCAAGTTTTTCCTACATCTAAGTCCCGAGGAGCAGCTCGAGCGGTTTCGCGAACGGATCGAGAATCCGCGTAAGAACTGGAAATTTTCCGAAGCCGATCTCGACGTGCGCAAAAAATGGTCGGAGTACTCGGAAGCCTACGAGGATATGTTGAATGCAACGAGTCACTCGGCCGCGCGGTGGCATATCGTTCCTGCTGACCGGAATTGGTATCGAGACTTCGTAATCGCAAACACCGTGGTCGAAGCGATGGACGGGCTGAAGCTGAAGTGGCCTAAGCCCAAAACAGACCTGTCGCGCATTCATCTCAAATGATGCTGAGCATTTCAACCGAGCTTATCGGAAGACTCATTCGCCCGATGATCAAGAATTGCGACAGGGGGAAAAATTCGGGCAGCCGACTCCTTCTCAACGAGTGACCCTCTCGATCGCACTGCTGCTAGCCATCGTGGTCGTGTCGCTCGTGTTCTTCACCTTTGAGTGGGTGTCGAGCGATGTCGTTGCCCTCGGAGTGTTGCTTGCATTGATCATGAGCGGGCTCGTGCCGGCGAGCGAAGCGTTCGCGGGTTTCGGAAGTGACACCGTCATCATGATTTTGGCCCTGCTCATCATGACAGCTGCAGTTGTGAAGGCAGGTGTTGTCGATCTGGTCGCTCAAACGTTCCTGCGTCACGCGGGGACGAAGCCTACGACCTTACTTGCCGTGATCATGCTCGCGGTTGGAACGCTCAGCGCGTTCGTCAGCAACACGGCCGCAGCTGCGCTGTTTCTGCCAATTGCGATGGGCATCGCAACCAAGGCGAGAGTATCGCCATCCCGCTTTCTGATGCCCGTCGCGTTTGCATCGATTCTATCGAGTTCGGTCACCCTAATCAGCACGTCCAGCAATCTCGTCGTCAGTGGCTTGATGACGCGGGCGAATCTCGCGCCGCTCGGGATGTTCGAACTGGCGCCAGTGGGGCTACCCATCGCGATTCTAGGGTTTGTCTACATGATGTTCATCGGCCGTCGGCTTGTGCCCGATCGCGCGCCGGCGGAAGGACTGCTGGAGCAATTTGGGGTCCGATCCTACATTACAGAGGTCTTGGTGCTCCCGTTTTCGCCGCTCGTCGGGAAAACTCTGGCCGGAGCAAATTTGGGACGTGATCTCGATCTAGAGGTTGTACGAGTGCTGCGGGAGCCAAACCTGAACCTTTGGCCACGGCGTCATTTGAAAATCGAGGCCGGAGATGTTCTCCTGATGAAAGGCGCGCGCAAAGATGTGCTGAAGGTCAAAGATATCGTGGGTGTGGAAATTAGGCCTGACGTTGAGCTGTCGGACCCGGATCTTCGGACGGAAAATACGGCGCTCGTTGAGGCGCTGGTCGTGCCGCGGTCTTCGCTCGTGGGGAGGACGCTGCGGGCGGTCGGATTCCGTGAGCGATACCGACTGCAAGTTCTCGGCGTGAACCGGCATGGGAGAAACATGTTGGAGAAGCTCAGTCGCACGGTCCTGCAAGTCGGCGACGTACTTCTGCTGCAAGGTCGAACTGAAGCGATCACGGCGTTGGCGGAGGACGGCACGGTCAGCGTGCTCAATGCCGTCAACGAAGCGCGGATCGATCGGCCGCGTGCGCTACGAGCAACCGCAATTTTCTTCGCTTCGCTGGCCGTGGCGACGTTCAACCTTTTGCCATTACCCGTCGCCGCACTTCTCGGCGCATTCATGATTTTCGCGACTCGTTGCATTTCGCCCTCCGATGCGTACCGCCACGTGGAGTGGCGGGCCGTAATCTTGATTGCCTGCATGCTGGCGCTCGGCGAGGCGATGCTGCGCACGGGTACTGCAGCCTATTTCGCCCAACTTCTGGCAGCGGCTTCGGTCGGCTCGTCTCCACTTTGGTTACTCGGCGGGTTTTTCGGTCTCACGGTTCTTCTAACTCAGCCGATGTCGAATCAGGCGGCTGCGGCTGTTATTCTTCCCATTGCGGTTCAAACGGCTTCGCACCTGCACCTCAATCCGCGATCGTTTGCCGTGATGATCGCTGTTGCGGCAAGCTGCTCGTACCTAACGCCACTCGAACCTGCCTGCCTGATGGTCTACGGTCCGGGACGATACCGCTTTGTCGATTTTCTGCGGGTGGGTGCGCCACTCACGTTGTTGATTTTCGCCCTAGCCATGCTACTCGTGCCGAGATACTGGCCCATGTAGCGCGAGCCGCGGCGAATCATCTCAGCGGATACTTCATCGACGCGAGGCGTCCGGCCCCGACGCTTCTCCCCTGGAGCAAGCAGGAGCTCGCCCGATGGCGCCGGCGCCACCGCCGGTTATGTTTGCATCATGAAAATTCGCGAGATGATGACGAAGGAAACCCGCTCAGTATCCCCAGACACTCCCGTGATCGAGGCCGCGGGCTTGATGCGGCTGCACGACATCGGTGTCGTGCCCGTTTTGGAAGGCGATCACATTGTCGGGATGCTCACGGATCGCGACATTGTAGTGCAGCTGGTCGCTGACGGAGACGATCCGCGGTCCACTCCGGTCAGCCAGGTAATGTCCACCGGCTCCATCTCCGTGTTCGAAGATCAGACAGTTGATGAAGCCGTCCAGCTAATGCAAAAGTTCCAGGTTCGACGGTTGCCGGTACTTGATCGCACCTCCAAGCTCGTCGGTATTGTTTCCCTCGGCGACATCGCGGTCGACGTTCACGCCGGCCTTTCTGGAAAGGTGCTAAAAGAAGTTTCGGAGCCGGCGCAGCCACTGTTGTAGTTTGGAGGGTCACATTTGGACCTAATGTCGGGCTGGCAGCGGCATTCTCCGTCCTGCAGAGTTGTGTCGCGCAGACTCAACCCTACGCTGCCGAAATGCCCGCGCCGATGTCCAACGATCCCTTGCACGGGATCACCCTGGAAAAATTACTGACCGAATTGATCGACGAATACGGATGGAAAAAACTGGCCGATCGGGTCCCGGTCAGATGCTTCCAATTTGATCCGAGCATCAAATCGAGTCTCACGTTTCTGCGGAAAACCCCGTGGGCTCGGACGCGGGTCGAGCAGATCTACGTCGACTGGAAAAGGGACGTTGGTCCCGCGTCCTGATTGGGCATGAAAAAGCGCAGAGGCCAGCCTCTGCGCTCGATGGCACTCTCAGCTTATCCGCTGTGATTATTTGCCGGTACCAGACGCGGTATCGGTTCCAGAGCCAGTGCTCGAACCGCTGCTTGATCCCGTAGTTCCGGTGCTTGATTCGGTTGAACCGGTCCCACTTCCCGTCGTGCTTCCAGAGGTGGAGCTGCCAGATCCGCCCGTTGCTCCAGTGCCAGAGCTGGTGGTATCGCTGCTGCCGCCCGAAGCACCCGTACTGCTGGCGCCCGAGCCGGAGCCGCCACTGGTGGTGTTATCTTTTGGAGCACAGCCTCCGAGAACGAGCGCGGTGAGGATGAATGCAGCTGCCGAGGACCGCGTAATTAATTTTGTCTTCATTGGTTGTTTTATTTTTCGAGCCGGGATCGACGCGAGCCAGGTGTGTGGCCAGACGCTCACCCTGCCAGGGTTTAAGTGATAGCCTGTTACGCTACCTCACTCCGGAAGTTGCTGCCATGGGGTAACGTCCGAACTGGTGGACGGCGTACTCCGCGGTATGATACCGCAGAGAATCCTTGTACGCGTGCTTTCCCTGATTCCCGACGGAGTTCGATTCCGACCCTGGGGTCAGGCTGAACCGACCACGCCAACCACCGAAGGTTCACGCCGGTGCTTTACATGACTCCAACGCCACGAGTCGAGGTCGGGCCAGCGTCCGACCGAAAGATGAACTTCGATCTCGTCGCCCGCTTCAAAGTGGTCGCGATCGGTCCGCAGGAAACGAAATCCCCAATGCGGTGCCCTTCCACGATCCAACGGCCCGGAACTCAATGTCAGGTCATCGTCCACATGCGCGCGAAAGTAGATCGCGTAGCCATCGAAACGGCCCTCGTTCACGACCGTGCGATTGAACCGCAAACTGAGAGGCAGATCAGACTCGTTCGCGGTGTGGAGATCGATGCTGAGAACGGGTTCAGGCGTCCCCAGAAAATGGTCCACAAACCCGAGATCGCTGCTGCTGCGGTGGTAGTATTCCGGTTCCTGCGGGCGGCTCCGCTCCATGCATGAATAATCATATCCGTGAACGTTCAACTCCCACAAGAACGGGACCAGCCGTTCGTCGCGCAGTTTGATCGGTTCGCAAAACAGGTCGAAGCGGCTGGGCAGAATCATCCCGCCGGGCTTCAGGAGGCGGTCACGCAGATCGGCGACGTTGGCGACCATCGCTTCATCAAACAGACAGTCCCCCATCTGCTCGTGCAAAATCACGTCGACCTTCTCGGGCGTGTCGAACTCCGAACTGTGCACGCCAATGAATTCGACATTCCGAATCCCATTATGCGCCGCAATCTTCCGCGCGTAATCGAGAATCTTCGAGTGGTCGATTGCGTAGACTTTTGCAGCACCCCGCCTGGAAGCCAGAGCGGCAAGAATCCCGGTGCCGGTACCCAGATCAATCACCCGATCTCCGGGTTGGATATGGCGGGCGATGGCACTGTTGTAGAAGTTCATCCGAGGTTGGTCGGCTAACATCCGCTCCTGCTCGTAGAAATCGGCGAAGTAGCGACCGTTGAACTCACGGTACCTCGACTCGGCCGAACGCTCCGCCGGTAGAAAGATCCAAGGCGCCAGGCCGGGCCGGCTTTGCAGCCATGCGCCGAAACGGCGAGCCCAGCGACGAAACTTGGCGATGACCGTTGCGCTGGCGTGTTGAAGAGGTGAAGCGGCCATATACCCGGGCGAACGTAACCACCCGGTCGTTCACCTTGCGGAGAGGCTCGGACGAATGCAAGGCCTGTACCCACCCATGCAGCGCGGCCGCCGATTGTGCCGCAGGTGCAGGCGCTATCGCGCAGCCGACGTCACGATTTTAATGCCGTCCTTCGAAATCTCAATCTTGCGATCCCGATACAGCGCCCCGATCGCTTGCTTGAACGCTTTTTTGCTCACGCCGAACACCGCCCGAATGTCTTCCGGCGAACTGTTATCGTGATAGGGCAACTGTCCCCCACTCTCCTTCAACGCTTCCAAAATCTGTTCTGTCACCGAGCCGATGCGGCGATAACCTGCGCGATCCAGCGCGACATCGATTTTTCCATCCGGTCGGACCAGCCGCACGAAGCCTTCAAGCGGTTGGCCAATCGAGAGAGGATTCGCCAAATCGGAATGATAAAGGAGGCCGCGATGCGCGTTTTCCACGATCACGTTGAACCCAAGTGGCGTCGAATCGATGACGAGAAGGTTCACCGGTTGCCCTTCGGCATACGTCGGCGGCGTGAGGTCGAGATAACGGTTTAGACGTGAGCTCGCGATGATTCGATCCGTCTTCTCGTCGAGCACCACGCGGACAACCAACCAGTCGCCACCTTGCAACGGTTTGGTCTGCTCACGAATCGGGAGGAGCAGATCCTTCTCCAGTCCCCAATCGAGAAAGACTCCGATGCGCGGATTGACGCTTACGACCCTCAGCAACGCAAAGTCGCCGACCGAAGCATGCGGAATCTCAGTCGTCGCGACGAGCCGATCTTCCGAATCGCGGTACACAAACACGTCCATGATCCCGCCGGGGATAACGCCTTTCGGAATGTAACGACCCGGCAGAAGAATTTCGCCGTGATCGCCACCATCGAGGTAGTATCCGGGTGGAGCGGATCGAAGGACGGGAAGAAGGTTGCGTTTGCCAATGAGCGCCATCGCTACCGTTCATGAACTCAAGGCCTCACTATGGGGAGGCAATTCGCGGGACACATTATCGCTTGGGTGTCGCGCCAAGTCGCTGCAGTTAACTCGGAAATGGCCGCGGTTCGGTACTTGGGCCGTCGCAGCGCGGTCCGTTTTCGGTGAACACAAGCGGATCGATGCACAGGCGCCTCGCCGTCCGGCCCGCGTCCCACGCGTGGTAAACGATAAAGTCAGTGTGACCGTCGGGCCCTCTGACCACGCTGTTGTGCCCGGGCCCTAACACTCGATCCGGAATGCCTTTCAAAACCGCCGGTCCGCTGCGACTCCACTCGTCCCGCCATGGGCCAAGGGGATGGTCTGCCACGGCAAAGCTGACGCCGTAGTCAGCGGTTTCCCAGCAGCCACCGGAATACAGACAAATATATTTTCCGTCGCGCTCCATCACGAACGGCCCCTCGACCGTATGCCACGCCTCCCAATCACGATCATACCAACGCCGGTTCCGTTGAAAAATTTGCCAGTCACTGCTCGCTCGCACCACGACGCGGGGCTCGGCTAACGGAGTAATCATGTCGTCCGCGAGCGGCACCACGGCCGTGCCGGTCCCCACTCGATCATCGAAATAATCCATGGCGAAGAACAGGTACCACTGGCCATTCTTGGGATCCCGAAACGGACTCGCATCAATCGAAAACGGAAGATCGGCAAATAGCTCGCGGCCAACGTCGATGAACGGCCCAAGCGGACTCTGAGCCGTCGCCACCCGCAGCCGCATATCGACCGCGTAGTACATGTAGAAAATTCCGTTTCGTTCCGCGACCTCCGGAGCCCAATACGGCGCCGTGGGAAAATCCGGAATGGGTTGCAGCGCACCACCGGCGTATTTCCAGTTCACCAAATCTTCGGACTGCAGAATCGGGAACATCCGCCCATCAGCCTGACGGCCATGATCAACGTCCGATCCGGTCCCGTACGCATAGTACGTTTCTCCCACCCGCAGCACGAACGGATCTGCGAAATAATCCGGCCAGACCGGGTTTTGATAAACGAGATTCGATGGTTCGGTCACGTCGCGAGCAACCAAGCCCGCGTCGTAAACTTCGCAAGCCGTAGCCGCAATGACTTGATGGCTGGACCACGGGCTTCGCGTATCTGCCGGAGAACTCGAAGCTGAGCAGCGTGCGATCAATGCGTTGCCGTAATTATCGTGCCGAGCCAGCGACACGATAACTCAGGGAGATCACCAGTCGTCGTGCGGCTCGACGGCTGTCTCGCAATGAAAGCGCAGATCAGATTTTTGGCGGTCCGCGCAAGGCCCGAGGTTGGCTGGCATCGGCGGTATCCTGGGCCGGCTTGGTCAGGCTGGCGAGAAACGCAACGACGTCGCGCAATTCCGTTTTCGTCAGGACCGCACCATAGATTTCGGGCATTGAGGACGGCGCACCTTCACGGCGCGCGATGTCGGATTTCGTCACCACGACCGTTTTTCCGTCGGCGTTCTTAAGCGAGATGGACTGCGGCGCCTCTTCCGCCACAACTCCACCCACCATCTTACCTGACTTTAGAGTGACGACGATGCTGTCAAAACCTGGCGCGATTTTCGCGCTCGGTTTCACCACCGACTCCAGCAGGTAACTACGGTCATGACGCGTCCCGATCATCGCAAGATTCGGGCCGGCGTCTCCACCGCCCATTCCCGCACTGTGACAACGCACACAAGCCATCACAGGTTGTGAGGCAAAGATTCGCGCTCCCCGCTTCGGGTCGCCGCCTTCAAGTGCGACGAGATAAGGCGCGAGCGGGTTGGGATCACTGGCCAGCGCGGCGTCACGGGTCGCCAGCAGCTTCTTGATTGCCGGATCGCTGCGTTTCGCTGCGGCTTCGAGCAGTTCCAACTGGGCCGCGGGAGCAACGTTGCCGGATGAGAGTCGCTTCAACTGAGCGGCCAAGAGCGAATCCGCCATCGGCACATCGAGGTTGGCGAGCGTCCGATAAGCAGTTCGCTGTTCATCCGCATTTCCATTCTCAACCAAACGGGCCAGCAGTGGTGCGGCGGATTCAGGTGAAAGGCGGGCGGCGATCGGAAGGGCCGCGAGCCTGAGCTGAGGTGAGTCCGACTGACCGGCGACTGTCACGATTTCGGCAATACGCGGATCGTGCGCTTTATCGAGGGCCTTGAGCGCGGCGGCTCGCGTTGCGCCAGGCTGCTTTGCGTCCGTGATAACTTTGACCAGCGTGTCTGAGGCTCCGGCACCGTTGAAACCTTCGAGCGCTGAAAGCGCCGCAATCTGCACCGTCTCTGGCGTGCCTTCCGCTAGAATTGCGGGTAATGACGCTGTGAGAGCGTCGCGCGCCGTGGCGGCGTCACGCGTGGCGTTCGCCACGGGCCGGAACACGCCGACGATGCGATCACGTGCGGGGGGCTTCGCCCAGAGCGCGAGCTGTGTGACGGCTTCGGAACGGAGCTGTTCGGTTCCGTCACCGCGTGCAGCGTAAGCGGCGAGGGCCTTGGCGTCTTCCGAACGGCCGAGGCGAAACCGCGCATTGATGGCGCGAATCATGACGGCGTTGTCGTCCGAGTGCTGCTCGGAAAGCGCCGCCAGCGCGGGCATCGCCGCATTGATGGGCGCATCGTTGATGGCCAGTGCTGCTTCGCGAACAATGAGTCGGTCCGAGTCCTTCAAGAATTGCGCAGCTTCTGCCATTCCGAGACGACGATAAGCGAGCAGGACACCCAATCGCACCGCGCGCGACGAGTCGGTCGCAGCGGCTGCCAATGCCTGCAGGTTGTGCCCGCCAACCAGACCCATAACGAGCGCGTGCCGCACATAGTTGTCGGCGTCGTTGTTGGTCCGCAGGGCATCAACCAAAGCGGGCGCTGACTCGGCACGTTTAAGCTTACCCAAACTCTGACCGGCGAAGAATTTCACCCGCGCACTCTCGTCCTTGAGCGCCGCGATCATGGCATCGTACGCGTCGTTTGCGTGGTTGTCGCCTAGCACCTTGATGGCTTGGGCTCGGACTTCGGGGTCCGAATCGCGGACGAGTTCACGCACTGAAGTGAGAGCGTTGGCGTGCGAGCCGGACGCGAGTTGACCTAACCCCCAGATCGCATGCAGGCGTGCGTAGGGCGCTGAAGTTTGCGCGCGCACAACGTCGGCGAACACGGCGACTGAAGCGCTTCCCCGCTCGGCGAGCGTGTACTGCGCTTCGAGCCGGACGCGCCAATCGACGTGTCCCAGCAATTTCGCGAGCTCGGCTGGTGTCTTCTTCGTGAAATCAGAACCAATCAACACATGGGTCTCTTTCACCAGCGGATCGTTGACGTGCTGCGGATCCGAGATCGCATAGATCCGTCCGCGTTTGGATTTCGGCCAGCCTTCGGCCCAGTCGGAATAGTAGAGGCGACCGTCCGTTCCGAACTTTACGTCGGTTGGCAGCGCAAACGTGAGGAACGGTTTTGCGTCGGTTATACTATAGGACGCACCGTTCGGCTTCACTTTGTAATCGTAAATGCCGCTGCGCGGGATGCTGCCCTTGAAATGCGTCACGAAAATCGAGCCTCGATAACTGGGATTGAGTCCGGTTCCGGGATAGTACGCCACGCCTGACGGGCCGTCTTCGATGTTACAAATGGGTGCGAGTAGGAAGGCCGCCTGTTCGGCGTGCCGCTGGTGCCACATTTTCTCGGAGTTCCAGGGACCGGCATTGCCGAGAGGTGCGTGCTGGTAACCGACTCGCCAGCCGCTGTCGCCATTTTCTACGACGTGCACGAGCCGCTCTTCGTCGCCTTGATCGGAATCGTTATCGCCGGTGAGAAGATCGCCGTTTTCGGTGAACAACAAGCTCTGCGGATTGCGCAAACCGGACGCGAAAATCTCGAGCTGTGAACCGTCAGGGTTGCAGCGGAAAACTGAACCGGAATCGGGTGCGTCCACGACGCCGCCTTCTTTGGTCGGCACATGAGCGCCGCGATCTCCCACTGAGAAATAAATTTTTCCATCGGGCCCGAAGGTGAGACCATGCAGATCGTGGCCCGTGAAATTAAAGCGCACGCCGTAGCCGCGACTTAATTCGACGCGCGTTTCCGCCTTATCGCGGCCCGTGAATTTCCAAAGGCTTGGGATATTGGTGAAATAAACGTCACCCCGCCGTGCGAGTACGCCCGAGGCGATGCCATCGAGTGCGGAGGTGAAGCCCGTGGCATAGACCGTGGAGAAATCTGCTTTGCCGTCGCCGTCGCGATCCTCGAGCAAGCGGACCTGTTCGGTCTCGATCGCCAGTTCCTTGGCGCCGGCTTCACCCAAGCGCTTCGTCACCATTTTTGTTCGGTCCTCGATCGTGCGACACGCAAGATCGTCTTCCAGCATCCACAGGTAATCTCTAATATCGAGTACGCTGCTCCGATACCGATACGTTTCAGCGACAAAGACGCGACCGTGCTCGTCGATGTTGAACGCGACGGGATTTGCCAGCATCGGTTCAGCCGCCCACAGCGAAGCTTTGAGTTCTGGCGGAAGTTTCATCCGATCGAGCGCCTGAATACCTTCATTGGAGGCGGCGGCGACTTCCGGCGCGGCGACGCGAGTCCCCGGGTCCTTCAGCGCGTGCGGACTCCCAGCCGCGCTCTCATCCACTTCAATTTCCACGGCGCGAGCGCACACGGACAAACCTATGATGAGAGCGGTAGATCGAATGAGGAAGGGTAACGACATGGAAGTGGTAGAGAGTAGACTGACGCGCGGGCGAAGCAAGAGTCGCGTGCCAAACGAACTTTTCATTATGCGAACCGCAAGTGCGCAAACTGGCTCAGCCGTACGACCATGGAGCCGACTCCTTCTCGGCCCCGGACTCTCCTCGCCGTGCGAAACCCCATGGCCGCCGCAGGGAGTCCGACTCATGCCTAATCCTCGAATCCCGTCACACTGGTAGGCCGACCGTTATCCTTCGCGTTCAGCGCCAGGATAAACGGAGCAGCGACCTTGGCCCATGCGGCCGCCTTCGGATAACTGGCCGCACCGTCGGCCCAACATGACCGCAGCATGTCCGTGTCGATCACGCCCGGATTGACCGGAATTGCGGCCATTCCCTTCGGGAGCTCTTGAGCGAGCGCCTGCGTGAGTCCTTCGATGGCGAATTTGGACGCACAGTAAGGCGCCACTTCGGGCGACGTGCTCCGGCCCCATCCCGAGCTAAGATTAACGATCACGCCGTGCTGACGGGCAACCATCGCGGGCACGAAATGCCGGATCACGTTGGCCACGCCTCGCACGTTCACATCGATGACTTTGGTGAACTCGCGGTCCTCAATTTCCCACAGCGGCCGCAGCGCGTTCATGACTCCCGCGTTGTTGATCAGCAAGTCGGGCGCTGAGTCATTTTCGAGAACCTTGGCGGCCCAAATCGCCACCTTGTTGTCCAACGCGACATCGACGACCGAAAAGTCGTGAGGCGCAGCATGCGCCATGCGGAGATCAAACACTTCTTCGCCGCTTCGCCCGCAACCATAGACGGTATGGCCACGCTGGATATATTCTTCCGCCAGCGCCCGCCCCAGTCCACGCGTGACTCCCGTGATAACGATCTTCATCGACGTACTTTGAGTGTCACGCGGCAGGGCGCAACTCACCGATTCGAAACGGGCACTGACCTTATCGACTCTGCAGGCTGAACTTGTTCAGGCCCGTTTTCCGACAGGCATCCATCACGAACGCCAGTTTCTTCAGCGGCGTCGACTCGTCGGCCTTGATCAGAACGGGGATGTCCTTGTCGACGCTCTTCACCTTTCGCAGTAGCTCCATCAACTGGTCCTCGCTCACATCCTTGCCGTTAAACGACAGTACGCCGGTGTTATTGATGCCAATGGTGACGGTACCCTTGAATTCATTTTTGCCTGCGGTCTCCACCTTCGGCAGAGTGATGTTCAACGTGGCGGCCGACTTGAACTGCATCGTGACGAACGCAAAGAAGATCAACATCACCAGCACGTCGATGAGCGGCACGAGGTTCAGCTCGGGCCTTTTCCGTCGCTTTTGGTAGATGCTGCTCATTGCCGACCGCGCTGGAGAATACGCTCAAGCAGCACATCGAGCTGAGCTGCGTAGTTTTCGATTTTCCGCTGCAAATAGCCGCTGCCGACGAGCGACGGGATCGCGATGCACAATCCGATTACTGTGGCAGACAAGGCGAGCGCCACGCCGGAAGTGAATGCAACGGGATCCGGCAAGCCTGTATCCGCATTGATCTGTGAAAACACGCGCAACAAACCCGTAACCGTACCAGTGAGTCCGATCAGCGGCGCCGCAGCGTAGATCACGTCAAGGTAAGGCACCCCTCGCTCCATACGGTTGATCTCAAGTCGGGCGAAGGCCTTCACCGCGCCATCGTCGTTCTTGTGCTGTTCGGCGAAGTCAACAATGCGGGCGAGCACAGTGTGCTTGCCGCCCATCAGCGCACGACCGTTAACCACGGCATCCACCAAATCCTGAGGCATCACAGCTGCCTTTCTCAGGGCAAAGGCGCGCTCGCAGATAATGAATACTGCGGCAGCGGAACAGAGCGCGAGCGGGTAAATCAGTACACCGGCGCCCTTGAACACTTCAATCGTGGCGAAGAACATGGGAGAAAGGAGCACGGTGTGACGTGCACAAGGAACAAAAGTTCATACAAAAACGCGGCAAGTCGATGGCGTGACGTGAACTAATTGCAAGCGCCACCTCCGGCCGTGCACGAGACGACCTCTGGGAAATCAGGTTACGCCGAATGTAAGAGCGATCCGCCGACCGCGTCTCCACGGCAATGCGACGATTAAAAGAACATCGCTTCACTCAAGGCCATCTCGGGCGGGAGCAGGCTGACGGCGGCCGGCAGTGTGGCTTTACCGGTGCCAAAATCGGCCTCGAACAGCGCGTGCCGCGACTGGAAATCTCCCCGCCAGCGGAAAAACTTTTTGGGGTCAGCATATGCAAATGAAATGCCGAGCGACCCGGATTGAGCGGGCTTTTCGATGAATTGAGTCGTCCGCAACTCGGCCCCGCAAGCCACCAACCGGCGCTTCAACCAACCTAGCGCCACCCGCGCTTCTGCCGGATATTGCTCGGAATGGTCCACCGTGACGACCTGTAGTCCTTCCACCAGCACAGCCGGAGCATAACGGGCGAGGAATTGGCCGACCGTCTGACGCACCGGGAGCAAGCGCGAATACACGAGATCGCGCAGCGCTGATGGTCGCGGCCACGGGTAAGTCAGGGCATCTGGCGGCGCAATTGCGCTATCGATCATCACCCGCTTCGCGCGCGTCAGGAGATACGTGTAGTCGGCGAGTTTGCCGCTATCGGAAAAACCGTGAGCCCAGTAGTACAGCGGAAGGTCAGTGGACAAACAGATGGAGACCTGATCCTCGAGCCGTTCCCGCGCAGATTGGGGATAGCTCAACATCACAAACTCCACACAGCGGGTATCACCCTTCGATTTGCCCAAAAAACATTCTCCGTAGATCTTCGCCCGCAGCTCCGTCACACCGTTGTCAGATTTCAGCGGGCAAAGTACGACGACTCGACTGGGATAACGCTGCGAAAAGCGAAGAACGGTTTGAAACTGCGCCTGGGAGTCCTCGCACGTCGTGTTGAACCCCAAGTGCAGGACGAAATTGACCTGCGTCGCTTTCGAGTCCTCTGACGCGGGAGCAGCGCGACCGCTCGCAGCGGTTTGCGCCCACATTCTTGAGACACTTTTCGAAATCGCATCAACGGGGACGTCGAGGCCAGGCAGAGCATTGAAAATTTCGGGCACAGGCAAAAAGACAGGCGTCAGCAATGAAGTTGTTCGAGCGACAAAGGGCGGAGCGAACGAAGAGCGTTAGATCGAAGCGTAAGCCAAATACACGAAGCCGAGCGCAACCTCAGGGCTGACGCCATTCATGGCCGTTCTTTTGGAGCAATGCCTCGGAGGTCGGCGGTCCCCATGATCCAGACGGATAGGAATCCAAGCCGCTTCTTCCCGCTTTGGCCCATGACTCCAAAATGGGAGTACACAAAGTCCACGAAGCTTCCGTTTCGTCACCACGAATGAACAGCGTCCCATCCCCAATCATCGCGTCGAGGACCAGGCGCTCGTACGCTTCCGGTGTGTTCGAGCCAAAAGTGGTCGCGTATCGGAAGCTCATCTTCACGGGCTGGGTCCGGGTTTCCAGACCTGGCACTTTCGCGTTGAGGATAAGGCTGAGTCCTTCGTCCGGCTGGATTTGAAAGGAGAGTGTATTGCCTGCCAGATTGAACTTCTCTCCCTCTGCGAAGAGCGTACCGGGCGGCCGCTTGAAGTTGACCGCGATCTCAGAGACGCGGCGCGCCATGCGTTTGCCCGACCGAAGATAGAACGGTACACCTTGCCAGCGCCAGTTGTTGATGGAGAGCCTCAGGGCCGCGAACGTTTCAGTGGCGGACTGCGGTGAGATCCCCTCTTCCTCCAGATATCCGGGTACATTTTTGCCGCCGATCATGCCCGCGGCATACTGGGCCCGGGCCACGTCCCCACCCGGCGCAAGATTCAGCGGCTGGATCGCCTTCAGCAACTTGACCTTCTCGTCACGGATTGATTCCGCATCCAACGACACCGGCGGTTCCATCGCCGTCAACGCGAGCAACTGCATCGTATGATTCTGGATCATATCGCGCAGCGCCCCACTCTGCTCATAATAACCGCCGCGCGTTCCGACGCCGACTTCTTCCGCCACGGTGATCTGCACGCTATCAATAAAATTCCGATTCCACAGCGGTTCGAAAATCGCGTTGGCAAAACGCTGGACCAACAAATCCTGGACCGTCTCCTTCCCCAAGTAGTGGTCGATCCGGTACACTTGGTGTTCCTCGAACACGTCTCGAATCGTCGCGTTGAGCGCGCGCGCGGAGGCGAGGTCTTTGCCAAATGGCTTCTCGATGATGACCTTCGCCTCGTGTGACTGACCGAGATATTTATCGGCTAAACCGCTCGCCCCTAGATTCTGGATGATTGGCGCAAACACGGAAGGCGGCGTCGAGATGTAGAACAAGGTCTGCATTTCGCGTCCGAGATTTTTCTCGAGATCAGCTATGTGAGTCGCGAGACGATCGAAGGCCGGTTTCTCGTCATAGCCGCCGGCAACGTAGCTCGTGTGTGCCGCGATGCGATCCCACACCTCGGGGTTGAGCTCTCGACGCGAGAATTCCTTGATCGCGTCGGCGGCAAGCCCTCGGAATTCCTCGTCTGGAATCGGCTTGCGGCCATAGCCCACCAGGAAGAAATCGGCCGGAAGAAGTCCGTCGAATGCCAGATTGTAAACGGCCGGGATCAACTTGCGGGCCGTGAGGTCGCCGGAAGCGCCGAAGATGACCACCACCGTTGGAGGCGCACCGCGGTGCTTGCTTAAGCCGTGGAGGAAGGGATGACGCTGTGAATCAGCCATGCTGGCCCGAAACCTCGACGCGGATGGAGGGTGAAGCAAGCCGTCAATTCCGTCATAAGCGTCAGCGCGACCGCGCTTAAAAACCGAAAAGAGCGCAATGTGTAATCACCGGCTTTGGCGGGTCCGTTCACCCGCACCTGTTCACGCCTCGGCCGCTATCGTCGATAATGTTTGGGGAATAACGGAATGTTTTCGAAATGGATGACGTCGGCAGGCGCCTTCGGGCCACCGTGACTTACTTCCACCACGTCGAATCGGAAGGTCCGCGGTGGCGTTTTTAGACACGCGAGGTACGCATGAACGGCTCGTCGCATCGCCCGCTTTTTGCGCCGATCCACTGCGTAATATCCCGGTACGAGCGCCCCAACCGCCCGCGCCTTCACCTCGACAAAAACCAGCACCTCACCGTCACGACAAACCAGATCAATCTCCTGTCGACGGTCTCGAGGTCCGCGCCAGTTCTTTACGACGATCACAAAGTTGCGGTGGCGTTGCAGCCATTCCGCAGCCTGCGCCTCACCACGTGAGCCCGCGTTCTCCGGCGAATCGAAGCCAAGTATACGTTTGAACCAGCGGAGCATCATGCCCGCGAATACGGGTCACCCGGTGATGGTGACGAAGCCGGCACATTTCAATTCCGGATCGTTCCAGCCGCCTCACACGCTCTTTATTGGGGGCGCCTCTATAATTTCTCCTTCCGCGATCTGAGGGTATGGTGGTGACATCGTCGATTAGCTTTCTCAGTGCAGGCGGCCTCATCGGAGATTTACCTATAGCAGAGTCGGGATGATTTCTTTTTCGCCGGCTTGGGTTCTGGAATCACCGTGGCATGCCTGTCCCACGTCAATGCGTTCACAAGCTGGAAATTACACGCGGGAAAACGGGTCTAAGACGTGGCGCCGCGTGACTCTGCCCCCTTCAGGATGAGCTCGAACGGCGTGAGAACTCGCCCCGCAGCTCTTCCCCCTACCGTTTAGGTTACTCGATCGGCAACACCATGACTCCTGATCTCACTCCCGAAACTGTCAGATCACCTTACGGGACTTCAAAACTCCTTACGAGATTCCGTACTTCCTCCGGTGTAGGCGCTAAAGCATTTGAAACGCAAAGCATTGATGCGTGGAACATAAGGGTTTAACCCTAGTCTCAAGAACGACTCGGCACCCAACGTGCTTAGTCATCCGTACCTTAAACTATGATCTCCTCCAATCTCGTTGGCTCCCTCAGGCGTTCATTGCTGATCAAGGTCATTTCAAAGCCGACCCCGAGCCGCGCTGATGTCGCCTCGGTGATCGAACTCGCTGCCTCGAAGATTGTTGAAGCATTGGAAGCGCAATCGATGACGTTCTACCTCGTTGAAGGGGATTCGATTTCATTTCGCCAAGTCTACTATTCACCCACGCTCTGGGCCGACGATCCAGCGAAGGAACAGTACTTCCGGAACAAGGCCGCCAATTTGCTGGCGATGAAAATTCCGATGGGGCGCGGCATCGTGGGACAAGTCATTGAGACCGGTCAGCCAGTCTTTTATCGCAACAGCGCGAGCGAGACCCCGTTCATGACGTCGATGGCTCAGAACACCGACTTCGAGATCCATTCCACCCTCACTGTTCCGCTCAAGACGACCATCACGTTGGGAGCCATTCAGGTTCTGAACAAAGAAATGCGAGCCGGCACTCGCGGAAACTTCACGGAGAGTGACTTGGCCTTGGTTCAAGAGGTCGCGGAATACTCCTCCGCGCTCATTCACCGCATGGTGGATCCCAAGTTTGTGCCGAACGCGGAAGACGCGGCGCGCTTTGTCGCCAAGCTGACCGAGCTGCCACTGATCACGCGGGCCGAAGAGCTCGAGATCGACGAGAAACTCGTCCTGGCAACAGGTGACGCGATCATCCGCCGCGAAGGCGTGTTTCCCTATAAGCGGCTTGGGCCAAATGCTTTTGCGGTGTTAATGACCAACCCGATGGATCATCCGCGCCGTGAGATGTTCACGCGGGCGACCGACATGGTCATCGAAGACGTCAGTGTAGTTTCTGCGACCCTGTTCGAAGCGCTTCTCAAACGTTACTTCAAAGAAGCAAAGGCAGCGAGCCTCTCATCTGAGGACATCAACATCGCCTCGGTCGCAGAAGTCGTTCACACCGAGTACGAGCCTGCGACCGGAACCAGTGACGTCAAAGCAGGCGATCTCGAAAACGAAGATTCGGGTCCAATCATTCAGCTGACGAACCGGATTATCGAAGACGCCTACTTCGCGGGGGCTTCTGATATCCACGTTGAGCCGACCGAAAAAGAACTGCTGGTGCGCTACCGCATCGATGGTCTGTGCCAGGACAAGCTCACGCTGCCGCGTCAGGCGGCAGGTGCCATGATCGCGCGCATCAAGATCATGTGCAACCTGGACATTTCCGAACGCCGGTTGCCGCAGGATGGTCGAATTATTTTCAAGCGCTTCACGAAGAAAAATATCGATATCGATCTTCGAGTGGCGACCGGCCCCACGAACCACGGCGAGAAAGTCGTCCTGCGTATCCTGGACAAATCGAAGAGCGCGTTGCCGATGACTGCACTGGGTTTCTCCGAGGAAAATCTAGTGAAGTACCGGGCGTGCATCAATCGGTCGTACGGTATGATTCTGCACTGCGGACCGACTGGATCCGGCAAGTCTATGACCGTTTATTCCGCCTTGGGCGAAGTGAACAAGCGCGACGTCAATATCCAGACGGCCGAAGATCCAATCGAGTACACGCTGCCAGGACTCAACCAAACGCAGATGAATCGGCAGATCGGTCTCACGTTTGCCCGAGCGCTGCGCGCCTATCTGCGTATGGACCCCGACATCATCCTCGTGGGAGAAATCCGCGACCAGGAAACGGCCCAGATCGCAATCGAAGCCGCGCTGACGGGTCACTTGCTCATCTCGACCGTTCACGCGAACGACGCTTCTTCGACAGTGACTCGGCTGTGTGAAATGGGCGCGGAACCGTTCAACGTCTCGGGCTCACTGATCTGCGTGTGCGCCCAGCGACTCGTTCGTCGAGTCTGCAAAACGTGTCGCGTCGCCTACGAGCCGCAGGGCCGTGAAAAGGAAATTCTGGAAAAAGCGCTGGGATGGAGCGGACAGATTTTCCGAGCCAGTGCTCATGGTTGTCCAACCTGCAGCGGAAATTCCTACAAAGGACGAATCGGTATCCACGAACTCATGCTGAACAGCGAAGAGCTCACTTCAGCGATCAATCGCAAATCCGAGGTCTCCGAAATCAAGCGCATCGCGATGAAGGGCGGCATGAAGACGCTGCACCAGGATTCCATGCTCAAAGTGAAGGCCGGCTTCACCACGATGGAGGACGCGCTGAGTAACGTCCCACCAGATTTGGACTAGGCATCGGAGTGGATACCCCTTCCCAGCAATGGCCGGGGTATCCACCTCCACTTTTCCAGGTTAAGCTGAAACGGCCGTCCGGACGGCCTGCGCGATATTGGGAGTCTGAGCCTCAGGTTCTCCGCGCTCCGCGTTGAAGCGCATCGAGACCGTTTTCGAAACGCCCCGCTCTTCCATGGTGACACCATAGATCGCGCTGGCCGCGGACACGGTCCGCTTATTGTGCGTGATGATGATAAACTGGGAGGCGCCAACGAATTTTTTGAGCAGATCGGTGAACCGGCCAATGTTTGATTCGTCGAGCGGCGCATCCAGTTCATCGAGCAAACAAAACGGTGAGGGCTTCACCATGTAGAGCGCGAACAGGAGCGCGACGGCAGTGAGCGTTTTCTGACCGCCCGAAAGCAGTGTGATGCCTTTTAGTTTTGTGCCAGGCGGCTGGGCGACGATTTCGATTCCGCTTTCCAACACATCGTCTGTCGCGACCAGCTCGATATTGGCCCGGCCGCCACCGAACAACGTGTGAAAGGTGTACTCGAAATTTTTCCGGATCTGCTCAAACGTGACTTCAAATTGTTTCTGGGAAGTCTGGTTAATTTCGTCGATCGCATTCAACAATTCCGCCTTTGCGGTGGTGAGATCGTCCGACTGTGAGTTTAGGAAATCGAAGCGCTGTTTAAGCTCCGCGTACTCCTCAATCGCGACAAGGTTGACCGCGCCCATACTGCCGAGGCGTGAACGCAGGGCGTCCGCCTCCCCCTTCACTTCTTGCCACTGCGTGCCATCGAGCGCGGCCAGATCCTCGGTCGATGGTTCACCTTTCGGTGCTTTCGACTTGCGGCGTCGTTTCACTGGCTCTGCGGTTCCGTCCACGGCAGGCGTCTCAGGAGAGTCTGGCGCGGCCGCTTGATCGCTTTCATCCTCGTCGTCCAGATCAAGGGGTTTCACGCCCTCCGGTTCATCATCGGAGCGCCAGAGCAAGTTTCGCCAATCCACCGTGGTGACGTCCGCCTGGTACTCG
>JBDSSD010000061.1:0-22198 GCA_039928945.1 Opitutus sp. | reverse complement strand
GCGTCGGGAAGCACAAGGCCCGCGAAAGCGAGGCGCCCAACAATGTGCCGTCGGGAAAGAGCGCGTGGCGAACGCCCACCCCCAAATTTGGCCCCGGGACCGCAAGGTTCCGGGGCCTTATTGTTTTCCGATACCAGGGATGTGCCTCACGCAAAGGGCGCTAAGGTCGCGAAGGAAATGGTGTGGGAATCTCTAAGTACGCGCCTTCACCTGCGCATCGGCGAAACCAGCGCACGTCTCTGGCTGGTCGCACCGTTACGGCGGTTTCATTAACTGAATCCGGTTCACGTTGCGTCCTTCGCGGCCTTTGCGTGAGGCCCTGCCACCGAGATTCTCCCGTGTCGCGCCTTCGGTCTTGCGTTCGGTTTTGGCGGACGGCACGTTCTTCTCTTTTCCATAGACCAGAACGAGCCCGAGCCATGAACCAGAACATCCGTAATATCGCTATTATCGCCCACGTTGACCACGGCAAAACCACGCTGGTCGACAAACTGCTCAAGGAAGGCGGCGTCTACCGCGCCAACCAGCAAGTCGAGGAGCGGGCGATGGACTCCATGGATCTGGAGAAGGAAAAGGGCATCACCATCAAGGCCAAGAACACCTCCGTGCACTGGAAAGATAAGACGATCAACATCGTCGATACTCCCGGACACGCGGATTTCGGCGGCGAAGTGGAGCGCGCGCTCCGGATGGTCGACGGCGTCCTGCTCGTGATCGACGCCTATGACGGTCCTCAGGCGCAAACGCGCTTCGTCTTGCGCAAAGCGCTCGGCCACGGCCTCAAGGTCGTGATCGTCATCAATAAGATCGACCGCGAAAACGCCGAGCCAGCGAAGATGTATGACAAGGTGCTCGAGCTTCTGATGGAGCTCAACGCCACCGAAGAACAGTTCGACGCACCTGTCGTCTACGGTTCCGGCCGCGACGGCTACATGATGTATCACCTGGGTGAGGAAAAGAAGGACATGTCTCCGCTTTTCCAGACGATCCTCGATCACATCCCACCTCCATTCGCCAAGCCGAACGAGCCGTTCCACATGCTCGTGTCCAACATTGATTGGAGCGATTACGTCGGTCGTATCGCGGTCGGCAAGATCCTCGGCGGCACAGCCACGATCGGACAAACCGTCTTCATCATCCGTCACGTCGACGCAAAACGCGTCCGCGCCAAGATCACCAAGGTCTTTGAGTTCACCGGTCTCGGTACGCGCGAGACGGACACCGCCGTCGCCGGCAACATTGTTGGCCTCTCCGGGTTCGAAGACGTCGACATTGGTGACACGCTCACCGCTGACGAAGCCGGACACGCGATGCCGTTCACCCAGATCGATCCCCCAACGTTGGAGATGCAATTTTGCGTGAACGACGGTCCGTTGGTCGGCCAGGAGGGCAAACTCGTCACCTCACGTCAACTGCGCGAGCGGCTCATGCGCGAGTTGAAGACAAACGTCTCGATCCTGATCGAGGACACGGACAAGGCGGGCATTTTCAACGTCAAGGCTCGCGGCGCGATGCAGGTCGCAGTCCTCGTCGAAACGATGCGGCGCGAAGGCTTCGAGCTTCTCGTTTCCCGTCCGACCGTCATCGAAAAGGTCGTCGATGGTCAGCGGCAGGAGCCGTACGAGACCGTCTGGATCGAAGTTCCCGATGAGTGCGTCGGTTCGATCATGCAGAACCTTGCGAATCGTAAGGGGCAGCTCACGAACATGGAGAAGCTCCCCCACTCCACGATGATCGAAGCGACGATCACCACGCGCGGCCTCATTGGTATGGAAATCGACGTGGTGAATGCCACGAGTGGACGCGGCGTCTTGAGCCATCTCTTCAAGGAATACGGTCCGTACGCCGGCGAGGTGCTCACGCGCATCACGGGTACACTCATCGCGACCGAAGCGGGTGAAACCACCTCGTACGCGTTGGTGATGGTGCAGGAACGCGGCAAGCTGTTTGTCAGTCCCGGCGAGCAAGTGTACGAAGGCATGATCGTCGGCGAGAATCCGCGTAATGAAGACATCGCCTGTAATGCGGTCCGTGAGAAAGCACTGACGAACTTCCGTTCGCAGGGTTCAGGCGTTGCCACGGGTCTCACGCCTGCCTCCAAGCTCTCGCTCGAGCGTGCGATCGAATACATCGCGGCCGACGAACTCGTTGAGGTCACGCCGAAGAGCCTCCGTCTGCGGAAGCGCATTCTGAACAACAACGCGCGCCAGAAAGCCGCGAAGTCCGGAAAAGCATAAGGCCTAAGCCCAACTTCGAAACGTCGGATCAAACTTCAGCCCGCGACCGCTTCACTGCGGCGCGGGCTTTTTTGCGCGGTTCGGGAGGGACGACCTCCGTGTCGTCCGGTCAGTGCGCGCGCAAAGGCGTGACATCGTTGACCGTGTGCGCGGACCGGACGGAGCCGGTCCCTCCAATTCTGACCTGCGATCGCGACTGGAGGTCGATCCTCTGCGTGGTCGGTTTGCGAACGTGAGCTTTTGGCTCCGACTACTTCGCCAACACCAGAGGCTCTGGCACGTCTTTCGTTTCACGCTCGATCTGCTGGGCCTTCTTGAGGCCGTACGCGCTCGAGTGTCCGGTGACCCGCACGCAGAGTCGATCGACCACGACGTAGCAGATCGGCACGACAAACAAAGTGAGGAACGTCGCAATACTGAGTCCACCAACAATCACGATGCCCATCGGATTTCTCGACTCCGCTCCTGCTCCGGTCGCGAAAGCAATCGGCACCGCACCCAGGATCGTTGCGATCGCCGTCATCAAAATCGGGCGGAAGCGAATGATCGCGGATTCGTACGCCGCCTCGAACGCGCTTCGGCCTTCGAGTTGGAGCTCATTCGCAAACTCCACGATCAGAATGCCATTCTTCGCCACCAGTCCGATGAGCATGATGAGCCCAAACCGTGAATACAGGTTGTCGGTCATCGCCGGCCCCCAGAATCGCGTGGCGTAAAGCACAATCACTCCGCCCGAAAGCGCGAGAATGATGCCCGTGAAGATGGTCAGCGGGTGAATCCATGATTCAAACTGCGCCGCCAAGATCAAAAAGGTGAATACCAGAGCCAGCACGAAAAGCATCCACGTATCGCTGGCGCTCTCCACGTACTCGCGCGTCTCTCCATCCCAAGCATACGTGTACCCCGCCGGTAGCAGCCGGTTCGATGCGTCACGAAGGAAATTCACGCCGTCACCGATGGTGGCCGTTCCAGCGAGTTGGGCCGAAACAGTCACCGCCCTCAACCGCGCGAAATGAGGATAGTTTTCCGGCACCACGCTCTCGTTCGCCTGCACCAGATTCGTGAGCTGGATCAAGGTGCCCGTCGTGGTTTTCACGTAAACGCGGCTCAGATCCGATGGGGCGGTCCGGTCTTCGTCGGCCACCTGGACGATGACATCGTACTCCTGACTTCCGCGCTGAAACGTGGTCACGCGTTTTCCGCCAAACAACGTTTCCAAGGTCGCCGCAATTTCTGAAATCGGCACGCTCAGATCTGCTGCTTTCGCTCGATCGATTCGCACCTCAAGCTGCGGTTTGGTGGGCGAAGGATCGAGTCGCGGTTGGTAAAACATCGGGCTCGCGCGCATGGATGCGAGCATCTGTTCGCCGAGCTTCTGGAGTTCATTGAAGTCGGAGCCCTGCAGTACGACTTGAACACCCGAGACGCTGTTCCGCTGGCCAAAGGGACGCGGCGCAATCGGAGCCGCCTGACCTCCGGTGATCTCCATCCGAAACTTTTCCCGTAGTTCCGCGATGATCTGCTGAGCCTTCCGCGTGCGCTCCTCCCAGGGCTTCAGCGTGGCAAAGATGAACGCGCGATTTCCATCCCCGCTCCGCCGGAAAGTTCGCTGGATTTCCGGGATGTCCAAAATCATCTGCTCCATCTTCCCCGAGTAATAATGCGCATACTGTGGCGTGGATCCCACCGGCGCGATGAAGGTCGCGCGAAACGAACTGCGATCCTCGAGCGGCGTCAGCTCTCGTTGCAGTTTGGTGTAGAGGTAAGGCCCCAGCAGCACGATCAGACCCGAAAATCCAATCACCCACGCCTTGTGCTTCAGGGACCCGGTGAGCATCGCGGCGTAAGTTCGATTCATCCACTCGAAGAAGGGCTCGGTCTTTTCGTAGATCCAACCGTGGCGGGGCTTGCCGTCGACCATGTGAGATTTGAGCATTCGCGAACTTAACATGGGCGTCAGCGTCAGTGCCACAAACGCGGATACGAGCACCGCAATCGCGAGCGTAACCCCGAATTCGAAGAAAAGCCGGCCAGTCTGTCCCGACTGAAACGCAACCGGCAGAAAAACGGCAGCGAGCGTCAACGTCGTCGCGATGATGGCGAACGCCACCTGTCGCGCGCCGTGCACTGCCGCGTGGATGGGCGTTTCGCCACCTTCGATGCGTCGGTAGATGTTTTCGAGCATCACGATCGCGTCGTCGACCACGAGACCGACCGCCAGCACCAGCGCGAGCAACGTGAGCACGTTGAGTGAAAATCCGAGCCAGCTCATGACCGCGAACGACCCGACCACTGAAACAGGAATCGCAAGGAGCGGAATAAACGTCGCGCGCCAGTCGCGGAGGAAAAGAAAGATCATCAGGATCACCAGCCCCGAAGCTTCCCACAATGTCTTGTACACTTCGTGCACCGAACGATCGACATAGAGCGAACTGTCGAAACCGATATCGAAGCTCACGCCTTTTGGCAGGCTAGCCTGAATGATCGGGATCTGAGCTTTTACTCCGTCCGCGAGGTCGAGCAGATTGGACTGCGACTGACGGAACACCTGCACGCCGACGGTGGGGCGACCCCGATAAAAACTTTCGGCGCGGTAATCATTTTGGCCGAGCTCGACCCGGCCGATGTCGGAAAATTTCACCTGATAGCCTTGGCGAACCGCGAGGATCAGGTTCTCGAATTCATTCACGTCGGCTAGATTGCCTTGGGTGCGCACGCTAAACTCGCGCGTGGTGGATTCGATGCGGCCCCCAGGAATCTCAACATTCTGCTGACTTAAGGCGCGCTCCACGTCGGCCACCGTAAGCGCATAAGCCGCGAGGCGATCGGAATCGATCCACAAGCGCATCGCATAGCGCGGGCCGCGAACCTGGACCGAGCCTACGCCCGGAACGGTTTGGATCCGCTGGACGACGAGACGATCGGCCATGTCGTACAGCTCTTGTCGGGAGTAGCGGTCGGAATTGAGCGAGAAACCAAGAATCGGATCCGCGTCCGCTTCGGTCTTGGTGACTTGAGGTTCCAGCACCTCATCAGGCAATCGGCTGCGCGCACGACTCACCCGATCGCGCACATCGTTGGCCGCTTCGTTCACATCGCGGGCCAGATTGAATTCGACAGTGATTTCCGACTGCTGCTCCCGGGAAACAGACCGCACCACGCGGATGCCGTCGATCGAGGAGATCTCCTTTTCAAGCGGCTCAGTGATTTTCGTCTCGATGACTTCAGCCGACGCCCCAGGGTACGACGTCTGGATCGAGATGATGGGAGAGTCGATGTTCGGGTATTCGCGGACCGCCAGCTTTTTGAAGGAAAGAAGTCCGATCAGGAGCACCAGAATGGACGCGACAAGACAGACCACCGGACGGCGAATGGAAATATCCGACAGAATCATGGCGCAGCGGCAGTCCGGAAGCTGCTGATGAACGGCCGGGCCTCGATCCGTGCGCCAGGATACAAAATCAATGCTCCGACGCCTGAGGCGATCACCTGTCGAGCTTCGGACAACTCTCCCTTGATCGGAGTGACTTCGACGTGACCATTCGAGCGCAGCCCGGTCCTGACCAAAATGAATTCGGCCACCGTACCGCCGGCCTCGTCGCGCGTGACGATAATCTGAGTTCCAGTCGTGGTGGTGAGTATTGCTCCTTCGGGTACCGTGAGCACTCCCTGCCGGATATCGAGCACCAGCTCAACGTTCGCAAACATGCCAGGCTTCAATCCCGGTGCATCCGCCGCCATGAACCCTTTCACTTCACTCGAACGGGTCGCACGATCGACGATGGAAGCGACGAAATAGACCTCGCCCGAAAGTTCGACTCCGGCAGGGAGTGCCTGGGAACGAACCTTGAACACCGTGCCGGGCCGGACCTTGGCGGCGAATCGCTCCGGGACCTGAAAGTCGATTTTCAACCGGCTGAGATCATTGATCGTCGTGATCTGGGAAAGAGAGTTCACGAAATCTCCGGGAGAAATTGTACGGCCGCCCACCATGCCGTCGAACGGGGCACGAACTTCGGTGCGGTCCAGCCGCACGCGGATCAACTCCAAGTCCGAGCGGGCCGACGCAAATTCGGAGCGGGCACGATCCACTTCCGCCACACTGTTACTTTGGGTTTTCCCCAGCTTTTCCGCGCGCTGCAGATTGAGTTCGGCGAGTTGAAAGCGAGCTTCGCTTTGGCCGAGTTGCGCGCGCATTTCCGCATCATCGATCTTCACCAGCAGGTCGCCCTTCTTGACGCGTTGACCCTCCTCAAAATGGATGCTCCGGACCAATCCCGTCGTTTCCGGTCGGATGGTTGCAGACTCATTTGCCGCAACAGAGCCGACGAGACCCAGAGTCTCGGCAAGGTTTTGCCGGACAACGGGCGTTACTTCGACCGGCTGAACGGGTGCGACGACCGCAGCCGTGGTCGACTTCTCACGGCTGCAGCCGGTGGATAGAACCGTGACGACGGCGGAGACGACAAAACACGTGAGCGGAAGTGGGCGGAAAAATGGCACGAGAGATAGGCGCGGGGACGCTGTAGGCGCCTGACGAAGTAGAAATTGCAAAGATGCAACGAAACCCCGCGTCTGAAAACGAGTGACGCTGGAGTGCAGCTAAATCCGCGAGGCTAGGTCAATTGCTTCTCGTACGCACCGGCGTCCAGGAGTGATTGCACTTCCGCCGCATGGGTGAGTTTGACCGTAAGCATCCAACCATTGGCGTAGGGCGAGGTGTTCAGCGTTTCTGGAGCTGAATCCAGCGCACTGTTGACCGCGACAACGGTGCCCGAAACGGGAGCGTAAAGATCACTCGCCGCTTTGACGGACTCAACGACCCCGAATGTTTCACCCGCTTTCAAGGTGGCGCCGACCTTCGGAAGCTGCACGTACGTGATATCGCCGAGCGAATTCTGGGCGTAATCCGTGATGCCGATCTGCGCGGTGCCGTCTTGGGCAGGTTTCACCCATTCATGGGACTTCGCGTAGCGGAGATCGGCGGGAACGTTGCTCATGATTTTTTCAATGCCACAAACGGCGGTTTGACCAGATGCAAATGTACTCGGGCTCCCCGAATATCGACGGACAGCGGCGACGTGATGGCGGTCGAACTTACGAGCGCTGAGCCAATCGCCTCATTGAGTAAGGGTGACAGAGTCCCGGAAACCACGCGCCCCACGACCGCGCCGGAATCGTCGAGCACGTTGGTTTCTGCGCGGACGATGCGGCGATCGCCGGTTTTGAAAAAGACCACTTGTTGCGGGGCACCGTTCTGCTTTTCCACGAGCAAGGCGTCGCGACCAATGAAATCGGCTCCCTTTTGCAGTTTCACCGTCCAGCCGAGTCCAGCCGCCAGCGGCGAGATCTCCTGAGTGATCTCGTGCCCATACAACGCGTATCCCGCCTCCAGTCTCAGGCTGTCGCGTGCGCCAAGACCCGCCAGTTCAAGACCGAACGGAGCACCGGCTTTCAACAACGCTTCGGCTAAACCGGGGGCATCTGCCGCAGCATGGTACAACTCGAACCCATCTTCGCCCGTGTAACCGGTCCGGCTGATCAGGCAGTGAATTCCGGCTACGGTACCCTCGACGAAATGATAATACTTCAACAGGCCGAGCTTTGCTCCCGTCAGCGACTGCACAATTTCCGCAGCCTTCGGTCCTTGAACAGCGAGGAGCGCATAATCGTCCGAGCGGTCGGTGATCGTAACCTCGAACTTGGCCGCATGCTCACGGATCCAGGCGAGGTCCTTCGCGATATTACCGGCATTGATGCAGAGGAAATAATCCGTGGGCCCACGACGATAGACGAGCAAGTCGTCGACGACTCCACCCGTCGGATAACACATGGGCGAATAGAGCACTCGGCCGGGGAAAAGCTTGGTGACGTCGTTTGTCACCAGGTAATTCAAGAACGCTTCCGCACCGGGACCGGTGACGTCGACCTCACCCATGTGGCTGACATCGAAAAGCCCCGCGGCTTTTCGCACCGCCTTATGTTCCTCGAGGATGCTGCGGTACTGAACCGGCATTTCCCAACCGGCGAAATCGACCAATCGACCGCCATGAGCAGCGTGAAAATCGCGGAGGGGTGTGCGCTTGAGTTCGCTCATACGCACGACTACGCGACCGGATTTTGTTCGTCGCAAGAGTCTTTTCTAGCCGACGCCGCACCGACCGAAATCGATCCGTATTCGTTCGCGACGCGATTGAACATCAACCTGGGGTTGGTCGAGGGCGCATTCCCACACGGAATGGATGCGTGCACGGCAAACGTTCGCGCAGACGCGCAATTTGGGTTGTTCGACGCGCATGGTCTGCAATCGTTGAGCCGACCTCACCTACCGAGCATGACCTTTCATTTTCTCCCGGCAGAGCCGCTCGCGTTTTGGACCCACAACCTTTCGCCGTTTCTCTATCAGTTCAGCGATAACTTCGGCATCCGCTACTATGGTCTGAGTTATCTGCTGGGGTTCATGGCGGCGGCCTTGCTGCTGAGCCGTTATCGGCGAGCGGGGAAATCACAGCTGCCGCGTGAAAAGATTTCCGACCTGATCGTCGCCCTGGTGCTCGGCGTAATGATTGGCGGCCGGCTCGGATCTTTCGTACTGTATCACCCGTCCGACCTTTTGAGCGATCCGCTGAGTCTCTTTCGCATTTGGGAAGGCGGCATGGCGAGCCACGGCGGAATGGCAGGCGTGGCTATTGCCTTGGCGGTATTCGCGCGAATTCAAAAGCTGCCGTTCCTGCACCTCGCCGACCTCGTCAACTCGACTGCTCCGCTCGGCCTGTTCTTCGGCCGAATTGCGAATTTCATCAACGGCGAGTTGTGGGGGAAACCCACTCAAGTGAAGTGGGCCGTCATTTTCCCGGCGAGTCCGGTACCACTCATGCCGCGACATCCCTCACAGCTCTACGAAGCGGGACTGGAAGGACTCCTTCTGTTCGCGTTTATGCAATGGCGGTTTTGGCGCAGCGATGTCGTGCTGAGAAGTCCGGGCCGGCTGACCGGAGAATTCCTGATCGCCTATGCGGCGGTGCGCGCGCTCGGCGAAACGTTTCGCGAACCCGACGCGGGGCTTATTCTGGGGCTGAGCCGGGGAACATTTTACTCAATCTTCCTCGTGATCTCGGGCGTCGTCGTGATCGCGCTCGCATCCATCCTTCAACCACAGCGCGCAGCCAAATAGAATCGCGGCGCGGCATTTAGCCGATCCGCACGGCAAGAGCCGCTGCGCGTTATCGAAGCGCGAAGCTCGAACCGGCGGGAGATCACGGATCTACCCGGATTCCGCGTAGGTCAGCGCGCTCGCGCGCGCTCAGTTGATTGGGTTCGCAGGGGGCAGCGAAACCTCTGAGCGCGCGCAAGTGCGCTGGCCTACGTGAGCGATCGAAGTCGGCAGCGATCGAACCGGGCGTGGTCAGACCACCGTACCGCTGGGCAGGACGGCGCCTTTTCGTACGACGAGAACACCGTCACGGATGATGACACCGCCACCCGCGTACTCGCCGTCGGCTTTTCCGTCGGCCGAGAGGACCGTGTTGTCCCCAATGCGCGCATTCTTGTCGATGATCGCGTGCTTGACGCGACAGTTCTTGCCTAAACCCAAGTGCGGTCGATCCATGGCAATGTTCTCGGCCAACTGTGCGGGCGTTTCGTACTGGTCCGAGCCCATCATGATCGTGTCTTCGAGCACGCAACCTTCGCCGACGTAGGATCGAATTCCAAGGACGCAGTGCTTGAGACTCGAGTCCGTCAAAATGGAGCCATCGCCGATAACGACATGATCGATGTCGCATTTGTTGAGTTTGGAGGCGGGCAGATAACGATCCTGCGTGTAGATCGGCGAAGCTGCGTCGAAGAAATTAAAGGGCGGGAGCGGCTGAGCCAACGCGAGGTTCGCATCGAAGAAGGCTTTCACCGTTCCGATGTCTTCCCAGTAGCCTTCGAAGATATGCACAAACAGCTTCTTCGTCCCGAGCAGTCCCGGAATGATTTCCTTGCCGAAATCGGCCATGTTGTTGCTCAACGCCTCCGCGAGCACATCACGGTTGAACACATAGATACCCATCGAAGCCAGACACCGCTTTTCTTCTGACGGGGTCTTGAGCGTCGACTCCAGCTTTTCACTCAGGGCGAGACTTGCAATGATTGCCGGGTCTTTTGGCTTTTCCACGAACTGCGCGACCGAGAGGTCGTCATTCACGCGCGTCAGCCCAAGTCCTTCAACTTTGGAGATGGGGAACGGAACTGCGGCGAGCGTCACGTCGGCTTTCGTCGCGATGTGCTGCTCGATGATCTCGCGGAAATCCATGCGGTACAGCTGGTCACCCGAAAGAATCAGCACCAAGTCGTGCGGGAACGCCCGAAAATGCATGAGGTTGCGGCGCACGGCGTCCGCAGTTCCCTGATACCAATCCAGACTCTTTTCGGTCTGCTCAGCCGAGAGGATATCAACAAAACCACCACCGAACGGATCGAAGTGATAAGTCGTCTGAATGTGTCGATGTAGTGACGCCGTGTTAAACTGCGTCAGAATAAAAATCCGATTGATGTCAGAGTTGATGCAGTTGCTGATCGGAATATCGACCAGCCGGTACTTGCCAGCTAAGGGAACCGCGGGTTTGCAACGTTCCTGGGTCAGAGGATGTAATCTGGTACCGCGGCCTCCGCCCATGATGACGGCAAGCACACGTTTTTGGTTCGGCATAGGTAGAGGGGTCGGGGGTTTAGAACTTGCTTCATTTTTGGCGCGCTCGCTAAATTTCGCCAAACAAAAATAGGAAAATATGTGTGGAATTGTTGGCTATGTGGGGAAACAGAAGGCATCTGCGATCATTTTGGAAGGCCTGAAAAGGCTGGAATACCGAGGCTACGACTCGGCCGGAATCTGTATCCTGCAGTCGCAGAAACTTGACGTCGCCAAAAAGGTGGGACGGGTCGAGAACCTCGTCAAAGAAACCGCGCGGCACCAATTCACCGGCACCACCGGCATCGGCCACACCCGTTGGGCCACCCACGGCGGCGTCACCGATGCGAACGCGCATCCGCACGTCAGCAGTGATGGCAAGTTGGCGTTGATCCACAACGGTGTGATCGAGAACTACGCCCAAATTAAGCAATTCCTCGCCACCAAGGGATATACCTTTCAATCGCAGACCGATACCGAGGTGCTGTGCAACTTGATCGCATACCACTACGCGAAAGAGCCGGCGCAGAACAATGGTCACAATCCTTTCGTTGAATCGGTCCGAAAATCGCTCCGGCACGTGGAAGGCACCTACGGCATCGCGGTGCTTTGCGTCGATTTCCCCAGCGAGCTCGTCGCCGCCCGCAAAGCCTCACCCTTGATCCTGGGCGTGGGTGACGGTGAATATATAATAGCCTCGGATGCGTCGGCGCTGATCAGCCGGACGCAGAATGTGGTCTACTTGAAGGACGGCGAAGTGGTGCATCTTACCTCTGGCGCCTTCTCGATCACGAATCTCGATCAATCCGACGTCTCCCCCGTCCTGGACAAAATCACGTGGTCGATCGCGGATGCTGATCAAGGCAACTACGCCCATTTCATGGAGAAAGAGATTTTCGAGCAGCCGATTGCGCTCGAAAACGCGATGCGCGGCCGCTTTTCGGCCGACGGCAGCACCGCCCAGTTTGGCGGTCTGAACGTCACCCCCAGTGAGTTCCGCCAGATTGACCGGCTCATGTTCTGTGGCTGCGGCACCGCCTGGCATGCGTGCTTGGTAACGGAGCATCTGATCGAGCGCTTTGCCCGTTTGCCCGTCGAAGTGGATTATGCCTCGGAGTTCCGCTACCGGAATTCACCGCTGCATTCGAACACGCTGTTCTTCGTCATGAGCCAATCGGGCGAGACGATCGATACGCTCGCCGCCCTGCGCGAAGCCAAACGCAAAGGCCACCGTGTCCTCGCCATCAGCAATGTCGTTGGTTCCAGCATCGCCCGTGAGGCCGATGGCGGAATCTACCAGCATGTTGGCCCCGAGGTAGGCGTTGCGTCCACCAAAGCCTTCACGTCGCAGCTGCTGATCGGCGCAATGATGGCGCTCTATCTCGCTCGCATGCGAGACATGAGTTTCTCGGATGGCGTGTCGTACGTGAACGCCCTGAAAGGCGCACCCGAACTCGTTCGACGCGTGCTCGAGCAGGCACCCAAGATTCGCGAAATCTCGAAGCGATTCGCGCGTTCGCAGGACATGCTGTTCCTCGGCCGGCTGTCACTCTTTCCCCTCGCCCTCGAAGGCGCCCTCAAGCTGAAGGAAATTTCCTACATCCATGCGGAGGGCTACCCCGCCGCTGAAATGAAACACGGGCCGATCGCCTTGATCAGTGAGGAATGTCCGAGCGTCTTCTTTGCGCCCAAGGGCGAAATCTTTAACAAGATCGTTTCCTCCATGCAGGAAATCAAAGCGCGCAAGGGTCCCATCATCGTGATCACGACCGAAGGGGCGGACATCCCAGAAGGCCTGGCCGACGAGACCATTTGTCTGCCAGACTGCCACGAAGCGGTCTTGCCCATCATCGCCGCGATTCCCGTTCAGCTCCTGAGCTATTATATCGCCGTCGAGCGAGGCTGTGACGTCGATAAGCCACGCAATCTCGCGAAATCGGTCACGGTCGAATAACCTTGGCGACCGGCCAGCAACGCGTCTGAGCTGACCGCAGCTCGGACGACTGCCGCTTGCCGGCAGTCGCGCTTTTCGCCGGCCAATACAGTTGTACCGACGATTCCCGCCTTGCCGCGGTTTCTGCCCGCACGCATAAGCCCAACTCTGACGATGAACATCCACCCCAACAGGGAAGCGTTCGTAGGGCTCGCTGAGCAGGGCAACGTCGTTCCCGTCTACACCGATTTGATGGCGGACTTCGAAACGCCGGTGTCGGCCTACGCGAAGCTGAAAGAGGCCGGCCCCTCTTACCTCCTCGAGTCCGTGGAGGGCGGAGAAAATCTTTCCCGTTACAGCTTCATCGGCTGCCGGCCGCGCAAGATCTTCATCTGCGGACCCACCACGACGGAGATTCGCGAGACGGGTCGAGCCTCGCAGTTTGTACCGACGCCTCCGGACCCGTTGAAACTCATTGAAGTGGAAATGGCGGGGTACAAGCCGGTGACGATGCCGGCACTGCCACGCTTCACCGGTGGGGCCGTGGGCTTTGTGGGTTACGAGTACGTATCCCGAATCGAAAGTTCAGTACCGCCCGCGAAGACGGACGAGCTTAAGATTCCCCTGCTCTATTTCATGCTGTCGGACTCGCTGTTGATCTTCGACCGCGCGAAGCAAACCCTGCGACTTTGTGTCAACGCTCACGTCGGAGCGGACGCGTCGAAGGCTTACGACACCGCCGTCGCCGAACTGCATCAGCTTTACTCGCTCCTCAAACACCCACGGGAACTCGCGCCCGCGCCGTTGGTTGATCCGTCGACGATTTCAGTGCCGGCGGGAAACTTCACGCGCGAGCGTTTTGAGCAAACGGTCGAGGACGGGAAGGAATACATTCGCAGCGGCGATATCATCCAGTTCGTCCCCTCTCAGCGATTCTCCCGACCGTTCGACCGCTCGCCGTTGGACCTGTACCGGGCGCTCCGAACGGTGAACCCGTCGCCGTATATGTTCATCCTCGAGGCCGGCGACTTTTCGATCGTCGGGGCTTCACCCGAAGTGCACGTTCGGCTGACCGATGGACGGGTTGAAATCCGCCCGATTGCCGGGACGCGAAAGCGCGGGGCCAACACGGCCCAGGATCTCGCGCTGGAAACCGAGCTGCTGGCGGACGACAAAGAACGCGCCGAGCATTTGATGTTGGTCGACCTCGCGCGAAACGACATCGGTCGCGTCTGTGAATTCGGTTCGATCCGCGTGCCGGAATTCATGGTGGTGGAGCGCTACTCTCATGTGATGCACATTGTCTCGCAGGTGGAGGGACAGATTGCGGCGGAGCGAAACGCGTTCGATCTGCTCCGCGCCACCTTCCCTGCTGGGACGGTGTCAGGTGCCCCCAAGATTCGAGCGATGCAGATCATCGCCCAATACGAGTCCGTACAGCGAGGGTTCTACGCCGGTGCACTCGGATATATTGGGTACGATGGTAACATGGATACCTGTATAATGTTGCGCACAGCGCTGCTCAAAGACGGTATCATCCACATTCAAGCGGGCGCGGGCGTGGTCGCAGATTCCGTCCCTGCATCGGAATATCAGGAAACGATCAGCAAAGCCTCGGCGCTCTTTAAAGCCGTCGCGATGGCCGAGCAGTTTTAAACGAGCGTCTCTCTCGCAGGTAGTTACGTGATCGCCTGAGTTCGCAGCCACTTGGCTCGCGACGTCGCTCACATTAATCGGAGAACGCGCCATCATGTCGCGTTGGTCGCGCTCGGTGGGCCAAAAAAGCGCCGGAATTTCCGGGATTGGTCACGTTTCTCTGCAACTTCAGAGCAAGTGACGCGTAGATCTATGTGGAACAGCATCAGCTACACTTCGGGAACAAAGTACCACGGTCCTGCTTCTAACCTATAACTCTTTAATCATGCCCCTCAAATCCAATTCCCTTTCGACTTCGTCCGAGCCTGAGGCATTTGCACCCGTCACCCTCGAGATGCCCGATGCACCTCCCTCGTTTTTAGAGAAACCCGACCGCGCAGCCGCTGAACCCGTCGCTCACGGCGACCGCAGCAATCTGCAGCTGTACCTTCAGGAGATCGGCAAGACTCCTCTCCTGACCATCGAGGAAGAGGTCACGCTCGCCCGCCGCATTCGTCGCGGCGACAAGGCTGCTCGCGATCACATGATCAAGGCCAACCTCCGTCTCGTCGTGAAAATCGCGATGGACTACAAGGATTTTGGTCTCCCGCTGCTCGACCTCATCAGCGAGGGAAACATCGGCTTGATCAAAGCCGTCGAACGCTTCGACCCCCGCAAGGGCGGCAAGCTCTCGACGTACGCTGCGTGGTGGATCAAGCAATCGATCAAGCGCGCGCTCGCCAATCAGTCCAAGACCATCCGCCTTCCGGTCCATTTGGTGGACAAGATTTCCAAAATGCGTCGTACCGCGATGGCGCTGACCGAAGAACTCGGCCGCGAGCCGACCGATGAAGAGTTGGCCATCGAGCTGCAGATTCCCACGAGCAAGGTCGCGCATCTTAAATCCGTCAGTGTCCGCCCTGCGTCCTTGGATGCACCGGTGGGCGAGGAGGGCGATTCCGCCACGTTTGGGGAAATCGTCGGAGACGATAATGCCGTGAGTCCGTACGACGGGCTGCGCGACAAAAACAGGAATTCCGATCTGCATGCCATGGTCGCTTCCCTCGATGAACGCGAGGCCGAGATCATCCGCTTGCGGTTCGGCTTGGATGGCAAAGATGAGCTCACGCTCGAAGAGGTTGGCAAACGCTTCCACGTTACACGGGAGCGCATTCGCCAGCTCGAATACCTTGCTCTCTCGAAAATGCGCAAGGCGATGACCAAGCATGAAGCCATCCGCTCATCCGAGGAAATTGAAGAAGAGGACCGTGTGCGGCAGCGCATGGATGTCATTCGCGAATTCATCGAAGCGAAGTCCAAGCGGCCAACGCGGCCAGGTCGGAACTAATCGACCCATTTCCCTTCCCCGAGGCCGACCCATGTCGGCCTCTTTTTTTTGCCGGCGTCCGCGCCGCGAAGCGTCCCCTGATCTGAGGAAATTATCGCTTGCACTCAGAAAGAGAAACTTGCTTCTTCTCGCCTCCTTGGACGCACCCGTAGCTCAATTGGATAGAGCGTTTGACTACGAATCAAAAGGTTGGGAGTTCGATTCTCTCCGGGTGCACCAGGTTTAAAGGCCCGTTCTACACGAACGGGCTTTTTTGCGTCCGCGTGCGTACCCAAGCCCGAAGAAGCCTTTCAGCTGGTCAGATTTGCGGTTCGGACAGGCGCCAATCAATCAAGCAGAGTTGAAGGAATTTGCGGTCGTTGAAGTGATTCCACTTCAACTCGACGGCCAAGTCCAACGGCACATGGAGCGGAGGAACCCGTCCGGCCATCTTCCAAGCCACCCCATGCAGCCGGCGGCCGCGGCCATCGTCGAAATGAAACCGGAAATGCACGCCCTTGAAAACCTCCGGCGGTGACCGCAAAACGACGCCACGAACGCCAAAGGTGGGCTCCGGGTTGCCCTGGCCAAAGGGGTGCAGCCGATCCAGCTCGTCCATGACGCGCGAGGTGATCTCTTCCGGCGCCAACCACGCCGCGAGGTCGAGCCGGCATTCGGCGATATGTGCTCCGGCCTGCGCGCAGACTGCCGCGGAAAACTGCTGACGGAATTCGGCGAGATATTCTTTCCGCAGCGCGATTCCGACCGCCATCGGATGTCCGCCCCAGCTCGTCAAACGCGCGCAACACGTGCCCAACACTTCCACGAGATTCACGCCATCGATGCTGCGTCCAGAGCCTTTCGCCATTTCTCCTTCATTCCCCAACACCACGCACGGACGGTTGTACTTTCGGGTCACCCGGCCCGCGACAATCCCCACCACTCCCGGATGCCAGTCTTCGCTGAAGAGCACGATACCCGGCTCTGCGCTGAACTGTGACTCGATCATCCGCTCCGCTTCCTCGGTGATCTTTCGCTCGATATCCTGACGCTCGCGATTGAAGACATCAAGTTGCTGCGCCGTTTCCCGGCAAAAGAGTTCGTCCTCACTGAGCAGCAGCTCGACCGAAAGCGCCGCATCCGCCAGCCGCCCCGACGCATTGATGCGAGGTCCGAGCCGGAACGAGATGTCGACAGGGCTGATGCCATGCGCGGGTTTAACGCCCGCGATCTCCATCAACGCCTTCAAACCGGGCCTACGTGACTCTTGAAGGATGCTCAGCCCATGACGCGCGAGAATCCGATTCTCACCGAGCAAAGGAACGAGGTCGGCGACCGTTCCTAGTGCGACCAGGTCGAGGTGATCCCGCAACTTGATGCGAAACGCCACAGGGTGGTTCTCCGCCCGCAGCTGTTTGAGCAACCCGTGGGCAAGCTTGAACACCAGACCGACCGTGCACAGGTGCCGCCATGCGCCATCGCGCCCCGTTTCATCAGCGTGCACGTGCGGATTGATCAGCATGCCCTCCAACGCGCGCTCCTTGGATCGATGATGATCCAGGACAATTACGTCGATGTTCTGACTTCGGAGGTAAGCCACCTCGTCGTGAGAATTCGTCCCGCAATCCAAAACAATAAACAGGTGCGGCGTGCCGCCCTCCAGCGCGCGATCGATTGCGCTGCGCGAGAGACCGTAACCATCTTCCGAGCGACGCGGGACAACGAAACGCGGCAGCAAGCCAAAGCGACGCAGAACCATCACAAGCAGCGCCGTGCTACTCACTCCATCCACATCGTAGTCCCCCAGCACGACGACGTTTTCCTGACCTGCGATGGCTTGGCGCAGCCGAGTTACGGCCGCTTCGAGATTTCGCAGGAGGAACGGATCGTCCAGCGCGGCCAACGCGGGATCGAGAAAAGTCGCCGTCAATCCGGCTTCGTTAATCCCGCCCCGCAACAACAACTCGGCCAGTACGTGACTGACCCCGGCACTCTTGCTGAGTGCCTCAGCGGCCCCGGCCGCGAGTGGCGTATAGGTCCAGCGCATGATCAGCAGCAGAGTTGGGGCACGTTGCCATCAACGCACCGACGGCGGCTAGGAGCGCGTTGTGACCAACACGCTCCAACCCACGCGACTACTCTGATGCCTTGCTGGAGCCCGTCCACTCATACTTCGGCGCAACGTCAGCATGAGCCTCGACGTGCTTCCGATCGCCCTTGTGCCACCAGTAGAATACCTGGGCCGCAATGAAGATCGCCGAAAACGTACTCGTCACAATACCGACGAGGAACGTGAATGAAATGTCACGGAGCACGCCGCCACCAAACAAATACAGCGACAAAGCCGCGAGGAACGTGGTCGTCGCCGTCATGATCGTACGAGCGAAAACCTTATTGATGGCGGAATTGACGACGTCGCGCAGCGACCCCGTCGGGTTCAGCTTCAACTCTTCACGAATACGGTCGAACACGACCACGGTTTCATTGATCGAGTAACCGGCGATACACAGGATGGCCGCGACCATCGGGGCGGAGAACTGGTGACCGAACAGAACGAAGATTCCGATCGTCATTAAAATATCGTGCAGCGACGAAAACATCGCGCCGACGCCGAAGCCGAACTCGAAGCGGAGTGCGATGTAGAGCAGGATCGTGAGCATCGAAACGCTCACCGCCAAAAGTGCGTTCAACTCGATTTCTTTGCCAATCGACGCACCAATATGACTTTCGCCCACCTTCTCGAAGCCGGCCGCAGGGAAAGTTTTCTGGAGCGCCGCGAGCAACGCACCCGACTTCCCTTCCGCCGTCTCAACCTTCAGCACCTCATTGCCACCGCCAAGAGCGCTGACGTAGGTCGGACTGATTTCACCGACCCCGTTGGCTTCCGCCGCGCGACGAATTTCGGCGGTATCGATGCGCTGCTTGAATTGAACGCTGACGACATCGCCGCCAGCAAAGTCGATGCCGTAAATCTTTTCGCCTTTGGCGAAGACCACAACCACGCCGAGGATAACGACCAACCAGGAGCCAATGAACGCTGGCTTACCGAACTTCACCCAGTCCACATGAATGTCCTTCAACATGCGGCGCATGGTGAAACGCTGCAGGAAGTTCGATTGAATCAGCATCTCCATGACCAAATGCGCCGTGATCAGCACGGAGAACAGGGTCGCGACAACACCGATCGCGAGCGTGACACCGAAGCCCTTGATCGGGCCCGTGCCGAGCCAGATCATGATCGCACAAATAATCAGCTGCACGAAGTGAGCGTCCAGAATGGTCGTAAGCGCCTTGATGTAACCGCTCTGATTCGCAGTCGCGAGTGACTTCCCCGCCGCGAGTTCTTCGCGCATACGTTCGAAAATCAGAATGTTCGCATCCACCGCCATGCCCATGGTGAGGACAACACCGGCGAGACCAGGCAGCGTCATCGTCGCGCCCAAGCTGGCCATGATGCCGAGAATGATCAGTACGTTGACCGCCAGCGTGATTACCGCGACCACACCACCGGTGGAGTAAAACGTGATCATGAACGCGGCCACCGCGGCTGCGCCGATGACCGAGGCGCGAACACCACTCGAGATCGCATCTTCAGCCAGGGAAGGTCCGACTTCGTACTGTTCCTTGACGATCAGCGGCAGGTCGAGCGGGTTATTCAGGACGTTGGCGAGGTTGATCGCTTCGCGGTCTGAGAAACTGCCGGAAATCTGCGCGGAGTCGCTGTTGATCTCTTCCTTAACCGTCGGCGCCGAATAAAGTTTGCCGTCGAGAATGATGGCGAGACGCCCCACCCGTCCGGATTTCCGGCCCTCGTCCGCAATTGTCCGGGTCACTTCCGCGAAGCGAGCTTTTCCTTCCTTTGTGAATTGCAGGATGACCTCTGGTTTTCCGTACAGATCAGGACGCGGAAACGCATTTGAAATCGATTCGCCGGTCATTTCCGGGATTCGCTTCACGAACAGGTCTTCAACCGCCGTCTCACCTTTGCGTCCTTCATGTTCCAATCCCAAGACCTCGTAGCCAGCGGGCACCTCTCCACCGGGGGATGACTCAGGGCTCAGAGACGGGTGAACCAATCGGAAGTCCAGCCGGGCCGGCTTCTTCACGTTGTCGACGACCTCAGGATTGTCCTTCGTATTTACACCGGGCAGTTGTACCTCGATGCGATTATTGCCCACGGGGCGAATCACCGGTTCCGCGACGCCGAATGCGTTGATACGGGCGCCGATGATTTCGATGGCCTTGGCCAGCTTTTCGGTCCGATCGCGATCCGTGAATTTGGCCGCGGCTTGTGGATCGACCTCAAGGGTGAAGGCGACGCCGCCTTTCAAATCAAGGCCGAGCTGCAGTTTGCTTTTGGAACGGCGAAGAAGCTCGTTCAGCAGAATCTCGTTTCGCTTCTCGACGTTCTTGAGCGACGCCTCGAGCTGGATCGACGGGAAATACTGTGAGAGGTCGAGTTTGCGTTCACGTCCGAGCTGCTTGAGTGCGACGAACGCACTCGGCGCCTTGCCGCTGGAAGCCAGCGCACTCGCTTCGGTCAGCAGCGCGTTGAATTCGGCCGGCTTGGCCGTGGCGTGAGCTTTTGCGTACGCGGGGAAGGGTTGATCTTTGAGAGGTAGAAGGGTTGCGACCGCCCACACCAGGATGGCGAGGGAGAACGTAAGCTTCCAGAGGTTGCGTCTAAGCATGTGTAGTTGGATTTAAAAGGGGTACCTGAACGTGGTCGCCGAAAGCGGATCGACCCAACGTTCCGCAGATCACTTCTTCGCTTCGTTCGCGCGGCTGACCACAGTGCTGACGAAAGCCTTGCCGACTTCGATCTTCGTGTTTTCGGCGATCCGAACGATGAAACGATCGTCCTTCACGTTCGTGATGGTGCCGTAGATCCCGCCGGTCGTCACGATTTCGTCACCCGAGCCGAGCTCGGACAGCATCTTCTCGTGCGCCTTCTGCTTCTTCCGCTGCGGCGCGATCATGAGGAAATACATCGCGGCAAACAAGAGACCGAAAAAAATCAACTGACTGTAACCGCCAGCTCCACCAGGTGCCGCTTGTTGGGCGAGGAATGCGGTGGAGTCGATGGAATGGAACATTTTCGTCATTGCGTGTTGATTGATTTGAAAAAAGAAAACACGCATCTAACTGATTTCACCTTCGCAAAAGCAAGCCATAACTCCCCAAGTTTCCCCTCGTTGAAAAGTAAATCCGCATCCGCCTGGTCCGCCGCAAAGTCTGAAGAACACTATGGGTTCAAACGGTGGGGCTCCGGTCACATCGCGGTCGACGACGAGGGCTTCGTCAACATTCGTCCCCGGGCCGACAATCGCGGCATCCGCGTCCTCGATGTGGTGCACGAGGCGCTGGGGATGGGCTTGAAGGCCCCGATGGTCATTCGTTTTCAGGATCTCCTGCGGCACCGCGTCGTCGCCATCAACGAGTGCTTTGCCAAGGCGATCAAGGAAGAGGGCTACAAGGGCGAGTACCGCGGCGTATTCCCCATCAAGGTCAACCAGCTGCGTGAAGTGGTCGACGAAATAGTCGCGGCAGGAAAGGACTACAATTACGGTTTGGAAGCGGGTTCAAAGCCCGAGTTGATGATCGCGCTTGCGATGCATGAAGGTTCACAGCGTCTGATCATCTGCAATGGGTATAAGGATCACGATTATATCCGGCTCGCGTTGATGGGCCGCAAGCTGGGGAAGAAGATCATCATCGTGGTCGAGCAGCTGGCGGAACTCGACGACATCATACGGATCGCCGCCGAAACCGGCGTAAAGCCGATGATTGGCTTCCGCGCCAAGCTGCAGACGCGCGGAGAGGGCAAATGGGCGACGTCAACGGGTGACAATGCGAAGTTCGGCCTGAACACGGCCGAAATCCTCTTCGCCTGCGAAAAGCTGAAAGCCGCCAAACTGTCTTCCGCGCTCCGCCTCGTCCATTTCCACATCGGCTCCCAGGTCCCGAATATCATCACGATCAAGAATGCCGTGATCGAGGCCACGCGCTTCTACTGCCAGCTGTCGAAGATGGGATTCCCCATGGGTTACCTCGACGTGGGCGGCGGCCTCGGCATCGATTACGATGGCTCGCGCACGAATTTCGAGAGCTCAATGAACTACTCGATGGAAGAATACGCGCGCGACGTCGTGTTCAACATCAAGGAAATCTGCACCGGCTCTGATGTCCCGACACCTGACATCGTCAGCGAGTCCGGTCGCGCGATCGTTGCGCCCCACTCTCTCCTGGTCGTGGAAGTTTTCGAGCGCATCAACAAGCGCGAGTCTCTCGGTCAGCAGCACCAGCCCAAGGAGAAGCACAAAGTCGTCACCGATCTGGAAGTGATGCTGAAGAACAAGGGAAAGCTCGGCCGGCTCGAGCGTTTCCATGAC
>JBDSSD010000060.1:0-33847 GCA_039928945.1 Opitutus sp. | reverse complement strand
TCCGACCAGTAATCGTTTTTGCGGAGGTGATGCGAAAGGTAGGTGGACCCGTTTCGAATAATGCCGACCGTGATCATGCGATAACGAGGGTTGAGCCACGTCGGTCCTTCAACGGCGCGCGCCTCCCGATTCTGCGGTAGTTCACCTACCGCAATCGGTGTAGGCGCCAGCATCGTTTTTCGGCGTTTTCTGACATCGCTGGCTTCGATAAGCCGGCAGGGTGGGCGTGAGTCTCCCGAGCTTTTTTGGTAACAGACGCAAGGCCCTAAGGACTTCGGGTTCCATTGGAACTCGGCAAAAACGCGGACGCTTCAATTCCCGGCGCCTACCCTTTTTTCGGTAGGCGCACCTCATCGCGCGATCAACGCGGTCCGTGTTTTTTCGTCCCGACGAAGACAATGAAAGCACTCCCACCACCTCAGGTTTTAGTCCGCCAATGGCTCGAAACTCCGCACGCGATCACGGTCGCTGCCTTCGCGATTGCCACCCTTTTTCTCGGCATCGCCGGTTGGTTTATTCATCGAAATCTGCGCCACAACGAACCCGGATTACGCGCGCCGCTCACGCTTTCGTTCGCGCTGATCATTTCGGCGGCGGGTCTGTTCGGCGCGAATCGTCTGCCGGCTCCGTTCGGGATGATCGCGGGAAGTTTGGTCTGCACCGTGGCCGGCCTGCTTTTCTACTACGCGGATCATCGCAGGTATGTGCGCGACCCCGCCGGGAAGATCGTCGCGGATCGGTGGCAAGTCGTGCTCGCATTCGCAGGTTTCCGCTGGACCCGCGACAAGGCGAACCGGCATTTCTTCTTCTCTGGTGACACCGGTTCCGGCAAAACTTCGGGCATGAACGGTCTCATGGCCGCGCTCATTCGCCGCAACCCGACGCTCGGCGGCGTCATCATGGCGAACAAGGGCGACGAGTGGTTTTATCTCGAATGGCTCGCCAAGAAATGCGGCCGCGAGAAAGACATCATCCGCTTGCGCCCGCGATTGGTCGGCGAAACCGACACGCCTCCGCACCGACTCAACGTTACGGGTGACGCTCGCTTCCCGTTCACGACCCGCGCCCGTTTGCTTGTAGACACCGCCGCTGCGTTGAATCCCAAGGACGAAAAGAGCTTCTTCAAAATGAAGGGAGCCGCGCATATTGGCCGCGCCTTCGAACTGCTCTCCGACATTGGCCGACCCGTAAACGCGACCAACGCTTACGATCTCCTCACGTCCGAGACCATGTTGAAGGAGGCACTCGACAAACTTAGAGAAGTGGACTCGACCGAGCGCCGCGCCCGTCTGGCCGCGACTTTCGAGGAGACCTACATCAATCACCAAGCGAAAGAGCAGCGCGCCGGCGAAATCGGCACTTCGCAAAACTACCTCGAATACCTCGGCACGCCCGCAATTGCGGAGGTCTTCAGTTCCAACGAACCCGACACCTGCTGCATCGCGGATGTCGATAAGGGGAAGATTTTCTGCATCGACGTTCCTCAGGACTACACCACCGAACGGCAGTATGTCTTTACGTTGATCAAACTGCTCATTTACCGACACGCGCTGCGTCGGTATGCGCTGCCGCCTTGGGAGAAATACGCACTCAACCAGCTCATCTACGTGGGCGACGAGTTTCAAAATGCCATCACCGCAAGCCACGATGGCACCAGCGATTTCAACGTCATCGATCGTTTGCGCGATAGCATGCTCATGCTTGTGGTGTCGGCGCAGGCTTTCGAATCCCTCATTCCGCCCCAGACCAAGGAACAAGCCGACGTGCTCGCGCTCAATTTGAAGAACCTCGTGATGTATCGCGCCGCCTCAGAAACCGATGCGCTCCGTTGCGCGAATGCCCTCGGCAAACATTGGGTGGAGCGAGCCACGCGCAGCGTGCATCCCGACCATACCGCCCACAGCTACAGCCAGGTGGAGGAGTTTCGGATCAAACCGCACGAATTTCGCAACCTGCCAGATCACACCGCCGTAGTCCGGCACTGCACGAATGGCTTCAAGAAAGTCAGCCTTCGCCCGCGCTAGCATTCACCTTTAGACATCCCCGTCCGATGAATCCAAACGACAGCGCTGAACTCAACGTCCCAACGTTACTCGCCCTCCGCCGGGAGCCCGACGCGCTCCGCGTCATCACCGAACGCCTCAAAGTAAAAGAAATGGGACCGGCAGACCACATCCGCACGAAGCACGAGGTCAAAGCGTTCATCGAATCGGCCGGTGATCTGATGGAAGCGGAGGCGATCATTGCGCGCGCGCGCGCGCGGCGCACGCTCCAGCAAACTCAGACCGTCACGATGAATATGACCCAGCAGCAGGGGCGGACAATATGACCATAGGTTTGACCAGCAAACGCAGCTCTGCCGCGTGTATCGTAACTGGGGTTCCGCAGGCGCATCCGAACTATCGCAATAGGCAATCATCGAAACTTCGAAACCCAGTTGCTCATTGGATTCGAAGACAATGGGCCAATGGTCCCAGGTTCTGAAGAGATCCGTCGCGGCCGGTCGCGCGAGACGACCGCACCCGGCGGCCTTGCTGTACGCTACAGGTCAGTTCGCGAACCATGAGCGGTCTGCCGCCATTCGCTCCCACTCAGTTTTTGTGAGAAGCTTTCGCGCGATGCGAATTAGGTACGTGGCCATTCGTTCGTGGTCGTCCAATGCCGATTTCGGAATCGAGATTACTTCAAATCCCAATTCACCGAGGCGTTCACGGATTTGCGTATCGCGCTGTTGGGTTTCAGCGGATCCATGGATGTGTTTCGAAAGTCCGTCGAGGTAGACGCAGACGCCTTCGTGACGATCGTCGGGGGGCTGATAGAAGAAGTCGGGCAACGTACGCCCCCATGGCTGGCCTATCGGAATTGGCTTCTGAGCCTCCGGCTCTCCCAATCCCGCTCGCACGAGCATATCTCTCAGACGGAATTCTGGGGCATGCGAAGGCTCTTCCGCCTTCCCTACTTTTGATGCCGGTTGTGCCGCTGGTATTGGATGGGTTATTTGGAGCGCCTGTCGCTCGTTGTAGAAGGCCAGCGCCTTTCGTCGGTCGAGATGCCGATGAAAATGTGCATTCCGGAAATGCAGCATGCAATCGAGACATGCCGTCTGGCATTCGCTGACGCATTGGAGGAGAGCTTTCGCCGCTCCTAGCACCTCCGGCCAGCGCTCGGTCATTTGCTCAAGGAGCCCTGAGCCGCCTGGCATGGGATCGTAAAGCACCGCATCTACCGTATCGCGGTCAAGGTGCGGGATGCAGAGGATTTGGAGATCCTCAACTTCCATTTCGAGAATCTGCGCGGCCGCCAATCGTAGTCCCTCAACGACGCTGTAAGCTACGCCCAGATTAGGAAGGTCTTGCAGCGTGAATGCGTCGGCCACGATGTCAGCGTAGAACGCTACATTCTGCGGGTCCTTCTTGTGCTTTTCCCGCTGATGCTCGCGAAAGTTTTCAAGCTCTGTCGGCGATGCTAGCGGTGATCGACTGATGCCGGATACCAAACACACAGGATAGCCGAGTTGCGGGTCGTCTTTGCGCACGAGCAGATTGGCCCCGACGTTCACTAACCGGAAATGCGACGCGCGCCGGAACTGCATATCAGTTGTTCCCCAGCGATAAGCTCGGCCACCAGAGTGCCGGTCCAACTCATGACCCAACACAACAACCCCCATTTGGAAGCGATGGTCCTCTTCATCGTGAATGTGCCACTCGTGCGGGAGGTCGACGTCGCAAATAGGGATGGCCGGCATGGTCATGCCTCCCGCGGCAGTCGCTCCCGACTCGGCGGTGGCAACCGCCTCCTTCGTCAAATCCAACTTTATGATCGTTGGATCGACCGCCTCCAAGCGGAAGAAGCGAGGCACGAATTTTTGGCCGTTCGCATAAATCATATTTCCGGGCACATACTCGCGGAGGGCCATCGCCGACGGACGGGGTAGAAGATATTCGCTAGGGCCGGGTAGCCCTTTCGGCATGATGGCCGTTCCAGTAATCGATCCCCGATCTAGTCCGTATCCTGGTAGAAATCCCTCGGAGGCCAATACCGCAAAGGTGTTGGTATCATCGACGCCTTCGCTTTGCCGCTTATCTCGTTTGTCTTCGCCTTTGAGCCGTCGAATCAGCCTATCGCTGCGCTCCCGCATGGCGATGTCCTCATTCTCCAAGGTGCCTTTCATGGCTTCCATTTCAGCAAAGCGCCTCTTTTCGTTTAACGCCCACTGCAACCGCTTCCACAGTCGCCTCACGACCTCAGTCAGCCGATTCGGCATTTCCGTTAGAATCTGATCCATCACCGCACCCGTGACGAACGCCTTGTCGCTTTCCGGCCAAGTGGAGGACATCGCCGCAGCGAGGGTTTCCAGAATCGGCGCACGATGCATGTGAAGCAACGCAGCCAAGTCAGTGACGTCGGTCGCTTCTAACAACACATTGCCGGCAGCATCGAAAAGGTAAGCACGAACCTGCGTGGGAAAAAGGTGGTTCAGGCCGGCACTAAGTTCTGCTTTTTGCTCGGTGCTTAGGCCGGCGCCTTGATGGGCAAGCCGGTGCAACACCGTCAGAATAGTTGCGTGCGCATGTTTTCTCACCAGCTCAGGATTGCGAAGGTTGAAACGGGGCGGAGTGACTAAACCATTCAGCAAGCGCAGTGGCTCGCGAAAGACTGCTTGGTCATGTGGGGCCGTCCGAGCATAGGTCAGATTCACCGCCATCCGATTCCGCCGTCCCGCGCGTCCGGCGCGCTGCCAGTAATTCGCGGGCAAGGGCGGCACATTGCGCATCATCACCGAGTCGAGTCCACCGATGTCCACGCCCATTTCGAGGGTCGGCGTGCAGATGAGCGTGTTCACACTCTTGTCCTTCGGGTCCTTGAACATCCGCTCCAAGCTTTCGCGCTCTTCGACGGGAACCTGGGCTGAATGCTCGCGCGGTTTGAGAATACGGATGTCGCCATTGAGTTGTTGCGCAACAATCGACAAATCGTAGTTATCCGCATCCAGCGGTTTGGACAGAATCGTGCCAGCGCAGTGATACCCCATGCATGCCATCTTCGGCGTCGGACGGTTGTGCACTCGCCGGCAAACTCCGCACTCCCATCGCGCGTCCTGCGGCACTAACACGAACTTATCAGCGTCGAGTTGGCAACACCCCTGTGTTCCTGGAAGCACGCGGCCACCACCTTTGCCGCCACCTCTGAGCTGCACTTCGACCAATAGGTGAAGCGAAGATTTCAATGCGCTCCAAACTTCCTCTAAAAACAGTAGAAGTTGATCCTTAGGAATTCCCCAGCTGAGCGCCGCCTGTTTGGCCACAGTGGTGCCCTTGACTGACCACCACTGTGCGACGCGGGTCTTCTCGTCTAGAGGTTCTCGATATAGCTTTAGCCCTTGAGGCACCCCTTGCAGATCGGGTATATAACCACGGAGAACCTCCTCGTCACCTGGATTCCAGAACTTGGAGAAAATCTGCCTCACGCTGTCGTGAACGATCATTTTGCGACGGCCAGTATCGATGAGGTTCGCGATGCCGTTGCACAAATCGGTCGGCGACACCCCAGCGACGCCAGCCCATTTTTGGATCACAGGCAGCTCTGGCGTAAGGCCTCGGTAATCGACGCGCAAACGCCCCCACGGTTCGAGACCGATTCGCTGCCGAATTCCAGTCGTGATTTCGCGCAGCACGAGGATCCGCAGGAAATAGCGGAGCTCTTCGCGATGTTTTTGCGGTGCAACTTCCGGCCGATAGATGCGCCACACTTCCGGAACCAGCGCCTCACTCAGCGCTCGATCGGCGTGCAGGCGTTCATCCATCCACGCCGCAAGATCCCCGATGGTGATGGGGCCCTGATTGAGCTTTTCGAGCATCAGGCTACGTATCCGAAAACGCCGGGCATGATCGCGCATCCATCCTGCTTGGAATGCAGCATCCTGCCGGTTGTCGGCAAAGATTAACAGCCGCTCTTCGTGACCATGCAGGAGCATGTTCTGCCCGAGTACATGTATGTCTGACACCGTTGTGGCGCGAACGGGGCGCGCGGGTTCGCGATAAGCCCCGGTCCGGTTACCGCCGCGCGATCCGCAAGCGAGGCACGACGTTAGATAGTTCGGATTCTTGGAATTTTGCCGCACCGCCTTCAAGCGGATCTGCGACTGGCTGCGGCCACAACCGCAGCAGGTAGGCGCCTGGGTAGCGTGCGTGGTGCCACAGTGCCGACACAGGTGCACCCATGCGGTGCGTTCAGCCGAACCTTCTTCCTCCGCTGCGTCCTCGGAGACAATCCGGTCAAAAAGCGTTACCCGGATGCCACCGTCTTTGCGCGGCAACGGGGACCATGCCGTCACGTCGCCATGCAAAGATCCGCCGCCCGGTTCGTCATCAGTGAAACTGAATCCCGCGAGTTCATGGGTGAAGTAATGCTGCCCACAGGTGACGCAGGTTTTCACCGGAAAAGCCGCGTGGCCTTGCCCATCCGGATGTTCCTCTGCCTCAATGCGCGTCTTGTCCTCCGCGGAGAGCCAAAGCTTTGGGCGCTCCTGAGCCGTGGGGAATGTCACGACCGCGCCACCAATTCCACGAACAAAAACATGCAACACGGGGCGAACAAGCGGTCGACCGGCGCGCTTGGCAGCCGATCCCAACGCAAGCCAGAGCAACACTTCGGCTTCGTTCAGGGTTCGGCCCAACTCCTTGCTCAGTTCGGCGCAGAGAAGTTCTAGCGCCTTCGGCCTGCGCAGACCCTGCACGATACGATGAAGCAGCCCATTAGCGGCAAGTTGAGTGTAAAGACTCTCCTGCCAATCCGTGCTTGCCTCGAGCTTCAGACCGACTGCGGCAGCGATAGATCCAACGATCGCGTCAGCGTCGTCGCCACCCAATTCTTTCAAAACGTGCGCCAATGCAGCCGGCCCCGGCATCACCAGAGCTTGCGGCCAAGATTTTGCCGTCGCCCATTCCTCCTCTACGTATTGCTCCGTGACAATCTCGGCCTTGCTGCCATCGACACCGAAGAATCTCGCCGCAAATTCCCGTCCCGGTGTGTCGCTGCCAGCGGCATCGACTATGGTCGCAGAGGCGGCGATGCAGGTGACTTCCTCGGCCCTTCGCCCACAAAAAGTCCGTAAACGCCGAATCAGGCACGCTGTCTCTGCACCTTGCGCACCTTTGAATGTGTGCGCCTCGTCGAAAACGATGAACTGAAGATTCGCCCCTTGAAATAGCTCAACGTCCTTGTGACGGGTGAGGATCAGCTCTAGCTGCTTCACGTTGGTAAGAAGGATCCGGGGCTGCTGGCCGCTCGCTCGCATTTCCTCTCGGGCGCAACGTTCCTCAGCTGGGTGAACCGCGTAGTTCCCTGCCTTGCTGGTCTTACCGACCGCGCGTTCTTCGGCGCGCTTTCTTACTGCGGTATCGTAGGCGGCCCGGGAGGAGCCTGGCTCCAACCGCTTGCCTTGCACGTCCGCCGATCGCTCCGGTGTTTTGCCGACATACATCCCGAAGGTTACCCCCGTACCGGCTAGCATCCCGCGCAAGCGCTCCAACTGATCTTCCGCGAGCGCATTCATAGGATAGACGAGCACAGCAATCACGCCGACTGGCGAATGCTGATCCCTCAACCCAAGGCAGCGAGAAATGATGGGGTAAAGAAATGCTTCCGTTTTGCCCGAGCCCGTGCCGGTGCTGACCAATGTGGTACGCCCCTGTTGAATCGCCCGGATTGCTCTCTCTTGATGGCCGTGGACCGAAGGAAACGGGGCCACGGTTGTCAAAAGTGGATGCAGAATTTTCTCAGCGATGAGTTGCGAGATCTTTGGCCCTTCCCGGAAGGGACGGCTGAGACTTACATATGGCCCCTGCATGAGGGGGGAGTGCCGGCTCTCCGTGATGTTCAATAGCGCCCGAAGCTGCGCGTGAAGATCGGCGTCCGCGATCGGGTACGTCGTGAGTTGGTAACGGAGAAAATCGCGAACAACGCGCTCGGTGAAAACAACGGGGTTGAGCATACTGGACGCCCACCACGCTGCCCAGATGTTCCTCCGGCAACAAGACTAAGCTATGAGCGGCTTTCCCATCGTGTGCCGAAGAACCACCGATCCTTTTCGGGATCAGGAGCGAGCTGAAGGCCGCAAGCATGAAGCTTTGCGAGCGCACGGGCCTTTTCCAAATGCCGCGCGATTCTATCTCCAAATACCACGAGCGCGAAATAGCGTTGCCAATTCTCTGGTGCACGCTCGCCGGCGGCCACGACAAGCTGGCCGATTGCCTTGTAAAGTTTTTGTTCAGGCTGTCCGGACGAGTCACCCTCGACCTCCGCGATCACGCAGAGACGACGCCCTGAATGGAAAGCAATCACATCACGATCACCGACGACGGGAGGAAGAGCCGTGCCGGCGAACCACGCTTTCCGGCCGCCCGCTACAGTCACGTCCAATTCGAGGAGTTCCTTGCGAACGCGTTTTGCATCCTCCCTCATCCGCTGTTGACGGTCGAGAGTTTCGGGTGTTTTCCGCTCGCCGCCGGTGTTTCCTTCTTCGGAAGGATCAATGTCGACGAAGACCCGCCACCCGTCTCGCGGCGAACAGTAACGACGGACGAACTCCAATTTGGCCGCGGGCTGAAACATGACCTTAGCGCTCAAACAATCGTGTGCCGGCGGCGGCCTCGAATGCCTTGCGCAGCACACGTGCACGCGTCGCGGTGAAATCGCGGAAGCCACGCTTCACGTTATTCTCCCACAGCGGTGATTCTGGTTTATGTGGAATGAAATGGCTGCGCATCGCTCGGGGAAAGTGCCGCTGCCGCCGGTATTCATCGAGATAACGACACGGCTTGGAGCCGCCGAACGATCGATTGTCGTGACCAACAAGGTAGCAGATGTTCGCGATCGAATTGTAGCGACGAGCGGGGATGCCGGCGGCTCGCAGCACCGCGCGAGGCCAAATGTGATGTAGTTCTTTGGAGTTCCGCCCCGATGCGACGTCGCCCAAGGGTATGCGCTCCCCGTTTGTGACGTAACAGGGATTCCTATCAGCAAGTAGAAGTTGAAATGCGCGCGAGAGGGCCGAACCACGACGATAGTCTTCCAAAATCAGAGCGTCAGCTGGCGCACGTTCCGTCATCAGATACTTGCCGCGGCGGTTCTGACCGATGCGCTTGAAGAACTCGGCGTCCGCGAGGATATTTCGGCGATAACCACTGCCTGCATATCTCTTGGCCACGGCGGTATGCCAGAACCACCGTTTGATGAGCCTACGCTGAACCGCATTCGGCTGTGCTCGATTATTCCAATAGAAAAACACGGCGAGCAAAGCGACTTGGTTCTCGTAGGGCAGCAGACTGAAGTCGAATACGCCGAGCTGGTGCACTAGATAATCGCACGCCAGCCGGATGGATTCGGCGACCTTCGGTTCATTGCGTTCGAACCAAACCTCACCACGGTCCGTTTCATCGATTTCCCGGGTCAGCCTGATGAACGCTTTTTGACCGAGATCCTGAATTCCGCGTATCAGCGTCAGCGTCGTCCAGTAAACAGCCTTGTCCAAATCGCTGAAGCCGTTGTGCAGAGCGTCTGCGAGTTTTCTAAAACGATGGAGCGGCTTCACGCGGGACGCTCGGGTAAATGCGCGATCCGCTTCAGTGATCCGCATACCCTGCGTGTTGATTCGGATAAATGTCTCCCGCATTTCGCCCAAATCGCGCGTGTGAATGAAAACAAACATCAACGGATACTTCAGAAGTCGTTCCCGACACTCCCTGAGTGTCCTCACCTTGTAGCCGGGCCAGCCGCGGAAATGTCGCCGCCACCGATCGGAGATCAATTGGCTTACACGCGCGTGAGACTCGGCATCGGGCCGACGCGCATAGACAAATCTAGAATCTCCGCCTTCTCCATTTATCGAGAAATAGATGTCACCGAATCGAATCGGGCTGCCGTTCGAATTCCGGATCGTTTCACCTCGGCGCACTTGGTGCAACACGGAGAGCCGCTGCTGGCCATCGATAAGGAAAAGAATCTCCCTGTTCTTGAGCGAATCGAAGGGCGGCAACACATGAAGCGAGTGCCGGAGCAAGTTCGCATTTTCACGACCCGTCTTCCACACCATCAAAGTTCCCACAGGATACCCTTTGTAGATACTGTCGAGCAGCGCACAGGCTCGCTGCGCGTTCCACACGAACTCGCGCTGAATTTCCGGCACAGCGAGACACTGGTGGTCAAACCAGTCGAAAACGCGCGCAACCGTTCGACGGCGAATTTCAAGTCGTTTCATTGGAGGAACGAAGATTCCTGAGCCATTTTCGCTGCCGGCTCAATACACTGGCCCGTCACTCCCGACTGATGCCAAGCCAACGACCTTTGCAGCCACGCAAGCGTTTGAGGTGACCGTTCGATCAATTGCCATAAGTGCGACGCGTCCCAACCTTTGCCTTTGTCCTTGCGGTGCAGATTGAGCGAGACCGACAGGATTCCGTCGACCACGCGCGGCGGTTGACGCATCCACGACTTTACTTGAATTGCTAAACTCGTTCCCGGGGCGAGTGCGCGATCACCAATAATGATCTCCTTAGCCGAGTCGTTGTGGGCGAGGATATCTACATCGGCCATGTTGCCGCCGCGGTAAGCGGGCACGAAACAGCCAGCTTCTTCAAAAACCTTCGCGACTACGGTCTCAAGCTCCACGCTGCTGAGAAAGAGAAGGAGGGCACCTTGCCGCAAGGCAGGGCAGCTTAACTGGCGAATGCTGTCCGGCAATTGCAGCTCGATCGCCAATTGATGCTGCCAGCCGTCCCAAGTTTCCCCGCCGCCGGTATCAGGAGCGGCGCGGCCAATCTCGCGAAACGTGCCACGCGACCAATAGGCATTGCTCGCCATACTTGCGAGGAGATGAGGGATCGCCGTGATTGGCTTCCGCGCAAGCACAGTAATCGGCATCAGCTTGATGCGATCTGGCTGTCCATCCCGACCGATGAAACTTTCGCCTTCCACGACCGGCCCGCTGGGCTGAAGCACCCAAAACTCTCGGTGAGCCACAATCACGACCCGAATCTGAGCATGATTTTCAGGATCGCCGGCGACGCAGAATTCCGATGCATCGCGTCCTTTCTTACCAGCGCGACATTCTGCGACGGAAGATTCGCAAAAAAAAATCGCGATGTTACCCGCTTCTCCCGGCTGCGCATGCCCAAGGTATTTTCTAACTTCAGAATTTCCGTAGCCGAGTTTGTGGAAGAAGTAGCGCACGGGAGATTTGGTCAATTCAGCGTTCCAGGATCGTCCGAATTATGCTGCTGGCCTGATAAACTTGGCAGATGAACCGGAACGGCTTGGCACGATCTCTAATCGAACGTCGATACGCTCTTTCAATTCAGGCACATGCGAAATAATGCCAACCAATCGACCGCTTTCGCGCAGGTCCATTAGCACTTTCAGGGCTTCATCCAGCGCCTCGGGATCAAGGGTGCCGAATCCTTCGTCAATGAAGAGTGCGTCCATGCGCAAACCTCCGGAATAACTCTGCACCACGTCGGCCAGCCCAAGCGCCAAAGCGAGCGAAGCAAGGAAGGACTCGCCACCTGAGAGTGTGTTCACGCTTCGACTCAAACCCGTGTATTCATCCATGACATCGAGGTCCAAGCCGGAAGCCCGGCGCTGGTCCACCCGCTCGATGCGACGTTCCAGCCGGTAACGTCCGCGGCTCATTTTCACTAGCCGCGCCGACGCTGCCACCAGCGTATCGTCGAGGAACGCAGTGAGCACGAAACGTTGCAGCGTAAGCCCGAGTGGATTCTTGCCCGATACCGCGTCCGCCACCTTACCTGCTACGGCGTAGGATTGCTGCAGCTCATTAAACTCTTTCTCTACCTCGGCGAGGCGAGCCGTCGCTTTCGACAGACGCTCGCTTTCACCCGATAATTTCGCCCGCTCCGATAGGGCTATTTGATGGACTTCGTCTGCCTGTTTGGCGGTCACGCGGAGGGCATCCGAATCGGCCCGCACTACAGTTACCTGGACCAGCGCGGCACTAGCGCGGTTCAGCCGATCTCGCGCGGCAGCAAGAGCGCTGGTAAGTTTCTCTAGGGCCTTCGTCTGATCCATGATTGCCGCCGGAGCGAGGCAGGCTGCTAGCCACGCAGCATCGTCGGCAAACTGCGCCGTGCTTAGCGCGCCCTGCCATGTCTGCGTATATTGAGTCGCGGTTGCACGCTGCTTGCCCTGCGCCTTGACCAACTCCTCCTCCTTGGCTTGGGCCGCCTTCCGCGCGTCGGTATGAGTTTGGAGATTCTTGTCGGCGGTGCCTCGCGCTTTCTCCAAGTCACCAGCTTCTTTGGCCACCGCCTCGGTTCGGACAGAGAGAGCGCCTGCGGGGCGGAGGTCTTCGGGAATGTCCTTCGCCAAGGTATCGCTGGCGACTTGAAGCCGGTCCCGCTCGCCAATAAGGCCTGCCCTCCGGCGCTCCGCCTCGTCCGCTTTTGTGCGAGCGTTATTGGCTTCTCGACGAACGGCCTCCAGCCACCCGTCCGGCATGGCCGCGATCAATGCGGTGACCGCTGCCAACTGAGTCGCGAGACTTGTAGCCTGCGCTTTGAGTGAATTTTCATCGGCACTGGCTTCAGGCAGAGCCTTGAACTCAGCTTGGAATACTTCTGAGCCTTTTTCAGCTTGGCGAAACAGTTCGCGGGCAGACTCGAGCTTTTCTTCGGCTAATTTTGCTGCTTCGCGAGCTTGCTTGAGTCGCAGCTCGGAGGGCAATTGAGCCGGGTCCCCGTGCGCTGGCGCGGGGTGATGAACGGAGCCGCAAACGGGACAAGACTTTTCTGCCACAAGTCCACTCGCAAGAAGTGCGGCCTGCCCCTGATCCCACCGAGATTGCTCGGCGACGAGTATCTTCCGCGCCTCATCATGAACCTTACGCAGCTCGGCTCCGGCCTCCTTCTGCTTGCTCAATGCCTTGTTGGCCTCGGCGAGTCTTACGGCCAACTTCGCGCGTTTGGTAAGGACCGTATGTTGCTCTTGAACTACCTTATGAGCCGCCTCGATCTCCGGACGTTTCGCGCGGGCGGTGTTGGCCTCAACCCAACGTTTCTCAGCCTCAGGGATCTTTGCGGCAGCGGCATCCGCATCCGATTTGAGCTTGGTGGCCTCCTTCGTTGCGCCCTCAGCGTGTTTGATGGCATCGATCAATGCCTTCCGGATCCCGTCCCACTCGATAATTTTTGGTTTGAGGGCATTTACGCGGTGGGCCTCGGCAGCGAGTTCCTTTTCCCGTGGCAAATTGCGTTCGACGTTCGCTCGCTGTTCGGCGGCGCGGTCCACCGCCTCCTTCAAGGCAGGCAACCCTCGTCGGCATTCGTCCAACGCCTGATCGGCGAGGACCGCCTGCTGGTTGGCTTGTTGCCATAGCTCGCGCGTGGCGCGCAAATCGCCAGCGCGCTGTGCCAATTCGAGACGCCCTCGGCTCGCAGCCATTGCTGGTTCACGAGCGTTGAGGACATCAAAGTCCTTCTGCGCAGTGTCGGCCTCCCGATATATCACCTCAGCTTTATTAGCAGACTCCAAGGCTCGCGCGGTTTCTTCGCGATGGTTCTTTAGGCCGACAAGCTTCTCGTCCTGCTCCCGAACTTGAACGATAGCGGCAGTCTGCCGCTCGCGCAGAACGTCGGCACTTTCGGCGCCGTGCGCTTCAAACAATGCCTTCTTTGTTTTCTCCCCATCGGCGGACTTACGCTCAAGCTCAACGGCACGCGCCTTGAGTCGTTCAGTCAGGACGGAGAAGCGCTGGGTGCCGAAGAGGCTTTCTAGAATCTCCTCACGCTTCTTGGAATCCGCCTCCAAAACCTCGCGGAAGCGGCCTTGTGGAATAAGGATGACCTGTCGAAACTGTTCGCTGGAGAATCCGAGCATCCGCTCCACCTCGACAGTCACCTTAGCCGTTTGGCTGACTACTGGAGTCCAGCCCACTTCGCCAGAGCCGGGGTCAACACCAGCGTTTACAGCGCGCCACAAAGTAGCCTCTGGATTACGACGCGTAGTACCCGCGCCTCGCTTTTTGGTAATCTCCTGCTCCGGACGACGCTCCACGCGAAAATGGTTTTCGCCGACCCGGAAATCGAAGCGAACACACGTTTCCTGCGCGACCTCGGCCTGCTGGCTTCGCATTTGTGCGCCGCTGCGCCCAGCGCCTGAAGTTTCACCGTAGAGCGCGAACGCCATCGCATCTAGCAGAGTTGTCTTGCCCGAGCCAGTCGGCCCGTGGATGAGGAAAAAATCCGCCCCACCCAGTTCGCCGAAATCGAGCGATTGTCTGGCGGCATAGGGACCGAAGGCCTCCATGATGAGGCGAAGAGGTTTCATACCTCTGTCTCCACGGTCTCAGATTCAGCACGCTGTAGCTCCGCGATGGTTTGATGGAACACGGTTAGTTCCGCGTCGCTGGGTGCGTTTCCGACCACATCGCGGAAAAAGCTGGAGAAGAGGTCGGTTTCGGTAGATTCGCGGCGTCGAGCCGATGCCGTCCCCGTGCCAGACGCGGCGTCTCTGCGCAGAAATCGACGTTCGATCTGAAGGACATTGGGATAGGCCTCACGCAATCGACCCAGCGCATTCAGCAATGCGCCATCGTCGGTGAGGATGATGCGCAGGTAATCGCCTCGATGTGGATCGGTCGGAGCGGATGTTATCAGATCGGCCAATGTGCCCTCAAGATTGCGAACGTTGCGGCGCGGATTGAGCGGCACGACGCGGGAGATCAACTCACCCGTAGCGGTGATCTCACCAACGACGACAGATTTTAGGTCGTCCGCTTCGGAAAAGGAATATTTGAGCGGCGACCCCGAATAAAGACACCGCGCCGACACCTCTTGCAGTGCATGCAAATGGCCTAGGGCCACATAATCGAAATCCTTGAACAGTTCGTGGGGCACTGTGCCGGCTCCGCCAACAGAGATCGGACGTTCCGATTCGCTTTCGCGCAGTTGGCCAGCCACGAACGCGTGGCAAAGGAGTATGCGTGGTCGGCCCGGTTGAAAATTTGCCCGCATGCGTTCTATGCACACGCGTAGAGCCGAGGCATGGTCCCTAACTTCGGCATTGCCAGACCAAGCCCGCACCTCGGCAGGTTCGGTGAAGGGTAAGGCAAAAACGTCCACATCACCGACCGAGATCGGCCGAGTGGCGGTGTCAAAATCCGCTACCAAGTGCAGGCCGGCGCGAGAAAGTAATGCAGCGCCGTAGCCGATACGTGTCGCGCTGTCGTGATTGCCGGGCATGGCAATCACCGGCACACTAAGCTCGAGCGCGAATCGCTTCCAAGTCTTGTCCAGCAAAGCGACGGCCTCAGGCGGCGGCACGGCGCGGTCGTAAATATCCCCCGCAACCAATACGACATCTACCCGCTCCGCCCGAGCTATCTCAACGATTTGATCCAAAGCGTGAGCTTGATCCTCGGTAAGATGGATCTGATGGAAAATACGACCAAGATGCCAATCGGCGGTGTGGAGAAATTTCATCTATTCGATCAAGGCCGCGGTTGATTGCTTTGAGGCATGCGCGTGTAACAATATTCTCCTTTAGGCCTTCAGATGCTTCAGATTTTTCTCCTGCGCATTACGCTTAGCGATCTGGTCCGTGCGAAATTTTGTGAGCGACGCCAAATCAGCGGCCATGTCGTCACAATCAGGAGTGTCGGCATTGAGCGCGACCGCACTGTCGTGGCCGTCTATCAGACCTGAACATTTCGTCATCGCGGCGAATACATTCTTAATCGCCTCTTCATCGACCACCGCTCCAGTGAGGCTCATCGTTCGCACCTCCTTTTCAAAGCGCTGAACGACTTTGTTAAATAGGAGCTCTTCCACAGCCCGTTCCCATGTTGACCGTAGTCGGCTATAAAACCGGAAAGCATGCATCGCGAATACTTCTGGCGCGCCTGCTGCCTCTACTTTTTTCGCCTCAGCACGATATTCCTTCAAAAGCGTTTCACGATCACTCACCGACATCGCATCGACCGGATCGCCACTGCGAACAATGCCCACGTTCCTGCCCATTGTCTCAATCGATTGAATTGTGAGAGGAACCTTCGCGTGCGTAGCTTTCTCTTTCAGTTCACAGTAAAAAGGCAGGTCATGCGTGAAGACTACCACCTGTCGGCCGGTGCCTAATGCACAAAGACGCTCCACGACCTTGGTTCGGATTCGATGGTCTAGCGAAGAGACAGGATCATCAAAAATCGCACATGGCGTTTCGTTAGGGCTTCCGATGTCGACCAAGAAATAGGCCAGCGCCAGCGCAGTCCGTTCACCCTCACTGAACACAGAGTCAGGGGTCGCTTGGGTGACACCTTCAATCGTAATCGCATGCGTCGTCCGACCACTCTCCGTTTTGGGAGTCAGGCCCGGAATCGCTCGCTTCAAACCAAGCGTTTTGGCCTCACTCTTCAATAACGCTAGAAATGCTTCCGTGACATACTGCTTCTGTAGGCCGCCCACTTTATTGGAAACAGACCGGGTTGAGATACCATCCGATAGCGTTCGCAAATGATGCGAACGGTTAAGTTTTTCGCGGTGGGAGAGAATCTCCGCCTTGCTAGCAGTTGCACGTTTCCGTGAGCTCAACTCTTTCACTGCGGACACCAATAGGGCAGTTGCGGCCGCTGCTTGGGCGGGATCGCCGAGCTTGGTCTCTTGCTCAAGGATGTCTGTCACCGCTGCATCACATTTGGCAATGAGGGACCCTGGTGGCTTTGGCAGTGCCGACCAATCTCCAGAGTTCAATCCGACAAGAATCGCGGAGTGCAAGGCGCCAAACTCGCTAAAAAACCCCGAGACCTCCGGCCATATTTCAGGAAATTCCTCTTCAAGTTGAGCTGCAATTGCGGTCACGTTGCCGGGTATTTCAGCCGTGATTCCATCGAGTTCCTCCTTCTGCTCACCCAGTCGCTTTTCGGCTTCGGCCAACCGCACCGACGCCGTGTCTTTTAGGAACTGCCAAAAGCTCGCCAAGCGTGTGTGTGACTCATCGTCCAGTTTTTGTTGGCAAAGCACACAGCTAGATTCCTGCGGCGGACCCGGGAAAGGCACCGTTTCATCAACATGAGCGGCGTAAAATGCTGCTGCCGCTTTGAGGAGTTCCTCCCAAACGGCTGATCCTGCTCCAGGCAAAACAGAGAGTCCTAATGCTTTTTCTGCCGCGAGATCTTTGGCCGATTTCAGGTCGCGGCACAAAACACCCTGATTTTGAATCGCTGTGATTTTCGCCTGCGCGAGCACCGTTTCAACTTTCAGTATCTCAGTTCGCAGAACACGGACGCGCGCCAACCGCTGCTGAAGTTGCTTTCGGAGAACTTGCGGGCCGCTCGTTTTCAGCGTGTTCGATTGCTTTTCCAAATCAACGAGCCGGACTTCGTCAGCCTCTAACCAAACAAGGGCGGCCTCCAGCGCCTGCGACAGAGTTTGCGCGCTGACCTGAGCCACTAATTTCCCAATGGTGGTCTCGTCGATCAGCAATTTTAATGCGTCCACTTGAGGTTGAACGTCAGCAGCCATCCGCGCCAATCGTTCCTTCACTTGTTTGGTCAGGTCGCCCAGGGTCTCCAACGTCGCAAACACAGTGGGAGATGGAACTTCATTTCGATCCGAGATAAACCAACGCGCGGCCTTGGAATCGAAAACCGCAAAATAACGCAGCCGCTCGTTCGCTTTTGCGCCGTCCGCCCAGCTCAACGTTTCCGAGGCTCCATTGTTTTGTAAATCGAGCTTAGCGGTGACCGCACCGGTGACAGCTTGATATACGTTTTTGAGCACCGGCTCGATTGCGCGCTCATTGCAGCGGCAAGCCTTCTTCAACACGCGAGCGTAGCCAGATTTTCCGGCCCCATTACCTCCATAGATCACCGTCATGCCCGGTCCAAAACTAATCCGCTGTCCGGACATCAACAGATTCACATTTTCGAGTGAATGGAGCGCAACGAGACTAGGTGGCGAAACTCCGGTCGGGACGGGAACCGTAGGGAGATCGCAATCGGTCAACTTTGTTGGAAATGGCGTCGGCATCTCCTCCAAACCGTGTTCAGCGAGCGCGAACGCCACCAAATCCTGAACGTCCTGCGCATCTGGTTGGGCTTTGGTCGTGATCCGGCGAAATGCCTCGTTCTGCCAAACCGGCATATCTTTGAACCAAGTTAACAGATCTCGATGAATCGTGGCCGTGGTTGACATGTGGAGCGGGGTTTAACGTTTGGTGCGCTTGACTACCTCGTTCCCGAACAGGTCGGTTTCGATTGGGATGCCGAGAAGATCAGTGGACGTGCTGGCGGGCGCCGAGGCATTGGGGGCCGGCTGGCCGTGGGCTCGGATGGCGCGGATGAGGGCGGCGTGACGGCGACATTCTTCCCAACTTTCTTCAACTGTGCCTTCGAGTTGCCACGGGTAGTAGCGCGGACCTAAGCGGCTAGCTACGGGTTGCGGTTCACGGGCGCGGTCGTCGTGACCGAGGCCGTAGTCGGTGAGACGTAGCGTCTCCGGCAGCATCCAACCCTCGCCCTCGTTTAACGCGAGGAAGGCGTCGAGGCCTAGCCGTTGCAGGTCTTGAAACGCCACCTGCGCCAGCACAGTGTGCCGCAACTCCGGGTCTTTCTCCCTTTCCGACCGCCAAAACCCTTTAGGATCAAGCCTACGACTAAACCTCTCTTCCGTGAAAGCCTCTCGCGGATGATCGCAACCCTGCAGGACGACTTCAAAATCCCGCACGTCCAAGCCGGAAATTGATGCTGACAGGGCATCAGCCACAGCGCGGCGACGGACGCGCTCGGCGGCCGTAAGCGCAAAGAGCTGCTTCCAGTTTTTTCGTCCAACCGCTGCATAGTCATGCTTTAAGTCTATCCATTCAGCGGCAAATCGCATTGCCGCCCAGTTCAGAGCTGCAGCATTTGCCGCAAATGCTTCGGAATGCGCAGCGTCGTATGGAGGCAGCACCGTTTCCTCCAAGTAGTGCCAGGTCAGGTGAAGTCCACCGAGCCTTTGCCGTAGATTAAAATCGTAAACAAACGAATTGAGGTGGGTAAGCAGGGCTAGATGCTGACCTATGCTCCATTGCTGACTGACGAAGACCGGTGACGTATGGCCAAACGGAGTCCATGCAGCAGAACTTGCATACATGCTTCGCTCATTCGTTGGGGCTCCAATATCCATGAACGATATTTTACGCCCTCGCGAGGGAGGAGTTGTTCCGAGGATGAAACTGCGAAGAGCCATCAGGAACTGCGGCTCAATGGATTTCCCTTCCCACGGAATATCACGCCATACAGCCCCACGACCTTTCCCCCTGACCCAACCTTTTGGACTAAAGTCGAAATGGTCGATCATCCGGCCTTCGTAGAGCGGAAGAGCGGCGTCCTCGATTTCCTTGACGCCAATAAATCTCATGCCGTCACGGCTCAGGATGAGATCGTCACGGCGGCGCAGGATGCTGCGGGAGCGGGTCCACGGTTCCCGCAACCATGTCTCGGAAACCTCCAATCCGCACTCGGTGATAGGAAGCCATGCGCCTTTGAGCCAATGGCCATACTCGTCAGCGCGGTAGCCCTGCTCCTCCCAAACCGGACGGGGCGGGAAGAGCTTCGAGTCACTGGTCATGTTGAAGTCACCCTGACGGTATTTTAAGCTCCAACCTTTCGGAGAGTCGTCGCCCAGTAGCACGCCATGGCGATACAACTTCTCGACGATCCGAGCATCTCGCTCAGAACGGAGCTCTAGCAGAGATCCTGAATGAGGGCTAAGGCGCTGGATTAACTCACGACTCTGCCGAAAATAACTGCTGATGTTTGCGATGTCGGTTTCCAATTCTCCAAGTTCCGGAGAGTCCCCGGGCCCCAATCGGAACCGCGTCAACACGCCGTCAGTGACGCCAGTTTTCTGAAAACTTAGGGTAGCGACTTTGAAAGCGTGATGCACCTCCCTGAACACAAATCGCTCGTTCTGAAATGAATAAAGATGCGTCCAGTTACACCGACTAAGCAGCAGCTCACGGAGCTCCATTGTGCCGTGGTCTGTGTAAATGCCGGAAGGCACAAGTAATCCCACGCGACCTCCAGAACGAAGTAGCGCGTGGACTTGCTCCAAAAAGAGTTTGTAGGTGTGCGGCTTTCCTTCGCCTTGATGTCGGAAAGGGTGGGCACCATCGGCGAACCCTTGGCGAGTGGCTCGGCGCGCACGCCAAGCGCGGTGAAGGTCACCCGAAGCAGAGCTGCGAGCGAGCGACCACTTGCCGCCACCGATAGATTCATCTACCGGATCAGCCCACGGAAAAGCGACGTTAGCGCACCAGTTGGAAAGGGCCTTGAATTTTCCGCAATAATCCAGCCAGTCCTGCTCAACTTTCGGATCGAGGGTAAAAAGTTCTTTCTGCCTATGCAGGGCCTCCTGCTTGCCGTAGGTGCGGTAAAGAGGGTCGTGGTTAGAGAACCACTCGTGGGAGACAGGCTGGAGTGTTTCCCAAGGTGGATTGCCGAGGATCGCATCAAAGCCGGCGTCACGGCTGGTGAAGACATCGGGAAACTCCAGCTCCCAATGGAAGAAGCGTAATTGGGCCCGAAGTCGTGCGACAATTGCGCGGGCCTCGAGCGAGGCAGCCGTAAAGGTGTTTGCGGAAACTCCCTCCGTAGCATCGACGATTGGTAGCGGGAGGTGGTGAACTTCTTCAACCGGCCAAAACCAAAGCGCACACCACGTGTCGAAGGCGGCGCGAAGGGGCGCCAGCGCTGGCTCTACCTGCTCGTGATAAAACGCGGCGCGGGCCTCAGTCTCATGCACCGGTAAAGCGTGCAGTTCCTCCATTCGGCGCGTTGCGGCGATTTGTAGATCGGCGGCGCTCTGGCCAGATTGAAGAAAGCTAAACACGCCAGGGTCCTGCGACTCGATCCAGCGGACGAGAGCGGGCTTGAGGGTCTCGTCGCGAAAGGTTTTCAGTGCTGCAGTGAGTCGGCCCTTTTCACAATGGACGGCGGTAGCATGGGCTTTGTCTCCAGCATCGTCCCCCGGTCGGTGTAGGCAGAGGGCGGGAAAATCCTGAAAGCGGTCGAACCAGCAGCCCACGATGCCGTTGCCGCATCTAAATTTGTGATCGAGGAAACCAAACGGGAGGTCACGATCCATCGTCTCAATCCAGAGGGACAGACGGGCGAGTTCGATGGCGAGGGGATCAAGGTCTACGCCATAAAGGCAGCGTTCCACGATGAGGCGCTTGAGCCGGGCTCGGATGGTGCCCTCGGCGGCAGCGAGGTCACCGGGAAGGTCGCGCACGCATTCGCGAAACCAAGAAGGCTCTCCCTGCGGGAGTCCAGATCCGGGGCGAAAGGTGCCAACGGCCTCATCGGCTACCAACCATTGGTGATGAAGCAGGCTACGCCAGAGCGCTTCGGCCAGATAGCGGAGAGCGGAAACGGGAAACGACGCTGAGCCTGTAGCAGGATCGCAAACCTTGAGGGCGAGAATCGCAGCGGGAGACCTGGGTGTAGCAGGGTCCCGCAGCTCTTCCAGAGAAGGCTCGACGGGCAACTCGTAGCACAGTGGCGCAAGGGTGCGCTGCACAATGGGCGCGACGAGGCCAGGGCGGGTGTAAAAAGAACCTTGGCCCTTGCGGGTGCCGCCCCAGCGGACGAGAAAAAAATCGCCGGGCAAGATGGTGCGAATGACGAGCTGATTGGCGGCGCGGGTTATTTTTTCCTCAGCCTCGGCGCGACGGCCGGGCTCAGCACCAGTATAGGCCTTGACCAATTGCGCCTCGACCACAGCCCGTCGCGCCCACGTTAACGCGCGCTGGCGCGATGAGTCAGCGGAGCTGTCCGCCGCTTCGGAAACAATCACCGCCTGATCGATCTCAGCATTTTCGGCGTCCGCTGCGTCGCCGTCACCAACCTCTGCCGATTCGTCTTCATTCTCCTCTGCACTCTCTTCATCGCCCGTGCCTGTCGTTGCGCCACCTTTCTTCTGGAATTCCTTGAAGAAAGTCTTCAGCGCGTTGCCGGAAAGCCCCTCGAGTCGCGAGAGCGGAAGGGCCGGCTGATCTCCGAGGTTGATGAAGAGGATTGGGTCATTCGAGTCCGTGGGAACTTGGTGCAGTTCGTAGTCGAGCAGGCCTTCGTAAAGGATACCGATATATTCAGTAGAGAGGTCGGCGAAATCTACCGGCACGGTGACCGTAGTGACACTGCGTCCCTGACGCACTGGCATTGCGCATCGAATGAGGAGTTCGAGAAGTTGAAACACTTCCGCGTCACTCATCACGGACGGATCGCCCTCGTAGCAGGCGGTCTCGAAAAGATGCATGGCGCGGCGAACACCCTCTGAATTATTGGCGGTTCCAGACTGAAAGAGTTCACCGCCATAAGCGCGCAAAGAAAGCTCACTGTGAGGCGAGCCGTCATGAATCAAGCGGAACAAGCCAAGAATCTGCGGCCACGCACTGTAACGCTGACGAAGACGCACAGTGCTGCCACCAGCAGCACGAGCCAATTTTTCCCAAAGGCCCTGCAGACCTGGGCGTGGCGCCTGATGATCATCCGCGGCTTCGCGGAATATCGCAGTGCGGCCGATCCAAAGACCGAGGTGCCACACCGGCGCTTGCTGCCGTTCCGCTGCAAGCGGGCGCGGCCTTATCTTTACTCCAAAGATGAGATCGGCCGGCTGCTGCGGGCGGCGCTCACGATGGTGTCGCCGCATCCGCTGCGGCAGCGTACTCACTGCTGTCTGTTCGGTTTGCTCGCGGTGACGGGAATGCGACTCGGTGAGGCGCTGAGCCTTCAATCGCAGGACGTGGACCTCGATCAAGGATTACTCACCATCCGACGAGCGAAGTTCGATAAGAGCCGGCTCGTGCCGTTGCACCCGTCGACGTGCGCCGTGCTTCGCGAATATGTCCGGCTGCGGGACGAAACCCATGAGCGACGCCAGCGACCGGTGGGCTTCTTCTTCGCGACGATCCACGGCACTCGTCTCAACAACAGCGGCGTGAACCTGGTCTTCCGCGAGTTGTCGCGAAAGATCGGTTTGCGGAAAAATGGCGGCGGATCTGGGCCGAGGCTGCATGACTTCCGGCACCGCTTCGCGGTGGAGACGTTGCTGCGGTGGTATCGAAACGGCGAAGAGGTGACGCGGCGCATGCTGATCCTCTCGACTTATCTCGGCCACAGCAACGTGACCGGCACCTACTGGTATCTGACCAACACGCCGGAGTTGATGGCGGCGGCCAGCAAGCTCCTCGAAACGCGCTGGAAAGGAGTCGCGTGATGAAACTCGAATCCAACTTTGCGCCTCTCTGTCAGTCGTTTTTTGCGAAGCGCCTGATCGCTCAACGACAGGCGAGCCCGCACACCGTCGCAGCCTACGCCCAGACCTTCCGATTGCTCGTGAAGCATGCCCAGAAGCGGCTCGGCACTCCGCCGTCGAGTCTGACCCTGGCGCAACTCGATGCGCCGTTCCTCGCGTCCTTCCTCGATCAGTTGGAAACCGGACGCCGCAACGGCGCGCGCAGCCGGAACGCTCGGCTCGCCGCTTTGCGCACGTTTTATCATTATGCGGCACTCGAAGTGCCGGAGGAGGCCGCGCTCATCCAACGAGTGCTGGCGATCCCCTACAAACGCGTCGCCCGACGCCTCGTCGGCTACCTTACGCACGAGGAGGTGATGGCCGTCCTCGCAAGCGTGGATAAGAGCACATGGCTTGGGCGACGAAACCACGCGATCTTGTTGCTGGCCGTCCAGACCGGCCTTCGCCTCTCGGAATTAACCGGTCTGCGACGCCGTGACGTGGCGCTCGGCTCCGGCGCTCACGTGCGCTGCGATGGCAAGGGACGGAAAGAGCGATGCACTCCGCTCACCAAACCAGTGAGCGCGGTGCTCCGGTCTTGGATGCGGGAGCTCGACGAAGACGATGATCGATATCTCTTCCCGAGCGGACGCGGCGGACGCCTCAGCGCCGATGCCGTCCAACACTTGGTTGCGAAGCACGTCATGGCGGCCCGCGCGACTTGTCCCTCGCTGAAAACAAAACGCGTGACGCCACATGTCTTGCGGCACACGGCGGCGATGGAGTTGCTCCAGGCCGGCGTCGATCGCTCAATGATCGCGATCTGGCTTGGCCACGAGTCGCTCGACACGACGCAGAGTTACCTCGATGCCAACCTCGCGCTGAAGGAAGCAGTGCTCGCAAAGGTCCAGCCGATCCAAAGCCGATCCGGAAAATATCGTCCCGATGATCAACTACTCAGCTACCTGAAGTCGCTGTGATCATCATCCGTTTTATGCCGCATGCAGCGCGCGTCGCTCCACTGAAGTCGGGCGCGATGCGGCATAAAACAGGATGCGGCATAACGCCGGTTATGCCGTATGCGGTATAACGGGTGATCCCGCCCCGAGTTCAGCGGATGTCCACGTCACCCGCACGCTGCGCGAAGCAGCCAAGATTCTCCAAATCGAATTGCTCGATCACGTAATCGTAGGCGACGCGAAAGCGGACCCGTTGAATCGCGGAATCTTCTCCTTTAGGGAGGCCGGTTATCTGTAAAATTAAGGCCCTTCGGGGCCTTTTTTCTCGTCCGATTTCCGGCCCGAAAATCGCTCCACGCCATCTTCAAACGTCCCCGAGTCTCGGGGTAATTATTGTCACTTCCATTGTCACTTCGACCACATCGGTCAACAATAAGCCCCGTAACTCGCTAAAGTTACGGGGCTTAAAAAATTGGCGTCCCCACGGGGATTCGAACCCCGGTCTCCACTCACGTGGTTCCGGCAGAATGACTTCCGTTATTACAAAACGAGTTATGAAATCGGCGCCATCGTGAAAACTCTGCGTCATTCTTACTGTCATTCTTACCATGTCCTCCGTTTGGAAGCACCCAAAAAGTCAGTTCTGGACCGCCTGTTTCACCGATGAAAACGGCCGGCAGCTCAAGCGATCCACCAAGCTGACCGACCGCGCCAAAGCCATGAGCATGGCGCAGAAATTCGAGGCCGCCTACAAGATGAAACTGACCGAGGCCCAGGCTCGGAAAGTCGTCTCTGACATCTACGAACAGATCCACGGCGAGCAGCTCTACCACTCCACCACCCGAAAGTTTTTCACGGATTGGATGGCCAACAAGAAAAGCGAAACGAGCCCCGGCACCCACAAGCGTTACCAGAACGCGGTCGATAAGATGCTCGTTTTTCTGGGCGACCGGGCCGACCGCGACGTGGCCTACATCCACAAGCGCGACCTCACGGCGTTGCGCGACAAGACGGCGTTGGATTTGAGCGCCTCGACGGCCAACACCGACTTGAAGATTCTGCGCGTAGCGTTTCATCAAGCCGTCATCGACGGTCTCCGTCTCGACAATCCCGGCTCTGCCGTCAGGACACTGGAGGATCGTAAGGAGGCCGATGCGCCCGAACGTCGCCCCTTCACCGAAAAGGAATTGAAGACGCTCCTCGCGGTCACCGAGGGCGAATGGGAAGGCCTCATTCTCGCCGGTCTCTATACCGGCCAGCGGCTGGGCGACTTGGCTTCCCTCATTGGCCGAAAGATCGACCTTGCAGAAGAATTGCTCACGTTTCGCTCTCAGAAGACCGGGCGAGATATGGTGATTCCCCTCGCCAAGCCGTTGCTCGATTATCTCAAAAAACTGCCGCCGCTCGCCTCGGACGCGCCGGTATTCCCGAAGGCGAGTGCGGAGAGACATGAAGCGGATGGCGAGTCGCGCCGCCTGTCGGCGCAGTTCCATGAACTGCTCGTCAAAGCAGGACTGGCGGACGCCCGGTCGAAGGACAAAAACAGCGGCAAGGGGCACTCGGTAAAGCGCACTGTCAGCGAGCTTTCATTCCACAGTCTGCGCCACAACACCACGTCATGGCTCAAGAAGGCCGGCGTGCCCGAGTCCGTCGTGCGTGACATCATCGGTCACGAGTCGGAACTCGTCAGCCGCAACTACACGCACGTTGACGACGCGACCAAACGGAAAGCCATTCAAAACCTGCCGAACATCATCACGGTGAAGGCGGGCTGAAACACCTGCGCGCGCCGCAGAATTTGCGCCGAATATCGATCAGCCGGCGGTGGCCTCACAGCCATTCCATCGCCGTGCTTATCCCGGCTGCCCCGATTCCAGATCGTAGAGCATGCGCCAGACGCGATCCATCTCGCCGCGCTCCACGACTTGCAACGGCGTCGAACCATCGAAGGCCGTATTCGGCTGCTTCAGCCAACGGCCAACTTGGACGGGCTCCATGACGCGGGAGAGGCCATCGAGCAGACGATCCATCTCCACCAACGCTTTTTCCTGCTTGGCCGACGGTGTTTCCCCCTGACTCCACTTCGTGACCGACCGGGGCGAGAACCCGGTCAAGCGGACCAGCAGCGGCTGCGGCAGGTGAAACGTATCGCGGTAATGCACGAGCAAGCTAGAGTAGTCATGCGCCCCCCGGTGGCTGAAACGGAACGAGCCCATGACCATATTCTTGACCGAGCCCTTCTTTGTTTTGGTCGTGGTTGCCATAATTATGCCTGCAATAAAACCCGCAATTTTGCGGGTGTCAAGCCCGCAGCCTGACGCCCAGCCGGGCGAGTTTCTCCCCCTCCACCACCTTCATTCGGTCGTCCCGATGGGCGGTGGGAAAGACTGCCACATTGATTCCCTGCGGAACGGTGGCGGACCTGACGAGCATGCCACTGGCGCCGTTGGCGGCCCCGGCCCGACCCAACGCTTGGGACGAGCTTTCCTGTCCCGCTGCGAGCAGCTTGCGCCAGTCCTCCGCTGCCAGCTCCTTCAAGGTCACGCCCAGCGTCCTCCGAATCCCGGCCGAAGTGAGATCGAGCATTCCGCCAAGCTGGGCCTCAATGGCGACCAGCAAGCGCGGGCCTTTGGTTTCAACGCCGTAATAGCGGTCGTTGGCTTTGCATTCCTCCAGGGCCGTGGTGTCGGTGGTGCTCCCATAAACCGTGGCCAACCCCGGCTGGTTCCAGCGACCGCCCCGCACCCGAGCGCCCTCGCCGCTGAGGACATCTTTGGCCGCCGGGAAATCAATGGTCTGAAAACGGAAAAATGTTCCCGACCACGGTTTCAGCCACTCCGGATGCGCAGCCAGGATTTGCTGGAATTCAGCAAATCGGGGGTTGGGCTGGATACGGCTGAATTTCATGCGCTTGGCTAACCTAGATTTGCCGTCCCGAACTTCGCTTCGCGAGGCGAAATATCCACAGGCGCGACCCCGCGCCGAGTTTAACTCAACGTCGCCAAGTAGCCCATCAGGCTGTCGAAATTGATTAGCCGAATGCCGCGCAGCGCTCCGCGCTTGCGCAGCACCACGCTCTTCACCGGTGGCACGCCGTCATTGGCGGAACCGGCAATCGTCAACTCGTTCAAGGTGCTCCGGGAAAGGCCGGTGAACCGGCAACGTCCGCCTGGGGCAGGCAGGCGCACCCATTCCGGCTTCGTCGTTTCTGAAATTGCCGCCGTCGGCGCAAGAGGAGTGAGAGTGGCGTTCATGGTCGTTAGGCGCTCATCCGAACACTGTGCTGAATCTCTTCGCGAATCTCCTCCCGCACCTGCACATGACGGGCGATCAATCCGAGGAGCCGGTCGTGAAACACATTCGTGCGGTTGAAGACCGGGAAACCGAAATCGGTTTTCTCCGTGCTCCACTCCACCGATGCGCTCACGCGTTGTTCGCGGTCATTCCAGAGGCGGAGTTCTCCGCCCTCGAAAGCCGGTGACTGGTTGAGGAAGGCCTCAACCGCCACCGCCGCCGAATCGGTTTTGAACTCAACCGTGTAAGTTCCCGTGCGGGTCTGACGGTAGATTTGATACCGGGATACCGGGGCTGCCTCCGCGTTTGTCGGAGGTGCGATTTGTTTTTGGCTGTGCGTGTTTTTCATGGGATCGGTTTTTTCGTTACCCACATTTCCGCCCGTCACTCCCACGCTCTCAATGGAGCGCCCCTGCCGAATTTAGGGGAAGCCGCCTACACCTAACTCGGTAGGCGCAGACCGTTGGTGAGAGTCCCGGCACCCCGACAGCGAAGCGTCTGCGGACCCAAAGCGGCCGGACGCGTCCGCCCGCTGAGGCGAGTTCGCTCTCAATCCAGATTCCATTCCACGAGCCGCGATGAACGCCTTGGTCGTCCAGCTCCGCGCGCATCATCACTCCCTGCAGTGTCGTGGACTGGCGTCGTCCAGATTCGTGCGAGGTCACAGCAAACTTTCCGCCGCTTCATTCTCCCACCCGGCAAACCGGCCCGAGGACGGCCTCGACTCCGGCGGCAGAGGCCGGCGGCGGCGTTCAATGCCAGGAGCGGTTCGCGTTCTTCCGGGCAATTCCGCCAAGGCGGAACGTTCTTTTTTCCCGGATCGTTTTTGCTCTCTCTGGCGGCACCTCCACCCGGTCCACCGCTGCGCGGACGGGGCGCGTTTGGGTCCTCCTTGAAAGGAATCCCCCCAACCGTCCCCTCGTCCCGGCCGGCACCCCCGCCCTTCGACGAGAGAGCAATTCCGCTCCTCAAAATCAAAAAAGAAACTATATGCCCTCCAAAACCGCACAACCCGCCACGCCAGCCAAGAACGCCGCCACCGGCCCCAAGCTTCCGGTGAAAACCTTCCGCCTCGGTCGCATCAAAGCCGCCGTGTGGGAGAACGAAGCCGACCAGAAGAAGTTTTTCAACGTGACCTTCGCCCGAACCTACATGGACGAGGCCAGGAACTTCCACGACACCGACAGCTACGGGCGTGATGACCTCCCGCTCGTTGCCAAGCTGGCCGACCAAGCGCATACGTTCATCTTTGGCCGGCTCGCGGAACTGAAATCCGAACAGAGCGAATAACTCTCGCCTCAACGGGCGGCCGGATTCTCCGGCCGCCTTTTTTGTGTCCTCCGACGCCACCGCATGCCCTCCAACGCTCATTGGTTTCAAACGAGCTGTGGCGCGTTAGCCTCATCCGCAGACACTGAGATGTTGCGGGGCAATCGAACCACAAACAGCACACTATCTGCGGCGCGATCGACATACGTCATCGCTCCCCCATGGGCTTCGATCAAGGTCTTAGCGATGCTCAGGCCGAGTCCCGATCCTTCGACGGTGCCAGGACCGCGCACAAACCGGTCAAAGATGCTTGGCAACAACTCCGGCGGAATCGGAATACCGGAATTCTCGACAGAAAGCGTCGCACCTTCGGTGTCAGCCAGGAGTTCAACGCGGACCCAACCGTTGGCCCGATTGTGCTTCACCGCGTTTTCAAGAAGATTGAGAAGGACTTGCCGGATGCCGGCCCGGTCGGCGTCGATGGGTGCGGCGTCACAGCGGACGAGTTCAATCGTGACGCCACGTGCCGCCCCTAAGGCGCGAGCGTTTTCCACTGCGACGCGTAACACCTCATCCAAGCGGAGGGATTCCCGCGCAATGACCGGCACGCCGGCATCCACCTTGGCAAGAAAACTAAGCGCGTCCACGAGTATGGCGAGACGGCGGATTTCTTCGATTTGACTGGTTAGACGCACCCGCTCGGCTGCTGAAATGCTCGGCTCGTTGAGCGCGAGTTCCGATTCGGCACTTAGAATGGTGAGCGGTGTTTTAAGTTCGTGCGAAGCGTGCAGCGTGAAGTCCCGCACGCTGGCGACACCGGCCTCGACCCGTGCCAGCATTACATTGAAAACGCTCGCCAACCGGTCCAGTTCGTCCCCCCGTCCGGTGAGCGGAATGCGTTCAGCCAGGTTGCCCGCATGCACCCGTTCCGCACTGGCGACGAGAGTCTCCACTGGCCGGAGCGAGCGGCGGATGAGCCACGCCCCGCCCAAAACCACTGCGATTCCTGTGGGGACGCCATAAAACAGCACGATGTCCGTAATCTTTTCCGACGGGGACTCGGGCGGTCGTCCCCGCTCATATTCGCCGACAAGTTCGTAGTGAAGCACGCCGCCCATCAAAAGGAGCGACCCGAAAAGAATACCGGCATACCAAAGTGTGAGTCGTGTGCGAATTGTCATGGGGCCGGTCGGACGACGTAGCCTTCCGCAAACACGGTGTGAATGAGCTTCGGCTCAAGGCCCGCGTCCACTTTCTCCCGAAGCCGCATAATCGCAACGGGCACAAGGTTAGATCCAGGATCGTAGCCAGCACGGTAATCCCAAACGTGTTCGTGCAGTTCGGTCGGTGTGCAGGTGCGGCCCTGCGCTCGCACCAAATAGTCCAACAGGCGAAATTCACGCGGACTGAGTTCGAGCCGTCGGGAGCCGCGACGCACTTCGCGCCGGAGAAGATCGAGGGAGAGGTCCGCAACATGTAACGCCGTCGCTTCCCGGGGAGCTCCGCGCCGCGCGAGCGCGCGCACGCGAGCCACGACTTCGGCCAGCACAAAGGGTTTGGGAAGATAGTCGTCGGCACCGAGATCAAGCCCGCGAATGCGGTCGTGGGCCTCGCCACGCGCGGAGAGGAGGAGGACCGGCGTGGTGCGCTGTTGCACGCGTAGTTCGCGCAGGACACTGAGGCCGTCACGGCGCGGCAGCATGATGTCGAGGACGATCACGTCGAATGACTCATCGAGCGCGAGCCGCAGCCCGTCCTCGCCATCGCTCGCGATGACCACCTCGGCCCCAGCCTGCACGAGCGCTTTTTCAAGCGCACGGGCGATTTTTATTTCATCCTCGACGGCGAGCACACGCACTGAAGGACCCTACGAAAGCGGCGCGTCACCGTCAACCTGCGCCGCCCTCGGCCGCTACTTCTAACAAAGATGTAAGACCTGTCGGCTGGCGAGGTGTCCGATGCCGACCCACCTTGTAGATGATGCCTTTTGTCTGTCATTCCGTTCGATTCGTTCGGTGCGCGACCCCGCAGCCCGGAGTCCATGCGATACGCCCATGATCTCGATCGCGCTAAAGATGCTGCTGGGCGACCGCGCCAAGTATTTTGGGCTGCTCTTCGGCATCACGTTTACCTCCTTTCTCGTTACGTTTGCCGCCTCCTATTTTGGCGGGATGATGACTCGCAGTTTCGCGTTGATCGCGGAAAACCCCGCCGATGTCTGGGTCATGGACCCGGCAGTGGTCGCGGTTGATCGGACAATCAATCTGCCTACGTCGGCACTGAATAGAGTCCGCAGCGTCGAAGGAGTGTTGTCAGCCGTGCCGCTGGCGCTGGCGACTGCCGATGCGCGGTTCCCGAATGGGCGGTTTCAATCGGTTCAAGTCATCGGGGTCGATGATGCCACCCTGACCGGCGTGCCCTTGCTGACCGGCGGCGCGACCGCTGGAGTCCTCCGGACTCCCGACGCCGTGATAATGGACGATGGCGGAAGCACGGGAAAACTCGATACGCCAAGCCGGCCCGCGGATCAGTGGCCGCAAGGCCGGCCGCACTTGGAGGTCCCGATGCGCTCGCTCGCCACCGGGGACGAATTATTGATCAACGACACCCGCGTCCGGGTTGCCGGCCGCTCCGCCGCGTTACCTCGTTTCCCGCCACGTCCGCTCTTGTTCACTACGTTCTCTACGGCCGAACGGATTTTGCTGCCCGAGCGACGCCGGCTCACGTTTGTGCTCGCGACCGCTGCACCGGGCACGGACCCGCGCGCGCTCGCCTCCCGCATCGAAGCGTCAACCAGCCTGCGCGCCCGCGCCTCGGCCGACTTCAAGGAAGATACTGTCCGCTGGATGGTGGAAAATTCCGAAGACGTTGGTGACGCCATCACCATGCTGACAATCGCCATGCTGGTGGGCTTCGGGGTCACTGGGGTCATGATGTTCATGTTCACGAACGAGAATCTGAAATACTATGCGGTGCTCAATGCGATGGGAGCGACCGCTCGACAAATCGTGATGATGGTCTTTGCCCAAGCCGCCAGTTGCGCCCTCGTGGGCACCGGGCTGGGCCTTGGCCTGTGCGCAATAGCCGGTCGCATCTTCACGGGCTATGATTTTCCCTTTCGCCTGATGTGGTTTGCGCCCGCCGTCGGCGGAACCGCAGTCCTGCTTGTGAGCATCGGGGCTGCGGCACTGAGCATGAGACCAGTGCTGAAAATGCAGCCAGCGTCGTTCCTCGCCGGCAGATAGACGCCAAAACCCTCCCGACTCCACCTCGATGGCGACGCCTCTTCAATCCTCCAGCAACCATCCGCAGGTCGCCGTGCGCTGCGTCGGCGTGACTAAGACCTATGGCAGGGGCGGTGCCGCGGTGCAGGCTTTGCGCGGGGTGGATTTGGAAATAAGGACGGGGGAACTCCTCATGTTGGAAGGCCCGTCGGGCTGCGGGAAAACCACGCTCATCTCGATCTTGGCGGGGCTGATGCACCGCGACGGCGGCGAGTGTTCTGTTTTGGAACGGGACTACGAACGGATGTCGCCCAACGATACCACGCACTTTCGTGGGCAGAACGTCGGCTTCGTCTTCCAAGCGTTTAACCTGATTCCCTCCCTGACTGCCGCAGAGAACGCCGCGACGCCCCTCATCATCGCAGGCATGAAGCGGAGCGCGGCGGTAAACCAAGCGAGCGCAGTCTTAAAAGAGATGGGCTTCGACGACCGTATGATGCGCTCGGCGCCCGCCGACTTGTCGGGCGGGCAGCAGCAGCGGGTAGCCATCGCTCGCGCGATGGTTCACAACCCTCGCATCATCGTCTGCGACGAACCGACGAGCGCGCTCGACCGCGAAAGCGGCCACGTGGTGATGGAGCTGATGCGCCGATTCGCCCTCGGCAAGGATCGGGTGCTCATCGTCGTCACGCACGACGACCGGATTATCGAATTCGCCGACCGCATCGCCCACATGGAGGACGGACGCATTACCAAAATTGAAAATCAACCCGGCCACCCGCGCGTAGCGGAGGCCACATCATAGCATCACCATGTTTCGCAAATTTATCCTGCCAGTGCTTGCGATTGCCGGCGTCGTCTTCGCAATTTTTGAGATCACCCGTGGCGACAAGTCGCCCCCGCCGGCGCCGCCCTTTGCTGCGGCTGCGCAGACTCCCTATCAAAATTCGGTGGCCGGCTCGGGCCTCGTCGAGGCCAGCACGGAGAATATTTCCATCGGCACCCAAATCGCCGGCATCGTCTCAAAAATCTTCGTCCAGATTGGCGGCGAAGTGAAAGCGGGCGATCCATTGTTCGCCATCGACGACCGAGCCCTGCGCGCAGAACTCGCCACGCGCCGCGCGGCGGCTCAAGTCGCCGAGGCCCAACTTGCCGATGCCAGCTACGACTTCACCCTCGCCGAAAAACTCGTGGCTAAAGATGTCAGTCCGACTACGGATCGGGAAAAGAAACGGTTGGCCGTCCAGAAGGCGGAAGCGCAACTGGCGCAGGCACGAGCCGAATTGAACGCCACGGAAACAAATCTGGAGCGGCTCACAGTCCACGCACCAGTGAACGGACAGGTGCTACAACTCAAAGTGCATCTAGGGGAATTTGCGGCCGACGCAGCCGCATCCACCGGACAGCCGCCCTTGGTGCTCCTTGGCGGCGTCACGCCCCTCAATGTCCGCGTTGATGTGGATGAAAACGACGCGTGGCGAATCCCGACGGGAGCACCCGCCACCGGTTACCTCCGAGGCCACAAGGAGATTAAAGCCGCACTGAAGTTTGTGCGATTTGAGCCCTACGTCGTGCCGAAAAAATCCCTGACCGGCGACAGCACTGAACGCGTCGATACCCGCGTGCTTCAGGTTATTTTCAGCTTCGAACGTGGCAACCTGCCCGTTTACGTCGGGCAGCAAATGGATGTCTTCATCGACGGCACTGGACGTTCGTCGTCACCGTGAGAGGGGTGGTCCTGCAGGAGCTATGACCGGAAACTATATGGGCTAGCAGCACAGGCTCGATTCCGAATCTTGGATGCTCGCTTCGCTCG
>JBDSSD010000059.1:0-27376 GCA_039928945.1 Opitutus sp. | reverse complement strand
AAATGAATCCGTTTCGCGTCAACTCGCAACCAGCGAGTCGCCTCTGGCCGATCAACGGAAAACGAACGCCGATGATATCGTTCGCCCGCACCCGTGCCTTCAGTGAGATCCGTGAGTAAATTCCATTGCTCGAACCGTGAACCAGAGACCATCGATTACACGAATGCGCACGGATTCAGATGACCGATCTCGACCGGATGTAGATTGTAGCCTCGAACTTCCGCCAATCCACGGTAGCGAAATCGTGATCGCCGGGCGCTGCTCAAGCCACCACCGCCATGAGGTTTCTTAGAAAAGCCGGAACGATCCGTGAAAATTCCAGACCATTCCAAGTATGGAACCAATGAAACCTCTTTCTGGAATGAAGCCCATGTCACCAATGAAACCAATGCAGGCGCCCGAGCGCTGGTGGCCTGAGGCTCTCGGCGAAAGCCCTGACTCCGCGGGCGGTCAGAACGAAGCCCGCTACGCTTTCTTCGGAGATAAAAAGCGACTGGCGGTCGATGTCGGCGACGGGAGTGTTCGCGTGTACGATACCGGCGACCACCGAATCTCCGGGGTGCAGCAACACCAAGCCGGTGGCTCTAAAAAGCTCACGTTTACCAGTCAGCATGGCGAAATGGATTTGGAGAAACTCCCTCGCGGCTGAAGCGTTCCCAGTCGCGCGCGCGCAGAGCTACACAGCAGTGTGGCCCGCTCCGGGAGGAGCGGGATTCCTTCGAACTCACATGGCGATTTTGCGTCTCGAGCCCGCAGCGATGAGGACGCTTCACCCTTCTGAGCCGTAACCATGCAGTCGAGTCCGGAGGATCCTTGTAGCATTGGTCGTGAGACCAATGACCGGCGCGCCCCACCGCCCTTCCACCGTCTCACGACGGTGGCTACTTCCGACTGCATGGATCCGGCTGAGACCACGGATTACACGGATCGGGACAACGGATCGCGGAACCATATTGATCCAGGTTTCACACCGTACCGTTTTCATTCCCATCCGGGATCGATCCGCGAAATCCGTGGTCGGATCGAATGTCTGCAATGTATTGCTTCAGTCTTATCGGTCGCTTCGTAAGGTTGAATACATCCCGCTCCTCCCGGAGCGGGCCACACTCCCCATTTGAATCCCGAAAAAGGATTCGTTCAGGTTTTCACACGGGCTTGGCTTTCAATTCCCATCCGGGATCGATCCGCGAAATCCGTGGTCGGATCGAAAGCTTGGGCTGTACGGCTGCCGTAGCATAAACTTCGCAGAGTAAGCTCGAAGGAATCCCGCTCCTCCCGGAGCGGGCCACACTCCAATCTCGTCAAGTCGTCATGGCGCGTTTCACGTCGCTAGCCGCGGCAATTTGGAGTCTCCGATTCGATCGCGTGTGGCCCGTGCGAGAGTCACCAGGACTTGGCCCGCAGAGCCCATAAGGATCTTCTTAGCGTCCCCCGCGCCCGTCGCGTGAGGCAATCATTCAGAGACCACGGATTAAGCTGATTACACCGATAGACGCCGCGCTACTGACGGAGAAGAGCACGCTCGCCCGCATTCACGACGGGAGCCGTTCCATTCATGGGCCGCCAACCTGCCGCTCGATTACGTGCGCGGCTCCGATGACATTGTCGCGACTGCCGGCATCGGCTGGCTGTCCGAAACGGACACCAACCGGTGCACCCGGTACATCAGCCAGATTGCGACCAGCGTGCTCACCGCCACCACCACGCCGAGCCACGGGTAGCGTTCGATTCGCCCCGATGGCGCCTGGTACACGATCAAACCAGCCAACAATGAGGCGACTCCTCCCGCCAATTGTTGCAGCGATGAACTGATCGACATGTACGCGCCGCGATCCTGGGGCGCCGGCACCGCGGAGGTCAGCGCGCCGGCGGAAGCCATGCGTCCGGTAATCGTGGCGAACATGATGACGCTGATCAAAATCATCTCCCACAACGGTGCGTTGCTCAAGTTCGTGTAGAACAGGATCACCACGATGGCTGCACCGCTCGCGTAGCAGAATGTCGGGTACTTGCCGATGCGGTCGCTGAGCCGTCCGATCAGCGGGCCGAAGATCATCGAGCAAACGCCGGTGATCGCGTAGAGGATCGGCAGACGCTCGAGCGCGATGTGCTGGTTGTTGACGGTGAAAGCGCTCGCGAACGGCATGAGCATGAATCCGCCCGTCGCGAGCAGCATCGTGGCCAGGAAACCAATCCAATAACGCGATGAAGTCGCCGTCGCCCACAGATGCGCGGCCGCGCTGCGTTGACGGTTTTGTTGGAGATGGGCGTCGACGGGCTGCATCTTTACGACGATCAACGCGCCCACGGCCACGCCGACGACGGCGATCATGATGAACGGCGCGTGCCACCCGAAATGCGTCGCGAGGAAGATTCCGATCGGAATGCCCAGGACCTGGCTCGCACCGAAGGCCGTCATGATGAGACCCATGACCCGTCCGCGCATACTCATTGGAAACACGTCTGCGACGATGGCGTAACTCGCGGCGCCGACCACGCCGCCGAACAGTCCCGTGATGATGCGAGCCCCGAGCAAGGTTGGATAAGTGGGCGCCATACCGCACAGCGCGGTCCCGACGAGGAAGCCACAGTAGAAGAAAACAAGGAATCGTTTGCGGTCGTAACGATCCGCGAAGCCGGCCGCGAGGACACCTGAAACCGCAGCCGCAATCGCGTACGCCGAGACGACGAGCCCGAATTTCTGCGGAGCGATGTGCAAGGCGGGCATCAGGATGGCGCCGAGGGGAGAGAGCACCATGAAGTCCAACACGATGGTGAACTGGAGAAAGGCGAGCATCGCGACCGCGAACCGTTGATAAGGCGTGAAGCGAGGCGGAGCCGCGGAAGCGGGATCAATGGACGGGCCGTTCATGCAAAAAGAAGTGAGTAAACAGGGCACGAATTCTTCGTGCGCAACCTGCAACGCATGATTGAACAGCACGATGGTCGAGCCGGAAGTTCGGTCGCAGCAACTCGGAGACCACGGATTACGCGGATGGCACGGATGGGAGCCGATCCGGAAAGCGGATTCGTTCCGTGTGGCCCGCTCCGGGAGGAGCGGGAGGTTTGTTCCAATGAGCTCGTGCGATCACCAGAACGGGCGCCCGTAAAGGGCCGCCCCTACGCATCAGACCCCGTAGGGGCGCCCCTTGTGGGCGCCTTCCGGGGCGCGCGCAAGCGCGCTGACCCACCCCGAGTGGCCCGCTCCGGGAGGAGCGGGATCCGTAGCTCGTTCAATCAGTCTTTCCGACCTTCGCGCCCTCCGCGTCCGTTGCGTGAGGCAAACCCCGATCCGCGCGCGCAAGCGCGCTGACCTACACCGGCATCCCGTGCTTAAAAAGCTCGGAACGATTTCATCTCGCGTTCAACTTCCACCCCATGAAGTCGGCTGTTCTCTCGGCTGTGTCGGCGCTTCTCGTCGGAAGCAGTGCGCTCGCTGCTGAGGAACCCACACCGCGCGCTCCCGCTCCGCCTCAAGCCCTCGTCAGGGTGCTCGCGAAGCTCCCCAAGTACAGCCCTCTGCCGGCCACCATTCCGGCGGACCGGCGCGAGATCGATCGTCCACGTAACACCATCGTGCGTTTGTCCAAGGACCTGCTTCCACCCGAAGCCGTCGTTGCCTCCGCCGCTCCTCCAGATGAGAACGGAGCGGCGCCCGACGGCGTCGTCCGCCTGCCTCGCTACGAGGTGCAGGAGCGACGCCTTCCCCGCTTCAAGGATCGCGAGATCCTCACTTTTTCCGGCCGGGTCGATCTTTATCTCAAGCGGCATCCGGGTCTTCACTTCGGAAATCTCTTCGGTCTCAATCGAGGCATCGCGGCCGCCATGATAGCTGAACAGGACACCCTGGATCGTCGGCACGAGATGGATGACTTGCTCGAGTTCCAATCGTTCGCGAATTCACTTCCGCGCCCGAACGACAGCAAGGACAACGGTGATTCCGAGATCGCGCCGCCCGCGCGCTGACTGTTTCTGAGGTAGCGCAGGTCTCCGACCTGCGTCGGTACGTGCCCACTCTCCCGCGCTCTGCTCAAATCGGGTGCGACTGCATTTCTGCCCAGCCGCGGCGCGGAACGCAGTTCACAGACCTGCGCTACCTGGAACGCGGAGCCTCGCGGCGCACTGATCTCGCTTTGAGGCCACCGACCGCACGACAAGCTTCAACTCGACTTGGCGCGCGCAGCGGCGCCCAGCCGACGGCTCACCGCGCGGGCGTAAGCGATCGTCGGCAGAATCGCGAGAAGTGAAATCGTCGCGAGAAACAGCGCATGGTTTCGCTCCGCGTTGGGATCCGCGAGAATGGCGCGCGCCGCGCCATCGTTGGCGTGTTGCGCAAACGCGACCGGGCCCTCCGCCGCAAGCCGCGCAATCGCGAAGCCCCCGGACTGCGCGGTTTTCCATCCGGTAGCGACCAGCCACGCCATGGCCTTGACGCCGAAGCTGGCCGTCCCGAGAGCCAGCAGTCCAATCGCGAACGTACCCAGAGAAATAGCGCCTACACTGACGCTACCCACCGCCAGCACTCCCACCGCGATTGCTCCCATGCTGATCGGTGCCACGGCCAGGCCGCCCGACGCAAAAATGAGTCCGAACGCACGGTCGCCGCCGGCAAACCAGCCGACGACGGGCGGAGAACCTTCGTCTGCGGTGGCGAACCGGACATGCACCAGCGGAACTCCGAAAATCCGCACCCGGCTTTTATATTCGCCCGCCGCGGAGTTCACTTGATCGACCGCATGCAAAAAACATTCGGGGTGGGCACGACGCTCCGCCGAACGGAGTGAACGCATGCGTCGCATCACCCTCATAATCCCCATCGGCCATAGGACGACAAACGCCACCACGAGTCCTTGCGCCACCATCGCGAAGGCTGCGCGGTGTTCCCACCAGCGGTAGGCGGCGGAGCGAACAAAATAAAGGAGGACCAACGTGCCGATCGCGCTGAAGAAGGCGGCAATCGTGATTTTGACCACTTCACGTCGCTCCCGCGGCGTGCGGGATTGCTCAAGATTGGTGCGCAGTGCCACGACGGTGGATACAACGCCCGACAGGGACGCAACGATGCCCGCGATCGTGCTCGTCTTGGCGATCATGCCGATCTTGGTAGCGGCCGCGCCCAAGCCGATGACCTTCGCCGGCAGAACGATTTCCGGCAGCGCGGCCAGAACACCCAGCGTGAAGACGCGACCCGGCGTACTGCGGGCGAGCGCGCCTTCGACAAACGTGAGGACTTGCTCCTGCAGGATTTTCCGCCCCCGCGCGAGCCGCTGCTTCACGGCGTCTTCCGTGAGATCGAGCGCCGCCGCGACGTGCTCCACCGATCGATGTTCGCGGTAATATAAAATGAGCGGCTCGCGGTACGTTTCAGGCACTCGCTCCAGCGCACTCCACATGATCGCCTGCTCTTCCTTCCGCACCGCCTGATCGGAGGCCAGCTCGTCCGTCGAAACCAAATGATCCGCCGAATCGTCGATCGGATCCGCCATGCGCACGGGCTCGCGACCATCGGACCGCCGTAGATGGCTCGCCTTGAATCGCAGGATGCCGCAGAGCCACGACCGCAGTTTCTCCGGCTCACGCAACCGTCCAAGCTGCCGCCACGCATCGACGAACGCTTCCTGCGCCAGGTCCTCGCTTTGGCTGAGCTGTCCGGTCGCGGAGTACGCCAGCGAACAAAGCAGGCGCTGGTAGCGCTCGACGATTTTCCCGAAGGCGCGCCGATCGCCAGCCAGGGTGGCGGCGACGAGTTCTGCATCGCTGGTGAGTTCGACGAAGGGCATGGAATCGGGGGCGGGCATGTTGTGGATTGGCTTTAGGTGCCCGGAAAGCCCGAAGTGGTGACAGGGAATTTCGCTTTTTTTCCATCGACCCCTCCCGCGTCCATTTCCTGGTCATCGAGGGAAGCTCAACAATCTTCAGAAAGTTTGTCACCGGGCCAGGGACTTTGGGCACCCATGAGCGAACCCTCATAAAAACATAGTCCAACCACCCTCCGCCCAATGAACTTTCCGCTCTTCCTCTTCCTCTCCGACTCCAAAAAGGCCTGTTTCCTCGCTGGCTTCCTCTTCGCCGGGCTTGGCTCGTCCGTCGCGACCGCCGCCCCAGCGACTCTGTTGATCGACGATTTTTCGGAGGTGAAACGGAATGGCACCGATCGACCGCTCTTCAATGACAAGGATGTCGGCAGTCATTCGGAAGCGACGCAGTCGTGCGAAAAGGGCGTCCTCGTCGTGAAAGGCGAACTGGTCCCCGGACGCGGAGTGCCGGCGTTCATCAGCGTGCCACTGCTGCTGGCCGCGGATATGAAGCCGCAGGATATGAGCCCGTACGAAGGCGTCCGACTCCGCGTAAAGGTGAACAAAGGCATCCTGTCCGTCCAAGTCGCGAGCGCTGACGTCACGAATTTCGACTATCACACCGGCGGTCCCGTCGCGACGCCCGGCGGCGGATTCCAGGAAGTGAGACTTCCGTTCAAGGCGATGAAGCGGGGTTGGTCAGAGCAAACCGCGCTGAATCTCAAGTCGATCACGAGCGTGAACCTCGTGGCCTTCGGGATGGCGAAAGACGCGTTCTCCTTCGAGGTCGACGAGATTGGCTTCTATTGAACCGAATGGAAAACGAATCGAAACCCGGTGGCACTTCTCCCTCCCCTCCCCGACATGAATTCGCAAACGGCGACCTCCGGCTCCCCGTCCGCCCGACTCGACTACCTTGATGCGACGCGCGCGTTTGCGCTTCTGCTGGGCGTGGTGTTTCACGCGAGCCTTTCATTCGTGTCCTCCTTCATGGGCTGGGCCGTGCAGGACATCTCGACCAGTCCGCTGGTGAACGGATTCGTGACGGTCAGCCATTCGTTTCGCATGGAGCTCTTCTTTTTACTGGCGGGTTTTTTTGCCTGCGTGACGCTCCGGCGAACCAGCATCGCCGAGTTCGTGCGGGCCCGCGCGTTGCGCATTCTGCCGCCGTTTCTGATTGGCTGGTTCCTGTTGCGGCCGTTGCTGATCTCGGGTTGGCTGATGGGCAGCGCCAGCCTGCGCGGCGACTTCGAATTCTGGCCTGCGATCCTCGCTGGCTTCCAATCGCTGAAGACGCTGGCCGCCGGAATTTTCACCGGGTCGCATCTGTGGTTCCTCTATTATCTGGCGATGATCACCGGCCTCGCCGTCGCGTTGCGTGCAACGCTTGGCATGGCGCCGGCCTGGAACGCGCGGGTCATGGCGGCGTCCGATCGGGTCGTTGGGTGGGCGGCGAACTCGGGGTGGACGCTACCGGCGCTCGCGCTACCGACCGCCGCTGCGTTGTGGTACATGCGGTATTGGGGAATGGATACACCGGATCAAAGCCTGGTCCCGTCCCTTCCCGTACTGACCATCTACGGAGGATTCTTTTTGCTCGGCTGGGCTCTGGGCCGACGTGAGGGCGCGATCGAGCGCATCGCCCGGCTTTCCCCCGCCCGCTGCATCGCGGCTGCCGCTGGGATCGCAGGGGTCCTTTGGCTCGCGCCCGTGCAGAGTCAGCCCAGCCACGAGCATTACACGGCCGCACATGTCGGCTTCGTCGCGAGTTATGCGGTGATGATGTGGTCGCTCGTCCTCCTGACCATGGGTGTGTTTCGCATCCTGTGCGACCGGCCGCGCGCGTGGGTTCGGTACGTGGCAGACGCTTCTTATTGGATCTACCTCGTTCACCTTCCGACGGTCGTGTGGCTGCAGGTCGCCTGTGCGGAGTTGCCGCTGTCTTGGGCGGTCAAGCTGATCGGCATCTCCGCTGTCACCGTCGGCCTGGCTCTGCTCACCTATGATCTCTTTGTGCGTTCGACCTGGCTGGGCGCGGTGTTGAACGGTCGGCGGCGCGAGCGGGTGATATTCGGATGGGCGACGGGACGCGTGCCGGCGATCCAACGTGAGGCAGCAACGCCCGAGAGCGTAGCCGTCCCCACGCGCTAAGCCGGACTCATGCAGGTAAAACCCACGAATGGACACCGATTTTCACGATCCGAGGTAGGCCAGCGCGCTTGCGCGCGCTCCGGTGATCGCGTTCGAGAGATTGCCGGCGCGAGTGTAAGCCGCTGGAGCGCGCGCAAGCGCGCTGGCCTACGTGATCCTTCTGTCTTCCGTCAAACGCGAATCGATCGAACAAGCGCCCCTCTCGCAGTTACCCCATGTTCATTCGTGTCCTTCGTGGTTTCTTACTGCATGGATCCGGCTTAGCCGGACTCATCCCCGAGAAAACCACGGATGGGCAGGGGCCCGCGGCCGCTCACATGTGAAACTGCTCTGACACGATCTTGCCGTCTTTGACTTCGTAGAGGCAGATCTCGGACATCTGCATGCGGGGCTGACCTTTCATGGTGACATCCATGCTCATCGTGCAGGTGAACGCGTTCTCCACCACGAGCGGTTCGGACACGGTAACCGAGTGCATCTGTTCGATCATCGTATCGAATTTTCGTCCCTTCTCGATGATGTCCGGCAGGCCTTTGGTCTCTTTCTCAAACGCGGGGCTGGGATGCTGCTCGATGCTCACGGCATTGGGGGCAAACAATTCTTTCTGCGCGGTTTCCCACTTGGCCTCACGGCAAAGGGTGACGAGTCGTTGGGCAATTTGTTCAGTGTTCATGGGGAATGAGGATAGAGGTGAATGACTTTCTCCACTCTAGCACGCTGCCGTGACAACGTCATGTCAGGAGACATCTAAGCTACGACCCAACCCGATAAAAATCTCGCCAACCGGATCACTCTTTCGCGTTGGAATGCGCCATGAGATGGTCCGCCACGGCGCGATAAGCCGGTAGCGACATCGGGTCGAGATTCACGTTGCCAGCCAGGGGATGCGAAGCGAAGCGAGCGATGACCATCTCGGCTTTCGGATCGATGTAGATCGCCTGGCCGTGAATACCGCGCGCCATGTAGACGCTGTGATCATCGTGCGACACCCACCAGAAGTTGTGATAACTCCAACCCGGCAGCGTCGCATACTGACCAAATTTGAAGGTCTCGCGGCTCGCCCCCCGGCGAATCTCATCGACCACGGCCGTCGGGATCACCTGCTCGTTATTCAATCGTCCGCCGCCCCGCAATAACTCGCCGAAACGCGCGAGATCACGCAACCGGGCGTTCAGCGACGACCCGGCGAGCGGCACACCGTCGGCGTCGACCTGCAGGTAAGCGTCGGACTCCGCGCCGATGCGGCTCCAGATGCGCTCGCTCAGTACAACCGCGGGAGACTTGCCCGTGACACGGGCAATCAGCCAGGCCGCAACGTCAACATTGGGTGTCCGATAGTGGAACTCCTTCCCGTGCTCACCTTTCTTCCCGATCACCGGCAAAAAGCTGAAGATCGAAGCAGGCCCCGCGTATCCGGCCGGACGCGGGTTCACGCCCGACGCATAGCGGTACTGCTCAAAGATCGGCGACTCGCCCACATAATTTTCCACGAAGTCCAAAGCCGTCGTCATGTCGAGTACTTGGGCCACCGTCGCGTCACCAAACCCACTGGACGCGAGTTCAGGCAGGTACTCCGACACCCGCCGTGCCGAATCGATCTTGCCCTCGGCGATCAGCAGTGTCGCCAGCGTGCCGAAAAACGACTTCGTCACCGAAAAAGCGATATGCTCGCGCTCTGGAGTCAGTGCGCCAAAATAACGTTCGTAAACGATCTGCCCGCGGTGCAGGACGATGATGCCGTCGGTGTAGTTGTAGACCAACGAGTCCGCCCACGTAATCGGCACCGAGCCGCCCATCGGTTTGAACGTCACCGCATCAAGATCCGCCTGCTCCGCGACAGGAAGCGCCTGCACCGGGCCCGAGCCCCGGCTGACGGCAATGGTAGGCCGAAGTTCACGCCAGTGAGAAAACGACCAGCGCCACTGCGGGAATTGAATGAAACTGCGATCCGCGAAACGGATCATCTTATCGGCGGGTGGCGGCGCCCCCACCATCCAGCCCACTGTGTTCGGATCCGTGGCGCGAGCGGCAGCCAGGTCGAGTGGAGCCGCACCCAGCAACGCCGGGTGCCCAGCGAGAAAGATCACTCCGAACGCGGTCAACGCGAGGGGTCGTAGCGTCAGCATGGCTCCTGTTAGAGACCGCACACTTATGACGCGAGGTAGAATACGGCGTTGCAGCGACTGATATGGAGTGCGGCGGTCTCGACGCCGCTTTTGCGCAACGAGGCTCGACTCGTTTCTCGCCCGACGCAAACACGCTTCCTCCGCTCGGCTACCCGCCACCCATCAAAAATTCCGCGACCGCCTGGTAAGCCGGCAACGACGTCGGATCGAGATTCGCATTCGAAGCGAGCGGATGAGACGCGAACCGCGCGATGACCATCTCGGCGGTCGGGTCGACGTAGAGCCCTTGTCCGTGGACGCCACGAGCCATGTAAGCACCGTGCGCGTTGTGCAGGACCCACCACATATTCCGATAACTGGCGCCCGGCAGGGTCTTGTAACCGGCACCGTTGAAAATCTCCCGATTGCCACCGCGTCGAATGTCTTCGATCACCGCGGCGGGGATCACTTGCTGATCCGCCGTGCGACCCCCACGCCGCATCGTTTCACCGAATCGCGCCAGATCTCTCAGCGTCAGGTTCAGTCCGGCACCGGCGAATTCCGTTCCTGCTGAATCCACCGTGAAGTACGCATCGTGCTCCACTCCCAGCTTTGACCAGAGGCGTTCCTGAAAGAGTTCGCCAATCGATTTTCCGGATACGCGGGAGAGCACCCAGGCGAGCGCGTCGGTGTTCGGCGTCTTGTAGGCGAGCCGTTCACCATGCGGGTAGGATTGCCTCATCGCGCGGAGATAGTCCCAACACGAATCCGGACCGCGCGCATCCACCGGTCTCGGCAGAAAACCAATGGCGTAGCAAAAGCTCCAGAACGGCGACGCCTCATCCGTATAGATTTCCGAGTAATCAATCCCCGTCGTCATATCCAACAACTGGCGGATCGTCGCATCGCCGAAACCGCTGCCGGTCAGTTCCGGCACAAAGCGAGCCGCGGTCGCGCGTTCATCCAGCGCGCCCTCGACGATCAGGCTCGCCGCCAGCGTGCCGACAAATGACTTCGTGACGGAGAACGCGATGTGCGGTCGGTCCGGAGTGAGCACGCCAAAGTATCGCTCATAAACAATCCGCCCCTGATGCAGAACGAGGATGCCGTCGGTGTAGTTGGCGAGGAGCGACTGCGCCCACGTCATCGGCGCCGATTGGCCCGTGGGCGTGAACCTGACGTTGTCGAGGTCAGGCCTGAGTGCTTCGGGCAGCACCCAAGTCGGGCGGCGGCCGCGAACCACTCCCGTGGTCGGCATGAGCTGGGACAAGTGCGAGAACGACCAGCGCGTTTTCGGGAAGTGGAAGAAACTTCCGTCGTCAAACCGGATAAGTTTTTCCGGTGCCGGTGACGCGCCGACCATCCAGCCCAGCGCCGCGGGATCGCTCGCCTGTGCATCAAGAAAAGCCGTACGGGCTGATGGCCCGCTCGCGACTGAGGGGTGCGTCGTGGCGCCCGGAACTTTGTTCATCTCGAAAGCGCGATTACAGGAGCTCGATCAGATTTCACCTTTAGCCTGAATATTCACGGCTCAATCAAACCAAGGCATGAGGCGCAGAGGACACGGAGCGCCGACACGGAGGCCACGGAGGAATGCACTCTGTTTGGCTCTGTGAACTCTGTGTCCGTCCTCTGTGCGCTCTGTGGCAAAACGTTTTTCACGAAACCAGTGATGACTGCGGGCGAGTGGTGATGGAATCCGTTTTCACTGACAGTTGCGGCCTCTGGAATTAGGCTTCTGTTGAAACGATCAGCTCGCGTTGCCCATCTGGGTGAGCGTTTCGCGATAGAAATCCGCGTGGCTCTGCCAGGTTTGCCCGGTGATCACCTTGCCGTCGCGCACGCACTCCCGGTTGATCCATGTGCCGCCGCAGCTCTCGAGCTCGAAGCGAACGTTTTCGTAACAGGTCAGCTTCAGCCCGCGCCCGATGCCCGCCGCGAGTAAAATCTGGATACCATGGCAGATCGAAAGCAGCCACTTGTCCTGCTGCTGGAACGCCTGCACGAGTTTGATCAGCGACGCGTTGTGACGCAGAAACTCGGGGGCGCGACCGCCGATCAACATGATGGCGGCGTACTCCTCCACCTTGACATCGGCGAACGTCAGATCGCTTTCGATCAGGTAGCCCGGCTTTTCGATGTAGGTGTTCCAGCCAGGATGGAAATCGTGAATCACGGTGTTGAGCCGCTTCTTTTCCGTCGCCGCCACGAGCGCCTCGTAGCCGGCTTCACGGAACCGCTGCTGAGCATACAGAATCTCGAACGACTCACCGGCGTCGTCCGTGACGATAAGGATTTTTTGGGGCATCCGTCACGGTTAGAGCGGGCCGTGCGTCGTGTCCACCGTTCACTCGCGACCTACTCGACCCAAACCTCCGATCTTCCGCGCATGGCGCGTATGTGGCACGCTCCGGGAGGAGCGGGATCCGAGTTCCGCTCCGACCATTACTTCCATTGAAGCAATACGAATCTCCCTTCGAGCGATGTGGCCCGCTCGGGGACGAGCGGGATCCGTGCGCGTGTTCAAACATTCCCCCACCGTTCGCGTCGGTGGCGCAGGAAGTCATCGAGATGATCAGGAGCAGACCCGCCTAAGCCGGATCCATGCAGTCGAGAAGTAGCCACCGTCGTGAGACGGTGGACACGCGGTGGGGCGCGCCGGTCATCGGTCTCACGACCGATGCTACGAGGATTTTCCAATCTCGACTGCATGGACCCGCCTAAGCCGCGAGAAGCACCGCTGCGCGGCCGCCATATTGCCGTCGCTACGCTCCGCTGAGTCCCACTTCACTATCAATCCGTCACGTCCGTCGTCACGCCTGCATTGCCTCGAAGCGGTCGGAGGTACCCTACCTCTCTTTACCTCGAGGGGCGAATGAGACCCGTGCGGTGCACGATCTCAGGCGGATCAGTCCTTCGCCGCCGCTTTGGCCGCCCGGAGCAGCTCGTTGACGCTGATTGCGTTCTCGGGATCGGGATTCGAATAGACGAACCGCACGATGCCCTCGCGTGAAATGATGAATGCAGCGGGCACGGGCTGCCAGAAGCCGAGGCCGTCGGGAGCGACCGGCAACTCAATGCCATTTCGCTGATAGTCCTGGCCGGTTTCCACCGAAACCCGAAACGCCACGCCGTACGCGCCTGCGGCAAGCATCGCTCGATCAGACAGCAGCCGGTAGCGCACACGATTTTCCTTGGCCGTCGATTTCAGCTTTGGCGGAGCTTCTGGAGTGACGGCAATGATTTGATAGCCCATCTGACGGAGAGGAAGTTCGCACTCTGCCAGGGCGGCGAGATGTCGATTGCAAAACGGGCACCAGCCACCCCGATAGAAAATCAGGACCGTCGGTTTTTCACGGAAAAGGCGCGAGAGATCACAAGCCGAGCCGTCGGCGGAAATTAACTCAGGCGTCGGCGCCCGTGTGCCGGACGGCAGCGGTTTAACCGCTTCCGGCGCGAGTGGCAGATCGACCGCTAGTAACAAGGATGGCGTCAGCCACAGGGCAAAAAAGAGAAGCGTGAAGCGTATCATGGGTAAAGTGCGTCGAGGACAGCGTGCTGAAGCGGTCTTTCAGATCGACGGATTTGGTCGGTACTGAATCGGTATCGCGGGTCGTACCGCCACTCTAGCCAACGCTTGGCTCGATCGGCGCCTCAAACGATTTAAGTCGTCGGTGAGCGCCGAAGTGAGCTGATGCAAGTTGAGCCAAAACTATTTCGTGTTTGTCAGTTGTTCCAGCACCGCGGTCGCATCCGTGCGGTCTCCGTGAGATTTGCTGATTTGAGCGAACTTCACCCGGTTCTCGCGATCGATGATGAAGGTTGCCGGATAGGCAGTTTCGTTCGGGGCGTTCCAGCGCAGGCCATAGGCGTTCGTGAAGGTGAAATCCGGATCGATCACGAAGACAAATTCTGGCGGCCAGCTTTTATCCTGCACGAACTCTTGCGCGTGAGCTTTCAACTGATCCGCTGGCCCCGGATAAACCATCAGGACCCGTGCATCGCGCTGCACAAAATCGCGAGCATGCGTGACAAAGTCGTGAACCTGCCGCGTGCAGAGCGGACACTGGTAGCCAGGCCAGCCGCGTAACACGACGAGCACTACTTGGGTTTGGCTGGTCAACTGTGTCAATTCGACTTGGGCTCCATCGAGCCCTCGCAGCGAGAAATTCGGAGCGGCCTCGCCCACGATGGGCGTAGTACCTGAAGAATCAGCGCGTGCCGAAACCAAGAGTGCACAAAGCAGGAACAACCGGAGACCCGAGCGTAGAAGAGAAGACATAGGAGGGATGATGTAAGCAGAGCATCCGAAACGCCGGAATATTCCCAATCGGGCGGCCCAGCCTGATTCGACATCACTGAGGAGCTAATGTTTTCGATGAACTTTAGCTCGTGATCGCAGCCCTCCCCACCCCTGCAATCAACCTGCCGACCAACTGGAACTGCCGGAGCCTGAGTGGATTTGGTCGTAGCTGCTTTAATCGCGCTGCTATCGCGCCGCCGCCGCGGTCGTTGGACGCTGCAATGCGTTGACGTATTTCTGCAGCGCGCTCGCCGGAACCTTCAGTCGCCACCCATCGTCCACACGATGCGCGGTGAGGACGACCGCCGTCGTTTTCCCCTCCGGACTTTGCAGCCGGACCGCGATCGCCACATCGTTCGGGCCAAACGCTTTCTCCTCTAATGGCTGCATCGCGCCAAGCGGCACATCTTTCGCCGTCAAGAGTGCGATCAGGCGCTCCGCCGAACCGTACTGCTGCCGGATCCCGTCCGGCAGACCTGCAAATATTCGATCCGCCTGCGCCTTTACCTTTGCGTCCAAGAACAGCGTCTGGGTCAGCGCGTCGAGGTCTCCTCCCGCCGCTGCCCACAGTACCGTTTGCAGCACGGCCGCTGGCGTTGCGCGACCGGCATTTTTCCAAGCACTCACCGGAATGAACGCCGACGGTGCAGATTTCTTCGGCGCCGCTGAACGAGCTGATTCCGTTGCCCGGTTCGTCAGCGCGTCAATGTCGCCCCTCAACCGTTCCAGCGCGACCCGATCGCCGCGCAGCGCGCTTACTTGCTCCTCTGACGCCTGGGCCTCAAGCAGGCGGCGATTTAGCTCCCGCAGCCGGTTCACCTCCAAATTCTGCTCCCGTTCCAACACGAGCTGATTCCGCAGCGCCCCTTCAGTCTGCCGCTGGAGAACAAGCGTAGTCACAATCCCCGCAGTCAGGACTCCCACCAACCCGATAAATATCCAAGGGGCGCGCGACATGATTTAAAACCAGGTGGCCGCCCCTTCCACGCCTTCCATCGCACCTAACCGAGCGGAGTTTTCATCTACTTTGAAGTTGATCGGTATCTCCAGCCGCGTGTTCACCTGGCGTCCCCCTTTCACGCCGGGATCAAACTTCCACTGACTCACCGCCTCGAGCGCAGATGCTTCGAACTCGGGCCGCGTCGAACGCGCCGCAACGGCGTCATGCACGAGGCCATCACTCCCCACGACAAAGCTGACGACGACCTCGCCTTCGATGCCCAACTTGTATAACTCCGCTGGATATGCCGGCGCCGCTCGGAACGTCGGTTTGGGGAATCGGTCAACCGTGGCGGACTGAACGTCTAGCTGGCTCTTGGCGGCATTCCGGCTTTTCGCCGCCAGCTCCGACGCGTTTTTCCGCGCCTGTTCGGCAAGCGCTGCAGCCATTTCGGTTTGCGCGCGGCTCTTCAGCGCAGCCGCCTCCGCACTTAACCGCGTGAACTCCGCGTCGTCGCCGCGCAATCCTGCCACTTCGGCTGCCCTGCGCGACAGTCGCTCGTTGTCCGTGTGCAGCGCAGCGATCTGCTGATTCTGTTGCTGAAGTTCGGCGATTTCCCGGCGTAACTGAGTCTGGGTTTGTTGCTGTAAGGCAAAACCCGTGGCGCCTGCCACCGCCAGCGCGCTGCTGATTCCGAGTTGTATTTTTGTCATGCTCATAAAAGTCAGCACCGTCGCGAACGTTCCGGCGGACGCCGTCGCACCGGCGAGAGCGGCGCCACTCACGGTGGCGGCAAGACCCGCAGGTACGGTCGCAGCCACTTGATTTGCCAGCGCGATCGTCAGCGCGGCCGTGGTCGAAGTCACACCACGGCGCGCGAGCACCGAGCGCATTTTCTGAAGCGCGCGATCCACGCGCACCCGCGCCGCATCTTCGCTCACCGCGAGCTTTGCGCCGACCTCGACGAACGGCTGGCCTTCGAAAAAACGCAGGAGCACCGCCTCGCGATCGCGCACGCTCAACGCGTGCAAGGCAGCATCGATTACAGGGCGCAGCCGTTCCCACTCGGCGGCGGAATCAACTTCAGCGTCGGCAAAAATCTCGTTCATCGCGTGAGCCTCCTGTTCTCGCTTCTGCCGCCTCGATTCGCCGCGCACCGCGTGCGCCGCGGCATAACGGGTGCTGGTGTAAAGCCAGCCCACGAGCACCGGACGACGTCCAAGGCTCGCAGCCTTTCGCGCCAGATCGGTGAACACCGCCTGCGTGACGTCCTGTGCCCGGTGCACATCGCCCCCGCATAGACGCAATGCCGTGTGATAAACGAGCCGAAGGTGACGCTGCACCAATTCAGCAAACGCCGGTTCGGAACCTTCGGCAGCGTAACGGCGCAGCAATTCGCGATCATCGTTCATGTGGTTTCATGGTAACAGCCGCCGATTGAAAAACCGAACGAAGAATCGGTTTCGCGAAACATTGAACTCATCGACATTCGAAATCCGCACGAACAACGGCGGCATTTTCAATATCGGGCCGGCAGATCTGCTGATTCAGGGCTGAGGGGCGCCCGATTCGCGCACATCCCGCAGTCACGTGACGGCTAAAGATTCGGTTGGTTCGAACTCCACTCCATTCGACCGCCAGGCTAAACCGTAACCACGCAGTCGAGCCCCGGAGGATGAACGTAGCATCGGTCGTGAGACCGATGATCAGCGCGCGCCACCGCCCTTCCACCGTCTCACGACGGTGGCTACGTCCGATTGGCTACGTCCGATTGGCTACTCCGATTGCCTACTCCGATTGGCTACTTCGGATTAGCTACTACCGATTGCATCGATCCGGCTTGGAATGGGCGGTCAAGCTTCACGACGTGCCCTTTCGGCCAACGTCGACGGCAAAAAGGCGGGGAGCCGAAACTCCCCGCCACTGGCCGCCACATCAAAAAAAACGTTACGGGAGTGTGACTTTCACGATCTGGCCCAGGCCAATCGGCGGGGGGCCGAACCCGACATTGGAAACATAGAGATTTCCATCCGGACCGAACGTCATCGCGGTGGGCAGGAATAAGCCACTGGCGATTTCATCGACTTTGCCCGAATGGTTGATTCGCAAAATTTTCCCCGTGCCTTCCTTGGGGAAGGGATTCCCCGTCGTGTTCTCCAGCACGTAGAGCCGGTGCTGTTGGTCGAAAGCCAGACCAAGAACGGTCGTCAACCCATCCGCGTAGGTCTTCACTTCGCCCGACGGGGTGATCTTGAGGATTTTGGATGATCCGTCGATGATGGGAAACACATCGAGGTTGCCCACGTAGAAGTTCCCATCGTACGCGATGGCCGTTGGAACGGTGTGTCCTTGGGTCGCGGATATATCCGCGATGCGGACGATGGCGCCATCCGTGGTGATCTTGACGAGTTCGCCGTGATTCGGCTCGACGGCGTACAAGGCTCCGCGCACGGCGACCATGCCGTACCAGGTGCCATCCGGCTCAAAATCGTCCTCCTCTGGATTCGCGACGGGGTTTGCCTTCTGGAATTCTGACAAATTAGCCACCAGCGTGGTGCTGCCATCGCTATTCACTTTGAGCACGGCGTTGTCGGTCCCGGCCAGCCCGTGCGAGGCGCCGGCGCCGCTGAGGATCGCATAAAGTGTATTTCCCACGAAGGCCACGTCGCCAACGCCGCTGATCAGGCTCCCTTGATTGGGTGACGTGGCGCTGGACGGCAGATGATCGGCTACCGTGGTACGCACGCCGTTCGAGTTGATCTTCGATATGCGGGCCGTAAATCCACCCGTATACGGGCCCACAGGAGGCAGGACCTGCTCGACCGATGGATCCCCGACGGTGGAGAGATTGCCCGCGGCGCCGCCCTCGGCCACATAAAGGTTTCCATCCGGACCGAATTTCAGTCCGCGCGGATTGTTCAATCCGGTCGCAAAGATGGAGACGTTCGCGGACTGGGCCCCGGCGGAAATGGTCAGGCACAGCAGCAAACTGGAGAGGCAAAGATGATGTATTAAGCGGGGGCGGACAAACGCCGAGCGAGCGGCGGCAGTGACACGACTCGAGAGCAGGGATCTAGCGTTCATGGATTATCGTCGTTGGAGGTTTCGCGGGGGCAGACGCCACGTGAAGCGGTGAGCGCGGCATCGCCCCACTCGTTTCTACCGAAATTTTTCGCAGAGGTTACAAGCCATCCAATTCATTTTGTCTCCCTGTGCAGCCAGCCCGTAGACCACACCAAACGCGGCCATCAAAACGATCGGCATGGGACGCCGCACGCAGAACAGAAATGGCGTTTTGGTTGGCGCGGGGCGTGGCGACGTTGCCCGTTTTTCGGCTGTGCCGCTACCTGCAGGCCGGACCGCCGGACTGGCGGCGATAGGGGGCCGGTCTCGTGTCCGTCATCATTGTCGACGATGAGCCCACCGCGCGGCGCCGCTTGAAGCGATTGCTCCTGGCTGTGCCGGAAGTGGACATCGTGGTGGCTTCACCAGCAGACAGGAGGGTGGCGGTTCTCCGCCGTTCGTTCGGAGCAGTTAGCGCAGGTGCTCCTTCGCCGTAACCATGCAGTCGAGCCCGGAGGATCCTTGTAGCATTGGTCGTGAGACCAATGACCGGCGCGCCCCACCGCCCTTCCACCGTCTCACGACGGCTTTTCATCCCTCCCGCCCGGTCCGCATCGTGCGCGAAATGTCACCGCAACAACGCCGGCGAGGGGAAAGACTTTGTCTTTCCGATGATGATACCCTCCAAAAATCAAACGGGCGCCCCGCCCAAAATTTGATCGGAGATGAGACCGCACACCTCCCGTCCTCGTCGCGCTATGGCGAACCAGGAGGTCATCTACGAGGTCGATGCAGCTCGCACCTGGCCCTCGACGAGTCTGATCAAAACGTCCAGCGTCTCAGACGAGAGGCGTCCGCCGTATTTGCTGCGTTCTTCGCCGATCCCAGAAATGAAGATTCTCCGTCTTTCCGCGCTACTCTTTCCCCTGCTCGTTTTGCCTGGTCGCGCGGCGGAGTCACCGCCTGCTCCCGCCGTTTACCGCAACTACGCCCTCACGCACGAGGGTAACGTCGAGCGGGGACGGGAGCTTTTTCAATCCGCGGCAAAAACCGCGTGTGCGTATTGCCACACGGTGGACGGCCAAGGCGGCCGCGCCGGTCCCGATTTGTTTACGGTGGGCGACACGTTTCCGCGCGCCGAATTGATCGATGCCATCCTCCAACCTTCCGCAACGATCGCCGTCGGCTATGGGGCCACGATGGTGACATTGAAATCCGGCGAATCGATTTACGGCATCATCAAAGAAGCCAACGACACCGAGGTCGCACTGATGGGGATCGACGGAAAACGGGTCCGCATCGCCACGCGCGACATCCGGGAGCAGCGCGGCAGCACCGTGTCGCTCATGCCGGAAAATCTGCAGGCGGCGCTGACGTTGCCGGAGTTCACCGACCTGGTGGAGTATCTAGGGACGTTGAAACAATCAGCAAACTCGGCGACGAGCACGCCCGGGATGCCACAGGTCATTCCCAAGCTGGCGAGGCCGGTCACGCTTCGACCGTTCTTCAATGAGGATATGCGATTCCCCTCCTCCATCGTGTCGAAGCCCGGCGATGTACGGTCCGGCATCGTATGGTTTGGCCAGGTACCCGGCGACCCGCAGTCGTTTCTCGTCGTGCATCAGTCGGGAAAAATCTGGTTGATGGAAAAAAGGGCGAACGGCGAGGTGAAGTCGTTGTTCGGCGACTTCACCCGCGAAGTGTACAGCGAGACCGGACCGAATGGCCTGCTCGGCCTGGCGTTTCATCCCAAGTTTCGAGAGAACCATCTCTATTACCTCAAGCATCAGGTTTTTGAGGACGGAAAAATCGCGACCGTGCTGGTGGAGAAAAAAGCGGCGGCAGATTTACGCCACGACTCCGGCGAGTCGTCGCGGCGGCTGCTCAAAATCGTGAGTGTCACGCAGAATCACAGCGGCGGTTGCATCGCGTTTGGTCCGGACGGCTATCTTTATCTCGGCATGGGTGACACCGGGCCGCAGCGCGATCCGAACGGTCACGGTCAGGACCTGACCCTCCTGTTGGGGAAAATGCTGCGCATTGACGTCGATCATCGGGATCCTGGTCTCCCCTACTCAATCCCCGTCGACAATCCGTTCCGCGATCGCGCCGATGCGCGTCCGGAAATTTGGGCGTATGGTCTGCGCGAGCCGTGGCGATTCAGTTTCGACCGGGCAACCGGAGATCTGTGGGTCGGCGATGTTGGGCAGGATAGAATGGAGGAGGTCGACATTGTCCGCCGCGGAGAAAACTTCGGCTGGAATACGTTCGAGGGTTTTGAGCCGTTCTCGAATCAATTTCGCCACCCAGGACGGGAGACCGTTCTTCCCGTCGTCGCCTACCAACGGAAATGGGGCAACTCGATTACCGGCGGCTATGTGTATCGTGGCGACCCCGCCTCGCCATTCTACGGAGTGTATATTTTTGGCGACTACACGTCGCAGCGCATCTGGGGCCTGACGCAGGAGAATCGAACGCTTAAAACGATAGTGCAGATCAGCTCATCGCCCGAGGGACTCGCTTCTTTCGGGACGAACGAAGCCGGTGACATCTTTGTGGTGGGTTATTCCGGCATGATTTACCTGATCGATTTCTCCGGCACGACCTTCGAGCCCTCACGCTCCGTTTCAACCGCTGAAGCTCCGTGATCTGAACCATGGAGTGCGGTGGCCTCGACACCGCTTTGGACGTCGCGGCTCGACGCGACGCCTCTCATCAACCGAAAGCTGTCGGAATAACCGGTCACCCCGGCCCGCCATCCTTATCCCGCAAAATACCCAACCAGCTGAACCGGTCGCATGCATTTGAACCGCCGATATCGCGGATAGTCGCGGATCCAAAGGAAGCACCTGTCCGTCGTCACAGCCCGCACTGACTTCGAACGCATTTACGGTCCGGTCTTTGCCGGCGGTGAGCCAATTTCGCCGCCTCGCTCGGTGACGCCCCCGGGAACCGGCGACGTTCACACGGTGGATTGAACGTGAACGGGCGTCCCCAATCCAAGGTTGCGTGCGACGCCGGCTTTTTATTGGCCAAGACGCCTACAATAATATTTGGACGCTCTAGGCGGGCGGAAGCGAAGCAATGACGCGGCGAAGTTCAGCAATGGATACGGGCTTGATCAAGTGCGCGACGAAACCAGCGTCGCGGGAGCGACTGAGGTCTTCTGCCATCCCGTAGCCACTGAGCGCGATTCCACGCAGCCCATAGGCGGCGCGTAATTTTTCCATCAGTTCGACACCATTCCCATCAGGTAGTCCAAGGTCGGAAATAACCAGATCGACGGGATTCGAGGTGGCTGCCGCCAAAGCTTGGGCAACGGTCGGCGCGGTCACCACCCGGTGTCCGTCGCGCTCCAGCAGCATGGCAAGGGTCTGAAGCGTGCTTGCGTGATCTTCCACCAACAGCAAGCGGAGCGAAGGGATTGGGACTTTCGCCAGCGTTGGCCTCGTGTCCACGTGGCCGGCCAATAAGGGTGAGGTCGTTTCCGTGAGACCTGACCGCGGTTCGACGGCTCCCGGCAGTTCCACCACGAAGGTGGAACCGCGCTCTGGCCCGGGGCTCCGCGCACTAATCCGACCGCCGTGCAATTGGACGACCGCCCGCGCGATCGCGAGGCCCAAGCCGACGCCACCGAAACGATGATCGCCGACGAGGCCGCCTTGGTCGAAGGGCAGAAAAATCCGATCAAGCAGCGCAGGATCGATCCCGATGCCCGAGTCGACGACCTCGATGCGGAGCCACCGCACCCCTTCGGGCGTTTTTTCTTCGTGGGTGCGAATCGAGATGCTGCCGCCGCGGGGCGTAAATTTCACGGCATTGCGCAACAGGTTCCAGATCACCTGCTGGAAGCGCGCCGGATCGGCGATGAGTCCGCTGTGCTGAGCCGCGAAGATGCGCTCGATGGATATCTCTTTTTCCCGGGCTTCCTCGCGCACAATTTCGATCGCGAGACCGATGAGCGAGTGCGTGTCGCATAGCTGGGGGCGGACCAGGAGTCTGCCATGCGAGATCTTGGTGAGGTCCAGCAGGTCGTCGATGAGTCGCGCTTCGAGGGCGATGTTGCGCTCCATCATCCCGAGTTGCTGGCGGGCATCCGCCGGCAGGCGCTCGTCTTCGCGCAACGCCGCTGCGGCCATGAGCACCGGCGTGAGCGGGGTGCGCAGTTCGTGCGACAGCGCGGCGAGAAAATCGTCCTTTGCCCGGCTGGCGCTTTCGGCGGTAAGATGCGCCGTCTTGAGGCCTTCGATGGCTCCATGTAGCGCGGCTTCCGCCGTTTTTCGCTCGGTGATTTCGACGATCACACCGGAAATGAAATCGGGACCGCCTTTTTCGCCCGCAACAAACCGCCCTTTTTCGCTGAGCCAGCGGACTGCGCCGCTCGCTAGGATTACCCGATATTCCACCTCATAGAATTCCTTTTCTTCAGTCGCACGCTGCAAGGCGGCGACGGCTGCCGCCCTATCCTCGGGATGAACCAACTCGAAGCGCTCGTCGATCGCCTCGGTCGATTCCGCCGCCGGTAGACCCAGCAACCGGTTGAGGTTGGCGTCGCGCGTTCCAAGTCCCGTGCGCAAGTTCCCCCGCCAGCTGCCCATGCCCGCACTCGAGAGCGCGAGGCGCAGCCGCTCTTCACTCTCTTTCAACTCCTGTTCACCGTTGATGCGTTCGATAAAATCGACCGCTCGATGCACGTAGAGGTCCAGCCGGCGCAACTCCGGTTCCGAGGGCCGGTGAGGGGCGCGAAAGTGCGTGGACAACATGCCGTGCACGGTGCCGTCACGCCCGATGAGCGGCGTGGACTGAACCGCGCGATAACCGGCCGCGGCAGCGATTTCCCGATACGGAGCGTAGCCGTCGTCCGTTTCGACGTCCTCAATGATCGTCCGTCGCCCGGCGCGCAGCGTCCACCCGTAGGCTGAATCGTCGTCGGTCGGTACCTCGCGAAAAAATTCCATGAAATCCTTCTGGAAGCCGCGCTGGGCGGCGATTTCCAAGATCTTTTTGTGTGGATCCAGCATTTGCACATTGCCCATGTCCGCGCCAAGGAGCGCGATGGCGGCGTCCAGCATTTCCTGCAGCCCGTCGCGAACATCGCTTTGGCGCCACAGGCTTCCAGTCAACTCGTGCAGCCGCGCGAGCGCTCCAACTTCCCCCTCCAGCCGGCGCTCGCTTTGTCGGAGCGAGTCTTCTGCGCGTTTGCGGCCGGTGGTATCCTGGATCATCACGACGGCCCCGGTCACCGCGCCATCGATCTCGCGCAGCGGGGTGGCGGTGACGGAAGTCCACATCTCACTGCCATCGGCTTGGGTAAAACTGAGCTCGAGGTCTTGCACCGTCTCCCCCTGCAAGGCGCGAACCCCCGGTGAATCTTCGAGTCGCAGCGGCGCACTGTTCGGCGCCGACCGACGCCAGAGATGGAGGCGCTGCGGATCGCGGGACGGCAAAGCGTCTCCCATGAACGGGTGCATGTTTTTATTTCGCAGGACCACCCGCCCCGCGGTGTCGATCAGGGCCGCGGCTACGGGTAGCAGTTCGAGGATGGCGGACAGACGCGTCTCGCTCTCGCGCAACGCCCGCTCCGCCCCCTTACGTTCGGTGATGTCGCGGATATTGCACTGGATCACAGGCTGGCCGCCCGCGTCATAAAGGTTGCTCACGAACTCGACTTCCCGCTTTTCGCCGGCCTTGGTTTTCAGCGGCAGATTCTCGTAGCGGATGATCCCTCGCTCTTGCAGCTCACGCATCGCCTCCTTGTTGGCCTGCTCGTCTCTCAGCAGACCAATTTGCCAAAGTTCCTTGCCCACAAATTCCGCGCACGAGTAGCCCAGAAACTCCGTCATGAAGGGATTGGCGTCGGTGATGCGCCGGCTCACTGGATCGAGAATCAGAATGCCATCTTTCGCTGACTCGAACAAACGACGGTAACGGATCTCCGAACGCTTCACGGCTGCTTCAGCCGCCAGCCGCTCCGTCACGTCCTCGAAACGCAGCACGATCCGCTGCACCGAGTCCAGCTGGTGGCCGTGGAGCAGCATCGTGCGGAGACCCAGGCCGGGAAATTCGTGGGTGATTTCGTAATCATCGAAAAACCGCTGCCGGGGGAGAATCTCTCCCAGCAGCGTGCGCAGTTTCGGTATCTGCCACTGGCCATCGCCCAAGTCGAAGACCATGCGGTGCTCGGTCACAGCCGGCGAAACTTTGAAGTGTTTGTAGAACGACTCGTTGGCGACCACGACGCGGAGATCGTTCTCCAGAATGAGGAGCGGAGGAACTTCCTGGAGGATGGCGTCGGCGAATACTTGCGCCTTTTTTATCTCATCCTCACTCCGTTTCAGCGCGTCGATATCCACGAGCACGAGCACGGCGCCGTCGATTTTGTTGTCGTTCGTCAGGTAAGGCCGCGCGCGCAGGGAATACCAATGGCCATCCTTGTCCCGCACTTCGCGCTGCCGGACGCTCACCGTATCGATGACTTCGCGGACGAACCTTTCAAGATCCCGGCAATCGAGATTATGCCGGATACCGCTCAAGGGGCGGCCCACGTCAGTCGCCAGCAGGTTGAAAATCTTTTCGGCCTGCACCGTGAAACGCCGGAGGGTGAGGTCGCGCCCCAGCACCAGGATCGCGGTGTCCATGCTGACGTGGAGATTGTTCAGGTCGCTGTTGAGTCCGTTGAGTTCGACGTTCCGGTTGCTCATCTCCTCGTTGACGGTCGTCAGCTCCTCGTTGGTAGATTCCAGCTCCTCCTTGGAAGTCTCCATCTCCTCGTTGATGCTTTGCAGTTCTTCGTTGGCGGACTGTACTTCTTCGCTCGAGGCCTGGAGTTCTTCAGTCGACGCCTCGTATTGTTCTTGGATGGACTGGAGGTAGTCGCGTGTCTCGGAGAGTTCGCGCTCGAGTTCGGCCACTCGGCGGACGGCGGCGCTCTTCGAGCCGGGGCTTTGTTTCGCGACCGTGGCACGCGCCTCAGGGAGCGTAGCCTCCCGGGCCGCGCTCCCGGGCTTGGCTTCCTCGAACAAGATCAGATAGCAGCGCTCCTGGAGGTTCTTGAGCGGCATGACGTGCAGATTCACCGCGCGCGTGGCGCCGTTCTGCTGCACGCGTACATTTTTCCGGCGCACCGTTTTCTTTTCCCGCTTCGCCTGATTGATCGCGGCGCGGAGCGGAAGCATCAGGCCTTCGCGCGCCATCTTCAGCAGGTCGAAGCTCGCCTTGCCGACCGGCGGCTCGAGGTAGGCACCGGTGGCCCCTCGAAATTGCAGCACCTGCAACGCCGCATCGACCAACACCCCGGGGGGCGCGAACTGGCTGACCGAGAGCCGGTCGGCCTCGCGCTGGGCGTTGAACTCGCCGCGCATTCCCTCCGGCAGAGCCTGCGCCCGCTCCACGGGATTCAGGGGACGCTTCCCCGACGAAGGAGACGCGGAGCGCTCGTGCGGCAGTGGCAGGCGAAACGAGGGAGTCGCCGCCGCTTTCCGCGAAAAGATTTTCTGCTTCTTGTCCGCGGGTTCGAACAAATCCGTGAACTGGCCGACCGATTCGCTCGCGCCCAAAAACAAAAACCCGCCTGGTTTCAGCGCATAGTGAAACGCCGGCATGATTTTTTTCTGCAGGCCCGCCTCAAAATAGATCAGAAGATTCCGGCAACTGATGAGGTCCATCCGCGAAAAGGGCGGATCGCTCATGACGTTTTGCCGGGCGAAGACGACCTGCTCGCGCAGCGCCTTGATGATGCGATAGCCGCCCTCCTCCTCGACGAAGAACCGGCGCAGCCGCTCTGGCGACAGATCCTGCGCGAGCGTTTTCGCGTAGAGGCCGTGCCGGGCTTTTTCGAGGAGCGCCTCGTTCAGGTCGGTCGCGAAAATCTGCAGCTTGGGCGCGCGCGGGAGCTTCTCGAAAAATTCCGCGAACGACATCGCGATGGAATATGCCTCCTGGCCCGTCGAGCAGCCGAGCGTCCAGACGCGCATCGGCTCGTCGCGCCCGCGCTGCGTCATCAGTGAGGGGAAGACCTTGCGCTTGAGCGCCTCGAAGGCGTCGGCGTTGCGGAAAAAACTGGTGACGCTGATGAGCACGTCCGAGTAAAGCGCGTCGAGCTCCTTCGTGTTCCCGCGGAGAAACGCCGCGTAGTCGCGGGGAGCGTTCTGCCGGTTCAACACCATGCGCCGGGCCACGCGCCGCTGGATCGTGCTGGATTTGTAGAGGGAGAAATCGACCCCGCAGTGGTTGCGCAACAGCAGGAGGATTTTCCTGAACCCGTTCTCCTCGACGGTCTGCGGATCGTCCTCCCCTACCTTCGCCTCGGAGCGCGCCTGCTTCGCGCCCGTGTTCGGCGTGCCGCGCCCGCCGGAAGCGAGCGATGCCTCCGGGCCTTCGCGCTGGTCGGCCTCACGCTCCGCCTCCGGAGGAAGGAGGGAGCCGCCACCCGCGCCCGCGACAAACGGATGCTGGGCGATCCGCGCCACTTCTTGCGCAATGGCGTCCGGGGAGAGCACGAAATCCACGCAACCCGCGGCGATCGCGCTCCGTGGCATCGAGTCGAATTTCGCCGATTCATCCTGGGCAAACGTGATGCCGCCCTCGGCCTTGATCGCCTCCAGTCCGAGCGTGCCATCCGACGCCGTGCCGGAAAGCACCACGCCGATGGCCCGTTCCGCCCGGTCGCGCGCGAGCGACTCGAAAAAGGAATCGATCGAATGCTGCGCCCCGCGCGCCTGCCGGTTTCGCGGTGAGAGTTTTAAGACGTCCTCACGGATCTCGATCTCCGTGTTCGGTGGGATGACATAAACGTGGTTCGGTTCGATCCGGAGATTATTCGTGACCTCGTGCACCGGCATGGCGGTCGCGCGCGTAAGAATCTCGGACAGCGCGCTCTCGTGGACGGGGTCGAGATGTTGCACGAGGACGAAGCCCATGCCCGTGTCCACCGGCAAATGTTTGAGCAACTGCGTGAACGCCTCCAACCCGCCAGCGGATGCGCCGATGCCGACGACGGGAAACGCTTTCGGTAAAAGCG
>JBDSSD010000058.1:0-21799 GCA_039928945.1 Opitutus sp. | reverse complement strand
CTCATCGAGTGCTACATTGAGCACCGGCGAGATGTCGTCACACGTCGCACGAAATTTCGCCTGCGACAAGCCGAAGACCGCGCGCACATCCTCGAAGGCTACATCATCGCCCTCGATAACCTGGATGACTTCGTCAAAATCATCCGCGCTTCCTCCAATCGCGAAGAAGCGAAAGTGAAGTTGATGGCGAAGTATCCGCTGTCTGATCGCCAGACGGACGCGATCCTCGAACTTCGCCTCTATCAGCTCACCGGATTGGAGCGCGGCAAGATCGAGGCCGAGTACCTCGAGTTGATGAAGCTGATTGAAGAGCTTCGCGGTATTCTCGAGTCGGAAGAAAAGCTGCTCGCGCTGATCAAAAAAGAACTGGGCGAGATGAAGGAGAAGTACTCCTCACCTCGTCGCACCGAAATCATCGGTGCCGCTGGCGAATTCCGCATGGAGGATGTCATCCCGAATGAAGGCTGCGTGATCACGGTTTCGCATTTAGGCTTCATCAAGCGCACGCCCGTCGCCGAGTACCGCTCACAAAAGCGCGGCGGCAAAGGTGTGATCGGAGCGGATACGTACGACGAAGATTTCGTGGAGCACCTCTTCACGGCGAGCACGCACGACTACATCCTGTTCCTCACCAGCACGGGTCAGTGTCATGCGAAAAAGGTCTACGATGTTCCCGAAGGCACACGTGCCTCGAAGGGAAAATCCGTCGCTTCCTTCCTTCGCCTCAGCGAGGGAGAAAAGATCGCGGCCATGCTCTGCGTGAAGGATTTCGTCGACGACCGTTATCTGGTCATGGCGACAAAGAGTGGCGTCATCAAAAAGAGTTCGCTCTCGGACTACGCCAACACCACTCGCGAAGGCGGACTCATCGGGATCAACTTGAGCGAAGCCGATGCTGTCATCGGGGCCGTGATCACCACGGGCAACGACGAGATCATCCTCGTTTCGCATCAAGGGCTCGCGGTTCGCTTCCGTGAACGCGACCCTGAATCCAACGAAGACATCTTCCGGCCAACAGGCCGCGCCACCGGCGGTGTGACGGGGATGCGCTTCAAGCTGGCCAGCGATTACCTCCAGGTCATCGAGGTGGTTGATCATCACGCGAAGTTCCTCGTGGCGAGCGAAGCCGGTTTGGGCGTTCGCACCCGGTTTGAGGATTATCGACTGATCAACCGTGGCGGCAGTGGCGTGTGGGCGATCGACCTGCCGGAGGATGGCTCGATCAAGCTCTCAGGAGCGTTGAGCGTGAAGGACACGGACGAGATCATGCTGCTCACGGCCAAAGGCCAGAGCGTGCGTTGTCCGGTGAATACGATTCGCGAAACCAATCGCGGCGCGAAAGGCGTGCGGCTCGTGACGCTCGAACCCGGCGACAAGCTCCTGAGTATCGCCCGAATCGTGGAAACGGAGGAGCAAGCGGGTGGAGAAGCGATAACTGCGGCCGTGGTGACGCCCTCGACGTAAGTCTGCTTTGATGACGCACGGCGGCCGGCTTGATGCCGCTTTGGATGGGGGCCGGGTAAGGGCATTCGTTGCGATCGGGCGGCGCGTCGAGCCGCGCCGTCGAAAGCGGCGTCGAGCCGCCGCACTCCATATCGGTCGACCTCGTTAAAGCGACTCCGCCCTTGCTCCCTCGGACTTGGCCCGCATGGTTTGCGCCGCATGGCCCACCCAACCCCTTCGTCTGACGACGTGGTGCACAGCGAGCCGTTTCTACGGTCGCTCATGCGCCGCCAACTCCGTCTCTCCATTTCCTGTGCCGCCACCTTCCTGGTCGCGCTGCTCGGAATGCCGCTGTTGAACTACTTTGCGCCCGAACTGATGGCCACGCGCGTCGGAGGGTTCACGCTGTCATGGTTGATCCTGGGCGTGCTCTTCTTCCCCTTCGTGTGGATTATCTCTTACGCGTTTATCCGCCGGTCCATCGCGTTGGAGCAGGATGAGGTCAACTCCGTCAAACGCTGAAGCCATGCTGTCTTCTCTCGCATTTCTCGACGGCGTCGATCCCTGGATCCTGACCTTCTCGCTCGTGACCGTCGTCGTAACGGTCGGCATGGGGTTCTGGTCCGCCAAAAAATCGAAGACCGCCAGTGATTTCTTCGTCGCGGGCCGCTCAGTCTCTGTCGGCTGGAACGCATCGGCGATTTCCGGCGAATACCTCTCCGCCGCTTCGTTCATGGGCGTAGCCGGCATGGTCATGTCGTCCGGGTACGACGCATTGTGGTATCCAGTTTGTTATGCCTGCGGTTACCTTTTCCTGCTGCTCTTCATCGCCGGCCCCCTGCGGCGTTTTGGGGCCTACACCATCCCGGATTTCGCCGAAGGTCGGTACGACTCGCCGCTCTTCCGGAAAATCGCGGTCTGCTTCGTCCTGTTCATCGGCTTTTTCTACACGATGCCGCAGATGAAGGGTGCTGGCGTGACGCTCGCGTACATTTTCCCCGGCATGCCTTATTGGGGCGGCGTCGTGTTGGTCGGTGCGGTGATTACGTTCAACGTGGCCCTCGGCGGAATGAAGGGCATCACGCTCGTTCAGGCGTTCCAGTATTGGATCAAGATGTTCGCGATCAGCGTGCCCATTTTCGTGCTGCTGTCCGTGTATGGATTTTACAACCACCAGCTCGCGGCCAACGCCGCTCCGGGCGAATCCGCCGCGCAAGTGCAATCCGCTCAGGTTGAGCGCAAGCCGCTGGTCGAAAAGGCGCCCAAGGATAACGCTTGGATCGCTCCCTTCGGCCCGCTCACGACCAAGGCGGTCACTTCGGCGGCGGCCGTGCTTCCGGCGGAAGAACGCGCTGCGTTCCTGGCCGAACACCAGAAGCCCTACTCTCTGCTCTACACGTATTCTTTGATCATCGCGCTGGTCTGCGGGACGGCGGGATTGCCGCACATCCTGGTTCGTTTCTACACGAATCCCGATGGTGCCGCGGCCAAACGAACGACCATGTGGGTGATGATTTTGATCGGCGTGTTCTATGTTTTTCCGCCGGTCTTCGGCGTCATCGGTCGAAACCTCATGCCCGAGCTCTACACGGGGTTGGCCGGAATCAAAGGGACGGATCAAGTCGTCCTGAAGCTCCCCACGATTCTCGCGGGGAGGTTCGGCGTTCTCGGCTCGATTCTGAGCGGAATCACCTGCGCCGGCGCCTTCGCGGCGTTCATGAGTACGTTCAGCGGACTGCTGGTCTCGATGACCGGTGCGCTGGCGCATGACGTGTACGGCCGGATGCTGCGCCCCAACTCACGACCCGCAGAGCGGCTCGTGGCTTTCAAAGTGTGTGCGGTGATTGTGGGCGGTGTCGCGATCTTGCTCGGCACCTTTGTTGAAGCGCTTGAAATCAACTTCATGGTGGGCCAGGCGTTCGCAATCGCTGCGGCGAGTTACTTTCCTCTTTTGTTCATGAGCGTGTGGTGGCGGGGAATGACCATGAAGGGCGCAGCGACGGGAATGTTAACCGGAGGGCTGTGCGCGCTGGTTGCCGCAGCTCTTACGAACTTCAGCACCCTGGCGCTCGACAAAGGCCCGATGGGCCACGTGTTCGCCGGCTTTGCCCCGCTGAATACATTCTGGGCTCACCATCCACTGCTGCGAATTCTCTGCGAGCAACCTGCGATCTGGGCGGTACCGTTCGCGATTTTGCTCATGGTGATCGTTTCGAAAGCGACGGCCTCACATGTCCCGGCGAATGTGCGCATGAAGATGCTGGTGTTACACGCGCCCGAACAGCTGGGGCTGAAACAGGAGTACATTCAGGAGCAGGCTACGGGCGCGGGTCACTGAGTCGGCCGCCTGCTGCGGTTGCTCGCCGTCCGGTCGCAGGCGGCGAGCGCGCGATCGTCGTGCAGTTATTCGCTGCGCAGGCCGCGAGTCATCAGGCTGCTGAGGGCGGCGGCGGGCGCCTTGCCCTCGAACAGGATCGCATGCATTTCCCGGAGAATGGGCGCGTTGATCGCCTTCTCGGCGCAGAGTTCCGAAAACGCCTGCGTCGTCTTATACCCTTCCACGACGCTTTTCCGATCCTGAAGCAGCGAGGCGACGGACGCCCCGCTTCCGATCTGCTCGCCGAATTCGCGATTGCGACTCCAGCCGCCGTGACACGTCGCCACGAGATCCCCAAATCCACTGAGGCCGTAAAAGGTTTCCGCTCGAGCACCCAACGTGGTGCCGACGCGGACCATCTCAGCAAGCGCGCGTGTCAGTAGAGCGGCTTTTGAATTATCGCCGAGCTTCAACCCATCGCAGCAGCCGGCCGCAATCGCATAGATGTTCTTCAAGCTGCCCCCGAATTCCACTCCGGCGACGTCAGCACACGTATAGACCCGGAGCGTCGATCCACTTAGGGCGGCTTGAGCGGCTTGGACCGTGCTGTTCAGGTCCGAAACTCCAAGCACCATCGCCGCGGGTAAACCGAGCGCCACTTCCCGGGCGTTGGTGGGTCCCGTCAATGAACCGGCGATGGTCGCGGGAAACACCTCCGCGATGATCTGCGAAGGACGGAGGTGAGTTTGAAGCTCCAGGCCTTTAGCGAGGCTGATCACGAGCAGCGGACGCGCGCTCCCGAGTTCCTGGCGAATCCGATTGGCCGTTTCGCGCAACGCTTGGGATGGACACGCCAGCAATATGACCTCCGCCTCTTTCGCCGCCGATCCCAGCGTCGTTTCGATTTGCACGCTCTCGGGCAGGGAAATGCCGGGCAAATATTCGACGTTCTCCCGGCGGGCAATCAGTTGGGTCGATTGTTCTGCTCTCCGCGGCGCCAGTGTCACCGAATGGCGGAGACGCGCCAGGTGAACTGCGAATGCAGTTCCCCAGGCCCCGGCTCCGACAACTAGAAACTTCATGTCATCTGGTTAAAGGTGAACAGGCCGAAACACACGAAAATCTTGGCGCGCCTTACGCCCACGCGCGCAATCGAGCGTCAAGGACTCCTCGAGAATCGTTTACTTCAGAAATGCGGGAATCTTCTCCCCGGCGATCATCTGCTCAAATTTCTCCCGCGCATTAACGAGCTCGAAACTGCTTCCTTGCACGAGTACCTCCGCCGGCATGGCCCGCGTATTATAGCGATTGGCCATCGCATAGCCATAGGCGCCCGCGCTCATCAGCGCGACAAGTTCGCCTTCGCCGACCTCCTGAATCTGACGGTCCTTGGCAAAGCAGTCGCCACTCTCACAGATCGGCCCGACCAGATCGGCCACCAGCGCCCGCCGCGAACTGTCGCGGTGAACCGGCACGATCTCATGATAGCTCTCATACATCGCTGGGCGAATCAGGTCGTTCATCGCCGCATCAACGATAAGGAAGTTCTTGCCCGCACCTCGCTTGAGATGTTCCACCCGCGACACCAAGACGCCGGCGTTGCCCACCATGAACCGACCATGCTCGAGCAAAATCTTGAGGCCGAGCGGCGCCAGCAAAGGTGTGAGCGCTTCACCGTAGGTTTCCGGTGTGAGTGGTCGCTGGTCAGCGGGCTGCGCGCTCCACCAAGCCGCGTCGCCGCTGGCCAAGGCATCTTTGTAAACGATGCCCATGCCTCCTCCGATGGAGAAGTACTTGATGCCGTAGCTCGATTTCAGTTCCGCCACGAAAGCCGTGACCTTCTTCACCGCCTCGACGAACGGCGCAACGGACGTCAGCTGTGACCCAATGTGCATCTGCACGCCCTTGATCTCGATATTCTTCAGCTTTGCCGCGGCTTCGTAAGCGGCCGCTGCATTGGCCAGAGGAATACCAAACTTGTTGCCGCTCTTGCCCGTCGTGATCTTGGCGTGCGTATGCGCGTCCACATCGGGGTTCACTCGGATCGCGATCGGCGCTTTGACGCCCAACGTGCCCGCAACGTGATTGATGCGAGCCAGCTCCGGTTCGCTTTCGACGTGAAAAGCGAAAACTCCCTGCTCCAAGGCGAGCTTGATCTCGGCTTCCGTTTTGCCCACGCCAGCGAAGACGCTGGTGTGAACGTTGCCGCCGGCGGCCAGCACGCGGCGAATTTCGCCCCCACTCACCAGATCAAAGCCGGCCCCGAGATTTGAGAACAGTCGAAGCAAGGCGAGGTTCGAGTTCGCCTTCATCGCGTAGCAAATCTGCAAATCCAAACCCGCGAGGCTCCGCTGCAGTCGGTGAAAATTATCTGAAATTGTCGCGGCACTATATACGTAGGTAGGCGTCCCATACAGGCGAGTCACGGCTGCGAGATCGACCGACTCACAATAGAGATCCTGACCGGAGTAGCGGAAGTGGTGCATGAAGACAGAGGAAAATAGACGCGAAACGCGGACGTTAGTGATAATCCCCTTGAAAAAACGATATCAAATTTCGGAGATGTGCCGATAAACTCTTCTGTGCTGCGTTTTCTGCTCAACCTCTGTCGTCGTCCTGCCATCCGCTTCGGATTGGCGAAGGATCCAAGCAGTGCGCGCCGCAACCCTTCGTTCGCCAGCTTCCTGGCCGAGAACAACCGCGGCGGGCACGACATGGATCGCCATGACGCCGTGCTGCGGGGCCGAAAGTTAGTCCGCCAAGGCATCCTTTTGCTGCTCGCGGGCGGTGGAGCTTGGGTCGTCGTGGAGAGCGCTCGCGCCCTCACGATGTTTTGAGCGACTCTGCCCGCCGACGCGGGCGTCGAGGTGATCTGGGTCATCGCGCGTCCTTTGCGTGAGGCACTCCTTGTCCGTCGACTCCTTCGCGCGAAAAGAAACCACGAATGGACACGAATGAACACGAATTGGGAAACGCCGTGTAGGGGCGCGCCCTTGTGGACGCCCGGTTTGAAGATCGGACCAAGATCGAAAGCGGCAGTCTTGCAGTTTTGCGCGTTGCTGCCATCGGTCATCGCTGATGACCAAATCGCGCCCCGGGTTTCTTCTCGTCGCTTTTGTTGCGTTCCTAATCGCGGGATGTGCGGGTAACGCCTTTCACGGCGGATTGAGCGTGTCGCTGGTCGATTTTCGGCCCACGGAAGCGTCTTTGCTCGAAAGCCGTGGCACGCTCACCCTGCGCTACACGAACGACACCATTGCACCGCTCGGATACTCCGGTTCGAGCCACAAGCTGTTTCTGAATGGGAGCTATGTCGGAAAAGCGGTGAGCAACCAGCCTTTCGGCATTCCGCCCCTGAATACCGTCACGCAGGACGTTTCGGTTCAGTTTGAAAACTTGGCGCTCATTCGACAGCTGGTGGCGGTTCACCAATCGCAATCCGTCGCGTACCGACTGGAGAGCGTCATTTTTCAGACCCTCGACGAGGACAAGTTTGAGATCAAGCTGCGCTCCGAAGGCTCTCTTGACCTCAAGGCTTTAACGGGCGAGCCCAAGTAACGACTCAAGGTTGAAGTGGAGGGCCGGTGCGCTTCGGCGCGTGAGCGGCGAGAGCGTTTACGAAAAGCGGCCCCCGCAACCCATCCGCGGAAGACGGAGGAAGGATGCGAAGGCCGCTTCCAGTGCGAGCCGGCAGGTAATCAGGCTGCCAACTCAAAGGCTGGCGTGACAGACACGTTCTGCGGCCGCATCTGATAAACCGGAGCGATGGCCCGCCTGGATCGAACCACTGGACGCGTGTAGTCAGCGATCAAAATGCTGAACAAGCCTGTGATCGATAAGAGCGAGCCGGCGACTTCGAGGCTCAACGGAGAAAAGACAAACGCGACGAGCGCGGCGAGGAAGGCGATGATGGAATATGTTTTCATGGAAATGAAGGTTGTCCTGAAAACACGCTTTGCTGCGAAAAGTTACACGGCGGCTGCAAATCACGACGCCCTGGACTCTGCCGCAGCTGCCAAATCCGCATCGCGTACCCTCGTACACTCCGCTCGGCGAGGCTCGTTCGTCGCCCAAAGTTCCAGTTGAATTGCCGCAATCGCCACGGCTGCTTCGCGCTGACGAGCCGCGGGTCGGAGACGCCGCGCTACTTAAGTAGAGCGGGTCTTTGACCCGCTGCTATGAGTAACGAGGAGAACGCTGAAAACACAGTTCCAACATCGCAAAATCATCGAGCCGTTCTGTCATGCTGCGCGCACGACGCACTTGCGCAGAAAGCTCCGCGAACTCTGCGGCTGATCCGACCGACGACTTATCCGGCGCCGCCGGTGCTCGCCGGTTCGGGTTTGAACGTCGCGCGGAAACTTGCCTTGAGATAGTCGCGATTCATCCGCGCGATAAAGTCGTGCGAGATCAGCTTCGGACACGCTGCACTGCATTCGTATTGGTTGGTGCAACTGCCAAAGCCAAGCGCATCCATCGTACTCACCATCGCGAGCACGCGACGATCTCGCTCAGGCTGACCTTGCGGGAGCAGACCGAGTTGAGAAACCTTGGCGGCGACGAAAAGCATCGCCGACGCATTCTTGCAGGCTGCCACGCAGGCGCCGCACTGGATGCAGGAGGCCGCATCCATCGCCAGATCGGCATCGGCCTTGGGCACGGGAATGGAGTTCGCATCCGGCGCTGCACCGGTTCGAACACTGATGAAACCGCCCGCTTGTTGAATCTTGTCGAACGCGCTGCGATCGACCACGAGATCCTTTACCAACGGGAACGCGCGCGCCCGAAACGGTTCGACGACGATCACATCACCGTCGCGGAAACTCCGCATGTACGTCTGACAGGTCGCGATGCCCATGCCGGGCCCGTGCGGCTTGCCGTTGATGGTGAGCGAACACGTGCCGCAAATTCCCTCACGGCAATCGTGAGCGAACGCGATCGGCTCCTCCCCTTGAATGGTCAACGTGTCGTTCACCACATCAAGCATTTCGAGGAACGACATGTCGGTGTTCAGATTCTTCGCCGGATAGTCGACGAATTTCCCCGGCGCACTCGGGCTGGCCTGACGCCAGACCCGCAAGGTGATGTTGATGAACTTGGCAGAAGTTGCTGCGACCATGATAGAGGAAATTTACGAGGGACGAATTACGAATTACGATTTTAATGAATGCGCACGCGTGGTACGCAGTGCCGCAACGACGATCGAGATGAGTTCGTCTGCTTCGCGCATCAACGCGTGAAACCGAGCAGCGGGTATCGCTTCGGATTCAACGAGCAGTTCCATCCAGTAAAGCGATTCGTCGCACTCTTCTTCGACGATCTTTAGTTTATGGATGAAATCGGCAGTCGATTTTGCCCGACACGCAGCTCGATAATTCGCTCCAACCGAGGTACCTGAACGTAGAAGCTGTCGCCCTAATATGACCGCAACATCGTCACGTTTTCGCAACGCTTGCACCGCCTTGATTACCCGCAATGCGAACGTCTTGGTGCGCTGCAGCATTTGCTCCTTGGTCATGGCGGATTTTGAAAGCCGTAATTCGTAAATCGGAATTCGTAAATCGGCTCACTTGTAATTTCGAACACTCATCTTCACGAATTCGTAGTTGAGAGGCTCGACGTTGCGCACGGGAGCCTGGCCCGGACCCTTGAATTCCCACGCGGCGACATGACCGAAGCGCTCGTCGTCACGTTTGCATTCGCCATCCGGATACTGGTACTCCTCACGAAAATGGCCGCCGCAACTCTCCTCACGCGTCAAGGCATCGAGGCACATCAGCTCGCCGAGCTCGATGAAATCAGCCACCCGCCCGGCCTGTTCCAACGATTGGTTCAAGGTGTTGGAGGAACCCGGAACCTTTACGCTGGCCCAAAACTCTTCCCGCAACTTGGGCAGTTCAGCGAGCGCCGTCTTCAGCGTTTCAGCGGTGCGCGCCATGCCACAGCCATCCCACATGATCTTGCCGAGACGTTTGTGGAAATGACTGACCGGCGCCTTGCCGTTGATACTGAGAAACTGATCTGTCATCTGCCGGACGCCTTGCTCGGCGGCGCGGAATTCTGCGCCGTCGGCGGAAGGCCGACTGCCCGGCTTCTGCGAGGCCAGATAGTCACCGACCGTGTAGGGGATGACGAAGTAGCCGTCGGCAAGACCTTGCATCAGCGCGGAGGCGCCCAGCCGGTTTGCTCCGTGATCGGAGAAGTTGGCTTCGCCCAGGACGAACAGGCCCGGGAGATTGGACATCAAGTTATAGTCCACCCAAAGACCGCCCATTGTATAGTGAACGGCGGGGTAGATCCGCATCGGCGTCTTGTAGGCGTTCTCGTTCGTGATCTCGTGATAGATATCGAAGAGATTGCCGTACCGTTCCCGCACGCCCGCCTCTGTGAGTCGCCGAATCGCATCCGCAAAATCGAGATAGACCCCCAGCCCGCTCTCGCCGACGCCTCGGCCTTCATCACACACCCGCTTGGCGGCGCGCGACGCAATGTCGCGGGGAGCCAAGTTACCAAAGCTGGGGTACATCCGCTCCAGATAGTAATCACGGTCGGCCTCGGCGATCGTCGCAGGATCCTTTTTGCAGTCTTCTTTTTTCTTCGGGACCCAGATCCGCCCATCGTTGCGGAGCGACTCTGACATCAGCGTGAGCTTCGACTGATACTCACCGCTGACCGGAATGCAGGTGGGATGGATTTGGGTGTAGCAGGGATTCGCGAAACACGCGCCGCGCTTATACGCCCGCCAGATTGCCGTTGCGTTCGATTGCCGCGCGTAGGTCGAAAGATTGAAAACGTTCCCGTATCCGCCCGTTGCGAGGATCACGGCGTCAGCCGAATGCCGCGAGAGTTCACCGGTGATGAGATTGCGGACGATGATGCCCTTCGCCTGGCCATCCACCACGACCAGATCGAGCATCTCGCTGTTCGCATGCAGTTCGACGGCGCCCAACCCGATCATCCGTGATAACGCCGAATAGGCCCCGAGCAGCAGCTGCTGACCGGTCTGGCCGCGCGCGTAGAAAGTGCGCGACACCTGGGCTCCGCCGAACGATCGATTCGCCAGCAAGCCACCGTACTCGCGCGCAAACGGGACACCCTGAGCAACGCATTGGTCGATGATGTTGACCGAAACTTCGGCCAGACGGTGAACATTCGCTTCGCGCGAACGATAGTCGCCGCCCTTGATCGTGTCGTAGAACAGCCGATACACGCTGTCGCCGTCGTTCTGATAATTCTTGGCGGCATTGATGCCGCCTTGAGCCGCGATGGAGTGAGCACGACGCGGGCTATCGTGAAACACGAAGGACTTCACCTTGTAGCCGAGCTCCGCAAGCGTCGCGGCAGCCGATGCACCGGCAAGACCTGCCCCGACCACGATCACCTCGTACTTCCGCTTGTTGGCGGGATTCACGAGTTTGATGTCCGTGATATGCTTGCGCCACTTGTCGGCGAGTGGACCAGCTGGAATGCGTGAATTGAGTTGAGCCATGGCGCGAGTGATTAGCGGTTGATGGCTGCAGCGACCTGAGGGTTTCCGTGCAGTTGGAGTTTACCGAGAAGGACGGCGCCCGGGATTGCGAGATTGCCGAGGAAGTAGAGTGCCGCAAATACGATGCAAACCTTGCGGAGCGCACCCGACCACCGCGAGCTGCGCCAGCCGAGCGTCTGAAACATGCTGTCCGTGCCGTGGAGCAAATGAACACTCAGCAGTCCAACCGCGATGACGTAGAAGATTGAGACGATCACGTTGCTGAACCCAAGAATGACCATCGAGTACACGTCCAGGACCGCGGTGCCGGGACTCACGACGGGGAAACCCATCACGTGGTACTCGCCCTGCATCGTATACGTCGGAAGCGCGCTTTTGAAGGACGACGCTTGGGCGACTCCGAGCGTGAAATGAGCGAGATGGTAGACGATGAACGCCGCGACCACGTAACCCGACCAACGCATGGTGCGAGATGCCAATGTCGCGCGAATGGTATGCTTCACGCCGTAGTTCACGTCGCGAGCCGCGTGATTCTCGAACGTCAGCACCGTTGCCGCCCAGATATGGATCCCAACCGCCACAAGAAGACCAATCCGCGCCACCCACAAAGCAGGACCGAGTGACTGGAGAAAATGCGCATACCCGTTGAGTCGATCTGGGCCGGAAAACACCTGCAAATTGCCAACCAAGTGGCCGACCACGAACGCAATCAGAATCAGGCCCGTCACGGCCATGAGGAATTTACGGCCGATGGAAGAGCGAAAGAGGTTCATCGGAAAACAGTGTGGGGAAAGGAGAGCAAGCGCTGACGCTGTAAACGTCACGAGCCCGTGCCCGGTTGTAAAGCGGCTGCCGGCCCTCTGCTCGCTTATTAGGGTGCCTAACCTTTTGGAGAAGGCGCACGAGCCCGATTCGGCGGAGGCTCGTTAGGTTCACCTGCCGCTGCTCGGTTTGATCACGCGAAGGTGACGGACCGGCTCATCAGGTTCTGGCGAGTGGCTTGAGCAATGAGAACTTGCCGCTGGCCGCTGGAGCGATCACGCGACGGCGAAAAGCGCTCACGCGCACCCCCTCACCTAAAACACGAGCAATCGACTGGTCCGTTCCATTGGGGGCTACGTCGTCGGCGACATAATGAAAGTCCCACCGCAAGTCGGTTGTTTGGACCAACGAGTAGTGCCAACAGCTGAAGTTCGCGGGCAGTGCAGCATCGATATCCTCAACTCCAACGAGCGACCCATCTGGCCGGAAGTAGAGATTACCTTCACGTCCGAGCAATCGATAGCCGGTCGAGCGCTGTTGAACGATGTCGCCGGTGTGATACCGCAGCAGCGGCATCGCCTCACGTTCCCGGGTGGTCACATAAATCTGATAGACATCGGGCAGAGTCTTGCGCCAGGGAACGAGTTCAACGAAGGCGTTTTCGTCCACCACCCGCGAATCATCCTTGAAGGCTTCACCGACGAAAATGTAACCCGCCTCAGTGGAGCCGTAGAGATCGACTTGAGGCGCAGGAAAGACTTCGGCGATTCTTGCGCCGTGTTGCCGACTCGCTTTGCCGTACGTCAGAATCACGGCACGGACACTCGGGACGCTGACGCCGCGTTTTTTCGCCGCGCGCGCGAGCAGAGAAAGGTACACCGGCTCACCCTCTATGACCTCGGGCTTCGTGGCCGCGAGTTCGAAGACGATGCGGTCCCATTCGGCTTCAGGAAATGCGAACGGATCGCTGGACAGATTGAGATAGACCGTGCCGTCGAAGTAACGATGCGGGAACGGATGATCTTCGTACGGGCAGAGATTACTTGAACAACCCACCGGCGCCAAAACGCATTTCCGATACGCACGGTCGACGAATTGTCGCAGGACCGGAGACGCCAAGTAGGCCCGGCGCGTCTGCGAATTCCACCAACCGTCTTCCATGATGACGGTCATCGGCGATTGGGTGGTGCCGCCGGTGCTTTCGTACTCGAAGCGCTTCGACTGCAACCCGCGCTCCACGTCGCGATAATCGGAGAAGAACGCCTGGTGCCCCTCCTTGATGATTTCGTTCTTTGAGAGAGTTGGAATCTCTCGATAACACGACCACTGCAGCGGCTCCGAATGCAGCGGGAAGCGACGCGAATAGAGCGGACTACGCTCGTAGATTTTCCGGATCTCTCGTTCCAATGGGCCGGGAACGAAGCCTTCGCGAACCGGGCCGAGGGTCTCGGTCGTGTTGGCGAAGTTGGGTGAACTCATCGCGGTCAAGGAGGCTAGTAAGTCCTCCGATGGGGTGAAGTCAAATGATCGGGACTGCTCGCGGCAGCCATCTGGTCAAACTGCTCCCGGGTGGACTACCGGCGCCGTACGGCTTCGAACAGAAAGAGCGCATTCAGCACGAGCGAGTGGCTGATTCCGCCCGAGCGGGCCAATGCGAGCACTTCGTCGACCGGCATGGTCGTGACTTGGATTTCTTCATCGTGATCCCATGCTACCGGCGTGGTGGCGACGGCGTGCTCCACCAGGAGGAAGTGGCACCGGTTGCTCTGAATGGCGGGATTGGGGTTAACCGAACCGAGCACGCGAGGCGAGGATCCGACGTATCCAGTTTCTTCGCGCAGTTCACGGACGCCGGCGACTTCGGGCGGTTCGCCGCGCTCGATTACCCCGCCCGGAATCTCGAGCGAGAATGCGTTCACCCCATAACGGAATTGCCGGACTAGAACCATGCGCTCATCCGGCGTGAGCGCGATGACATTGACCCAGTCCGGTGCATCGATGACGACGAAGTCCCGCTCGACCGCTCGAACCGGATGCCGGTACCGCGTACTTCGAACATCGAAAACCCGCGTCTACAAAAGCCTCGAATGAGCGAGCGCCTCCCACCGCGAAGGATCGGAATTGGGCGAGGAAGGCATGAGGTTTTTCGTGTACTCGCGCAGGCAACCAAAACTTGACCCATAAAAAACCTCCCGCCCCAGAGGAGCGAGAGGTAATTGATTTCTGGATTCGGAGCCAGTTTACTTCTTCAACGGGAGCTTGATCTTTTGGCCGAGCTTGAGCTTGGTCGCGTCGACGCCCGGGTTGACGGACTGGAGATCACCGAGGGTCACACCCTGCGCGCGTGCAATCTTGGCGAGCGAATCTCCACTCTTGATCACGTACTCGCCCGGTCCAGCGACGGCTGGCTCGTGCGGAGCTTTCGAAGCGGCAGCCGCAGCAGCTGGCTTCTTCTGCGACTCTTCGATCTTGGTGATGGACGCCTGAATGTTGCCGAGGCTGGCGGCGACCGTGTTGAACGCTTCCTGCGTGCTGCGATTCAAAGACGTGATGTCGCGGGAGGCTTTGTCAGCCGAAGCGGCAGCGGAGCCCACTTGTGATTCGATCCCATCGATTTTTCCGATCTTCTCTTCGTGCGTCACCACGGTCTTTTGCAGACTCGAGGCCTTGATCGCGGCGTAGCCGCCAACCAAGAGCGCGAGCACGCCGACGATGACTCCAGCAACGGGGAGCATGCTGTTATTTTCACGAGAGATGGTATCCATAGGTAAAATGTGGTGGCAGAACTAGCGGAACCACCCAGTGAGGCAAGCAGAGATTGTTAACATTCACCTCGTGAACTCACCTGAACACCACCTCGTCGCGCACCTGACGCAAATTTAACCACCGCTCGTCTCTCCACCCATCACCGGAAGAACGATGCCGGTGATGAACGATGAATCCGCATCCGACGCGAGAAACACATATGCAGGCGCCAGTTCCTCGGGCTGAGCGGGCCGCCCCATCGGTGACTGGCTGCCGAATTGCGCCACTTTCTCCGGCGTCGCTCCGGCGTCCGACGGATTCAACGGCGTCCACACCGGGCCTGGAGCGACCGCGTTCACCCGAATGCCGCGTTGGATCAGATCGACCGCAAGCGTCTTCGTCAGGGCATTGATCGCACCCTTTGTTGACGAATAGTCCGGCAGATTTTCTGCACCGAGCAGGCCCGTTTCGGAACTTGTCGCGATGATCGCAGCTCCCGGCTTCAGGTGGGCCAAGGATGCGCGAACGAGCCGAAAATATGCATAAACGTTCGTGCGAAACGTGCGGTCGAATTCAGCATCGTCCACGTCTTCCGGTTTTGCTTTGTGCGACTGGTGAGCGGCGTTCGACACGAGTATGTCCAGACGGCCCAATTCGGATACAGTTTGGTCGACCACCTGTTGGCAGGACTTGGCTTCAGTGAGATCGGCGGGGAGAAGCAGGCAACGTCGACCGACCGATTCCACGGCATCCCGAACCACCTCAGCGTCACGCTGCTCCGATGGGAGATAAACGATCGCTACATCGGCCCCTTCGCGCGCGTAAAAGTAGGCAACGGCACGTCCGATCCCGGAGTCGCCGCCCGTGATCAGCGCCACTTTGTCGATGAGCTTGCCCGCCTCGCGGTACCGCACGCCCCGCCAACGCGGTTGCGGATCGAGCGCGCTTTCTTGTCCTGGCGCATCCTGATGTTGCTTCGGGAAAGGAGGCTTCGGCTCCGACTGCATTTTCGGCCGACTTGATTTTCGGCGGGTCGCCGCCGCTTTATTACTTGCAGGCTTTCTCATGATCGTGGTGGTTGGAGGTTAAACCGCAGCCGCACGACAGGCCGACATGGCCGACGTTGCCTGCTGGGCTCGACCGATCGTATCGTTTCACCGCGACCCGTTCCTCGTGGCACAATGCATGAGCGAACAGCTCAGCCCGAGATCACCATAGGGAAGGATTCGGACGAATGCCGAACACGCGTAACCGCAGGTTCTGCGGAAAATGGTCGGGGCGATAGGATTCGAACCTACGACCTCCTGGTCCCAAACCAGGCGCTCTACCAGACTAAGCTACACCCCGACGACCGGTCCACATCGGAGGCACTCTGGAGAACACTGTCAACGCCTGCTTGCCAGAAACCGATTTATCTTGGTCCGAGATCGACACGGACGCTGGTTCCGACCTTTGGCCGCAGATAGTTGCGTGACTCAGAAAATTGACGATGCATGTGCCCGGCACGCGACTGGATGTCCGTTCGACGCTCGCCGATTCATTAAATCAGGCAATCCGTACGCTGACCTGAGACGCCGACGCCGATTTACTTGCCGGAGCCAGGCAATGTGATGCCCGGAGCTGGTACTGATGGAGCGGATGCTTCGGCCGGAAAGTTTGCGCGAAGTGCCAGACTGCGCTGCGTCCATGGACTCGCGGGATCGAGCTGCATCAGCTGATCAGAGTACGTTTTCACGTCGGCGGCATTTCGCGTGCTGGCCGCCAGACTCGCGAGATGATAAAGGGCCTCCGCGCGGTAAGCCTTCTCCTCTTTGCTATCGGCGGCGAACGATTTCAATGCAGCCTCGGCATCGGCGGTGCGACCGGCCTGCAGCTTTGCCATCGCCAGGCCGAGACGAGCACGGCTCGCCAGCGGACCTGTTTTGAATATGGCAGCGGCTTGCTCATAAGACGGGATCGCTTCCGCCGACTTACCTTCCAAGTAATCCTGATCGCCCGTCCGAAGGTAAGCTACTCCTCCCAATGGATGCTGTGGATTCGCAACGGCAAAGGCCTTAATCTGAGCGGGAGTGGTCGCGGCCGCGTAGGTCTGGCCGAGTTCGCGCTCACGTTGGTCCTGCAGATACTCCCATCCTCCTTTAGCGGCAATTGCCAACAAGATGAGGACCAACACAGCCGTAATCGGCTTGCTGTTTTTCGACCAGAAGGCCCGCAGTCGCTCATCAAACGTGGGTGCGACGTACTTCTCATCGACTGCGACGAGTTTACGATCGTCGCCGGCAGGTGAAGGATCGGAAGGAGTAGCGGAAGGGGGCATGGCGAGAGATTTCTAGTTCGTGAACCCGCGACCGAAACAGATCGCGGCAGCGGCGTAAAGACGGGAGTTCACGCGAACGAGGGTCCGCCGAAGAACACCGCTAGGCGGGACGCTGTGACGCTAGAAGGAAGCACCGGCGGTACGACTTATCGTTCCCAGGGTCGCCACTGACCGTTTAGTCGAAGACGACGGTCTTGTTTCCGTAGGCGAGGACTCGTCCGTCCAAATGCCACCTGACCGCTTGCGCAAGGACGCGCTTTTCGAGCTCCCGGCCCAGGCGGATCAAGTCGTTCACGTCCTGACGGTGAGTCACTCGAGTGACATCCTGGTGAATGATCGGCCCTTCGTCCAACTGACGGGTGGCGTAGTGCGCGGTCGCACCGATCAGCTTCACTCCCCGCGCATGCGCCTGATGATAAGGTCGTCCCCCGGCAAAGGCCGGCAGAAACGAATGGTGGATGTTAATCACGGGTTTGGCCCACTGTTCGAGGAAGGTCGCCGACAGCACCTGCATGTAACGAGCGAGTACCACGACATCAGCGTTGAGCTCACGCAGCAGCCCGAGTTGTTGCGCCTCAGCCTGGAGCTTAGTCTCAGCCGTGACCGGCAGGTGGTGAAAAGGCAGGCCGTAGCTTCGAGTGGTATCCGCGAGATCGGTGTGATTGCTAACCACCGCCACCAAGTCGCCGGCAAATTCTCCTGCTCGCCAGCGGAGCGCCAAATCATGGAAGCAATGGTCGGCCTTGGACACGAACACCACGACTCGCGACCGTTTCACTGAGGAGATAAGATAGGCCTGCATCCCCAGCGACGCAGCGAAGGCACGGAATCCATCAGCATCGGTCGACGAGTGGGTACTCGGCTGCCACTCGACGCGTTGAAAAAATACGCCCAGCTCCATGTCGCGGTGCTGATCAGCGTGGAGGATATTCCCGCCTCGTTCAAAGATCCAACCCGCGACCCGCGCCACCAGTCCCGGCTGATCGGGGCCGTGGAGCAGGGCAACAAGGTTCGCAGGAGCCGTCATGGGGTGAGGTGCGTTAACGTGGATCGAACAGGCCAGGTCGCCGGGCTGAGCGCGACGACGGTCCTGCCTAGACGATGTTCACGTTGCCGCGGTATTGCTGGATCGGCTTTACGCCCACGGGCTTATTCTTCAACGCCTCGATGCCCATCACGGCAGCTTGAGCGCCCGTGATGGTTGTCATGATACAAACATTGTGGGCATAGGCGGCGGCGCGAATGGCGTTCTCGTCCCGACGGGGAATCATTCCAGCCGGCGTGTTGATCACCATTTGGATCTGACCGTTCTTGATCAAATCCACCGCGTTGGGCCGACCTTCGTTGATCTTGGCGAGCCGCTTCACGGTCACACCGCTTTCACTCAGGGTTTTGGCGGTGCCGCTGGTGGAATAAAGCGCGAATCCGAGCGCCTCCAGCCGGCGGGCGATATCCACCGCGCGCGATTTGTCGGCCTCTTTCACGGAAAGAAACACATTCCCCTTCGTGGGTAGCCCCGGTTTCGCCGCCGCCTGCGCTTTGGCGAAAGCGATCCCGAGATCAGCATCCAACCCCATGACCTCGCCGGTCGAACGCATTTCGGGTCCCAGCGCGATCGTCGCTCCTGGGAATCGGACAAAGGGAAAGACCGCTTCCTTCACGCACCAATGCTTGGGCGTTTGTTCGCGAGTAAAACCAAGATCCTTCAGCTTAAGACCGGTCATGACCTTTGCGGCGAGCTTGGCGAGAGGAACACCGATTGCCTTCGCCACGAACGGCACCGTGCGGGATGCGCGCGGATTCACCTCAAGAACGTACAGCTGGTTGTCCTTGATCGCGAACTGAACATTCATGAGCCCGATGACATGGAGCTCACGCGCCAAGGCCTGCGTTGCCTTGCGGACCGTGTTCAACATCTCGGCCGATAGCGTGTGCGGCGGCATCACCATCGAAGCATCGCCCGAATGCACCCCGGCGAATTCGATGTGCTCCAGCATACCGCCAATCACGGCGAGTTCACCGTCGCTGATGCAATCGACGTCGAGCTCAATGGCGTCTTCGAGGAACTTGTCGATGAGGACGGGCTTGCCCGGCATGACGTCGAACGCCTGGCGTATCACCGCCTTGAATTCATCCTCGGAGTAGACGATAAACATGCCCCGCCCACCAAGCACGAAGGACGGTCGGAGCAGAACGGGGAAGCCGACTTCATGCGCAAAGGCGAGCGCCTCCGTTTCGTTCAGCGCGGTGCGATTGGCGGGTTGCAGCAGACCAATTTTGTTCAGGACGTTGGCGAACAGTTTCCGGTCCTCGGCCACCTCGATGCTTTCAGGTGAGGTGCCGATGATCGTCACGCCGTTGGCCTTCAAGGCGGAGGCAAGGTTCAGCGGCGTCTGGCCGCCGAACTGCACGATCGCACCGTCACATTTCTCCTGCTGATACACCTCGAGCACGTCCTCAAGCGTCAGCGGCTCAAAGTAGAGGCGGTCAGAGGTATCGTAGTCCGTGGAGACCGTCTCGGGATTCGAGTTCACCATCACCGTCTCAAAACCAATTTCGCGGAGCGCGAAGCTGGCGTGCACGCAGCAATAGTCGAATTCGATGCCCTGCCCGATCCGATTTGGACCGCCGCCGAGGATCATGATCTTCTTCTTGGTCGAAGGCAGGATCTCGTTCTCGTCTCCGTAGCTGGAATAATAATACGGAGTGAACGCCTCAAACTCCGCGGCGCAGGTATCGACGAGCCGGAAAGTCGTATTGATTCCGCGCTGCTTGCGATCGGCACGAACCGTGGCCAGGTCGCTTTTGAAGATGTGCGCCAGCTGCGCATCGGAAAAGCCAAATTGTTTGGCACGACGCAACACGGTCGTAGGCACGGTCGCGAGCGATTGCTTGCCGAGCGCCTGCTCCATTTCATGGATCTCGCGGAGCTGATGCAGAAACCATGGATCGATTTTCGTGAGATCGAAAATCCGTTCGACGGTGTAGCCGGCGCGGAAGGCGTGCCGGATGTAGTAAATCCGCTCGGCGTTGGGTGTGCCCAGTTTGGCGTTGATCACCTTTTCTTCCAGAATCTCGTCACCGGCATGCTTGCCGCCACCACCGAAGCCCCGGGCCCCCGTCTCCAAGGAACGGAGACATTTCTGCATCGACTCCTTGAACGTCCGGCCGATCGCCATCGCCTCACCCACCGACTTCATCGCGGAGGTGAGCGTTTCGTCAGCGCCGGGAAACTTCTCAAACGTGAACCGCGGAATCTTCGTCACCACGTAGTCGATCGTCGGCTCGAAGCTCGCCGGCGTGAGCCGCGTGATATCATTGCGCAGTTCGTCCAGCGTGTAACCAATCGCGAGCTTGGCCGCGATCTTCGCAATGGGAAAGCCGGTCGCCTTCGAGGCCAGGGCGGATGACCGCGACACCCGCGGGTTCATCTCGATCACCACCATGCGTCCCGTGACCGGATCGACGGAGAACTGAATGTTGGAGCCGCCCGTTTCGACACCGATTTCGCGAATGACCGCGAACGACGCATCGCGCATCACCTGAAATTCCTTGTCGGTCAGGGTCATTGCGGGCGCGACGGTGATCGAATCTCCCGTGTGCACGCCCATCGGATCGAAGTTCTCGATCGAGCAGATCACCACGCACTGGTCTTTGTGATCACGCATGACCTCCATCTCGTATTCCTTCCATCCAAGCAGACACTCTTCGACGAGCACCTCGTGAACGGGAGAAAGATCCAGACCGTTGGCTACGATGTGTTCGAATTCTTCCTTGTTGTACGCGATGCCGCCGCCACTGCCGCCCAACGTGAAGGAGGGACGAATGATCAGTGGAAACACGCCAAGCATCTCGGCAGCGTCCCGCGCCTCCTGCATGGATTTCACGGTCCGTGATTTCGCGACATCCAGACCAATCTTCAGCATGCACTGCTTGAAGAGCTCACGGTCCTCACCCTTGTTGATCGCGTCGGGTTTGGCCCCGATCATCTCAACGCCGTACTTTGCGAGTACACCGGCTTTGTTGAGTTCCATCGACAGGTTCAACGCGGTTTGTCCGCCCAACGTCGGCAGCAGCGCGGAGGGCCGCTCGACCGCGATGATTTTCTCCAGGATCTCCAAGTTAAGAGGCTCGATATACGTGACGTCGGCAAACTCCGGGTCCGTCATGATGGTGGCCGGATTAGAGTTCACCAAAATGACACGATAGCCCTCTTCTTTCAGCGCCTTGCACGCTTGGGTACCAGAATAGTCGAATTCGCAGGCCTGGCCGATCACGATGGGACCGGCGCCGATGATCAGGATGGACTTAAGATCGGAGCGTTTGGGCATGAACGTAGATTTCGGTGAGAGTTGAGAGCGCAGAAACGGGCGGCAAGCGGGAAAGCACGCCCGCCGAATCTTCCGCGTTCGAGACCGGATCCGTTAAGCCCGACCAGCGACGCTCAAGCTGCAGCGATTACTGCGAAGAACACGAACGAAGCTTTCAGCCCGAGACGGCCGCGCGGGCCATCCTAAACGGTTCCAATGGGCAGGTCCGCTGCGATCTTAACCAGCTGCCCCAACATCACCAGGGTGAGACGAGAAAACTTTTCCGACCCATCTGCTCTGGATGGGCGCAGGTGGCCGGGTCGCTTAGGCGGACAGAATCTTCGCCGCTGCACCTTTATCGCCCTGACACGCTCGCAAGACGCTTTCACGATAGAGCTTTTCCTGAGCTGCCAGGT
>JBDSSD010000057.1:0-11697 GCA_039928945.1 Opitutus sp. | reverse complement strand
ACAAGTCCGGCGCCAAGAAGCCCATTCAAACCTGGTCCCGCCGCTCGACGATCACGCCCGATTTCGTCGGTCACACGTTCAGCGTTCACAATGGCAAAATGTTCACCGCCGTCTACGTGACGGAGAATATGGTAGGTCACAAGCTGGGCGAGTTCGCCCTCACCCGTATCTTCAAGGGACACGGTGGCATGACCCGCAAGGAAATCTAAGCCTCGTGTCTTCTTAATCCTCTCGAAAACAAATCCTATAAAAGGGTAGAGCGGCTCGTCTCCGACAAACCACTACTATCGCCGGTCGTTCGACCGGAATCCTCCCGCCCACCATGGAAGTACAAGCCCTCACCCGTTACGCGCGCATGTCGCCAAAAAAGATGCGCGACATTTCGCGCATCATCCAAGGCCGCAAGGCTGCGGAAGCTGTCGACTATTTGAATCTGATCCCGCGTAAATCCGCGAAGCTGATCGCGAAGACGCTGAAAAGCGCGATCGCGAACGCGGAGAACAACAACAACCTCTCGGCCGACAGCCTCACGATCAAGTTCGCGCTGATCGAAAACGGTCCAGTCCTCAAGCGCTTCAAGGCTGGTGCACGCGGTACGGCGATGCCCCGCCGCAAGAAGATGTCGCACATCCGCATCGTCCTGTCCGACGGCAACTCCAACTAATTTACTACCATGGGTCAAAAGACTAATCCGACCGGCTTCCGTCTCGCCGTCCGCCGCAACTGGCAGTCCCGCTGGTACGCGTCGAAGAAAGATTTTCCAAAGCTCCTCCTCGAGGACCAGATTATCCGTGAAAAACTCATGGAGAAGCTGAAGCAGGCTTCCGTCCCGCGGATTTTCATTGAGCGCGCGTCCAATCGCGTCCGCGTCAAGATCTACACCGCGCGTCCCGGCATCGTCATCGGACGCAAGGGCCAGGAAATCGAGAAGATCAAAGAGGAACTCGCGAAGCTGACGGGCAAGGAAATCCTGCTCGACATCCAAGAGGTGAAGAAGCCCGAGATCGAAGCCCAACTGGTGGCTGAGAACGTCGCGCTTCAACTCGAGCGTCGTATCGCTTTCCGTCGCGCCATGAAGAAGGCCGTTGAAATGGCCATGACGCTTGGCGCCGAAGGGATTCGTATCCAGTGCTCGGGTCGCCTCGGTGGCGCCGACATCGCGCGTCGTGAATGGCAGCGCAAAGGTCGCGTTCCACTTCACACCCTGCGCGAAAACATCGACTACGGCTTCTCCGAAGCCCTCACGGTTTACGGCAAGATCGGCGTGAAATGCTGGATCTGCAAAAAAGAGTCCGACAACAGCTGATCCGCTGCTCGGTAAATCATTTCTAGGAAAAAATTCCCATGGCTCTCGCACCCGCACGTACCAAGTACCGCAAGTCGATGAAAGGCTCCCGCGCTGGCAATGCCAAGCGCGGCAACACGATCGCGTTCGGCGAATTCGGCCTCCAGTCCCTCACGCGCGGTCCCATGACCGGCCAGCAGATCGAGGCTGCCCGCGTCACCATCTCCCGGCATTTGAAGCGCAAAGGTAAACTGTGGATTCGAGTGTTTCCACATAAGCCCGTCACCAAAAAGGCCGCAGAAACCCGCATGGGTCAGGGTAAAGGACCGGTCGAATACTACGTCGCGGTAATCAAGCCAGGCGCGGTGTTGTTCGAGCTCGCTGGTGTTTCCGCTACGATCGCCAAAGAGGCGTTCCGTCTCGCTGATGCCAAGCTGCCCTTTCACTGCCGTTTCATCGTTCGCGACGGTACCGCTGCTTAATTTCAAAAACGTTCCGTCATGACTTCCAAAGAAATCCGCGATCTAGCTCCGGCTGAGATTCCCACCAAGCTCCGCGAGATCCGCGAGCAACTCCTCCAGCTGCGTCTGCGCAAGCAAACCGGCCAGGTCGAGAAGACCCACGAGCTGCGTACGCTCCGCAAGGACATCGCTCGTCTCGAGACCGCCCTCACTGCCTCCAAACGCAAAGCCGTCGCTGCCTGAGCACGCGCTAACCTCCTATCGCCATGTCCTCACCCGCTCCCGGCCAGCGCAACAAGCGCAAAACCCAAATCGGTTTCGTCACCAGCCGCTCTGGCGACAAGTCCGTCAAGGTCACGATCGCTTACAAGACTCCGCATCCTCTCTACCACAAGGTGGTCAACCGTCAGACCGTTCTTCACGTCCACGACGAAAAGAACGAGACGAAGGTCGGCGACAAAGTTGAAGTGATGGAAACCCGTCCACTCAGCCGCCTCAAGCGCTGGCGCGTCGTTTCGATCGTTCAGAAGGCCGTCACCACCGACGCCGTTGCGATCAGCGAAGTCGACGTTGCCGCGCAGGTGCCAACCAAGACGACCGCCACCAATCAGCCCGCAGCTCCGCAGGCCTAATCTCCAAAACTCAATCCTCCCCGGAGGCCCGCCATGATCCAACTGCGCTCCATTCTCGAAGTCGCCGATAACACCGGCGCCCGCCGTGCCGCCATGATCAGCCGTAAAGGCCAGATCACCGACACCGCTGGCGTGGGCGACATCATCACCGTTCACATCAAGCAAAGCTCAACCGAAGCGACCGTGAAGAAAGGCGAAGTCCACAAGGCTGTCGTCGTTCGCACGAAGGCGCCTGTTCGTCGTCCCGACGGCAGCTACCTGCGTTTCGACAGCAATGCCATTGTGATCATCGACGCCACGAACAATCCCCGTGGCACCCGTATCTTCGGACCTGTCGCTCGCGAACTGCGGGCGAAGAACTTCATGAAGATCATCTCGCTCGCTCCGGAGGTTCTCTAAAATGGCTCAGAAATTTCACGTCAAACGCAACGATGTCGTCGTTGTCATCGCCGGCTCCCACAAGGGCAAAACCGGGAAGGTTCTCGAGGTCTTGCCCGCCAAGCAGCGCGCCCGCGTTGAAGGCGTGGCGATGATGAAGCGCCACCTCAAGAAGTCGCAGGAACACCCGCAAGGCACGATCTCTGAACGAGAAGGTTCCGTGCACATTTCCAACCTGATGCTCCAATCGGCCTTCGACGCGAGCAAGCGCAAGAAGCCAGCCCCAGCGACTGCCTGAGTTTGATGCACTGCGCGCTTGCCAACCCGGCTCGCCGCCTGCGTTACTGGGCGCTTTTCCACTTAAATCACCTCTCTCAATTGCCTCCGGGTCGGTAATCCGGTCGCCACTCAAATGAGCTACGTTCCCTCTCTTAAGAAACTCTACGTCGAGCACGTTGTGCCCGAGCTGATCAAGACCCGCGGCTACAAAAACAAGCACCAGGTTCCCTCGATCACGAAGATCAATCTCAACACCGGCATCGACGCTGAGGCTGACAAGAACCAGATCGCCGACATCGCTCGCGATATTGGAGCCATTGCTGGCCAGAAACCCGTGCTGACGAAGTCCCGCAAGGCGATCGCGAGCTTCAAGCTTCGTGAAAACCAAGTCGTAGGATGCACCGTCACGTTGCGTGGGCCTGCGATGTGGGAATTCCTGCAGCGTCTACTCGCCGTGGCACTGCCGTCCATTCGCGACTTTCGCGGCGTGCCGCCAAAGCTGGATGGTCAGGGCAATTACAATTTGGGTGTTACCGATTTCACGATCTTTCCTGAAATCACCGTCGAGAACGTGAAGAAGACCATGGGGCTCGACATCACGATCGTGACGACCGCTGACAACGACGAAGAAGGTCGCGAGCTGCTCCGCCTGCTCGGGATGCCGTTCCGTCGCGTTGAGGTGCAGAACGCTCCAAAGTCCAACGCCGCCTAATCTCCCGCCATGCCGAAAACCTCCGCCATCGTCCGTAACAAGAAGCGCATCGCGCTCGTCGCGAAGTACGCCAAGCAGCGTGCTGAGCTCAAGGCGATCCTCGCCAACCCGAACACCGTCGACACCGAATTCTTCGCCGCGCAGAAGAAGTTGGGCAAGCTGCCCAAGAACTCCTCCAAGGTCCGCATCCGCAACCGCTGCTCAATGAGCGGTCGGCCCCGTGCGTACATCGGTAAGTTCGGCGTCTCTCGTATCACTTTCCGTGAGCTTGCTCTCGCCGGCAAAATCCCCGGTGTCACCAAGTCCTCTTGGTAAACTCTCTGGCCTGCGGGGGTTCATGCGCTTCGGCGCACCGGATATGACCCGCAAGCTTATCTTAACCAACATCCACCCATGACCGACCCGATCAGTGATTTTCTGACCCGCCTTCGTAATGCATCGAAGGCCAAGCTCGCCGAAACGTCTTCGCCGCACTCCACGTTGCGCCAAGCCATCGCCTCCATTTTGAAGGCCGAAGGTTATGTCGCTGACTACAAGGAGTCCGTCGATGCCGATGGCCACAAGACACTTGTTGTCTCGTTGAAATACGTCGATGGCGCTCCCGCCATCACTGGCATCACCCGCGTATCGTCGCCGGGCCGCCGTCTCTACTTCGGCTACACCGAAATTCCGCGCGTCTTGAACGGCCTCGGCATCAGCATCGTCTCGACCTCCAAGGGTCTGATGAAGGACGCTGACTGCCGCCGCAACAAGGCTGGTGGCGAACTGATCTGCAACGTTTGGTAACACGCCACTTCCCATGAGCCGCATCGGCAAACAACCCGTTCAAATTCCCGACAAGGTTAAGGTCGACATCAAAGGCCACACCGTTTCGGTCGAAGGCCCCAAGGGCAAGGTCTCGAAGACTTTCGCGCCGGTCGTCAGCATTTCGATCGACAAGAAGACTGTCACCGTCGCTCCGACGGAGGACGACAGCCGTTTCGCCAAGGCGATGTACGGCACCGTTCGTTCCATCATCGCCGGCATGGTCAAAGGTGTCTCCGAAGGCTACAGCAAGGATCTCGAGATCCAAGGCGTCGGCTTCAAGGCCAACCTCAAGGGCAAGGTCCTCGACCTCGCGCTCGGTTATTCGCACCCGATCCTGATGGACATTCCAGAAGGTATCAAGGTCACGGTTACGGATCAGACCAAAGTCAAGGTGGAGGGTGCAGACAAGCAACTCGTCGGTGCCGTGACTGCTGAGATCCGCAGCTACTATCCGCCTGAGCCGTACAAGGGCAAAGGTGTCCGCATCGTTGGCGAGCGCGTTCGCCGTAAAGAAGGCAAGACCGTCGCGTAAGCGAGGTCGCCGTTCTCACTCTAATCTTTCACTTCGGGAACCCTCCCATGAATACCGTTCGCAAAGCAGATCTTCTCCAAAAACGCCGTTGGAGAATCCGCAAAAAAGTCACCGGCACTGCCCTCCGTCCACGCCTGGCGGTACGCTTCACCACGAAGCATATCTATGCCCAGGCAATCGACGACGACGCAGGCGCAACGCTTGTGTTTGTGGGCACGCTCGATCCCGAGCTGCGCAAGCAGAAGCACGCCGCCAACATCTCTGGGGCCAAAGCCCTCGGTGCCGCATTTGCCGCCAAGGCGAAGGCCGCCGGTATCGCTTCGGTCGTGTTTGACCGCAGCGGCGCCCGTTATCACGGCAAAGTTAAAACATTCGCCGACGCAGCCCGCGAAGGTGGCCTCCAATTCTAAGAACCGCATGAGTACCGAAACCACGTCCGCTCCGACCGCCCCTGATGCAGCTGCTCCTGCGGCCGCCCCTTCAGCACCTACGCGCCAGCCTCGCCAATTCAACCGCGGTCCAAACCGCGGCGGTGGTGGTGGCGGTGGACAACGTCGCGACAACCGCAACAATCGCGATAACAAGGATCAGGGCGACGGCCCGCAGATGATTGAGAAGGTCGTCTTCATCAATCGTTGTGCGAAGGTTGTTAAAGGTGGTCGTCGCTTCAGCTTTGCGGCCCTCGCCGTGGTCGGCGATGGGAAGGGCAAAGTTGGGATCGGCTACGGCAAAGCCAACGAAGTTCCTGATGCGATCAAGAAGAGCACGGCCCACGCTCACAAGCACATGGTCAGCGTGAAGCTCAAGGGCGACACGATTCCTCATGACGTCTTCGGCCAGTACGATGGCGGCAAGGTCTTGTTGAAGCCAGCGTCTCCCGGTACCGGATTGATTGCAGGTGGCGGCGTTCGCGCTGTCCTCGAAGCGGCCGGCGTTAAAAACGTTCTGACCAAATCGATGGGTTCGAACAACCACATCGCGGTCGTCAACGCCACGTTGAATGGCCTTCTGCAGCTCCGACTCTCCGAAGACATCACGTCGCTTCGGACGAAGGCGAGCAACGCCTGATTATTTCAAACTAATCCGAGTCCTGCTCCGCCGATTGCGGAGTGGGGCGCCCCATACCAGGAACTCCTATGAAACTTCACGAACTCAAGAACGTTAAAGGTGCGATCCACCGCAAGAAACGCGTCGGCTGCGGCGAAGGCGGCGGTCACGGCAAAACCTCCGGTCGCGGTGGCAAAGGCCAGACTGCGCGTTCCGGCGGCAGCATTCGCCCCGGTTTCGAAGGTGGCCAGATGCCCCTCTACCGAAAACTGCCCCATCGCGGTTTTAACAATTACGAGCACCGCACCGAAATTGCGGTTCTGAATCTTGGCGACCTCGCGGGCCTCGATGCTGGCATCACGGCCATCAACGCCGAAGTGCTCGCATCCCATGGTCTGATCCGTAAAGACGAGAAGACGGTCAAGATTCTCGGCGACGGCGAGATCAGCCGTCCGCTGCAAATCACCGCGGCTAAATTCTCGGAATCGGCCAAGGCGAAAATCGAGAAGGCCGGCGGCCAGGCGATCGTGGGCTGAGGCCCGCTTTGTCTACGATTTGTGATCGACGTCTGACTCGGCCGCGCTTCGCGTGGCGAGTTGGAATCATGAATCGTAAATCGTCCTTCAATCCCATAACTTACCCTCTGTGTTTTCCGCCTTCACGAACTCTCTGAAGATTCCCGAGCTTCGCTCGCGTATCTTCTACACGCTGGCCCTGCTCTTTGTGGCTCGAGTCGGCGCGCATATCCCACTCCCTGGGATTGATCCGCATCCGCTCCAACGGTTCTTCGCAGACCAGACCTCCTCCGGGGGCGGTGCGCTCGTTGGCTTGTACAACATGTTCACGGGCGGTGCGCTCGTGAAAGGTGCGGTATGCGCTCTCGGCATCATGCCGTATATCAGTGCGTCCATCATCTTCCAGCTCATGACCGCGGTCGTGCCGGCGCTGAGTCGTTTACAGCAGGAAGGAGACGTCGGCCGCCAAAAGCTGACGCAATACACGCGGTACGCTACGGTTTTGATCTGTTTGGTTCAGGGAACGCTCTTGATTCTGGCGCTGGAAAATCCAGGTCGATTGTTCCCGGGGTACGATATTGGCCAGTACGGTAGTATAGTCATCGTGAGTAAGTTTAGCTTCCTCATCACGTCGGTTGTTTTCATGACCGCCGGGACGATGCTGTTGATGTGGCTGGGTGAGCAAATCACGCAGCGAGGGATCGGAAATGGTGTTTCACTCCTGATCACGGTCGGCATCCTCGCCGATATTCCGGGCGCCGCGGCGCAAACCTACCAGCTGTTCTTCCGGCCCGTCGGAACGGGTCCGAATTTGGGGCTGCCGCAAGCGGTCATCATGGTCGCGCTGTTTCTCCTCGTCGTCATGGGCATCATCATGGTCGTTCAAGGCCAGCGAAAGATCCCGGTTCAGTACGCCAAGCGGGTCGTAGGCAACAAGGTCATGGGCGGCCAAAGCTCTTTCCTCCCGCTCAAGGTGAACTACTCGGGCGTCATGCCCGTCATCTTCGCGAGCGCCATTCTGTTGTTTCCCCAGCAGATTTTTTCTCAGATTGGTGCCGCATGGGACATCAAGTTCCTCATCGAGTTCTCGTCTAACCTGCTCCGCGGCCACTGGACGTACTACCTCATTTATACGGTCCTGATTCTCTTCTTCAGCTACTTCTGGGTGTCGGTTATGTTCAAACCCATCCAGATCGCCGACGATCTAAAGAAGTACGGCGGTTATGTGCCGGGCGTTCGTCCGGGCGAGCCAACCGCAAAGTTCCTCGACTTCATCATGACGCGGCTGACGCTGGCGGGCGCGATCTTCCTCACGCTGATTGCGGTCATGCCAGACGTGCTCCTTTTCGAGCTCAACGTGCCGCAACGGATCGCGATCTTCTTCGGTGGCACCGGTATGCTGATCACCGTGGGTGTAGTCCTCGACACGATGCGGCAGGTCGAAACCTTCCTGCTTCAGCGGCATTATGATGGCTTCTTGAAGAAGGGACGAATTCGCGCTCGCAGTGCGAGTCCGACAGGCATGAGCGGTGAGGCTTTGAGTTCCGATGCTCTCCTGAAACTAGGCATTCCAGTTATGGCAATCTTCCTCGTGGGGATCGTGGCTTGGGCCATTCAGAAGTTCGCGCTTTAGTGCTTTACTCCGGTCGCGATGGCCGCCATCAACGACCCCTTCGCTCGTTTCAGCGCTCGCGCTCGAAGCAAGCTACTACTCCTCGGTTCTCCCGATTTTCGCTCTGAAAACCTGATGAACTGGGTTCGTTCTTTGAATCTTGAGCACGTCTCTCCCGCCACATTGCGGTCGGAGATTTCGCGCCGCCCCGGCTCTGCTGGGACGGAGGAAGCAGCCACCCTCGCTCTGATGCGAAAGTGGTTCTTCACGCGTAAACCTGATGCGGGTTTTGTCCTCACGGACTTCCCGGCTACGCTGCTCCAAGCAAAAGTGTTCGACGAATGGCTCGATGCTCGCGACGAAACTCTCAACGGAGTTGTCGGCGGCACTGGCTCCTCCGAGTCCGTCGTCCAACACTATCGCACGCTCGGCCTCCTCATTGAGGCCAGCGAACTCGTCGCATGAGTATTCCGGTCAAAAACAAAGACGGAATCTCGAAAATGCGCGAGGCGTGTGCCATCGCCGCCACGGTTCTTGAAAATCTCAAGCCGCTGGTCAGGCCCGGCATCACGACGCAAGACTTGGAAGAGGCAGGTCGCGATTGGATCGCGCGCCTCGGAGCCCGCAGCGCTTGTTATGGCTACCAACACGGTTCACGCCGTTATCCGGCCCATACCTGCATCTCGGTTAACGACGAAATCGTTCATGGCATTCCTTCGTTCCGCCGCGTTCTGCGCGACGGTGACGTGGTTTCCCTCGACATTGTTGTATGGTACAACGGATACGTCGGCGACAACGCCTTCACCGTTCCGGTAGGCACCATCGGACCTGAGTTGACCAAGCTGCTTCGCGTCAGTCGCGAGGCGCTGGACCTCGGCATCCGCCAGGCGCAGGTCGGCAACCGCATCGGCGATATCTCGGCTGCGATTCAGACCTACGTCGAATCGAACGGGTTCAGCGTCGTTCGCGACATGGTCGGCCACGGAGTGGGTATCGCGATGCACGAGCCACCGGAAATTCCGAACTTCGGGCGCAAAGGCACCGGAGAAAAGATCAAGCCCGGGATGACGCTCGCCATCGAACCAATGGTTAATCTCGGCGGCCCGAAAACCAAGACACTCAGCGATGGGTGGACTTGTGTCAGTGCCGACGGTTCTCCCTCAGCGCATTTCGAGCATACCGTTCTCACCACGGACAATGGTCCAGAGATCCTCACGATTCCGCGCCTTACTCCCTAATTTTCCTTCAAGTCATTTTTCACAGTCAACTTTCAACCTAACCACATATGCCTCGTCTCCTCGGTGTAGAAATCCCCGCGAAAAAGAAAGTCGCGTACTCCCTCCGTTACATCAACGGCATCGGCCCCACGCGGGCGGATGCTCTCGTGAAAGAAGCGGGGCTCAATCCCGACATGCGCGCTCAGGATCTCACCGAAGAGCAGCTGAACAAGATTCTCCACATCATCACGGAGCACAAATGGGTGCTCGAGGGTGACCTTCGCCGCGAAATCGCCGCCAATCTGAAGCGTCTCCAGGCGATCAACTGCTACCGCGGCGTCCGTCATCGCCGTAGCCTCCCCGTTCGCGGTCAGCGCACCAGCACCAACGCCCGCACCCGCAAGGGCCCGCGCAAGACCGTTGGCGTCAGCAAAGCTAAAGAAGTTTAATCCCTATCCGTCATGGCCGAAGAAAAGTCTGCTCCTAAGAAAGAAAAACCCGCCAAGGCCGCACCTGTCGCTGTCGATGGTGCCGCTCCGGCGTCGGCTGCTCCTGCAGACCGGCCCGAGAAGAAAGCCAAGGCCCCGAAGGTTGGGCCCGACGGCGCGCCGATTGCTCCACCAGCACCGGAGAAGCCCGTTGAACTCGTCGGCGGTGTGGCTAAACAGCCCACGGCCGAAGATCTCCTGAAAGAGGAGCTCGGTACGATCAAGGTGCGCAAAGCGAAGGGCTCGAAGAACGTCACTTCCGGCTTCGCCAACGTGCTCGCCTCGTTCAATAACACGATCGTCTCGATCACCGATGCAAAGGGCCAGGTCATCGCTTGGTCGAGCGCCGGCAAGTGTAACTTCCGCGGCTCCCGCAAATCCACGGCCTACGCTGCGCAAGTGGTCGCCCAAGATGCCGCCCGCAACGCCATGTCGCATGGCTTGAAGGACATCGTCATTCGCGTTTCAGGCCCTGGCCTCGGACGTGACTCTGCGATCCGCGCACTGCAAGCCATCGGTCTTGAGATCACCTCCATCGTGGACGTGACGCCCATTCCCCATAACGGCTGCCGCCCCCGCAAACGTCGCCGCGTCTAACCCGCCTCAGTTTACTTAACCTCTTCCAATCTTTTTCCCATGGCTCGTTATACCGGACCAACCACTCGCATCAGCCGTCGCTTCGGCCAGCAGCTTCTCGGCTCGGCCAAGGCGTTCGAGCGCCGCAGTTATCCACCAGGGCAGCACGGTCCAAAACTCCGCCGCAAGGTTTCGGAGTACGCAGTTGGACTGAATGAAAAGCAAAAGCTCCGTTACATTTACGGTCTGCTTGAGCGCCAATTCCGTCGCGTGTTCGAGATCGCCAAGAAGGAGCGCGGTATCACCGGCGAACGCTTCCTTCAGCTCCTCGAGACCCGTCTCGATAGCGTCGTTTATCTTCTTGGCCTCGCCAAGAGCCGCGCCGCCGCACGTCAGTTCGTCAACCACGGCCACATTCGCGTGAACGGCCACAAGGTCGACATCGCCAGCTACAGTGTGTTGGCCGGCGACGAAATCGAAGTGAAGAACTCTCCCGCGTCCCGTCAGCTTGCCACCCGCTGTCTCGAGGAGAATCGCGTTCGCAACGTACCAGGCTGGCTCAGCATGAACGCTGAAACCTTCAAGGCCGTCTGCAATCGCCTGCCCACGCGTGAAGAAATGGAGCAGGGCATCAATGAGCAGCTCATCGTCGAGTTCTACTCGCGCTTCTAAGCCGCCCCGCCCGCAACCTTCATTTCGCTAATATCTAACCCGCAGAGCCCGCCATGCCCAAACGTCTCGGAAAGTTCGAACTCCCGTCCAAACTCACGAAGGTGGAAGAAGGCGCCACGCCAACCTACGCCAAGTTCATAGCTGAGCCCTTCGAGGCCGGCTACGGCCACACCGTCGGTAACTCACTCCGTCGTGTGCTGCTCAGTTCCGTCGAAGGCTCCGCCATCTCGTCGATCAAGATCGACGGCGTGAATCACGAATTTCAGTCCATCGATGGCGTCGTTGAAGACGTTACCGACATCGTGCTCAACCTGAAGAAGGTTCTCATCGTTTCGACGAAGCGTGATGCCATCAATCTTGCGATCCGCGCGAACAAGTCTGGTGTCGTCACGGCCGCTGATATCCAGCCGGACTCCAATATCACGATCGTTAATCCCGATCAGGTGATCTGCACCCTCGACTCGAAGCGCAACTTCGAAGCCGA
>JBDSSD010000056.1:0-48281 GCA_039928945.1 Opitutus sp. | reverse complement strand
AGGCCGCCGCGGTCTCCGCGGTCGCCATTAGTTCGGTCCTTCGCGCGGGCGTGAGACCCTCCGGGGCTTTCGGCGCACCCCACTGGAGGTGATCGCTTACTCCCGGCTCGTGACGACGCGCGCTACTACGACCTCTGCTGACTCCTGCCCGCTCTCCGTGACTGTTACCAGTGACGGTGCCGTGCGAATGCTCGCGCACTCCCACGCCTGCCGGACAGGTCTCCCCGGGTAAGGGACGTGACTTTCGCGGCACAACCCCAGGCTTTACCTGTGACGCTGAAACTAGGACTTCGTGGTGTGGTGCCCACCTCGTCCGCGTCACCGGCCTCATAGCCTGTTCCTGTTCGTGAGCTCGCCGCTTTGACTCCAGCTTCCTTCCCACGGTGTCTCGCGACCCCGCAGTTGCTTTCGTCTAATGCTTTCGTTTTCACTTTGGTCTCTTGCATCGAGGACTCTCACCTCGTCAGTTCACTCCCATGCCGGGCACACACCAGACGCTACAGCCAACGGCCGCAGCCGGCCGTGGCTGATCTGAAACGTTAGGCAAAGAATGAAAGACGGCTGGCATAACGAAGAGCACTTCGTCCTTTTCGAGAGCAAAGACGAGGCGACCGCAGCAACGACACGCTACAGTTTGTCAGACTATCTTCCCGGCTTCTTCATCGTTGGCTTCAGGGGCTGGGACGATTTCATCCTTTGCGATGTACACGGCGAGTATTTTACCGTTCCGACCGTCCCGCTGACGAAAGCTGAGCTAACGCCGTATTCGTTTCCCGCCAACACACTGAAACTGAAATCCGACGCGCGATTCGAAAATCGGATCAAATGGTATGTTACGCCGATCGCTTTTGGCGGCTCTCCTACGCAAAAAGAGAATGTAGTCTGGATCACCCATGAGGAGCACGTCGAACTCGTGCGTTTCTGGAACAAGACGTATCGTGATATCAAAAACAAAACGGCCTAACCAGTCGCCACAGCGCAACGCGGGCAAGCGTCCGTTTTGCGGATCGGCATTGTCCTCCGCGTGGCTGATCTGAATCGGCAAGAATGCAGCGGTTGACGTTTTGTTCCGGCTTCTGCACCTTTCGCCGTTATGACCGTCCTAGAAATCAAGCGTGAGATTTCCCGTCTCAAGAGCCGTGATTTGCGCGAGCTACATTCCCACATCGTCAGGACGCGGCACGCCAAGCCCGAGTGGCGAAAGTCGATGGCGAAGAAGTTGCGTGCTGTACAAGCAGGGAAATTCGTCACTGCCGAAGTGCTAGAGGCACGCATCGCTCGTGAGTAAGCTGCCGCGCTTTCGGGTCATCTTCGAAGAAGAAGCAAGTGAGTTTATCGTCGCTCAAGCCAAGCGGCAGCGGCGCCGTTTGATGGACATATGTTATGCAATTGCCGATCGTCCATTCTCGAGACCCGATTTCGTGCTGTCAGATGCTGACGGCCGAATGATTTCGCACGTGGCGACCGAAGGCTATTTGGTCAGTTATTGGGTCGACGCGCCGGTCAAGCGTGTGGTTATTGCCGAGGTCGAATTGGAAGAATAGAGAACGGCCCAACCATTCGCCACAACGCAATGCAGGCAAGCGTCCGTTTTGCGGATCGGCATTGTCCTCCGCGTGGCTGATCTGGAACGTTTGGGCGGAAGCTAAACACTCGCCGTCTCCTTTCCTAATGAAGAAGCGTCCCGCCTATTTCCTAAGCGTTGTGAGCTTTGCCGTCGGGATGTTATTATCATCATGCGCCACCCGGTCCTCGGAAGAGCAGTGGAAGAGCGATCAAACGCGTTACGAGCAGCAGTTGAAGCGTTATCCTGATCGGGAAAGCAGCGAACAAGAAAAAGGTGGACGCTGAGGCAGCACGTAAAGCGCAGATTCCCACGAAATGATCAGCGACCAAACGGAGCCCAACCAGCCGCTACAGCGCAACGCAGGCAAGCGTCCGTTTTGCGGATCTGCATTGTCCTCCGCGTGGCTGATCTCTGATCTCGAAATCGTTCGGCAATGAATTTGTTCATTCGAAATTCACCGGAACTTCATCATCATTTCATGTGAAGGTTGGATACTGACGAGATGAACCCCGAGATTTCCACCGTTGAGTTCTTCAAGCGCCCGAGCGCCTTCCTGCCGATCCTTTTTTCACTTATCGCGGTCGGCCTCATCGTCGCTCATATCGCAACCGATGGATTAGCGCCGCAACCTGACGAGGGCACTGCCGCTCATCTCTGGCAACTCGTCATGGCAGCACAAGTGCCACTCGTCGGTTATTTCGTGATCAGATGGGTTCCAGTGGCGCCGCGGGTTGCCTTACCTATCTTTGGCGCTCAGATCACTGCGGCGCTCATAGCGGTTGCTCCGATTTTTTTGCTCAAGTGGTGAAACAGCCGAACCATTCGCCACAGCGCAATGCGGGCAACCGTCCGCTTGGCGGATCAGCATTGTGTTCGTGGTGATCTGGACCGTCAGCCTATGAAAACAGCACTGGAGGCAGACTGGAAAAAATTCAGGGCGTTGGTGCCGAAGCTACGCGAACGTTATCTTGCGAAGCACAACGCGCGGATCGCCGGAATATTGGCTGGTCCGAAGAAGACCGAGACCGAGCGTTTTTGGGACGCACTCCAAGAAATGGAAAAGCAGGCTAAGGTGCTTCAGTTTTGCCTGGATGGTCATTCGCGTTCGAAGATGTGGCTGTTCATGATTTCCATGATCCGTAACGACATGCTTTCGAGAGATGACTTCGCGCAGTTTAGCGACGAGTTGCAGTCAGAGTTCGCCTATGTTTTCGATAAAAAGGGAGGCTAACCAGACCTAAGCGCCAACGGTTGAGCTTGTACGCATCGCACACCCGTTCGGTTTTGGGAAGCGTACAACAAGCTCGCGCCAAACATTCAATTTCAAGCCGACTGCTCAAGGCAACGGCTCCAAATGACCGTGGCTCACCTTGAACGATTGCCCGACCGCACATTATGCATACCACCCACTCAAGAGTTCGTCTGGCGGTTTCGCGAGAGAAGGCTTGGGCGGCCCTGACGAGGCCTGATCTCGTCGCGAAATGGCAGTATGGTTCGGCGCTTACGACCACGTGGGAAGTCGGCAGCCGCATTGTCTTTCGCGCGGAATGGGAAGGACAGGTTTTCGAGCAATGGGGCGAAGTTTTAGAATATCGGGAACCGGAACGGCTCCGGTATCGGCTCTTCGCCCCAAGGCCCGATCTCGTCGACCGGCCGGAGAACTATTTCGAGATGATCTACTCCCTCGAGTCGCGCGAAGGCGGAACGCTAGTAACCATCACGCAGCATAATCCCCGGCCCCTCGCAGGCGAACCGGAACCAGAAACGCCTGACGAAGCGAATCCAGTCCTTCAGGCGTTGAAGTCGGTTGCGAAGGCGCTGTGAATGGTCGCAGTCGTCCGATCGGGCGTCGGCGAGCGACGCCCCTACGACGAGCGAACGGATGGCGTAACGGCTCAGATCACGACTGGGGCTCGCATCACTTCGTTGTTGGCGGCGCGGTTCGCGGCGGCGACATCTACGGGACCAAACTTTAGCCAAACTATGAATACCTCACCCCTCCGCTTGCTCGCACTGCTTGCCGCCTCGTTGCTTTTCGTCTCGTTTGCGCGGGCTGACGAAACGTCGTATGCCAACGTCTTGAAAGAAAGGGACGCGGTTTTGTCCAACATTCTCACGATGCGCGAGGCTCACTTTGCCGTCGGCGGTTACGATGAAGAGGCGGTGTCTTCAGCTCGCCTGGCGCTCTGGTACTTTCGCCGCGACACCGCGTCGACGAAAGCGGAGAAGCTCAAGCAGCAGGAGCTGATCGTTGCCTTCTATGAGAAGAAGCTGGTGGCACTCCAGAGTCGGGTGGCGTCAGGCCTCGTTGGGTCCGAAGAAGTTTTGCTGGCGACCGACGCGCACCTGCAGGCGCAGCAGCTGCATGAGGAGTTTCGGCTCGATGGACGAAAGAGCTAAGCAGAGGTCGGAAACGACGACGCAACGGCATGGCTCACGGTGCACGTTCGCCACGGCCGTGAGCTGAGACAAAGTGTTTACTTACCTGGCTGCGTTTGGACCGGGCGCACTTCGACGATCATGCGGTAGTCCAGGCCGGGGCACGCGCGAGCGGCGGTGACGGCCTCGTCGAGTGTGCAGGGGTTTAGCAGCACGTAACCACCTACAACTTCCTTTCCCTCGGCAAACGGCCCGTCCGTGATGACGGTCTCGCCAATCGGGCCGCGCAGCATTTTGCCGGTTAACTCCAGCCCATTCGTCCCCATCACGCGGCCCTGGCGGTGAAGCTCATCCATCCACGTTTCGAAGCGCGCCATGATCGTCTTCATTTCGTCCGACGTCGGCGGTGTGGCGTTGGCGGCATACTCGAGTAGAATCAGATGGGATCGGCGGTCGTGAGATGGTTTCATAAAGGTAGTGTCTAATACTATAACGAATGAGCTTACCCAAAACGGACATTTCCCTTCATTTTTTCCGGTCGCCGGAATAATTCCGCAGCGAATCATTTGGGTAAGCGCGATGGGTTGCTGCGTTTTCATTTGAGACACGATCGTTGCGTGTCTGATCTGGAGCCTCAGAAAATAAACCGCGTCGACGAAAAGCAGCCTCGCTCATCTTGGAACCTGCGCATACATGATCGAGACGCCACGATTACTCCTTCGTGAGTTCACGGACACGGACCTTCCGGCTCTGTATGCGATCGTTTCAAATCCCGAGACGATGCGGTTTTCGGACGGCGTGGAGACAGAAACCACCGCCCGGGCGAGACTGGCTGCTTTTCGCCGGTCCTATCTCGAACGCGGATTCGGAAAATGGGCCGTGCAAAAAAAGAAGGACGGACAGGTGATTGGATACTGCGGGTTCGGGCTTGAAGACTTCGATGGCACGACGGAGCCGGAACTAGGTTTTCGCTTCCTTCCTCCGTTCTGGGGAGTTGGCTTCGCCACTGAAGCTGCGCTGGGTTGTTCGTGCTACGCGTTCACGGTTCTACGATTTTCACGCTACCTGGGATTCGCGAATCCCGCGAATGGCGCGTCACTCAGGGTTCTCGAAAAGCTGGGCATGAACTTGATTGGAGATCGTCAGTTCCATGGTTATCCCGTGGTGGTCTACGAAAAAATGAACCCCTCCAACGGATCGTGATCGCATGCAGACGTTGAGCCATTGGCTGGAAGAATATGCCAAGCACTCGGTGCTGAACGTCGGCCAGTTCGCGCAGGGCGTGCGCTACCTTCACTCGCATCCCGATATCGACTTCCGAGCGAGGCGCGGTTCGTGGCGGCATTTCAGGTTGTCCATTCTCTTTCGCTCGCGCCGCGCGGCCAACGATCTTTTCTTCGCGCTCATTCCGCCGCAATGGCACCACTCGCCCGAGCAACTCAGCGTGATGCGCCCGGTACCGTTCCGAAAGTGGTTTTTCTACGGCTATTGCCCATGGCGCTTCGATGAATCCGGCGAAGCACGAGCGGATCTTTCCTCGGCTGATCCGCGCTGGGATCCGCGTTGCAAGGCCGCACAGACATGACTCAAATATCCGCACCGGTCCCCTCAACCCAAGAGCCCGCTGGCAAGCGGTCCATGTGTAACATTGCAAACACCACCTGGCGAAATGGTCCTACAGAATCCGAAATCAGTTCAGATCGAGTGGTTTTTCAGCCTGCCGCCGGCGGCCGTTTGGAGTGGCTGGACCGACGAGGCGATGGTGCGTCGCTGGTTTGGATCTGATCCGGCAGGCCGGGTTCTGTCCGCGCAGCTCGACGTTCGGGTCGGAGGGCGATTCGAAGTGCGCTTCATGGATTCGACCGGCGCCGAGCACGTCTGCCGTGGAGTCTACGTTGAGGTGAAGCCGGCGTCGAAGCTCAGCTTTAGTTGGAACTGGCGGAGTGAACCCGGCATCGAGACGCTGGTGACGGTGGAGCTCACGCCGAAGGGAACGGGCACGCAGATGCAGTTTGAGCACGGCCGGTTGATCGAAACCTCACTGCACGATTACGCCGCGGGATGGCAGCGAACCTTTGAAAAGCTGGCCGGTGTGCTCTTGTCCAAATGATCATGCTGAACGAGTCGATATAGCCGCTGACCCGTCGCCCAACCCATTTCGCATGAATGCCCCCACGTATAGGAATGGTTCGAGTGCCACGAAGAAGATCACGGGCTGGCTCTCAGTTCTGGGCCTCGTGTTGAGCGCAGTCGTTTTTGTTTCCATCCTGCTCGGAAAAGAAGCCAGGATCGGCGAGCTCCTGCCCCCACTCTTGCTGGCTGTCCTCTCCCTGATCCTGCGGCGTCGCGCGGAAAAGGGGACGGGCTTGAGCGACGCGGCGCGTGGTTGAGTGGCGAGGGCCGTCCAGCGAGCCGTCTTCGCGAGGAGCTCGTGCGAGCACAAATGCCATGGGCGTTTCGCGCTGATTCTCGTCGGAAACGACTGCCTTGATCGTCACGGCAAGCTCAAGCTCAGTCTCAGGTGGCCGATGGATGGTTATGCTTAAACTGGCGTCGCTCATTCTCGGCTTTTTGCTCATTCTTGCGGGCACGATCGGATGCTTCATGCTCGCCGGGAACCGTCCAGCGGCCTTGTTCTTCTTCGTTCCCTCGCTGGCGATGTTCCTGATCCCCGTCGGCTGCTCCACCCTCGCCTTTGGGGTCCGCGGTCCGATGGTCGTTCTGCGGTCGTTCGTCACGGCGCTCGGGTGCGTCGAGTCCATGGAGACCTCCGAAGCCCCGCGGATAATTTCTGCCTGTATCGGATACGTGTATGGCGCGGGAGCATTCGTTTTCCTCGCCAGTCTCCTGAGCTGCCTGGCCGACGTGGCCGCCTCCGGCCTTACCCCACACTTGGGCGAGACGGTCGCTGCAACGATCGTTTCACCCATCTACACCATCGTTCTGGCCGAGCTTGTACTTCGCCCGCTGAGGCATCGGTTGGCGTAATTGCGGGTGTCAGAGCTGACGTTCGGACGACCGAGGTGTCGGGAGATTTTCCGAGGTCGCATCTGTGACATTGAGCAACGGGAGAAAGTCGTGTCCTTTTGCGGACCGGAACTTCAGATCATGAAAATCATCGCATTCGTCGCTCTGTTGTTTGCTGCATCCGGAACTTCGTTACGCGCCGACTTCTTCTCGCCGTTTGCCGATGCCCGCGTCGGCTCCACGGTGTCATCGGACGGCGAGATCGTGGTCGATGCGCCGCCTGGAAAGGCGCCGGTCTATTTTGTGCGCTTCCGGACCGACACCGGATTGGAGAAGCTTCCAGCGGAGATTACTCCGGGGTTGCTCAAGTCAGTACGTTCAGGACCGGCAATGATCACGGCGACGATTCGCGAGCGGGAACAAGTGAAGACCGGGGCGAAGATCAGGTTTCTGGAAATCCTGAAGATTGAATCGTCGAAGTGAGGCATCTGACGGGAGGGACGCGGGTGGATTGCCTCACGCAACGGGCGAGGAGGACGCAAAGGTCCGGGATATGTGTTGGTCAGCGCGCTCGCGCGCGCTCCGAGGATCGGATCGAATCAGCATGGCTCAGACGGTTCACTTTTAGCTGCACCGCTGGCTTCTCTGCCGCAAAAAAGAGTTCACCGCCCACGGTCGCGTCTATCCTTCCGCACCCATTCTGACCCTCATGAAACGACGAGACTTCCGCAAATTGCCTCTCGCAGCCCCTGCTCTCTTCGCGGTCCTCCGAGGCGCAGAAAGCAACGGCCCAAGTCCAACGCGTGGTCGCACCGGCTTCCGGGTCGGAGCGCAGAAAGATCAACGTCAGGAAGAGCTTTTGATCATGGGCGGAAAATTTGATCTGAAGGTTTCCAGCCAGGACACGGGCGGCGATCTCCTGATTTATGATACGATACGTCGAGCGAAAGGCGGGCCCGCGTTTCACCGCCACCACTTCCAGGACGAATGGTTTTACGTGATTCGTGGCGAGTTCATTGTCCAGGTCGGCGACGATACGTTTCATTTGCATGCGGGAGATTCAGCGTTCGCGCCACGCAAGGTGCCCCATGCGTTCGCCAAGATAGATGACGGCGAAGGACAGATGCTCGTGCTCTTTCAGCCGGCGGGGAGCATGGAAGATTTCTTCCTCCAAATGAGCAAACTCGGGCCTGAGATTCCGAAGAACCAGGAGACGTTGCTCAAGCAGCTATGGGCCGATCACGGGATGGAGATCGTTGGACCTCCGTTGAAATTCTAGACTGAGACTGGATCGAAAGCCGAATCATGGCCCCTGCAGCTCACGAACCAACGCCCGCCCGCTGACCCGAAACGTTAGCCGAAAACGTCCACTTGGCAGTTCCGACAAAATCTCTCCAGCAAGCTGACGCCAAGATCGGAAGTGATCTCCCGTCTCGGGCGCGACGCTGCGCCTGGTTCGTCCTGGTGGCGCTAAGTGCCTACTATCTGTACCGCGCCATCAACTACCGCTTCCTGAAGCCCGACCGGCTGGGGCCGTCGTTATTCAACAAGCAGATTTGGTATTTCGCGCATGTGATCGTGGCGTTGCCCGTCCTGGTGGGCGCTCCACTGCAGTTCATTTCTTCTCTGCGAGCGAAGCGGCCTGCGCTCCACCGGATGGTCGGGCGGATGTACGTCATCGGGGCAACGCTGGCCGCGCTGACGGCGATTTATCTGGGCGGCATCGTGGGCGAATATGAAGGCTCCCGCCTTCCGATCGTCCTGCTCGCGTCACTCTGGCTTTTCTTCACGCTCGCGGCGTGGCGCTGCGCGGTGATTGGAGATTTTACGGCCCATCGACTCTTCATGATCAGAAGCTATGGGTTGGCGCTAGTGCTCGTCTGGCTTCGAGCGATGTACGACCTGCAGGACTGGCTGTTTTTCTACGTCAAGGACGAGGCCCTGCGTAATTCCACGCGTGAGTGGGCCAGCTGGGTTGTACCACTGCTGGTTCTTGAGCTATGGCTTTCCTGGATACCTTTGTTGAACTCCCGCGACAAAAGAGAGCACAAACGCTCGCCAAGGTCTCCAGAGCAGGGCACCCCGACCGGCCATGCCTCAACTTGAAAGTCCTAAAATTATGAGACTGCTACTCGGCTTACTGTTGCTTGTTGTGTCCACGCTTAGACTACACGCCGCCGATGACCACATCGTCATGGTCGACAAGGTTGACCAAGAGATGAACGGCGCAATCGACGAGGCGCGACGGGCGCTTCCGTTGTTTTGGCGCGGGTTCAAGGAGCCAGCCGTCGACGAATCTGAGTTCTACCTGAAGCTGGCGATTTCGGAGCACGAGCAAACGGAGCATTTCTGGATCAGCGACATCAAGAGGAAGAGCGGTCACTGGGTGGGGCTCATCGCGAACGATCCCGAAATCATCGCTTCGGTGAAGTTTGGTCAGCAGGTGGTAATCGACGAAGCAAGAATCTCCGACTGGAAATATTTGAAGGCCGGACGGACGAAGGGCGGCTATACGATCGCAGTCCTGTTGAGGCGACTCCCCAAAGCCGAGGCAGAGGAGTTCCGAAAGCAGCTCGGATGGAGCACGGACGAAGGTTCAACCAAACGCTAGAGCTGTCTCATTCTGCGGTCGGGTCCGCGAACGAACTCCCCCTCCCATGCCCACCAAGCACCGCATCCTGACCACGAGTGTCTCAAACGTTTACCCCTACTACGTCGCGAAGGCGGAAAAGAAGGGACGCACCAAGGAAGAGGTGGATGAAATCATTCGCTGGCTGACGGGCTACAACCAGCGGCAGCTGGAGAGCGCTTTGAAAAAGAACATCGACTTCGAATCCTTCTTTCAGAATGCGCCCAAGCCAAATCCGCTCAGATCTTTGATCACCGGGGTCATCTGCGGAGTTCGCATCGAAGAAATCGAGGAGCCAACCATGCGTGAAATCCGTTACCTCGACAAACTGATCGATGAACTGGCCAAAGGCCGACCCATGGCGAAGATTCTGCGGACCTGACGCGGATAGAACTTCCAGAATTTTCGCGCGTCTGCACCAGACGCTGGGAAGGCGAAGAACGAATCTAAAAAGGCTCAACGCGACGCTCGAGCGTGCCCGTCTGCTCTTGATGGTTTGAAACTTTCGCTCTTCCTCGTCGCCATGGCTTTCTGGACGAAACGTACTCTCCTCGCTTTGGCCCTGAGCTTCGCGCTCATCGCTGGCGCACAGTACTTGAAAACGAAGGACCTGAACCACGCTATGATCCAGGGTGCGATTTGGGGCGTTATCAGCACCGCGACTTATCTGATCGTCCTCTGGCGGAAGCTAAGGAAACATCCCGCGTGCGCCCTCAAAGCCGAGGCGCCCACGTTCGGCCGAGACGGTCCATGAGGTTTGAGAAGCATCGGCGGCAACGCTGGCTGATCGCTGTTGCTCTCCTGCTCATCGTCTCCGCTGGCCTGGCGTCGCGCTCCCTCCCCGGCCTTTTTCCTTCGGCGCTGGGCAAGTACCTGGGCGATGCCTTGTGGGCGATGGCGGTTCTTTTTGGGCTAGCGTTCCTCAAGCCGTGCCTCCCACCCCCCAGGCTCGTTCTGTTCGCTCTGACGATTTCGTACCTCGTGGAGATCGCACAAATCTACCAAGCGCCTTGGATCACTACGATTCGCGCGACCCGCGTCGGACATCTCATTTTGGGAACGGGTTTTGATTGGTTGGATTTGTCCGCCTACACGGTGGGGGCGACGGCCGGATTCGGTTTGGATATTTTTCTGTTCTGTGGCGTGTCATCTGGTGCAGGGGGAGCCCGCGGTGAACAACGAACTCGGGCATTCGTCCGTCGTTTTATTCGTGTTGGATTCAGAAAAGGTTCGGTCTGAATTCAGACCACGTGCTGAGATTCTCTGACTCATCGTGCACGTCTCGCGAAGCACTCACCAAATCAAATTCCATGCAGCACGTTCTGATTATTCACCGAGTCGCCGATTACGCGGCCTGGAAGCGGATCTTTGACGGCGCCGCGCAACTCCGGAAGGAAGCCGGAGAGCGCTCCTATCAGGTTCTGCGCGATGAGAACGAACCGCGGAAGATCGTTCATTTCTCCTCGTGGGTTTCAATCGCAGCCGCCAAGGCGTTCTTCGATTCGGAACGGCTCGTGAAGATCCGCGAAGAGGCCGGCGTGCACGCACCGGAGTTCGTCTATCTCGAGCAGCTGGAAGCCGGCACGCTATGAGGAGACCGACCGGATGCTGAATCACGCGGGACCGCTTGAGCCGATGGTGTAGATCCGTATTTGCGTTCGCCCTGCGCGGCGTGGCTGATGCGTCGTTGGGCCACGGAGCTCGATGGAGAAAGTTATACCGGATGGAGAGCGGGTCAGTCCAACGTGAGCTTCACACTCACGTTGCCCCGCGTGGCCTTGGAATACGCGCAGATCGCATGCGCTTTCGCGAGGACGTGCTCGGCCTTGTTCTCATCCAGATCCGGGATACTCACGCGCAGCTCGACCGAGAACGGCTGCGGACCCGACGGATGCAATTGGACGAGACCGGTGACCGTAATCCCTTCGTCGGCATGTCCCGATTCCTTCGCAATATGCTTCACGGCGCCATTGAAACACGCCGCCCACGCTGCCGCCAGCAGGTGCTCCGGCGTGAGCCCTTGCGAGTTGGTCGGCGACGGTGATTTGAATTTCAGATTGAAACCTTCCTCCGAGGTTTCGACTGAACCAGTACGGCCGCCTTGGGAAATCGCTTCAGCAACGGGAGGGAGAACGCTCATAGGAGTGTAGTGTGGGATTGAATTCGAGAACACGGAGTCCAACGCACCCGACACGGGCTGTCCGCATCCCGGCGCGGAACAAACAAGCATCGCGGGCCCATTTCCGCAACGGGAGTTCCTGATTGTAGCGCGGACGCACCCGACACGTAGATCCAACCGGTTCTCGCCCACCGCTCGTGGAAAATACGTGAACCGCGCGTCCGAAAGCTCAGGCCCCCAATTCACTCTCCGATCCCTGTCACACCACGCCGAAGTCTAAACGCCCGCGCCCGGATTGCCGCGCATTCAGCAGCAATCGGATGAAATATTGCGTCGGAGGCCTGCAACCCCGGCGTTGGTCGCGTGCGAAGGCTAAAGCTTCCTGCATTTGGGCCGATGCTGACTCGGCTTCCATGATTCACCCGTTCACTCGCACCGCGAAGATTTTGGCGCTCACGGTCGGCGCACTGGCGGCGTTCATCGCTCCACGCACCTACGGGCAACTCGGACTTAACGAAGCGCAACTCAGCGCCCGCTTTGGTGAGCCGGTACTGCGGTCAGGCGACATGGCCTTTGAGCAGGGCACGGTGCACAAGATCGGCGATCGTCTCAGTTTCCGCGTCGAAGACCTAAACCTCACCGTCGTCTTGATTGGGGACCGCTGTGTAAGCCTGCGCTATGCGAAGGCGGGCGTATTATCCGATGCACAGGTTCGGCGGGTGCTGGAGCAAAACGGAGGCTATGCCCAATGGCGTGAACAAAAAACCACTGCACCCCGGTTTGCTCGCGATTGGAATCGCGCGGACCAGGTCGTGGCGATTTGGCGACAGTCCACTTTGACGCTCAGCACTCCGGCCTACCAGTCCGCTCGAGAGCTCGCCCAGAACTCGCCGGTCAACGATACTTCGGCGGTTTCGCAGCTGTAGTTTCGGCGAAGACGCGGAGGGCAGCCCGTTTCGCTTGACGCGGGCACTGGAGCTGCTCCATCGCAAGAAACTGCGACTCAAAATCCGTCGCCCAGTTCCTGTCGTTGAGCACCTAGCCGCGGGTCGGAGACGCCGCGCTACCGCTGAGTAGCGCGCGGTCTTCGACCCGCGGGATTGTGCACTGCAGGGCTTCTCGCAGCGTCGCGTCCGCCTCCGCATCCCTCACGATCCCCGCATCGACCGCGGTCACTTGTCGGGCTCGATCACGACTTCCTTGCCATCGGGATCCGTCACAATTTCACGACGAACGAGAACGGCCGTGGCTTTTGGCTGAACCGCCAGTCCATGATTCAGGCGGTAGGCACGAATGAATTCTGCGCCGTAAAACAATATGGCGCAGGAATAATAGATCCAGATGAGCAACGCGACGAGTGATCCGGCCGCGCCATAGGACGACGCAATCGTGGTGTACCCGAGGTACAGCGCGATCATGAACCGTCCTATCGTAAACAGTACGGCCGTCAGAAAAGCGCCGCGCCAGACTTCGCGCCATCGGACCTTCACATCCGGCAAAACTTTGAAGAGGAGCGCAAACAACACCGTGATGATCAGAAGGCCGATCGTCAGGTCAGCGATGCGCAATACCCAGGGTGCGATTGCCATCCATCCCTCCGCCAATTTCACCGCAGCACTCAAGGCGGTACTGAGCACAAGCGACGTAAGGAGCAGAAATCCGACGGTGATCACCATCGCGAACGAGATCAGTCGCTGCACGATCATCACCACCCAGCCACTCCGGCTCGGCGTAGCGGTCACGCCCCACACATCGTTGAGAGAGCTCTGCAGCTGTGCGAACACCGTGGTGGCGCCGATCACGAGCAAGACCACCCCAATCACCGTGGACACCCAGCCGCGATCGCCAAGTGCGTTCGCTTCCATCGCTTTTTGGACGACTTCCGCGCCGGTTTTTCCGACGAGTTCAGCCATCTGCAGCGCAAATTGGCGACGCGCGACCTCCTCTCCAAAAAACAAACCCGCGATCCCCACCGCGATCAACGTGATCGGCGCGAGGGAGAACAACGTATAAAAACTCACCGCCGCGGAATGCTTGAAGGCGTTGTCCTCGTTCCACGCTTTGCCGGCGTCGGCTAGGATTTTCCACCATCGGCGCATGTGCACTCGTCCGCTGGCACCTCGATCGGTTCCGCACATTTTCCGCAGCATACCTACGTGAAACGTTGATTGCGGCCTGCGCTCTCCTACTCCCGCTGCATGAGGCGCAGCGAACGGCTGCGAGGTAAAAGCGGCGTGTTTCAGTCCTTTGCCGCGCTCGATTGTGTTCGCGGCCATCGCCAATTTTGAGGGCTGAAAGGCCACGGGGTGAACGCATGCGGAGATTAGCTGTCTCCATCACATGAACCCCTACCCTAAATTCATTCGGCCACCAGTCATTACGACTCTGGTGTTCGGCGCCCTCACTCTGTGGAGCATGAGCGGCTGCGCCACGTCCGAACCGGGCTACGCCTATTCCGAGCGCTACCCACAGCCCACGCAGGTCATCGTCCAGGACAGCTACGTTTACTATCCCGGCTACGAAGTTTACTACAGCAGCGCGCGTCGCGAATACGTCTATCTGGACGGAAACGTTTGGGTCGCGCGTCGCGACCCGCCGCGTCGATGGGCGCGCGACCTGCGCCGTGCACCGTACGTCCAGCTCGATTTCCGCGATTCACCGCAACGCCATCATCAGGACGTCGTGCGTCGTTACCCGCGGAACTGGAATCGCGATCGACGCAACGATCGGGATGATCCGGATCGCCGTCGGTGACGGTCAACGGATCGTCGGTCGTCGAGCGACTCTGCAACCGCGACGATCACAACTCTTGCGGTGAGCGCCGTGGGACGTAGTTTCTACGCATGTTGAACTACCCCACGTTCGCGCGGCGCTCTACGCTCGCCCTGCTGGCTTTCCTCGCTCTCACCGCCAGTGCTCTGGTTGGTGCTCAAAGCGGCCGCTTCCTCTACGTCGCCACACCCGGAATACGCAACTACCTCGAGTACGGCGGGCACGGCGTTCTGGTTTACGATATCGATCACGCGCACGCGCTGGTCCGTCGCATCCCGTTCGGTGGCCTCGATCGCGAAGGCAAGCCGCTCAACGTAAAGGGAATTTGCGCCAGCGCCGTCACCGGTCGGCTCTACGTGAGCACGATCCAAAGCCTGATCTGTTTCGATTTGGCGACCGATCAGGTGTTGTGGGAGAAAACCTACGACGCCGGATGTGATCGCATGTCGATCACGCCCGATGGGAAAACGATCTACTGCCCCTCGTTCGAAAAAGACACGTGGTCCGTCATCGACGCGCTTGATGGACGGGTCCTGTCAGTCCTCACGCTCAATTCCAAGGCCCACAACACGATCGTCGGACCGAATGGCCGCGAAGCGTATTTGGCGGGACTCGGATCTCCATCGCTCGGTGTCGCCGACACGTCCACTCAGACCGTCGTGCGATCGGTGGGTCCGTTCAGCTCCGCGATCCGCCCCTTCACCATCAACGGCCGCCAGACACGAACGTACGTGAACGTGAACGATCTGCTGGGTTTCGAAATCGGTGACCTGCAAACGGGGAAGATGCTGGAACGAGTGGAGGTCGTGGGTTTCAGCAAAGGTCCCACGAAGCGACATGGCTGCCCGAGCCACGGCATTGCGCTCACCCTCGACGAGAAGGAACTCTGGCTCTCTGATGCCGCCAATTCCCAGCTTCACCTCTTTGATCTGACCGGACTGCATCCGAAGCAGGTCGCGTCCATCCCGCTGCGCGATCAACCGGGTTGGATCACGTTTGGAATCGACGGTCGTTTGGTGTATCCCTCGACCGGCGAGGTGATCGACGTGCGCACCCGGAAAATCATCGCAACGCTGCAGGATGAAAAAGGCGCACCGGTGCAGAGCGAAAAATTGCTCGAGATCGACTTCAAGGACGGCCACCCGGTCGCAGCCGGCAATCAGTTCGCGGTCGGCGGTATCCGCTGACCGGTCACTTCGCCACTCCAGGCGAAATCAGTTTCCCTGGAGCAGTTCGATCGTTCGCGGATCCGGCTCTCCGCCATAATATTTCTGCAGAACCTGGCTGAACAGGGGCTCTTCGGGCACCGCGATGGAGAATAACGTCATGCTCGAACGAAATTTAAGATCGTCGGGAGAACCAAGAATGCGGTGGATGCTTCGGTTCTCCACATCGATCACCAACCGGGTGCACTCTCGCAGGCGTTGACCAAGCACCAGCTCCTCCGCGTAGCCGCGTGCTTCCACAACGGACGAGAGGGCGAAGCGTCGGGCCATGGAACTGGAGCCCAAGCCGGCGAGCTGGGGAAAAATAAACCACATCCAATGCGACGTTTTGCGGCCCGCCTTCAGCTCCGCCACCACATCGGCGTACACCGATTCCTGCGCCTTGATGAATTCTCGCACGCGATTCGGATCCATGAGTCACCTCGTGAGTATTGGCAGGGCCACGTCGAGTCGTTTTGACCAGCGAGCCATTTCATCGCGCAAACCCGGTTCGATCGGAATTCCCTCACGTGAGCGCCGTTCGGCCGTCAACAACTCGGGATCGCCCGGGGCAAGGACCGGTTGCTTTTGATTCGCCCGCGGCAGCGTACGCGCCTCGGCGGCCATGCGCGCCGCGGTCCGCGGGAGGCGTTTACCGCCGCCGAATCGCTTTGGATCGATCGCAATGAAGAACGATCCAAGCCGGCGGCGGCGGGACAAGCCTTCGTACATGGCCGGAATATGCGGTCCAAACGGCATGCCGTTCAACGGCCCGCACAACAGATCGACCAGGAACGCGAGCGCGTAGCCTTTGTGTCCGGCCAGCGGCAGAAGACACGCCACCGCGTGCGGATCGATGGTCGGTCGACCCGCGTGATCCAGCGCCCAACCCGGCTCCAGCGCCCGATTCTCGCGGCGGTAGTTCACGATCCGGTTATACGGCACCGCACTCGTCGACATATCCAAACACAAAGGACGATCGGGATCGCCCGTGGGAATCGTGATGCAGATTGGATTCGTCCCGAGAAATTTCTTCGTCCCTCCATGCGGCGCAACGAACGCGTCGGAGTGAGTGAACGCGATGCCGATCAGGCCCGCACGCGCAGCCTGACGTCCGTACAGACCAGCGGCTCCACAGTGCGTCGAGTTGGACACGCCCACGGCCCCGATGCCGTTTTTCCGGGCGAGGGCGACCGCCTCGTCCATCGCGCGATGACAGATCACGATTCCGTGACCGTGACCGCCGTCTACCTGAGCCGTGCACGGACCCGTGCGCCGAAGCTTGATTTTCGGGCGCGGCTCGATGGAACCGGCCGACAGGCGCGAAAGATAATGGCCCAGTCGCGCAATCCCGTGGGAGTCGACGCCCACAGGCTGGTTTGCACGAGGCTTTGCGCGATCTGGCGGGCGTCACGCTTCGGGACGTCGAGCGCCGACAGACACGCTTCCGCCCACGTCACGAGCGCCGGTGCTGCCACCGCCAGCGGCTGTTCAGGCGCAGCTGAACGCGAATTGGCCGAGCGAGCGGGATTCAGTTTGGTTTTGGAACGACGAGCTGTGCGGGATTTCATGCGAACGAGTTGTTGCAGGAACCTAGGTGGTCAACCGCTCTTCGCAACGGGCGATCGTTGATCCGGAGCGGACGATGTTGCCAACAACCCGAAGTAAGCGGCGTTCAGCTCCCGCCACGTTGAGATGACACAAACGCTGCCTCCCTCTCCGCAAAATTGATCGCGGCGTGACCGCGTGTGGGTTAGTCCATCTGCGCAAACCTGCTCCACTGGGTTTCCTCCGCTTCAACATGTACGTTTCCCCGCTTCGACGGATCCTGCCTCTTGTCCTGCTCGCAACGAGCGTTTCGGCTCACGGCGGTACAACGCCTCCATCCCACCCAAGCGGACTGAGTCATGTCCGGTCGGACATCAAGTTGCCCGCGCTGGGTGAGGAAGTGCCGCTCGCGCGGATCAAGGAAATCTGCGCAGCGTACGGGTTGATCGAACTCTGGGCCAAAATCGAACGCGATCCGCCGCCGCGACCGTTCAAAAGCGACGGGTGCACCGGCTGGTTCGATGACTGGAAAGGCGTGAGCCTCTACCCTGCTGGCTTTCTGCACGACTTGAAATATTGGGCTGGATACCCGGGAGAAGAAGTCGAGCGCCTGATCGCCGATGCCGAGCTCATGATCGATGTGGCGCGTCTGCTTAACTCCACGGTCATGGCTGAGACGATGTTTCATGGCGTCCGCGTCGGCGGTTCCGAAAAATTGAACGCCTCGTTCTCGTGGGCTTTCGGGCGGAGGCCACTTGATGCCGTGCTGGCTGTGCCGCAGAAAAGTCCTGCACCTTGAGCCACGGACTCGTGAACCGGACCGCGAAGCAACCGTGGCGTAAGCGCCTCTTCTACGCCTCTCGCAGCCGGAGCGTGCTGTGGAAGTTCGCGTTAACGGCAATCGCGATGGGACTGGCGCTGGGCCTGAGCGTCAGTCACCTGCGGCCTTCGCGCCCGTATTTGTTAGGCGAACGCGTCCTCGCGGCCGCGGGAATGTCGGAGCCGGAAGACGACAACAATTTCGTTGAACCCACGCTCACCGCGCCGAATTTGCTGGCGGCGCTGGCCGAGGAAGTGAAGTCGCCGGCGATTACCTTTGCCCACATCATCCGCGCGATTCCGGCGCTCGCATCCTCTGTGGCCACGGTGGACCATGACCAGATTCGTGAGAGTCTGCGGCTGCGCTTCGGTGAAGAGAGCGCCGGCTTCGCGCTCGATTATCTCCGCGCGTGCAATCCGGCGAACTCGAACGAATGAACCGCTGACACCTTGAATTCCGGGATGACCGACACGGGGCGGCGGCCCGGGAAACCCGGTTGCGGCGGAACCCCACCAAAGAAGTGAAACAAAATTCTAAGGAATCAGCACGCGGTGTGTCTTCCTTGTTAGACCACCGTTCATTTTCCGCTGCTTCATGGAACCTCCGCCATCTTCGAGCGTAGAGCCACCTCTTACCGGTGGCACCTCCGCCCTTCCGGTCTCGATCCGCTCCGGCGGCGACCGGACGGCATTGGCGGAGCTATTCCACACCGAAGAAAGCGGGTTGCTGAGGTTCGCAATTGGACTCGTGCGCCGGCGAACCGTAGCCGAGGAGCTCGTCCAGGAAACCTTTCTTCGCCTCCATCAGCTGTGGGGCGAAGTCGAGAATCCGCGGGCGTGGCTGTACCGCAGTCTGCGCAATCTCGCGTTGAATCATCTGCGCGACCACGCGCGCGAATCGCCCCTGGATGAGACGACGCAGCTCGCCGAGGGTGACCACCCCTCCGAGTTGCTTGGCCAGATGGAAGCAGTGGGATTGGTGAGGATGCTCCTCGCCGAAATGTCAGACGAAGACCGGAAGCTGATCCGGATGAAATATCACGACGACCTGAAATACCGCGACATCAGCCAGCGCACGGGAATCAGCGTGAGCAATGTCGGCTATCGACTGCATCACCTGCTCAAGCACCTCGCGACGATGTTGCGCGCCGCGGGCATTGAAGGGAGCCGGAGGTAAAACTCGCGAAGGCACACATGAATCATTCAGAAGAAACAAATCCAAGCGGCGCGATTCCGGCAGAAATGGAAGCCCGGATCGTGGCGGCAGTGGTGGGCGAAGCGTCCGCGTTTGAACTCGCGGAACTGGAACGGCTCCTCGCCGAACAACCGGAGCTGCGAACGTTCAAGCAGCAGATCGAGGCGACGCACGCCGTGGTTCAACATGCCGAGCGTTCCGAGCGGGCACCCATGCGACTCGCGCCCGAGCGCCGCGCGAAGATTTTGGCCGCGTTCGGCGTGCCGGCCGAGGTGTCGCCCGACGAGGCAAACGAGGCCGTTATACTAAAATTTGCCGCGGCCCGACGCCGTCGCCGCAAGACGTGGGCCTGGACCTCAGGCCTGGCGGCGTCGCTGACGCTGGCGTCAGTCCTCGCGCTCCGCGTATTGCCATCGTCACAGCCGATGATGGTGCGCGAAGTGCAGTCGGCGCGAGAGGAGTCGGACTTCGTTCGCGCGGAAGGCCGGTTGAGCATGGAGAAAAAGAAGAGAGAAGCGTCCCCGCTGATCGTCGAAAAAGAAAACGTCGAGGCGGAACCCACCGATGGACCCACGAACCAGCCTGCGCCTCCGGCCGCGGCAATGGCGCTGTCCAGCTCGGACACGTTGGCGAAGCCGAAGATCGAGATGCCCCGACAGCTTCCCGTTCGCGTGGCAGAGGTGCAGGAAGGCAATCGTCGGCTTTACGGAGCCGTCAGGATCCCCCCAAAGAAGCCGCTGCTCTTCGGTGACCAGATGAAACGAATCGAGCCGCAAGCAGGCGGTGGCAAACTCCTCGATGCCGTATCGCCAACTGGAGCGAACGGAGAATCCCGCACGGTTGGCGGCGTTGTTAAACCGATCGATAAATCGTGGGGGGTCACGGCGGATGAAGAGACCATCGCACTCTCGCCGTTCGAGGTGAGTGCGTCCCGAGATCAAGGAGGTTACATGGCTTCGAACTCGATCGCAGGAAGCCGGGTTCGCACCGAACTGAAAGATCTGGGAAAGGACCTGGACTTCGGGAAAAAACAAACCTTTGCCTACATTGTAGCCACGGCGGCAGCAGACGATTTTCTGACCGGCGGCAAAACCGTGGCACCCGCGACCCCGGCTGAATCCTCGCTCAGTGAGCTGAAGACAACCGCCGCCACCGTGGACGAAAAGCTGTCCAATCTGAAGGCCGACCAGCGTGAGCCGCAATCCGCCGCGGCAGTGGATAACCGGGCCGAGATCAACACTCGGACGGAGCCCGTCTCCACCTTTTCACTGCACGTGAGTGACGCCTCCTTTCGTATCGCTCAGGCTGCCCTCGCCCGTGGTGAGCGTCCGGATCCGGCGACCATTCGTCCCGAGGAATTCTACAACGCGTTCGACTACGGCGATCCTTCGCCTGCGGCCGCTGAACGCGTCGGCTGCCGCGTGGAGCAATCGGGTCATCCGTTCATGCAACAGCGCAATCTCGTGCGGATCGCGATGAAAGTACCGTCGTCTGGTCGGAGCGCGACGCAAGCCCTGCACCTCACTGTCCTGCTCGACACGTCGGGTTCGATGGAACGCGCAGACCGCGTTGCGACGGTGCATCGCGCCCTCGAAGTGCTCGCGTCACTGCTGACCGCAAACGATCGCGTGACGCTGATTGGATTTGCCCGTCAACCGCACCTCCTGGCCGAAAACGTCGCCGGCGACCAGGCTTCGCAGCTCGTTGAGCTTGCGAGCCACACGCCGTTCGAAGGCGGCACAAATTTGGAAGAAGCGTTGAAGCTGGCCGGTGAACTCGCGCAACGGCATCAGGACGCCGCGGCCCAGAACCGAATCGTGTTCATCACGGACGGGGCGGCGAATCTCGGCAACGCCAACCCGCAAGCGCTGGCCACGACGATTGAGCAGCTGCGCCAACAAGGAATCTCCTTTGACGCGTGCGGCGTGGGCACCGACGGCCTCGACGATACGGTGCTCGAAGCGCTCACCCGGAAAGGTGACGGCCGCTACACGGTTCTCGATCAAGCCAGCGATGCGGATGCCGGCTTTGCCCAACAACTCGCCGGAGCGTTCCGTCCCGCGGCGGAAAACGTGAAGGTTCAGGTTCGGTTCAATCCGGCGCGCGTCGGCAGCTACCGTCTCATCGGCTTCGAACAGCACCGGTTGAAGGAAGAGGACTTCCGTAATGACAAAGTCGATGCGGCTGAGCTCGCGGCCGATGAAGCCGCGGTGGCGCTCTATCAGATTGAGGTTCTCCCGGAAGGTGAAGGCGAGCTGGGCGAGGTGTTCGTGCGCTTCCGTGATCCGGCCACGAAGACCATGATCGAACGTTCCTGGCCCATGCTGCATGATCCGCAGGCGCGCGCGTTCGACCGCTCGACTCCGACCCTGCAACTCGCCGGCACGGCCGCATTCCTGGCGGAAAAACTGCGCGGGGGAGAGCTCGCGAATCTGATCCGGCTCGACGACCTGGCTCCCACGGTCAACTCGCTGCGCGGCCACTACGCGAACAGTGCGCGCGTGCAGCAATTGGTGCAGATGTTCGAACAGATGCGCCGGCAGTCCGGCCCTTAACCCCCACCCACGAGTCGTTTCTCGTCGCGGCCCTTTCCGGAGCCGGAGGCCTCCTTTGCCCAAATTTAGCCTTCCATGACAAATCCCTGACAAACGCCTGACGCCCGAGTGACACGTTTCAGCACGCTCCGTGCGAGACTCACACGATGCAATCCACTCCCGCTTCCCTCATCCTCCCATGAATGTTTTATCGCTCCAGCCCAGCTGCGTCGCATCGTCAGTCTCACGGAATCCGCGCCCGCGCGGCGGCTCACCGCGTGATCCACTTGCTGCACGCGAACACCGCGCTCGGTTCGGCGGTATCCGAACGCTGCTGCTCTGGCTGGCCGGAGTAAGCGTCGCGTGCGGAGCCACGTCGGGCGCGAGCGATCCGAAAACCGCGCGTGCGAGTGATGGCGGTGATCGCGCTCACATCGTCATCGATGCGCAGGGCACGTCGGCGACCGTGCCCCTCTTCTTTTCCGCCTCCGTCGACCATCGCGTACAACTGACGTCGAGTGAAATCACCGGTGAATGGACGCTGAAACTTCAAGTGATCCAAGGACGGCCGGAGCTGCTGTCGATCGGATTGACGGGCGAAGGCCAGGTCATCGACGTGTCCGGAAAGGGACTACGCGATTGGGCGGTGCGGCAGGGAACGGAGGCCAACGCCAGCCGGCGCTTTCTGGATTTGCGACCGCTGGTGACTGAAGGCGCCGCCGCGCCGCGCGAACTCGAACTCACGGTTCACACCCGACTCCGAAAACCTCCCCTGCCAAGATCCTCCTTGATCCTGCTCGCCACGCCCGGTGACGCGGTGGGCTTTACGTCGCGGATCACGGTGCGATCAGATTCCAGTGTGGATTATCGCGTGACCTCCGCCGATGGGCTTATCGCGATCGGTGACAGCTCTGATGTTCATGCTCCGCGCCAATTCGCCACGAACGGACTGGCCAAACTGGAAGTGTCGCTGCTCCGGCGCGGTACGGCTGTCGCGCCGGCCGAACTGCTCAACGCGGAACTCTCCGGTACAATCGATCAGACGAGTGGCAGCGCGGGATTTCATCTTCGTGGACAACTCAGGGCCTCGGCCGCTGGCGCTCGTCTCCGCCTGCTCTCCGGCCGAGCTGCGCTGAATCGCCAGACGGCCGGCGACGGCTGGCACATCGAGCTCAGCCAGGCAGAAAACGAACTCGGCTACGAACTCGTCGCCGACCGTGCAGGATCGTTCGGCGTTGAACTGGATTTCGCGGCCGCGATCACCGAAAAGGGTGACTGGCGGCAAATCGATTTTCACATGCCAGCCGGTGCGGTTGTGCCGCTGCGACTCGACGGCTTTCCGGATTTGGTCGAGTTTGACGCTGCACGCGAGGTGGTGCCCACACCGAGTGCTCACGGCGTTCAAGGTTTTCTTCCCGCCAGTGGCGCCGCAACTCTCGCCTGGAAGTCGGCCCAGAAGTCTGGCGAAGGCAGTCTTGCTTTCACGAGTGCCGAGCAGACCGAAGTGCGAGTTGGTGCGGGTCTATTGCGGCAGGAGTCGCGAATTACGTTTCGTGTCCTACAGGGGAAGCTGGCGTCGGCCCGCTTGCTCCTCGATGGACCCGGAGAGATTCTCGGAGTGACAGGAACGAATGTCGTAGGTTGGAACGTCATTCCCGGAGCAGCGAAAGACAGCCGGATCCTCGAGCTCAAACTCAGCCGGCCATTTGACGGAGAAGGTTCGTGCGTGGTGCGCAGTCAATCCACCTTCGAAGGGTTTCCCGTCCGGGCACAGGCACTGCGACTCACGCCGGAAGGCACCGTGCGACACTCGGGTTTCGTCCGGGTCGCCAACAATGGAGCGGTGCGACTCGAACTGGCGGATACAACCGGGATGATGCAGCTGGCGCCCAACCAGTTTCCCGGCACCGCGGTGGAGACGGGTGCAAGGCAGGTATTCGTCTACCGCTTCCCCTCGGCGAGTTACACCTACAGCATCGTCGCCCATCAGATTCAATCAGAGGTCAACGTGGCGGAGGTTGTTACCTACGAGCTGACCGACACGGATCGCGTGATCAACGCCGACCTGGAACTCGACATCCGGGAAGCTCCGTTGCGGGATTGGTCATTTAAAATTCCGGCTGATTATTCCGTTGTCGCGATTGGCGGGGCTGACGTCGTTGATCACGCCGCCGAGTCTGACATCACCGATGGTTACCGATCCTTAAAGATACTTTTCGGCCGTCCGGTGGAAGGTCGGCAGCTCCTCAAGATAAGACTGGAAAAGAACCAGGCCGCGGCCGCCGGCGATTGGACACTGCCGCGCTTGCTGTTTCCGGGAGCGAAGACGGTCCGCGGTTATCTCGGCGCCGTCTCCACACCCGGATATCGCATGGTGCCGGGTGCGACGAATCAGTTGGCGGAACTGCCGCTGAGTTTCTTCCCGCGACAAACTCCGGGCCTGCAGCAAGCGTGGCGCGTACGGGCGGTCGATTGGCTGGCCTCGGTCAAAGTGGAAGCGCTCGGGCAAAGCGTGCAGGCGGATGTCTTTCACCTCTATTCGCTCAAAGAGGGCGTCGTGTACGGCAGTGTCTTGTTGAACTACTTCGTCGTGGGCGCACCGGCCTCGGAGTGGCGTATCGAAGTGCCGGAGTCGGTGGGAAACATCGACGTAACCGGCCAGAACGTGCGGCGCGATTGGCGAAGGGAAGGCAACCAGGTGATCGTCACCCTGCACCAGCCCGTGCTGGGCGCGGCCACCTTGCTCATCACATTCGAACAACCGATGAGCGCGCGCGGAGGCACGCTGCACCCGGGTGAGCTCCGTCCGCTCGGCGTGCAAAGCGAACGCGGTTTTCTCCAGGTCGTCAGTCCGCTGCAGGTGAAACATAAGATCACTCACGCTAACGGAGGCTTGCTGAAGCTCGAAGCGCTGGAGCTGCCGACCGAGTTCCGGCTCCTCTCCGCGTCGCCATCACTGGCGGTCTACCAGTATACGGCGCGACCGTTCGCGCTGGAGATGGCGGTCGAATGGTACCCGCAGGCTGAAACCGTCGATCAGGTCGTGGATTTCGCGAAGCTGTCCAGCCAGGTCTCGCGCGAAGGTCAGGTCGTAACGGATGCCCGCTTCTTCGTGAAAACGCGCGGTCGCAAAGCCCTGCGGCTGGTACTCCCCCCGGGAATGAAATTATGGGAGGCACGCGTGAACGCTGAGCTCGTCACGGCGCGCACGGACGGCGAACAAACGCTCGTCCCGCTGCCCGCGCAATTGAATGCGAACAACCCCGTTGAAGTGGCGCTGCGCCTCGGACAGAGCGCGGCGACGAGTCCCTCGCATCTCACGCTCGTCGCGCCAAAATTTTCCGTCCCCGTGATCATTGATGAGTGGACGCTGCGCGGCGATGCGGAGCGACTGCTGGTTCCGGAAGGCGGCAACGCGGAATTGGTCCGGCCCGCCTTGACCGAAAATGGGTTCGAATGGATGGGCGGCTCTCAGCGGAATGCCGTTGGAGCGCTCTTCGGATTGATTCTGCTGGGAGCACTTTTACTCCGCACGCAATCGAGCTGGCTTTCCGTGGCCGGAATCGTGGTCTCGGCCGTCGCGGCAATCCTCGCGGTCGCGCTGGCGCTGCAAGCGTTCTCACAACGGCGCATGTACGCCGGCGAGCTGGAGTACGCGGCCACCATCATGCCAACGAGTGAGGCGCTGGTGGTCCACGTGGCAAATCTGCCGATGTGGCGGGCGATGATCTCGTGGACAGGATTGGGGGCGATCATTGCCGGCGTCGTTTGTTTGGTCGCAGCGCGCCGGCGGGCCCCCGTGCTGGCACTCGTTGGAGCGGTTGCGCTCAGCGGCGGAATCCTGGCGCAACGACTCGGAGCCGTGCCGTTTCTGATCGTTGTATTCGGCGTTGTGATTCTGCGGCTCCTGATACCCGGCATCATCAACCTGATCCGGCAACGACGCTCCGCCGACGAGTCGACGGCTTCGACGGGAGATGGAGCCGGTGCGGTGATCTCTGCGCTCGCGGTGTTGTGCACCCTTGGGTTGGGTTTTGGCAGCGCGCCGCGGACTCACGCCGAAAGTCCGTCGCCCGTGTTTCTAGCGGACGCCGACTCGCCTGCCAGCGCCCAATCGATCATCCAGCGTTGGGCGATCCGGGAGAACCGGGTGTTCGCCGAGCTCGATGTCACGCTGCGTGGCCGCGCCGGCGACACGTTCCTGCTGCTCAAAACACCGGCGGTGTTGACCGAGTTTCGGGCCGAAGGCGCAAGAATCACCAAAGTGGAATCTGGTGCCACCACTCAATACTCCGTGGTGCTCGAACGCGATGGGTCGGTCACAGGCCACGCGAAGTTTGAAATGAAAATGGCGAACACGTTGAGCGCGCTCGCACTCCCAACCGGACCGGCTGCCCTGCAGGAAATCGCGATTGATTTTGATCAGCCCGGCTGGGACTTTTTCTCGCCCCAGTCCGTAAAGACGGTGCCCGCCACCCATCCCGATCATCACAGTCGTGCGGTTCTCACGCTGGCGCCGGGCGGCAACCCGACCATCGAGCTGCGTCCGAAACAGCGGGACGTCACCGTGGAGGCGACGCGATTCTTCGTCGAAGCGGCCACGCTCTACATTCCGGGCCCCGGGGTGGTGAACGGCTATGCGCGCGTGACGGTTCGCCCTGCGCAAGGACGCGTGTCGGAGCTCGAGCTCGACGTGCCCACCGGCTTTACCGTTGGCGATGTTTCGAACGGCCCCGTGGGCTCATGGCGGTTTGATCCGGAGAAGCGTCGCCTTCGCGTGGCCGTGCAGCCCGCGCAGTCAACGGCGTTCAGATTCAATTTGGAAATGCAGCGAGGTGCCGGCGCCCTGCCGATGGAACTCGGGCTTGAGCCGTTGCGGGTGCTCGGTGCGGCGGAGGATGTGGGCACCCTCGCCGTCGCTTTTGGCAACGATGCGCAACCGGAAGCCGTCCGGGCCGGGGCGCTCCCCGCCGTGGCGATTGAAGATTTCGATTCGTCGCTCATTCCGCGTGGAACGGACGGTGAGCCTCTGGCGGTGGTCCAACACGTTTGGCGCTACGCCCGCGACGGCGGACGGGTGGATTTAAAAGTGGCGCCAGTCGCACCCGAAGTTCGCGTGGCCGTAAAGGAGCTTCTCACCCTCGACGACGACCGACTTCTCGTGGCGCTGGATCTCAAGGCGACGATTACAAGGGTCGGTCTGTTTCGCTTGAGCTTCGTGCTTCCGGCCGGACTCGAGATCGAGGCACTTAGCGGCCCGGCGCTGAATCACTGGACGGAATCATCCGAACAGGGCGAGCGCGTTGTCACGCTGCACCTCAATGGTCGCACGATGGGCGAGCAGCCGTTTTACGTCACCCTGGCGGGGGCAGCGCCACACGCGCAGGAAGCCTGGTCGGTCCCTCGCATTCTGGTTCGGGAAGCCACCCGACAAACCGGTGAACTCGTCATCGTACCCGGAAAGGGCTTACGCTTGCGTGCAGGGGAACGTCAGAACGCGACACAACTTGATCCACGCGAGGCCGGCGGCGTGCAGCCGGGGACCCTGGCGTTTCGTCTCCTGCAAGCCGATTGGGCGGTCCGCGTCGGGATCGAGAGCCTGGAGCCCTGGGTCACCACGATGGCGTTGCAGGAGGTCACGGTGCGCGAAGGCCAAACGCTCACGCGAATTGCTCTGCGCCTCCGGATCGACAATGCCGCGATGAAACAGATCCGGCTGCGCCTCCCCGGTTTGAGCGACGATCAAGTTCGCACGGTTCACGCGACGGGATCAGCCATCAGCGACTTCGTGCCGGTGGCGGGTCAACCCAATGAATGGGAAGCGCACTTCCAGCGCGGAATCGTCGGGGAGACGGATCTTCAAATCGAGTTTCAAGGTGCGGCGACGCAGAACGAATCCAGGTTCGCCCTGGCGACGCCGGTATTCATCAACTCGCGACAGGCGACGCTGTTTGTCGCCCTGCGGAGTGCCGGAAGACTGGAGATCGAGGCCGCGGACCTGCCGCGTGGCTGGCAGCGGGTGGACTGGACGGTGATCCCGGCCAATCTGCAGAATCCGAGCGACCGCAGCGTCCCCGCGCTCTGCTTCCGGGTGGCGGAGCCCGAAGGTCCGCTCACGGTTAACGTTCGCCGGCATGACGCGGCCGAAGCGTTGAAGCTGCGCGTGACGCACGGCGAACTGGCGACGCTATTCTCGCCGGCGGGCGCGTCGTTGACGGCGGTCAATCTCGCGGTCGACGTGCTGGACAAGAGTACGCTGCGCGTCCGACTTCCCGTGGGGGCGAAGCTGTTCAATACGTTTGTGAACGGAGAAAGCGTCGCGGTGGTGCGCGAAGGTGACGACTTCCTCTTTCATGTCTCTCCGTTGAGCAGTGGCGAACATACCGCTTCCGTCCGGCTGGTGTACTCCGCAGCTGCGGCGAAGCCGGGGCAGGTCGCACTTGTCGCGCCGAGCTTGAGTGTTCCGTTGGAAAACGTCGCGTGGCGCGTGATTCTGCCGCCGGGTTATCGATTGCACGATTACAGCGGCGCCCTGCGTCTGCGGGAAGAGCGCAGCGCCAGCTCGTTTGGGATCGAGCAATACCAGGCGCTGGTGGTGTCGACGCACGCGATCGAAGCGAAGAAAGCAACGGCCCTGTTCGAACAGGCGACGGCGCTGGTGCAACGCGGAGATCAGCAGATGGCGAGCGAGGTGCTCAGCCGCGCCGCCAAGAACAGCGCGCTCGATCAGGCGTCGAACGAGGATGCTCGCGTGCAGTTGAAGGAGTTGAAAACGCAACAGGCGGTGCTCGGACTCGCGACCCGACGTCAACGACTGTACCTCGACAACCGTGGAGACGGAGCACGCAACGAGCAGCTGGAGCAGGCCGCGACGCTGAATCCGTTCATGCAAGGTAAGGCGAACTTCAATCCGCGAGAGGTTGATCAGCTGCTGATGGGAAATAGTGTTGAGGAGACGAGTGCGCTGCGCGGAATCGCGGGACGCATCGTCGACCAGCAACTCGCCGCGGAACCGGCGCCGAGCGCGATCGACCTCACGCTGCCGGAGCGAGGTCAGGTGCTCACGTTCACCCGCAGCCTGCAGGTCGATGGGGCTGCCCCGCTGCACCTGACGCTGGAAATCGCGAAACTCCACGATACGCGGCTGCTCTTCATGCTCCTCGTGATGGCCGCGATCACACTGGTGGCCGCCCTGACGATGCCACGCCGATTGCCGATCGCGGGCTGAGCTCAACGAGCGTGCGGTCTTAACAAATGATTGTCATCGCGAGGTGCGCGCCGTGCGCCGTGGCGATCCCGCTGGATTGCTTCGCCGTCCTGCCAACCCGGACATCTCGCAATGACTGATTTTGAGGAGGCGCCCTATTTGGCCGCGGTCAACTTCACCAGCAATACCTCCACCACCCTGTCCGACCAATCCCCTCGAATCTGCCACGTGTTGAGCTTCTTCAAATTCAGTCCAGCGGTCGTGCCTGGCTTGGTTTCGGTCGTGGGCTTGCTCAGATCGAGCCGCACGCGGACGAGTTGCCCGGCTGCCCCTTCGAGCGGAACGGCCCACGATTGCTCCGTCCCGTCCCGATCCTCGAGGCTCAAGTTGATTGCGGCCGCCTTGTTCCCGTTGCCGATGACGAACTGGAGATCGACCAAAGCGGATTTGCCGGGCTCCAGTGACGTCTTGTTTTCGCCAATCCCGCCTTTGCCATTTGGCGCCTTGATGAGCGTGCCTCGTCCATTGAAATCCAACACATGCTTGTTCCATTCGCCGAACGCATACTCGTACGGCCGCGACGATGATCCGTTGGGATCCCGGTGATAAGCGCACAAGTCGAGCAGGACTTCCTCGCCGGCATGCAGCAAGGGAACGCCCTCGAGCAAGCCAAAGCTGAGCAAGGCCAATCGGAACCAGAAGCGGGGTTGAATCATAGGAACGGCCGAAGTGAAGCTCAGCCGGTCCATGGACCATGGACGCATCCGGCGAATGTTGAAGTTCTTTCTGACGGCGCGGAGGTCAGATCGCAGCGACCTCGGCGAGCACCGTGTTCCTTAGCGGTTGCCGCTCGTCGCCGGACGCGATCACGGCAGACGGCAGTTTAGCCGGTCCGAGTGCACCGCGCTGAGATCAACCGCTACATCAACACCGACGGGCAAACTCGGAGATAAAGCGATCGACGTTCTCGCCCGACACGTGGCCCTCGATCTCAAGGTGCAAACCGTGGCGTCGCTGCGTGAGTTCCAAAGTAACGCCGAGATGCTTCGCCAGTTGAATCATCGTCCATCGGCGCCCCCACTGCCATAACCAGCACGTCAGTCCGATCGAAATGGGTTTGGAGGGCGACAAACCATTCGACGAGTCCGAGTGTTTCATGCCCCTGCGATGTAGCCCAATTTAGGCCAAGCCGAACGGCCCGCTGCGAACTCTCTCACTTTTTTTGCTCGCCTTCACGCGACCGACGACCTCAGGCCGTCGCCGCGTTACGGGGCGAGCCGATCGATCCTCGCCGGCTGCACGTGAGCGTCGTACGGGTCTCGACTCGGGTGAGCGCACGCCGCTAATGCGCGGCCAAGTCTGCAGCTACAAATCGTCTGCGAATTACGTCACAAATACTTTTTGCTCTCAGTACCCGGAGTACCCTTCACTCCTTCCACCTTGGTTTCGCCGGAAAACGCCCCGAACTACTCCACGCCCGAAAGATTGGTTGCCGTCATGGGGCAACTTCCTGCGATCGCCCAAGTCCTGGCGCGACTCCAGCGTTTACTTTCGGATACCAACTCAAGCCTCGACGACGTCACGGCACTGATCCGGCTCGACGCCGCGATGTCCACGCGAGTGGTGCAAATCAGCAATAGCGCGTGGTTCCGGCGCGGTGCGGCGTGTCAGACCATCGACGAAGCGGTGAACCGCGTCGGCTTCCGCGAAATTTTCCATCTCGTGTCCGTGGTGGCCTCACGGTCGATGATCGCGCAGCCGCTCGTCGCCTATAAGCGCGATGCCAACGCGACCTGGCGTGAATCGCTTTCCTGCGCCTTTGCGGCGGAAATCCTCGCGACGCGTTTGGGCGAAGACAGCGCCGTCGCTTACATGAGTGGGTTGCTGCACGGGATCGGCCGACTTGCCGTCAACAAATGTCTCACCACGACCGGCGAGCCCGGACGGACTCTGACCGATGGCGGCTTCCCCGGAGATTTCAGCGGTTCGGAACTGGCGCTGTTTGGTTTCACGCAAGCCGACGTGGGCGCGTTGATGCTGCAAAAATGGACGTTTGCGGCGGAGAACGTTGAACCGATCCGTCATCAGTACGATCCCCTGGCGGCGGACGAACCGCATGACCGGATGGCGGCCATTTTATATGGAGCGCGTTTCTTGCGGACTACCGTGATGCACGGTGAACCGCCCGCCGAGAGCGAGGAGAGCACCGCGGTGTTAGCGAGTGCGCGGCTGAATCGCGACGACATCCTCGACTGTCTGCCACAATTGCAGAGCCAGGTCACACGCGCAGTTGAAATTACCGGCGTGGTAACGACCTAGGCCGCTTTCGATTTCGGTGTACACGCGGGTGTGGTAACGGACGGAGTGCCTCTCGCGACGGACCCCAAGTATACTATGGGCACGATATGACTTCGTGCCTTGAGCACCTTGGCGTTAGCCAACGATGCCAGCTCGCAAGGGAGATTTACCGTTTGATCAATAGGCGGGTTTTCAGGGAGCTCAGGTTTCGCCGGGAGGACTTTTTTTCGTGCTGGCCTGCTTCGTAGCCTACGTTCCAATTAGAACCCCATGACTTCTTTCCTCCGACTCTACGTCACGTCCACTGCAGTGGTTTTGGAATCCGCTGGGAAATACGTGCAGGCGCCCGCCGCCTTCACGATTGACGCATTGTTTCAGTCCACCGATCCGATTGCCTCCGCGCAGGACGCCTTTGCGCGCGGCACGACGACCACCGCACCCGCGGCGAACACCTTGCGGGCTCCACTGGGGCAACAGGAAATTTGGGCGGCCGGCGTCACGTACCTTCGCAGCAAGACCGCGCGGATGGAAGAGTCGAAGGACGGCGGTGGCGGCACCTTTTACGACCGCGTGTACGAGGCGGATCGGCCGGAACTTTTTTTCAAGTCGACGCCCCATCGCACGGTCGGACCGGGCGGCCTCGTGCGGATTCGCAGTGATTCCAAGTGGAACGTTCCGGAGCCGGAATTGACGCTGGTGGCCAGCAAGCACGGCCGGATCTTCGGGTTTACCCTCGGAAACGATATGAGCTCTCGGGATATCGAAGGCGAAAATCCGCTCTATCTTCCGCAAGCGAAGGTGTACGACGGCGCTGCCGCACTGGGGCCCTGCATTGTAATTACGACGGAGCTGCCCGGGGCCGATAGTCGGATCCAAATTGAAATCCGACGTGAGCAGGCAACGGTGTTTTCGGGCGAAACCACCATCGGACGAATCAAACGTCCCCTGCCGTCACTGGTTGAGTGGCTGTTCCGCGATCAGTCGTTTCCGTTCGGCTGCTTTTTGATGACCGGGACCGGGATTGTGCCGCCGGATTCTTTCACGCTCCAGGCGGCGGATGAAATTCGCATCACGCTCGAGCCGGTCGGAACGCTGATCAACTCGGTCGCCGGTCGATGACGTATTCCGCCTACAACGCCGCCACGGGCGAGCCGCTCGCCCCGACTTACTCCGACGCGACGATTGCCGAGATCAACCTGGCGGCAGAAGCGGCTGCCGGTACGGCGACGGCATTTGGCGAGACCGATGCCGAAACGCGCGCCGTCTTGCTGGAGACGATTGCCGACGAAATCATGGCCCGCAGTGCGGCCTTGATTGAACGGGCGCAGCTCGAAACCGGACTCGCCGCCAGTCGGCTGGAAGGCGAACGCAACCGCACGGTCGGACAACTGCGGCTGAACGCGGCGCTGTTGCGTGAAGGATCGTGGGTCGATGCCCGGATTGATCCGGCGCTGCCCGACCGTAAACCCATTCCGCGACCCGATCTCCGGCGCATGCTCCGTCCGATTGGGCCGGTGGCTGTTTTCGGCGCGAGCAACTTCCCTTTTGCTTATTCCGTAGCCGGCGGTGACACCGCCTCGGCCCTCGCTGCGGGCAACCCGGTGATCGTGAAGGCGCACCCGGCGCACCCGGGTGTTTCTGATCTGACGGCGGACGCCATCAGAGCGGCACTCCAACGATGCGGGCTGCCGGCGGGTATTTTTGGGATGGTGCACGGCACCTCGCCCGAAGTATCGATTGCACTGGTACGTCATCCTGTGATGGCGGCCGTGGGCTTCACCGGCTCGATCCGGGCGGGCAGAGCCCTCTTCGATGCCGGGGCCACGCGGCCGCGCCCCATTCCGGTGTTCGCCGAGATGAGCAGCCTCAATCCTGTCGTAGTGCTGCCCGAGGCGCTGGCGGAACGCGGTACCGCCATCGCGGACGGCCTGGCGAATTCTGCGACCTTCGGCATGGGCCAGTTTTGCACGAAGCCTGGTCTGGTTTTCGGTCTCGCCGGACCCGCGTGGGAGGCGTTCGCAAAAAAGGTGGGATCGCTGATCGGCGAAGTTCCGCCCGGCGTGATGCTGCATGCGGGCATCCGCGCGGCCTACGACCGTGGCATCGCTGGTCTGGAAAACGTCGAATGGCTGAGCCGCGGCTCGGCCCATGTGGCGCGCGTTGACGCGGCGACGTTTCGTGCACGACCAGAACTGGCGCATGAACTGTTCGGACCGTTCAGCTTGCTCGTGACGGCGCGCGATCTACCCGAGCTTCTCTCGCTGATCGAACCGCTCGATGGACAGTTGACGGCGTCAATCCACGGCACGCCGCGGGAACTCGCGAGCGCCGGCGAACTGGTGACGGCCCTCACGCGCAAAGCCGGACGCCTGGTCTGCAATGGATTTCCGACGGGCGTGGAAGTTTCTCCCGCGATGACGCATGGCGGGCCGTATCCGGCAACCACCGACATGCGGTTTACGGCGGTGGGCACCGCGGCGATTCTGCGGTGGGTGCGACCCGTCACGTACCAGTCATTTCCGGCGGCGCTTTTGCCGCCGGCGTTACAGGATTCGAACCCCCTTGGCCTCCTGCGCCTCGTGGACGGCAACTACACGCGTGAGCCAATCACCCCTGCGGCATGAGCGACCCAATCTTTGATTCCGGCAACGAAGCCATCTTTACCTTGCGGACAACCGCGCCCGGCCCGAGCGGACGGCTGCCGCTGGCGGCCGATCAGCTGCGTTCGATGGCGAGTGGCGATCTGTTCGGATGGACCCAAAACGCCGGCATGGGCTGGGATCCAAAATTGCTGCTGGGGAAACAATATCTGATTCTCAGCACCCAAGGCGGCGTGCGCGCGCCGGATGGTTCGCCGATCGCACTGGGTTACCACACCGGGCATTGGGAAGTGGGATTGCTGATGGAAGAGGCGGCCCGAACGTTTAGCTCACATGGCGCGATTCCGTTTGCCGGATACGTGAGTGATCCGTGCGACGGCCGGACGAACGGGACGGTGGGCATGCTCGACAGTCTTCCCTACCGCAACGATGCCGCGATGGTTTTTCGCCGCTTGATCCGCTCGTTGCCGACGCGGCGCGGAGTGGTCGGCATTGCCACGTGCGACAAAGGGCTGCCGGCGATGCTCATGGCCCTCGCCGGAGTAACGAACCTGCCGAGTGTGCTGGTGCCGGGCGGCGTGACGCTGCTTGCGGAGGAAGCGGAGGACACGGGTAAAGTGCAAACCCTCGCGACGAGATTTGCGCGGGACGAAATTACATTGGAGCACGCTTCGGACATGGGTTGCCGCGCCTGCGGATCTCCCGGTGGCGGCTGCCAGTTCATGGGAACCGCCGCGACCAGCCAGGTTGTGGCTGAAGCGTTGGGTCTGGCGCTGCCCCACTCGGCGCTGAGTCCCTCGGGCTCAGAAATCTGGCGCGACCTTGCCCGCCGTTCCGCGCTGGCGGTGATGGCGCTTGAGAAAGCCGGCCTGACCACGCGAGACATCGTGACGGACGATTCGATTCACAACGCGATGGTGGCGCACGCGGCGGTGGGCGGTTCGACCAATCTCGTGTTGCACGTGCCCGCGATCGCTCATGCGGCGGGCCTGCGGCAACCCACGGTCGAAGACTGGGCGCGCGTCAATCGCAGTGTACCGCGCATTGTGGACTCGCTGCCGAATGGGCCGCGTCATTTCGCCACGGTGCAGGTGTTCCTGGCCGGGGGTGTGCCCGAAATGATGTTACACCTCCGCGATCTCAATCTGCTGCGGCTGAATGCGCTCACCGTCACCGGTCGAACGCTCGGTGAAAATCTTGCGTGGTGGGAAACCTCCGAACGCCGGAAACGACTGCGCGAGAAACTGCACACGCTCGACGGCATCGATCCGGACGACGTCGTGTTACCGCCAGCCCGGGCACGCGAGCGCGGGTTACGCAGCACGGTCACCTTCCTCTCCGGCAATTTGGCGCCGGAGGGCGCGCTCGTGAAGAGCACCGCGATTGCGCCCGAGCGAATCGGACCTGACGGCATCTATTCGCATCAAGGTCCGGCGCGGGTTTTCACGAGCGAGAACTCAGCCATCGCCGCGATCAAAAGCGGCACCGTGAAACCGGGCGACGTGATGGTGTTGATCGGAATTGGGCCCGGCTGCGGCATGCCCGAGACTTATCAAATCACCTCCGCGCTCAAGTACGTGAAAGATGGCGCGCGCATCGCGTTGGTCACCGATGGACGTTTTTCCGGCGTGTCCACTGGCGCGTGTGTCGGACACGCGAGCCCCGAAGCGTGGGCCGGCGGACCGATTGGCAAAGTGCGCAACGGGGACGTCGTCCGACTTCACATCAACACCGTGGCTCTCGAGGGAACGGTTGAAGTCGTGACGGACGATCTGGCTGGTTTCCTGGCGCGGCCGCGGCATCCGGATCTGGTGCCGGACGAGCGCGTTCCCACCGATACCCGGTTATGGGCCGCGTTACAGGACGCGAGCGGGGGCCCGTGGGCAGGCTGTGTTTACGACGCCGACCGCATTGCTCATCTGCTCGAACTCGGACGAGCCGCCGAGGCGGCAGCCAAGCTCTCGCAGGTGATGGGTTCAGCGAGCCCGTAATCAAACCCCCGCTTCCAGGCCTTTTGTTCCGCTACAGACCGGGAACGTCCCAGCCTTTTCGATACTGTTTCCTCACGAAGTGATTCGCGTCGTTCACATTGGTGAAACGCAAACGAGCCGTATCCCATTCCAAGGTGGTCTGAGGAAAGCGTACGGCCACACTGCCCAGGAGCACGGCTTCGGTGAGGGGTCCGGAGTAGTCGAAGTGAGCGGACGGTTTGGCGGTTCCGCCGATGCACGCCTCCGCCCAATCTGACCAATGGTGGGATTCGGCCACTGCTGGCATCTTGTAATCGGCAAATTTATCGAGAGGGAACAGCTTCGGCGTGGCCACGTGGGGAATGTGCAATACGCCTTCGGTCCCGATCACAATCGAGCCCTGGTCCAAGGGTGTTTCTTCGCCCGGTTTGGGTGCTGACCGCGGCGGCGCTTTGGGGTCGACGACGAGCGCCTGAATCTCGGCGGGCGGACGATTGTCACCATCGTACCATGTGACCGCAACGGTCTTGTCGGCCGTGTAGCGCGTGCCCGGGAACACGTAGTGGATTTTTGCATTCACCGCCCAATTCCACGCATCGGGGGCGGGACCTTCCGACCGCAACGTCAGCGGCGCGGTCAGCGCGAGCGCTTCAAACACCGGATCGAAAATATGGCACCCCATGTCGCCAAACGTGCCGGTGCCAAAGTCGAGGCGCTTGCGCCAGTTTTCCGGATGATAATAGGCGTTGCCGACGAACGGTCGTTCCGCCCGACCTCCGAGCCAGAGATCCCAATTAAACCCCGTGGGCACGACGTCGGTGCCAACCGGTGGCGCTCCGATGTCGCCCCACTTTTTATTACTCCAGGTGTGGACCTCCTTCACTTTGCCGATGGCGCCCGCCTGAACCAAAGCCACGGCCTGCCGGTAGGGCTTCATCGAATGCACCTGGATCCCCATCTGCGTGATGAGCCGCTTCTCGCGTGCGTACTCGGCGAGGACACGGGTTTCGTGCAAGTCGTGCGCGAGCGGCTTTTGGCAGTAAACGTGTTTTCCCAGTTGCATCGCCGAGAGCGCGATGGGCGCGTGCATGTGGTCGGGCGTCGAGACATTCACCGAGTCGATGTTATGCTGTTCAGCGTCCAGCAATGCGCGCCAGTCCTGATAGACCTTCACGTCCGGAAACGCGGCTTTCACCTCGGTCAACCGATTCAGATCGATCTCCGCGACGGCGACGAGTTTCACGAACGGATTACTGCAGAGCGCCTGAATATCGATCCACGCCATGCCGGCGGCGCCGAAACTCGCGTGTCGCAGCACCCGACTCGGTGTAGCGGCCCAAAGGTTACGTGCGATGAATGGGGCCGCGATCGCGCCGGTACCGAGAGCCTGCATGAACCGACGTCGCGTGACGGGGAGAGAGTGAGCCATGGGAGGGGTGAAGGAGAACGGGGAAAATACCTTTCGACCGAACGACGATCGACGAATGCGTTAATCGAAGCGTGCCTCGATGTGGCGACGACCCGGTTGCGGTGGCAATCCTGAATCAGGACTTTTCCAAAGTTCATCCTGCGCTCTCTGTGAGCAAGGTAGCGCGGTGTCTTCGACCCGCGTTCCGGGACTGGCGTCATTGTAGGGCTGGCTTCGTTCGCGAGCTACGCGGGCCAGAGACCCGCGCTACTCAAACGCGATCCACGCGACACGCTATCGCTACAACCGACGACCCGTCGAAGCGTCGGGCGCTTGATACAATTCGGACGAACAGCGACGCGAGAAATCTTCAAGCTCGCGCGCCGTCGAAAATCTTGCCCATGTTGCCCGCGTTCGCCGTACGCACCCCGCCGCGGCCACGTTCAATCCGGTTGATTGGTTTCATCCCTCATGAGTCCCCCCGCCTCGCCTTACAAAATCCGGCTGTTCGTCATGATGATCATGGAGGTGGCGATTTGGGGCGCGTGGCAGATAAAGATTTTTCCGTACATGGGGATGTTGGGCTTTACCGCCGGACAGCAGGCCTGGGTCGGCAGCGTCTTCGGCATCGCGTCCGTTGTCGGTATTTTCTTCAGCAATCAGTTCGCCGACCGGAATTTTTCCGCGGAACGCTTCCTGGCCTTTAGTCACGTGGTCGGGGGTCTGGCGTTGATTGGGACCGCCTTCGTGACCGAGTTCGTGCCGTTCTTCGCGCTCTTCCTCGTTTATGGACTGCTCTACGTTCCGACGCTCTCGGTCGCGAACTCACTGGCGTTCGCGAATCTCAGCCGACCCGCGGAAGAGTTCGGTTTCGTCCGCATGGGCGGCACGATCGGGTGGATTGTGGTGAGCTGGCCGTTCATTTTCCTCCTGGGCGACAAGTCAGACCCGCTGCAAACGCGCTGGGTCTTCATCGTCGCCGGTCTGATCTCCCTCGTACTGGCGGCTTACAGCCTGACCTTGCCCCATACACCGCCGCGTAACGATGCCGTGGGACTGGACCGGTTCGCCTGGCTCCGCGCGGCACGCCTGCTGACCGTGCCCCACGTGCTGGTGCTGTTCATCGTGATCCTCATCGATTCCATTATTCACAACGGCTACTTCGTCGTGATCGATGGATTTCTCAGCCAGGTCGGCATCTCGGCGAAGATGACCATGGTCGTCAGCAGCATCGGACAAATGGCTGAAATCGTGACGATGCTGGTGCTCGGTGCCGTGTTGAAACGACTGGGTTGGAAGTGGACGATGATCGTTGGAATATTTGGTCACGCCGCCCGTTACGCTGTATTCGCATTTTGGGGTACACCCGATAACCAGTGGCTCGTCGTCGCCATTCAGGCGATTCATGGAATCTGCTACGCGTTCTTTTTCGCCACGGTCTACATCTATGTCGACGCGGTGTTCCCGGCCGACGTGAGAACGAGCGCACAAGGGGCGGCGAATCTGCTGATCCTTGGCGCCGGAATGGTTTTCGCGAGCCAGCTGTTCCCTCGATTGATCGCGCACTTCAGCACCACCACCGCGGCGGGCGCAGTCGCGGTCGACTACGGCCACCTGTTCCTCGTCCCCACCGCCATGGCGATTGGAGCGATCCTTTTGTTGGCGCTCTTCTTTAAACCACCGACGCGAGGACCGCTGGAAACCGCGGGCGCTCAGACGGCGGCGCATTGATTTTGTCGGAGTCACCCGCACGTTTTCAAATGGCCGCAAAAATTCGTGTTCTCGTGGTGGGCTGTGGACACATGGGCGCATCGCACGCGCGCGCGTACCATCAGATGTCCGCCGATTTCGAAATCGTTGGCTTGGTCGCGCGCGGATCGTCACGGGAAACGCTCAATGCGGAATTCGGCGGCCGGTACGCGGAGTTCGCCGATTTCACTGAAGCACTCGCAGCAACAAAACCTGACGCCGTTTGCATCAGCACCTACACCGAAACGCATACGCCCTATGCGATGGCCGCGCTTGAAGCCGGTGCCCACGTGTTTGTGGAAAAGCCGCTCGCTGCCACGATTGCTGAGTGTGAGCGCGTGATCGCGACCGCCCGGCGACTCCGGAGAAAATTGATTGTCGGCTACATCCTTCAGGTGCATCCCGCGTGGAAACGCTTTGGCGAAATCGCCCGAACGCTCGGCAAGCCGCTGGTGATGCGGATGAATCTTAACCAGCAAAGCTCCGGGTCGCACTGGGACACGCACAAAAAACTGCTCCACAGCACCTCTCCCGTCGTGGACTGCGGCGTCCATTATGTTGATGTCATGTGTCGCATGACGGGCGCCCGGCCCGTGACCGTGAACGGAATCGGTGCACGCCTGAGCGATGAGATCGCGGCTGACCAGATTAACTACGGACATCTGCAGGTGACCTTCGACGACGGATCAGTCGGATGGTACGAGGCGGGATGGGGCCCGATGATGAGTGAAACTGCTTTTTTCGTGAAGGATGTGATCGGACCAAAAGGTTGCGTGAGCATCGTAGCGAACACCGCTGGAAGCGCCGGCCAGTCGGCGAATATCGAGTCGCATAGCAAAACCGAAGCGCTCCGGGTTCATCATGCAGCCCGGCGGCCCGACGGCAGCTTTGAGAAGTCCGACGAAATCATCAGCATCACCGACGAACCGGATCACGATGAGTTATGCCAGCGTGAACAGGAAATTTTCCTCGAGGCGATCCGAACGGATGGTGAGCTTGAGGATCATTGGCGCAGCGCAATCGACAGCTTAAGAATCGTGCTCGCCGCCGATCAGTCCTTCCGTGAACGCCGCACGGTCACGCTCTAGACCCGTTGCCCTGTTATCCCATGAAATTCAGACTCACTCCCCTTGCCCTGCTCGTCACCTTGATCGCTGTTCCAAGCTTTGCGGCGATCACCCCGCCACCAGGATTCACCTCGCTCTACACCGGAAAAGATCTGTCGGGATGGCGAGGCGGCGACACGTTCGATCATCGTAAATGGCTGGCTCTGCCTGAGGCGGAACGGGCGGCGAAAGACAAGGAATGGACGACCGACCTGCAGCAACACTGGCACGCGGAAGGTGACGAACTCGTCAACGACGGCTCCGGCCGCTATGCGACGACGACGCGCGAGTACGGTGATATTGAATTACTGATCGACTACAAAACCGTGCCGAAGGCGGACTCCGGAATTTATTTGCGAGGCTGTCCCCAGATTCAAATCTGGGATACCGTCGATCCCACGAAGTTCGAGCTCGGGGCGGACAAAGGTTCGGGCGGCCTCTGGAACAACTCGCCCGGTGCTCCGGGCAAAGACCCGCTGGTCAAAGCGGATCGCGCGTTCGGCGAGTGGAATCATTTCCGCATCGTTATGGTGGGTGCGCGAGTGAGTGTCTGGCTGAACGAGAAACTCGTGGTGGAGGGCGCACTCCTGGAGAATTACTACGACCGCACGATGCCGATTCCGGCTCGCGGCCCGATTCAATTGCAGACGCACGGCGGCGAAATCCGCTGGCGCAATCTGTACGTGCGCGAAATTGGGAGCGAGGAGGCGAATCGCATTCTCGCGAGCCGCGCCGGAGCGGAGTTCAAATCCATTTTCAACGGCCGCGATTTCACCGGCTGGTCCGGTCCGATTGACAGCTATGAAATTGTGGACGGCGCCATTGTCTGCCGTCCGAAGAAAGGCGGCACCATCTTCACGCAAGAGGAGTTCAGCGACTTTGTGGTTCGGCTGGATTTCAAGGCACCTTCCGGCGGCAACAACGGACTCGCGTTACGGTACCCAGGAACCGGCGACACCGCGTATGTCGGCATGGCCGAGAGCCAGATTCTGGCTGAAGACTATGAGGCGGTGAAGGGAAGCAAACTGGATCCACGTCAGCGTCATGGCTCGGCGTACGGGATGATTGCCGCGGTGCCGGGTTACCAGCGCCCCACGGGCGAATGGAATTTCGAGGAGGTCACCGTCAAGGGCTCGACGATCAAAGTAGAGCTTAACGGAACAGTCATCATGGACGGTGACGTGGCGAAAGTGACCGCGTTCCTGGCGGACCATCCGCATCCGGGAAAAGATCGAACCTCCGGCTCGTTTGGTTTTGCCGGGCACAACGACCCGGTGGCGTTTCGGAATGTGACCATCAAGCGATTGTCGCCGTAGCTCCGACGTAGGGGCGTCGCTTGCCGACGCCCGATTGGGAGGCGAATCGTCGATCCAAGGCGTCGGCAAGCGACGCCCCTACACGAACGGCTTAGGGCTGCTCTTTGACGCGAATCCGGCGGTACTCCATCTGGCCGTGATCGCTCTCGAAGCCGATTGAACCGGTCGCAGGAATCGTAAACGCGTCGACTAAGACTTCACCATTGCACGTCGCGTGCGCGAGTCCGCCTTTCACGGTCACAATGATTTCATTCCAATCGAGCGGTCGGTAGTCCTTCAGGTCGCGGAACGGACCGGCGATCCAGTAGTCGCGGCATTGCAGCTGTGGCTCGCGCACATAGATGCCGCTGTCGGCATTGGGACTGGCGCGGAACTCGAGCTTCAGCACGAAATCCTTCGGGAACTTGCGCGTCGTCCAGAGTTTTTTGTAATCCGCGAGGGGCCGCGCCACCGTGACGACGAGTCGGCCGTTCACGGCCCGGAACCGGCCGTCGGCCGAAGCCGTTTCGCCGTCGAGGGCATGACCCGCTGGATACGTGAAGCCACTCAGGTCGCGGCCGTTGAACAGGCTTTCGTAGCCGGCTTCCGGCGTGAAATCGTCCGGCCAGCTCGGCGCGAGCGCGAGCGTCTCAAGAATCAGCCGAAGGGCCCGGCCCCATTTGGCATAGCCGAGGGAATTTGGGTGGAGCAGATCAGGAAACTCCGCCACGGGTGCATCGCCTGCGCCGTTCGCGAAGAGGGCCCAGGTGTCGAGCATCGTAACTTGGGGCTCCTCGCGCATCGCTTCGAAATAGAGCTGGTTCACCTTTTTGATCTTGTCGGCGGGACGTTTCTTTTCCGCGGAACTCGGCATGACCCGACACAACACGACCGGCATCGTCGGGTTGTGCTGCTTCAACGCAGCGATGATCAGCTTGAGATTGGCGGCGATGACTTCGGGCTCGGCTTGCTCCTCCAGATCGTTGGTTCCGATCAGCAACACGACGCCGCGAGGATTCAACGCGATCACGTCCTCCTGCACGCGGATCAAAACACCCCGGGTCGTATCACCGCTGATGCCGCGATTGGCCGTTTTGATGCCGGGCAGACTGCTGCCGATATCGCCCCAGCCTTGGGTGATGGAGTCGCCGAGGAAAACGAGTGCGTTCTGATCCTGTTGGACGCGCGAGGCCCAACCAGAGCGGCGCTCGGCCCACAAATTTTTGAACCAATCATAGCGTCGAATCGGACCTGCACCGGGCAAGCCGTCATCCGTCGCTGGAATCTGAAAATGCGGATCCGCCGCTGCGGCGGCAGCGGGGCGTTGAACGAAGGGAGCAAGCGCGAGCGCGCAGGCCAGAAAAAACCACGTACGTTTCATGAGGGGATGGGGGTTGGCGCACGTTGCCGAAGTTTCACCACCCAGGTCAAACGCGAATGCGCCCATGAACTCACTGCGTTTCCTTTGTCCCCGTCGGTCGATTCGCTGCGCGGTCCGACAGCGAACCCAAAAAAAAGCAGACCCACCCTCAGGTGCGTCTGCTCGTCATCTGCGGTTGAGCCAAGACCTCAGCCGAACAGTTCGTCAGCCTTGAAAAACCGCGCGAGCTCCAGCTTGGCGTTCTCATCGCTGTCGGACGCATGTACGACGTTCTTCATCATTTCAGTACCGAAGTCGCCGCGGATCGTGCCCTTGGCCGCTTTGCGGGAATCGGTTGGCCCGAGCAAATCCCGGACCTTCTGGACGACATCCTGACCTTTCAGCGCCACCATGATCACGGGACGTGAGCTCATGAACTGTTCGATCTCAGGGTAGAAAGGTTTGTCCGCCACATGAGCGTAGTGCTCGCGCAGCAACGCGGGCGTGAGCCTCGCCATTTTGCAGCCGACAACGTCGAAACCAGCGGCTTCGAATCGGCTCAACACCGTTCCGACCAGGCGCTTTTCCATGCAATCGGGCTTAAAGATAACGAACGTTTTCTGCATATGGATCGCCCAAAGTAGAGTACCTGTGGCGTTTGAAAAGCCTAGAGTTTCCCGGGCGCAGGCCCGGAATTCATCCGCGCAACTCGACGCCGGACACGCTTAGGACCAAAAACGTACGCCCTACCGCCCCAGCATTCTACGCAGCGCGGGCTCGAGCGACGGCTCCTGAAACCGGTACCCCGACGAAGTCAGGCGGTCAGGCTGGACCCGGGTGCTCACAAGGATCGTACCGTCGGCCATTTCGCCAAAAACCGCGCGTAACCCGAACCTCGGAACCGGTATCACCGCGGGTCGGCGCAGCACGACGGCAAGCGTACGCGTGAAGTCACGATTGGTCACCGGGTTCGGCGCCACGACGTTGACGACGCCTTGCACGTTGGGATCGGCGAGCGCGGAGCCGAAGGCACCGACCACATCGTCGAGCGAGATCCAGCTCATCCATTGCGCGCCATCGCCGATCCGACCGCCCGCCCCGGCCCTAAAGATGGGCAGCAACTTCGCCAACGCCCCGCCGGCCGGCGACAGCACGACGCCAAGCCGCAACAGCGCGGTTCGAATCCCGGCTTTCGCCGCCACCTCCGCGTGGGTTTCCCACGCGAGGCAGACTTCCGCGAGGAAACCCTGCCCGATCGCACTTCGTTCGTTGAGCACCTCATCGCCGCGCTCTCCGTAAAACCCAATCGCCGATGCACTCACGAACACCTCCGGCTTTCGCTCCATTCGCTGCATCGCCGACACCAAGGTTTTCGTCGCGTTTACCCGGCTGCGAAAAATTGCTTCGCGCCGGGATTGTGTCCAACGCCCTCCGCCCACGTTCTCACCTGAGAGGTTGATCACCCCGTCGACTCCCGCCAAAGCCTTCACGTCGAGCGCACCATTCGCGGGCTCCCAGTAAACCTCATCCGGGCCTCGCGGGGCGCGCCGGACCAGGCGGATCACGCGATGGCCTTGTAACTGCAAAAAAGGAATCAACGCGCCACCGATCAGCCCAGAGCCACCGGCGATCAAAACGGTTCGCGGCCGGGCAGCAAGTAAGCCGACCCCTGATTCGAGATCAGATTTCGTTCGCCAGTGGCGCCAGCCGAACAGTTGCTGCAGTTTTCGACGCACAAAACCTCCGCCTACCAAACGCCCCAGTGCTCCGCCCGGAAGACGGTAGTGGATCTCGTCCGTCAGCCGGCAAGCATCGAGCCCGTCCGGCTCCACCAGATGGAGATGGTCCCATGATTTGAAGGGGCCGCTGATCTGAATATCCCGAAATTGACGACCCGCGACGTAGTCACGGTGTTCAACCTCCCACGTCTGCCAAAGCGGACCCAACTTGTTTCGAACGGTGACGCGCGCTCCCTTGCGAATCCCGCCGGCCGACGAGACCACCTCCACGCGTTCCCACGGAGGACAGAGCCGTTCGAGTGCGCCGGTTCGCTCGTGCCAGGCAAACACCTCCGACGCCGGACGCGCGATCCGGGTCGTTAACGAGAAGTGTTCGTTCGCACTCATCGCACGTCCGACTCCACCGGAGCGCCGATTGCTTTGCCGGCCCGCAGTTGTCGAAACGCCGCCAGCGCCGCCTCGCGCGCCGTCGCATGGTCAACGATCGGAGCGGGGTACGTCTCCCCAAGGCGAACGCCAGCCGCCGTCAGCACCGACGCGGCCGCTGCCCAAGGCGCGTGGATATGCTCCGCCGGCAACCGGGCCAACTCGGGGACCCAGCGTCGCACATAACCACCGTCGGGATCGAACTTGGTCCCCTGTAGTACGGGCGCAAATACCCGGAAATAGGGCGAGGCATCCGCGCCACATCCAGCGATCCACTGCCAGCCGAGTGAGTTGCTCGCGAGATCCGCGTCGACCAACGTGTCCCAAAACCACGCCGCGCCGAGCGTCCACGGCAGGCGCAGATGTTTCACCAGAAACGACCCCACGACCATCCGAACGCGATTGTGCATCCAGCCGGTGGCCCAAAGTTGCCGCAGACCCGCGTCAACGATCGGATAACCCGTCTGGCCGCGTTGCCACGCACGCAACTTGAGCCCCTGCGGATCATCGGCCCAAGGGAAGCGCGAGAACTCCTCGCGCAGCGGTTGCTCGGGTGCAGTCGGAAAGTGAAAGAGCAGATGATAAGCAAACTCCCTCCACCCCACCTCGCTGAGGAACACGCGCGCTCCATTGCTCGATGGGAAGACGCCCGAGGATTTCGACCGCGCTTTGACGGCAGCCCAAATCTGGCGCGGCGAGATTTCACCGAAGTGCAGGTACGGTGAGAGTCGGGACGTGCCTTCGCGATCCGGCAAATTTCGCGTTTCGTTGTAGTCGTCCAATGTCCCGGCCAATTCCGCCAGACGCTTCGTCGCGCCGGCTTCTCCCGGTTCCCAAGTCGCCGCAAGCCCGGCATCCCAAGCGATCCGCGGCAGCAGCTCGAGCGCGGCGAGTTCAACGGCGCGTGGCCATTTTCGCGGCGACGCGATTTCTTTGGTCGTTATCTTGACCGGCGGCGTCACCGGCAACGTGAGACAATGCCGCCAGTAAGGGGTGAAGACTTTGAACGGGCGACCCTCTTTGTTGGCGATGGTGTGCGGCTCGTGCAGCAGCGCGGAATTGAAGCTCTTCGCTTCGATGCCGGCTGCCGTGAAGGCGCGCTTGATCTCTGCGTCGCGCGCGACCGCCGCCGGCTCATAACGGCGATTCCAGTAGATCGCGCTGGCGTCCACGCTGGTGGCGAGTTCCTGCAAAACGGACTGAGATCGACCACGTGCAAGGATCAGCCGTGATCCCCGCGCGCGCAGCGCCTGATCAAGTGCGGCCAACGAATGGTGCAGCCACCAGCGTGACGCCGCTCCCATGGGCCAGCGCCCCTCGCCTTCATCATCCAGAATGTACACCGGCACGATCGGAGCGCCGCGCTCCAGCGCCGCCTGCAAGGCGAGGTTGTCCTGCAAGCGCAGGTCCTGTCGAAACCAGAGAAGTGTGGGACTAAGAGCACTCATGATGCGCAACGCTGCCATCCGGATTGCAACGCCTCGCGGCGTTGATTCGTCGCGACACCCGCCGGCGGACGCAAAAAACTAAAGGGATTCCTGATAGAGCGTCTCGTAGCCTGCGGCGGCCACTTTCCAACTGAACTCGCGGGCCATCGCGCGCTGCTGCACCGCAAGGTACCGCGGCCGTTCAGCGTAAAGCGCAAGCGAACGCACCAACGCATCCCGCAACGAAGGAGCCGTCGGGTCGGCCATCAGCCCCGTCCCACGGTCCGGCCGCTCATCGACGTCGATCACCGTATCCGCCAGCCCACCGACGCGACTGACTATCGGAACGGTGCCGTAAATTTGTGAGTACATCTGGTTCAAGCCGCAGGGCTCAAATAGCGACGGCATCACGAAGAAGTCGCTGCCCGCTTCGATCAAGTGGCTCATGGCTTCATCGAGCTTTGCGACGAGAACGATTTTTGACGGCGCCCGCGAGACCAAGGCGCGTAACGCGTCTTCATAACGACGCTCGCCGGAACCGAGGACGATCAAGCGACATTCCTCCGTTAAGAAGAAATCCTGATTCGCGAGCAGAAGGTCGACGCCCTTCTGTTCCGTGAGTCGGCAAATCATGCCAAAGACGGGCCCGGAAAATTTCGGGTCGAGTTTACATGCCTTCAGGAGTTCCTCGCGACACTGCTGCTTGCCGCGCAGATCCCGGGCCGAATAGTGCGCGGGCAGTAGCTTATCGGTACCAGGATTCCACACCGCTGTATCCACGCCGTTGAGCAGACCAACGATGTCCTCGGATCGCGTCTGCACCACTCCATCGAGCCCACAGCCGAACTCCGGGGTTTGGATTTCCTGGGCGTAGCGCGGGCTGACGGTCGTGACCCGATCCGCGAACAGAATGCCTCCCTTCATGAAACTGATCTGCTCGTAGTACTCCAGGCCATCCATGCTATTGAGCTCGTCGGGCAGATTCGTCCGCGCAAACGTGCCGCGCGGGAACACGCCTTGGAAAGCGATGTTGTGAATCGTGAAGATGGTTTTCACCGCGAGCGTGACGCCTTGCCGCCGCTCCGCTTCACGGATGAGCAAGGGCAGCAGCGCGCCCTGCCAGTCATGGGAATGCACCACATCGGCTTGAACATCCCCGAGGCGCAGCGTCTCCACGACGCCTTTGCAGAAGAAGATAAAACGATCGGCGTTGTCCTCGTAATCGCGCTCACCATTTCCATACGGCCCGCGGCGATCGAAGAACTCCTCGCGACAGATCAGATGCACCTGCAGATTTTTGCGTGGAGAAAAAACACGCACGTCGCCGGAGAGAAACTGATTTCCCATCTCGATCTTAAGCCGGAATTTTCGCTGCGCACCGGCCGCATCGGGATGATCCAGCGCCGCGCGATAGCCCGGCAGAAACACCGAGACCTCGTGCCCTGTGTCCGCCAGCATGCCCGCGAGCGAAGCCACCGCGTCCGCCAGTCCTCCCGTTTTCACGTAAGGGAACAATTCACTGGAGACATGGACGATTTTCATCGCCCAAAACTATGCTGCGCCCTTTCGTCAGTCCAATCTCAAAGCACGGCCTGCGCGCCGCAGCTCGGATCCAACTATGACTCTTCGCGAACGCCTGCTCGCTGTCCTGCGCGAGCCCAACTATTCGCCTGCCAACGAATCTGAACTTCTCCGCCAACTTGGCTTAAACAAAAAGCGCCGCGCCTCGCTGGCCCACGAGCTGCGCCTACTGCTCTCCGAGGGGCGCGCCGTCCGTTCACCTGATAATCGCATCCGTGTATCACGCGCCGCGATCCCGCGCGCGGCCAAAGCCTCGAACGAATCCCGGAAACTGTTTACCCCCACGCGCCGGCCTGCGACGGGAGTTCCCACGAACACTCCTTCCGTTCCCGCCTCACGGACACCCAATCGGCCCCATGTATCGAAACCGAAGACGCCTAC